>CAYJII010000030.1:10011-32570 GCA_964370225.1 uncultured Oscillospiraceae bacterium | reverse complement strand
ATACTTATACGACATGTTTTTGCACTAGTATTTAATAAGATGCACAAAATTAGTAATTTTTGTTAAAGTTGCATAATATCTTTCAACATTAACATTGATTTTACGCAGTTTTTTTGGTATAATATTACTAGCAATAAACGCATACGACCAATGGTTTCTATTGTTAAAAAGGAGTTCCCCCAATGAAAAAGAGAAATGGAATGATAAACACAAAACACCAAAAACCTTTATCGATATTATTATGCATGACGATATTACTTCAATTTGTATACCTGGTGTCAGCAGACCCCTCTGCTGATTTAACCACACCGTTTAAAATCAACGATATTGCAGTAACCATAACAAGTACAGGCGAGATAACTTCGCACCCAGATGTAACTGGAACTATAACTCAAACTGCACCTATGGTTTTCACCTTTAGCAATGTAGTAGCAAGCGGAAATTCTGCTTCTCCTGTGCTATCCATTGAGCCAAATGTATCCATAAAACTTGAAGGCACAAATAGCTTTATCAATTCAGTCGGAACAGGTTTAATGGTAGATACTACTTCATTTAACGGAACTGGTAAGCTAATCGCTACTGGTGGCAGTGGCGGAGACGGGATTGATGCACATGGCATTAACGGGGCATTAAATAATGTTTCGGGCATAACAATTGATGCATCTGCAACAAATGGACATGGTATTAACGGAGCAATTGCACATGTTCAAAACGTGATACTTGATGCTAAAACTACATCGGATAATACCAATCATCATGGTATAAACGGCTCGATTAGCTTTGTAAATTGCGGTACAATTAATGCAGTGTCAAAAGCAGGAAATGGAATCAGCGTTGGTGTTGGCTCAGTATATAGTGGCAGTGTTTTCGCACAAGGTGGAATCTACGGTATCAGCGGCTCGCTCCTACCAGCTGAATCTGGCGAAATAACCGCAGTCGGCGGTACTTCTGCATATTGGGGCGCTCCATTACTAGTTGATGTTTATACATTGCTTGTTGGTGATAGTGCCGCTGCTGCGACTTCATCACAAACTTATACTAACGAAAAATATTTAAACATTAGCTACACTGATAACGTTTGCCCACCTTCAGGTGACCCCGATGAGAAGCCTACTATAATCATCCCTGAAATTAATTCTTTTGAAGAAATATATGATGCAAAAATAGTAGAGTTAAGTACTCTACCAAACCCCGTAGATAGCAATGGTAATGCAGTGGAGGGAACGTGGGCATATGTTGGCGAAGGTGCTAAACATGTGCATTGGAACGATGAAACTAAACAAGACTTTATCATTCCACAAAACTATGAAATTAAATTTACACCAAGTTTTCCAGACAAATACGTGAACAGTAATAACGTCGTTACTGATGTCGACATAACAATTATTCCTCTAAAATTTGAGATAACACCAAGCTCCTCTGACCCAGATAATATGATTGAAGTTGGCGATAAGTTGCCAATATTTACGGTCAACGAAAGCTCGTATGCGCGCATACCATTTGAAAGCGAAACAATTGATGTATTGGACTGGTTAGCTGATGAACCCTATGAGAAAGTTGTAAAAACAGATCCAAACTACACTCCAAAAAAAGCAGACAAAGAATTAACTGATAGCTTGGTAGCGGGGCATTTCCCAGTTACAAATGACACTAATGTTGAGCTTTTTGCAAAAGATGAGATGTATGATATTAACCCAAATAACTACGTATTTGTTTACAAGCAAACTACATTGGATATATACTCCCAAACACTCTCTCCTTCAAACATCTTTGAACTAGACGATATTACAACGCCATATTTAGGTGAAAATCTCGATGATTCTATAATCGAAGGTATAGTCAAGGATGACGACGGAAATACCATACCTGGTTCATGGTCATTTGTTACACCGCCTAAAGATGTTGACGATTCCTCAAGCGATGTAGTAGTTACCTTTACCCCCGATGATCTCGATAAGTATAATAAATTTGATACTACTATAAAAGTGGAAATTACTCCTGTAGAAATCACAATTTCAGCAGTGGATAAAACAATCACATCGGGTGACTTGCTACCTAGTTTTGATTATACCTATTCAGACGATTTTAAAGGTAACGATACCAAAGAAAGCGTAGTCACAAAAGATCCCACAGTAATTACTAACACCGATGGTAACGCTACTGGCAAGTTCCCAATATTTTTTAGCGAAGAAGCTCAAAGCAATACTACAAACTACATATTCTCATATCAGACTGCAACTTTAACAGTAAATGCTGCTCCTACTCCACCAGCTCCGGCACCTGCACCTGATCCCGTCCCAGATACTACTCCTAGGATTACTCAAGCTGTTGCAGATAATATCACTGTCGAGTATGATGCAGAGAACTTAGAAAATGGCTTGATTGTTGGTACAGCACGAGATAATGCAGGCAATGTAGTGGATGGCACATGGGTTTTTGTTACTCCGCCTAAAGATGTTGATGATTCAGGAAATGTGAATGTCACCTTTATCCCAAATGATAACACATATGATCGCTTTACTACTACTGTATCGGTAACAATTACTCCGGTAGTAATTACCGTTACTGCTGATGAAAAAGAGATTATAGTCGGTGATGAAATCCCAGAATTAACTTTCACATATTCTAATAATTTTAAAGGAAGTGATACTAAAAATACAATAGTCACAGAAGATGCTGCGTTCACTACCGAAAGTGATGGGACAGTAATCGGTGAGCACCCCATAGTATTTTCAAAGGAAGTAGTAAGTAACAGCTCCAACTACACATTCATATATCAAGATTCCATCATAACCGTTTTCCCAGATGATGATGACACCGAGAGTGCACTCGAAGAAGAGGGCAACGTCGGTACCCCTCCTGATAATTCAGGTGATAATAATAAGCCATCTATAGAAGTAAAACCAGATGGCGGAATTGATATTGATACGAATAGGCCTGACGAAATGCCTAATGATGTCACTATTAACGATGAGTCCATCGAACCTAATTTATTTGAAGTCGAAAATGGTATCGTGTCTATTTCTCCCGAAGCATTCACTGATTTAGACGATGGGGATAATACTATCGCAGTTCACTATGATGATGGTGTAGTAGAGAGTGTTGTCATAACTGATAACGGAGTACCACAAAGTGCATATATCCCAGATGGCGCATGGAGTTTATTTGACTTGATTATGACAATTGTCGCAATGCTCTTAATGATAATTTATTTCGTAGCAAGAGCAAAAAAAGGCAAGGAAGATGATGCAAAAACTGATGATGACTATACTGAAGAGGAAAGTGAAACTAGGTGCAAAAAACGTGTTGTCACCAAAGCAATCCTATTTGTTCTAGCAGTTTTCAGCGTAATCTTATTGTTTATCACACAGGATTTCACACTTCCTATGACAATATTTGATATCTACAGTATTGTATTTGCAATAATAGTTATAGTGCAGTTCATCTTAATGATAATGATGCGTAAAAAAGAGGTGAAAAACGAACCTCAACCTACTTAAATATCTAGTTCTGTTCATGATACAAAAGGGAGGAGCCAAGCTTAATTGCTTGGCTTTTCCCTTTTGCTTTTACGAAAAAATATCCGATAGCAAAAACAGTACCAAGTATAAACTTGATACTGTTTTTCATTTATCACGCTATATGTACTAACTAAAAAATTTGTTTGCCTCCGTTTGGACCTGCACTCTCATCATAAATCTTATCAATAGAAAATGTCCAAACTGCTTTTATTTGCATATTCATTGCTGCAAATTTCTCTGCAATTGTGTCATATAACCCACCGTCAGTGCTTCTTTTTATCACCGTACCGCTTACTAAGTATGATTCCATCCCTTTCACTGCAAGCAAAGCTACTTTGTCATTATCTGCTAAATTAGCGCTTGTAGTATTCATAAATACTTCTGCAACCGCCATAGTATCATCATCTAACACCATGATGCTACCCGCAACGATTGAGTGTACCTCACCATCTTTTGACACAGTGCTAATAATTTTAGTGCTTTCTTGATCCATAAATAATTTGCTTACATTTTCTAAATTTTTCATTTCACGCTCTCCTTTAATAAGTTTTTAATATTGACTTTGTTTTTCTGAGTTGATATAATAATATCATATAGTAAAGCTACAGTCAATAACGCAAATTAAAATGAGGAGGTAAGAAAAAAATGAGTGTATGTACAGCAAACCACTGTCCTTGTGGAAAAGTCTGTCCTTTGCAAACTGCACTAAAACGCATCGGGGGCAAATGGAAAATACCTATACTTTGCGTTCTTTCGGGTGAGCAAGGTATAAGATATAATGAGCTGATGAAAAAAGTTAACGGAATTACTAACACTATGCTCGCCTCATCGTTAAAAGACCTTGAAAAAGATGGGCTGATTACACGCGTCCAATATAACGAAATGCCTATTAGGGTGGAATATTTTATTACAGAAAAATCAAAAGAGTTAATGCCAACCTTGCAGTCGCTTGCAAAATGGGGTTTGGAATAGAATTTGCAAATTACTGTTTTAGTAATTAGTCATAGTTGTTGAAATAAGAAAAGTAAGCTCATAATTTACATGAGCTTACTTTTTATGTATATAAGAAGCTTTAAACTGCCCCGCGTCGACCTAATACAGAAGTTACTGTCTTAATAATCAACTTAATATCAAGCCCAATAGACCACTGCTCAATATATTTTTTATCAAGCTTAACTACTTCCTCAAAATCAGTTATCTCACTACGACCACTAACTTGCCACATGCCAGTTATCCCAGGCATTATGCTAATACGCCTATGATGATGACGCTCGTATTTTTCCACTTCATCCACTGTAGGCGGGCGTGTACCCACAAGGCTCATATCTCTTTTTACCACATTGATTAGCTGTGGTAGCTCGTCAATACTGGTTTTTCTAATAAATTTGCCCACTCGTGTTATTCTAGGGTCATCGTCAATTTTAAACATTAATCCGCCCGACATTTTATTTTTTGCTTGCAGTTCAGCTTTGCGAGCTTCTGCATCTTTATACATCGATCTAAACTTGTAAATTTTAAATCTCTTTCCGTTTTTACCTACCCTCTCCTGCGCAAAAACTACAGGTCCTGGCGACTCTATCTTAATCGCTAAAGCAGTAAATAAGAAAACTGGAGAAAATACTATCAGCCCAAACAATGCGCCAGATATATCCATAATTGCTTTCCAAAACAGTTGCACCCTATCAAGCGAAACACTGTGGTATGTTAGCACTGGTACTGTGCCGATGCTGCTTATAAATTTTTCTGACTCAGGCAATTCATATGTGTCCAATAGCAAGTGAGTAGTTATTCCCATATCTTCGCATATTTGCAAAATACTATTAACTTTTATCGGTGTTGGAACATCAAAACATTTTACAAAAGTGAGCTCATTAACACTTAATTTCACAAGCAACTCTTCCATCTCTTCTTCTGTTTGTAGCTCTGGCGCATCAAAATCAAGTCTTGATACAACTTCTATTTTATAGGATGTTTTTTTCACATACTCATTGTATCTATCATACATTTCCTGACTACCGATAAATAAAATTCGGGTATAACCGCCCCCCATATTGGATTTTCTAGCAAATCGTATAAAAACTCTGCAACTTACGTTAAGCACAAAAGCAAACACTACGAATAAAATGAAAAAAAGTTTACTCGCAAAGTCATAATTAGCTAAGAGTATAGGTGGAGTTATGCACAACAACGAAAATGTCGTCGAGATTAAAGTTCGCCGAAAAATTCTATCTACATAATAAAATGTTGTGAAATCATACATGTCTCTAGCTGACATAAATAATAAAAATATAACGCCAAAAACAACAAGCGCCCATAAATAGCTTGGCTCCACATAACTCTTTGTTATGAACGCATAAATTTGATTGGCAGCTGCGTATGCTGTCAGTATAAGTAAAATGTCAATAAATAGTTGAACGACATCAAGACTAGCTCTTGAATTTCGTTTGTGCATTAGAAAATCCCCCCCGAATTTGACAAATATTCCTATTAACTATAAAAATATCTATCTTTATATAAAAATTATATCTTATTTAAGGAGAAAAATAAACAAGTTTTACTATAAAAATACATATCTATTCAAATTTTGTATGTTTCCATGATTGCACAAATATTATTGCATGTTTTTTGTCATATTATACATAAAAACATAGTATTATGTATTTTTATGTATTCTATGCTTTACATTAATCAATGTATTCAAAAGATTCTATGAATATATCCGTAAATCCACCCTCAATAAAAATCGGCGAAGTGGTAACAGGGATTTGTATTTGCCCATTTTCGGTCGCAGCTATTTCAGAGTTCGATAAAATATCTGTAATTTTCACTTCATCCCCAATAGTATTAAGTGTCATTGTTGCTTCTTTATCCACTGTCCACACTATCAAAAGTTTCGTACCACTTTCCTCTTTATCATACATTGCATAAAATACATCTGCAGATAATCCGTCGCTCCACTGCAATTTTGCTCCATGCAGCTGATTGGACACCGTATTATATGCTAGATATGGGAATTTTGCAGCCAATGCAGGCTCATTATCCCACGAATGTAGTAGCCCAAAATTATGCTCACTATAACTAGGATTTGTACCGTCGTTAACCATGTCATACCAAAACATTTTATCCACCGATACTACGGTTGAAAGAATATAGCTTCTTGCTAAAAATTCTGCTGCTTCCATCTCGCTTATCCCTGATTCTTCTTGCATTGTCGGCCAACCTATTTCTGTCACCCACAGTGATAAATTAGGGTTATAACTTGCCATAACATCACTTAAGTAATTTGCTGAAACTGCAAAGCCTCCATACTCAGGATTATTGGGATAAGTATACGGATGATATGACAATGCATCCATGTAGTATGCAGCTTCACTTAGCACTGTTTTTATCCAATTATCATCAAGTCCAGCCATTGCTCCACCAATTACTGTCGCGTCTGGATTTGCTTCTTTAATAACAGGATATGCCACTTTTAGCAGTTTCGCATAATCTTCTGCCGGCCTTGAAGTGCTATTAAATGCTGTTCCCGCTAGATTATACTCATTCCACACCTCAAAATATTTAACTCGCCCTTCAAAATGCTCCACTACTGTATTAACATAATTTGCATACGCAGCTAATCCTTCTTCTGTATGCGGTGGTCCACCTTCATCATAATAAGGGTTACCATATGCTAAAATCAACACAGGCTCTACTCCAGACTTAATGGCTTCGTCTACAAACACATCCCATTCGGGTAGAATGTTCACAATACCTTTTTCAGTTTCTGCTCGATGCCAGTTGATTTCATCTCTGATATAACCCGCTCCCATCAATGCAGCAGCGCTTGTCTTAAGGTTAACATCACCATCAAACCACTCAAGACCAAAATGCGTACATACTCCAAAAACATCGTTAGCGCTCACGGTATCTTCTTCAAAAAAAGGCATCACACTAAACTCTGTTCCTCCTATCACCGCTTCGTTCTCAACACTGATAACTTTAAGCTCATAGCAGCTATTATGTGTGAATGTATTTATAACACTAAAACTTTGTGCCTCATTATCAGTTAAGTCAATACTTGTACTTTCGCTAATAACCGTACTTCCGTCAGCTAAATTTATGATATCGTATACTAAATCGCCCGAAACTTGACTTTTATTTTCCACATAATTTTCGTACTCAAGCGATATATTCCTCACTGTCAGTGATGTAGGGAATATATAAGTTTGGCTTGGTACATAATTCACTATCACAAAATCCGCACCCTCAATAGACTGCGTAAAATCTGCATCATTTAGCAGAAAAGTTTTCGTTTTCCACTCCCCTGTATCGCCTAGCTGAACAATATCCGATTGCCTCATACTATCCATAGTCAGGGCTACATCAAAGTTTATTTCGGCTCCGGTGGGAAAAATATTAGCGGGTTGTCCTGATATGATATCCGCTTTTAGTTGCGTCGAATTATATAATAGTGTAAAATTCCCAACACCCACATCTAGATACTCCACAGTTATCTTTACCGTATCGTAAAATTCATCCCCAAGCTCTGTGTCCGCCATGCATTTTAGTGAAAAAATATTTGAGTTTGGATCAATTTCCCACTGCTCAACATTTCCAGTTTCGTGTGATACTGTTTCAAATCCGACGCTTCCATAGCTGATATTTACATCAATACTAGCACTCTCTTCATAAACAATATCAGCTTGAGAATTATCATCCCCATTATTTCCCTGTAAATTTTGTTGATTATAATAATAGAAAAGCATAAATACCAATACTATCACTATTGTAATAATAAAATTCTTTTTAGAATTGTTCATTATATCCCCTCTTTTCTCCTCTGTGCATATTTTATTTAAATAAGTTTAATTATATGTTTTTAAACAGATATCACAGAAAACTATTATAATCGCAATTGTAATATAGTCAAAAGAATAATTTTGCATTATATCACTATAATTTCCCAATATTTCCTTGCATTGTGCATAAAAATTCTGTTATAATTAGCTTGAGTATTACTGCTCATTTTATCATTTTATTGTATCAATAGCAATATATTTTTATGTTTTGGTAGGCTTTGCTCCCCAAAATATAAAGCCAAATACATTATTTTTATTATACGAGGGGGTTAACCATGAGTAATCTAGTTAACATTTATCGCCATAAAAGCTCTGTAATCAACGATGCTTTTGATAGTGCGGTTTTTAATTTGTGCATGAACAAAGAAAGACATGGATATAAGCTATTTTATCTCTGTGGATCCGAGCCCGGTGTAGGGACAACATCGATTGCGGTTGAGTTGTCAATTTCGCTATCTGTTTCGGGCTGGAAAACATTATTATTAGACGGCGACTTAAGAAAAGATAATAGTTGCAAAAGGTTAAACGAAGAAGCTGGTGTCGGCTTGGCGGATTTTATTAAAGACAAGGCAACAATAAGCGAAATCATAAACCACACCAACTGGGAAAATCTATCGTATATTTCTTGTGGAAATGTCGAAGATGACAATCCCATGAAAATGCTTTATTCATCAAATTTAGCTAATCTATTTCAGGATGTCAACGATAAATTTGATTACATAATAATTGACGGGCCTGCAATAAGTTCATCCGTTGACTCTAATTTTTACTCGCTAAGAGCAGATGCGACAATTTTAGTTGCAGCAATGGATGGTTCAAAGAAAAAATATCTCGAGCAAGCTTACGAACGCCTTGTTAGCAATCAAGCAAACATCATTGGTGTAATTGAAAATAAAGTTAAAATGTCCGAATATCGCCAATATGTAAAAGATTACGATTACTTTAAAAAATACGAACACGCTTATAAAAATAAAGAAAAAAAGAAAACTGTTATAAGCCAGAAAAGTTCGTCCCAAGATAAGGAGAACCGCAATGAAAACAATCTCTAAAATATCATCATACCTCATATTGTGCATGGTTTTTATTCTTGCACTTTCTACACCAGTGAGCGCAGCGTCTCTTGACCATTTAAAAGGTCATAATCCATACATTTATGTATCTGATTATGAAGTTGTAGACGGTGTAGTTGAAGTCGACTCTACTTTTACTCTGCGTGTTTATATCACGAACGCTAATCCCACGACTGACGCTTACAATATTATGTCAAGCTTTTACTTTGTCGGATCAGAAAGTTTTATCATGCCAAAAGGCGAAACTAACCAGCACTATATCCCTTATGTAGCAGCTGGAGCTTCCACATATTTTGATATTACACTTGATGTAAAAGACTCGTTTATTCTTCCAACAGTTGACTTTGAATTTGCCTTCACTTATGATACTTCGACTGATGTAACTTTTACTAATAGTACTTTTATCACATTAATGCAATATGAGAAAACCGAGCTAAGCCTTGATGTAGCTAATCCTTCTACAATTGCTCAAGCAGGCAAACAAACCCATCTTAGCATTAATAGCACAAACTCTGGCAAAACTGAAATAAGCAATGTTACTGTTACAGTAACAGGCGATTTCACTGACAGCCCATTAACATTTACCGAAGATGAACTTTCACCAAGTGCAAGCTTTGCGGTCAACACTTATATTATGTTTGACACTGTCGGTGAATCTGATATTAGCATAACTGCTACATACGAAAATGAACGCGGTGAATCTTTTGACACAGAAGAGCAAGCGTACACATTTAATGTTACTGATGCAAACACAAATACAAACGTATCTGTAGACGATTCTTCAAATACTATAAACATTTTTGAAGGCAACAGCTTTTGGTTTTATATAACAGCTGCTTGCGGTGGACTTATCTTAATTTTAATTATCATGCTTGTAGTTAAAATGATAAAACTCAAACATAAAAAGGAGGTATAAATTAAATGGAAAAAATTATTAATATCGATTATATGAGATGTCTTAAAACTATGCTTCGCAGACTGCCACTCGCTTTAATTATCGGCATTGCAGTAGCTATCGTCGCTTCCGTTATTGCCTACTTTGTTATGGACCACGACAATGCATATACCGCTCGTGCAAGTGCTTATACCGGCAACACTAGTGGTTATGGCAACGCTGCTGAGGGCGTTCAATATGCAGAAATTGCCAAAAGTCTTACTGTAGCAGAAAGAGCGCTTAACGCACTCGGGAATACTAGTTTAACTAAATATGATATTTATGATATGATTGAAGTTGAGTTTGATAACGAAAACTCATATGTAAACAGCTCATCTGTAATCAATATTTACGCAACTTCCTCCGAACCACAACTCACTATAGATGTTGCTAACGAAGTGACAAACGCTTTTGTTGCAGAAGTGAGTGAGATAATGAACGAAGATCATGTAATATCTGTTTTAGACTTGTCCTCAGGCGTTACTCTTACATATAATGCGCAATCTCAATTTTTTATTATCGTTGGAATTGCAGCAGGTGCTTCTATTTTATTAGTGTGCTTTATCTCAGTTTTACTGGAAATTTTATCACTAAGACTAGTCACTGTTCAAGATGCAACATTATATGGCAAACTAAATATTATCGGTGTAATCCCAGACAGTTCAGAAGTTTAATTCTAGCTAGTCGTTATGCAGTGTAATTACTGTGATTTCTGGCGAGTTAAAAAATCGTGGTAAGTCTGCGTCCCCTATGCCACGGTTAGAAATTAAAGTGGCATTACCATTTTCAAACATACCAGCATCATATTTTGGGAAAAGTTCACCGTCATTCCCAAATATACCTCCTATCAAAGGAAGTCTTATAACACCCCCATGGACATGCCCACTTAGGACTAAATCATATCCAAATGGGGCTACTATATCAAAGTTATCACTACCATGATATAAGAGTACATTAAAGTAGTCTGTGTCTGCTGGTTTTAAGTAATCACCTACATAATGCGCAAGATATTTTTGCCCTGTAAGTATAATTTGTGCGTCATCAATTTGAAGATTTACGCTTTTATCATCCAAATGAACAACACCGTTTTCTTCCATTACTTCTATGAATTGATCGTATAAAGTTTGTGCGCTTGGATCTAACTCATGATTCCCAGTAATAAAGTAGGTTGGTGCTAAATGTGCAATACCCTCCACTAATTCTCGTGAAGATTCGATTTCAGTATGACTTCTATCAACCATATCACCAGTTAACACGATGATATCAGGGTTTTGCTCTTCTACTGCTTTAATGAGCGACACTTGATTGTCTCCAAAATCTTTGTTATGATAATCAGAAATTTGTAGTATACGGTATCCGTCAAATTCCTCAGGCACTTTGGAGTTTGTGTAACTATATTCTGTGATTTCTAGTCTAGAATTAAACCCTATGGCTAAAAACACGGTAAACGATAGCAGTATTACTGCTACTATTAATATTCTTTTTATTGTTTTAATGGACATTGATGCTCTCCTATAATTTCGGTGATTTTATAGTGATTGTAGCACATACAAATTCTATTTGTCAACAACAACAAATTTAACATCTAGTAAATAAGCATAATAAAATCAATACGGAAAGTATAATTATTTTTAAAAGGAGTGCAAGTATGGCAATATATTTCATAGGAACTATTCTTTCATTAATTTTTGCCTCTCTTGCAGCCGCGAGTGAGCGTTCAGCCTTGCAAATAACTAAAAATTTAAATGGCAAAAACATTGTTTTTAGCATTAAGAGCCGTCGTTTTTTCTTTGCACTTATGTCGGCATTACCGTTAATCATAATCGCTTCGCTTCGCCATGAAGTCGGAACTGACTGGCCGATATATGACGAGCATTTTTATGGGATTAACGAACTTCAAACAGATCCATTTAGCGAAATAGGGTTTACACTATTAAATAAAATTGTATATGCTATTTATCCCGATTTCGCACTAATGGTAGCAGTATGTAGCATAATTACATACGGATTTTTCTTCAAGGCAATATACGACCAATCGATAAACTATTCTTTTAGCATTTTATTTTTTGTACTGGATGCAGTATATTTTAATTCCATGAACCAAGTCCGTCAAATGATGACACTTGCAATATTCCTCTATGCTATAAAATTCATTAAGCAAAGAAAGTTTTTGCCGTATTTAATTATTATTTTAATCGCATTCACAATCCACACCAGCGCAATTATCTGCTTACCATTTTATTTTTTATACGGATTTCGTGTGCGACCTCTGCTACATGCAGTCTCAATATTAGCGGGGCTTGTTTTAATGGTGCCTGTTAATAAAGTAATGGAGTTTATTGTTTCTAAAACTCAATATTCATGGTATCTTGATTCTGTGTTTTCTGATTCAGTTGGCTTTTACTTGATAGGGTTTGCCTTTTCAGTAATCATCTTGTTTTTATATGATTTTTATTATTACTATGGTGAGAACAAAGATGATAAAGACTATAATTTCATTGTAAATTTATACTGGCTTGGTACTATGATGGTATTTTTTACAACTTCCATTCCTCAATCAAGCCGTTTATTAATATGTTTTACTACTCCACTTATGCTAGGTATTCCAATGATGCTAAAACGCGAGAAGATACATCATAGAAGAGTAGTGCTTTGTATTTTAGTTATAGCAATATTTTTAGCCAATCTATTATACAATGTCTACGTAAATGAGTGGTATCATGTAATACCATATCAATCAGTTTTTGATAGATAATCCGGAGTGTATATGAATAGTAAATTTAAATCTTTTATTTCAAACATTTTTCGAGCGGTATCCGTAAACGTTATCAGGCTCTTAATATCCATAGTGCTCACACTTTTTCTCCCCATGGTTATGGGCGTGGAGGAATACAGTTACTGGCAGCTATACCAGTTTTATCTCACGTATGCTGTTTACTCGTCGCTAGGTTGGTGTGAAGGACTGTACTTAAAACATGGTGGAAAAAAATATGACTCACTAAATAAAAGTGATGTCGCAGGTCAATTTTGGTCACTCTCAATTTTTGAAGTTATATTTAATTCCCTCATATTTTTTGTATTAATTTTAAATATCACAGATGGAAACAAACAAGCCGCCTTGGCTTTCGCCTTTATATCTGCATTTTTGGATATACTCCGCTACTGCTTGCAATCAATTTTGCAAACTACAAATAGAATTGCAGACTATGCGCGCATTGCAACAGCAGAGCGCATTATGTATTTTGTTTTTGTTCTTATCGTTTTAGCTTTTGGTGGCAGAGACTTTAAATCGCTCATTTATGCTGAGTTACTTGCACGACTTTTGTCACTCATTTATGCTGTCATTATTTGTCGAAAATTAGTTTTAACCCCACTCCCCTCCATGCAAAATATTTTAAGGGAAACTAAATCTGTACTAAACTTAGGTTATAAACTCTTACTTGCTAATTTTGCTGGACAATTAATCATCGGTATAGTCAGATTTGGTATAGAAAACCATTGGGGAACTGTTGTTTTCGGCAAAGTTTCGCTCACACTCAGCTTATCAAATATGGTAGTCACCTGTATAAGCGCAGTGGGCATAGTGCTCTTCCCCATGCTAAAACAAACTGACCCCGACAAACTTAAGCGACTCTATGGCATCGTGAGAGTGTCAACAACATTGCCGATATTGGTAGTACTAATTTTTTATACACCAATCAGTTTTGTACTTGAAATTTTACTCCCACAATATGCAGATAGCCTTAAATACCTTGCTGTCTTGCTACCAGTTTGCATATTTGAGGCGCGCTCATTCATGTTGACTAATACTTACTTTAATATATATGGGCAAGGTGGGAAAATACTGCTTGTTAACTCCGCTTCTGTCGCTTTGAGCATAGTACTGACTGCTATAACTGTGTTTGGATTAAACAATCTCGACATGGCAGTGCTTTCGATAGTTTTGCTCGTAGCATTTAAAAATATTTTTGCAGAATTGCTCCTTCAAAAGAAACTGAGTAGAAACGCTATCCCTGACATTCTACTAGAACAAGGACTAACATGGGTATTTATCTTTTGCAATTTCACTATGAACGGACTTTATGCCACTTTAATATATGTAGCATGTTTTCTTTTGTACCTTTTCATCAAAAGAAAAGAGCTAGCTAGTACGTTTAAAGAAATGAAAAGTATCATTAAGGGAAAATCGTAATCGGAAAGGAAATTTTAAACATGAGTCAAGTTACGACTTTAAAACCACAGCGAAATTGCTCAATAGATATATTCCGCTTTATTGCAACAACTTGTGCAGTAATGGCACATTCAGAGTTTTTAATGGACATTAGCCCAACATTTTATCACATTTTTATAAATGGGGTTTTAGGGCGATATGTCGTGCAATTTTTCACCTGTATATCAGGATACTTTTTTTGCAAGGCACTTCTTAGCGGTAAAAATGCATTTAAGGCTCAGTTTCCACGAATGCTTAAGATATACATCGTTTGGACAATAATTTATTATATTGCAAGCTTTGTACAATCTGTCCTCATAAGCGGTACCCCTATCACGCAGTTTTTAGTTGAAAGAGTCTTATTCTTCTTCACAGTTGGTAGTTACCCACATTTATGGAGCTTCCCAGCAATACTTTATTCGATGATAATTATGTGTATTGTTTTTAAAATTTGGAAAGAAAAAGGGTTGTTCATACTATCAATTTCATCCATTCTCCTATTCTTCATTGGCGCATTAGGGTCTCCTTACTACACTTTATTTAAGGATGTAGGCTTCATTTGGGACTTCTTCAATTGGGAAGGATTTTTCGCATTTCGTAGTGTTATATTAATCGGATTGCCATTCGCTTCAATGGGATATTTATTCAATAGATTTGAGAAGATATTACAAAAATTGGATAATAAAAAAATAATGGTTTATCTCTCAATTGCAGTAATAATTTACATCATAGAAAGTAGTATTATGGTATTGTTTTTTGAAGGGATAGAAAGACCGTATTCACAATTTGCAACATATGCTGTAGTTTTCTTTTTGTTTTTAACATTACTACGTTTCCCAATGATAAAATACACTCGATTTTCAGAAATGGCAAGACGTTTTGCAAACTTTTTATTCTTCTTCCATCCACTACTGCTTGCAGTCTCCGCAGTAGGATTTAGTATACTAAATATCGAGTTTAGTGGCACATTACTATTTTTTATCATACAAGGGTTAAGCATGCTAGCTGGATATATTCTTATTAAAATTGATACATCATGGTCCAACACCTTATTAGGGCTTCCGGCAAAAAAGGCAAAAACTACATCTTCCGAAACGCTCAATAAAGGAGGGGCATAAGTGAATAAAGCTATTCCCGCACGCAATCATTCAATAGATATATGTAGGCTACTTTTGGCAATTTTCATCGTTGCTTGTCATGCAGATATTTTTATTGATATAAATATGGATTTATACAATCTTATCCCACGATATTTAGTAAGGTTTATCGTCGTATTTTTCCTTATGGTTTCTGGATATTTCTACATTTCAGATTTAATCGCTAATAAAGCAAATTTTAAACAATGGCTTTTAACCCTGTTTAAAACATATCTGCTATGGAGCTTAATTTACTATAGTATAAGCTTTGTAACTTCAGTCATTATTGACAAAACTCCTATTGATGTATTTTTAATCCAGCGAGTAAAGTATTTTTTCTTCGATGGTAGCTTTTATCATCTATGGTATATCGTAGCACTTATTTATTCACTCATTGCTGTGACTTTTGTATACCGATTTTTTAAAGAAAAGGGACTATTAATTTTCTCGATAATATCCATCGTGCTAAATATTATATCCGCATTTATCACCGCATATAGTTTTATCGGACAGAATATTCCTATTATTTCTGATTTGATTAAATTTTCTGAAATAGATACATTAGTACTTATTTTTGGTATAGGATTTTCCAGTTTTTCTGCTGGCTATTTAATCCTATTAATCAAAGTGAAAAAGATTATTACTCCAAAAATGTCATTAATCTTTTTCATTATTGCAAGTATTTTGCATCTAATAGAGGCGATGTACTTAGTGCTTGTGATGAACTCAATCGACAACCCAAAAGTATTCTTTTCAATGTACTTGTATTCGCTTTCTCTCGTGCTTTTCTGTCTTGACCGTCCTATGACAAAATTTGACAAGTTTGGCGCATACTCACGTAAAACCGCAGCATTTGTATATTATATACATCCACTGATATTACTTGGATTTAATAAAGTATTTGAGTTTTTAAACTTAAACATTGGAAGTATATTATTAACGTTATCTACACTTTTGACTTGCTTAGTACTAGCATATATTTGCAATAGGTTTGATAACAATATTTTTAGATATTTACTAGGATTTGGAGGCAAAAAGAAATGAAGCATTTCGGCAAAGACAAACGAACTTTTCACCATGTTAATAACAAAAAAGATATCTCAAAGGACTTTTTTAGTAACCCCGCAAGGATATTAACCGCAATTATTATACTATCAATACTGCTAGTAAGCGTGTTAGTTGTATTAGTATTCATTTGGCAGACATCTGAAATGAGCTCATCCGCAGCTGATGTTTCGCAAAACTCACAGTCAGGTTCAGATAGCACACTTGATAATGACAATAAAACTACCGGTATGCAAGTAGTAAATTCAACAGATGATTTAATTACAAGAACAGGTTGGGTTGACGATATATCTGTAATAGAATACAACAACACAACAAATGAAAAAAAACCAGTAATAGTCTTTTTACACGGTGTAACATCAAATAAAGAAAGCTTTGAAATGCTTGCTACTACAGTCGCAAAAGATGGTTTTTTTGTT
This sequence comes from uncultured Oscillospiraceae bacterium, assembly GCA_964370225.1. GTDB lineage: Bacteria > Bacillota > Clostridia > Oscillospirales > Ruminococcaceae > CAYJII01. The sequence continues at coordinate 15,374 of CAYJII010000030.1, read as the reverse complement.
ATCTCACTTGATGCATATGCGCATGGTGAACGCAATGAAACTGACCCTTTATCAGTATTCGAAATCGCTGCTCAAACATCTGAGGAGCTTGATGTAATTTTTGATTACTACGAGGATAACGAAAACTGCGACCTGTCAAACATTACACTATGTGGATTTTCCATGGGTGGGTTTGCTAGTTACCATTACGGTGCCAATGGCGAGAGAACCCCACAAAACATTATGACAATCTGCTCCTCTCCATATTGGGAAGATATGATTGGAGTAGGCATCACTTATTCTACTTATGAGAATAAGGCTTTAATAGATTTTAATGAAGAACATTTTACGATTAGTGAAATCGACACATTTCTTACTGAAAACTCACCATATGATGCATTGATTGAAAATGGTGACGACACAAACTATTATATGATTTTAGGCGAAGAAGATGAAATCGTTACTCATGAAGGTGCAGAGAAGTTTTATATTGACATGTATGATACGTATCCTGATACTGTTGAGTATCATTTAGTTGAAAATTTGGGGCACAATATCACAGACGATGTGGTACTGGCACTACACGATAAGATATTGTCTTTGCTATAAAGATACCATTCTGATAAAATAAAACTTACAAAAAGCATTAGTGATATTATTACTGATAAAAAATAGGAGTGAACAATTTTGAATCCAACAATAAGCATTATTGTACCGATATACAATTTAGAGAAATATTTATCAGCTTGTATTGATAGTCTGCTATCACAAACATATCAGTCTATAGAAATTCTATTAGTAAACGACGGCTCTACTGATAACTCAGGTGAAATCTGCGATGCTGCCGCTTTAAAAGATTCAAGGATATATGTTATCCACCGTGTAAATGGTGGAGCTGCTATGGCGCGCAACGACGCACTTGATGTTGCTAGCGGCTCTATTATCACTTTTGTTGACGGAGATGATATTGTGTCCCCCGATTATGTCGAGTCTTTATACGAAGATATGATTAATAATGATGCTGATATCTCATGTTGCAGTTGGCAAGATGTAGAAGAAGGTGATACACCTGACTTTAATATCACAAAACCCGTAGACATGCAGCATTGGACTCGTGATATGGCTCTTGAAAAGCTATTGTATCAAGAGGAAATAAACGCTTCCATGTGGTGTAAGATGTTCCGAGCTCCACTATTTGACGGGATACGTTTTCCAAAAGGGAATTTATATGAAGACTTAGCCATTATCTATAAAATCTTCTCAAGAGCGAATAAAGTAACATTTAGGGATCATCCTACATATCACTATTTATTGCGCGGTCAAGGAACAACTTTAACTACCTTTTCAAAGGGAAAAATGGATTTAGTTGATGTTTGCGATGAACTACTCGCTTATATAGAGGAAAATTTTCCACATTTAAAATCTGCTGCTATCTCTAGGTTGATGCGTGCAAACTTCCACATTTACCTGCAAATTCCGCGAGATGCGGAATTTGCTGAGCTCCGCAAAAGAATAGAGAAAAATATAAAAAAACATAGAAAAACTGTATTGCGAGATTCTCGAGCAAAACGTGGCACAAAAATCGCTATTGCAATAACATATTTAGGATTTGGTGTTTTATATAATCTTAAAGAGAAAAAGAATTTAGGCAAAAAATAATTATCGCTTAATTTAAGGGGAGAGTTTAATGAATATTATACTATTGTCCGGTGGTAGCGGAAAGCGTTTATGGCCACTTTCAAACGACATAAGAAGCAAGCAATTTATTAAATTATTTAAAACTGAGGATGGCAGTTATGACTCTATGTTACAAAGAGTATATCGCCAAATTGTTTCAGTAGAAGAAAACTCTAATATCACGATAGCTACTAGCAAAACACAAGTAAGTGCTATCAAAAATCAGTTAGGCGATAAAGTTTCAATTAGTATTGAACCTGACAGGCGTGATACCTTTCCTGCAATCGCACTAGCATGCGCTTATTTGCACGATAATATTGGTATTGGGTTGGACGAAGTAGTTACAATTTGTCCTGTAGATTTTTTTGTAGACGATACCTACTACGAACTTGTCGGCAAAATGCAATCTTATGTTGAAGACAATAATTCAAACTTAACTTTAATAGGCATTGAGCCCACCTACCCTAGCGATAAATACGGATATATTATTCCTAAAAGCACTGACACTGTAAGCTCAGTAAGAGAGTTTAAAGAAAAACCAAATGTTGAAGTTGCGGGAGAATACATAAAGCAAGGAGCGCTTTGGAATGCGGGAGTGTTTTCATTTAAACTAAGCTATTTAATGGAAAAAGCCCATGAATTAATTGAATTTTCTGACTACAATGACCTTTACGGCAAATTTAGCGAGGTTAATAAAATTAGCTTTGATTATGCAGTAGTCGAGAAAGAGGAAGATATTCAAGTAGTGCGCTACAAAGGTGATTGGAAAGACATCGGAACATGGAACACATTGACCGAAGTCATCAGCGAAGATACCATAGGAAATGTTATTTTAGATGAAAACTGCAAAAATGTAAAAATCATTAACGAGCTAGATGTTCCATTAATCTGCATGTCTTGCAAAGATTTAGTTGTCGCTGCAAGTGCTGATGGGATACTGGTTGCAGACAAAGAAAGTAGTGGCGATATCAAATCCTATGTTGAGCAGCTAGGCGACACTGTGCGATTTGCAGAAAAATCTTGGGGTACATACACTGTTCTCGATTTAAAAGATAACGCAATGACACTAAAGCTTAGGGTAAACAAGGGCAGTTGTTTCACAAATGATAGTAATAGCAATCGCGACAAACTGCTAAGCATCGTATCTGGGAACGGCAGATTGCTTAACGAAGGGATACAAAGAAATATTAGCGCTGGTGATGCTGTTAAGTTTACATCTGGTAGCGAGCATACGCTTTTTGCCGATACCGATATGGAAATTATCGAAGTGCAAATTGAGACAAGCAATTAAAGTAATCTAAGCAAAGCATTAGTCAATTAGAGAAAGGATGGTCTTCAAATGAAGAAAATTTTGCAAATATCAAAATATTATTATCCATTCATGGGTGGCACCGAGCAAGTCGCAAGAGATATCGTAGGCGCACTCAATGAAGAGGAGTTCGAACATAAAATTATATGCTTTAACGCCGATGCAAAAGACGGCAACTACACCTGTTCTAGCAAGGATACAGTCCACGATACTGTGGATGATGTCGAAGTTATTCGCTGTGGATGTATGGCGAAACTTGCCTCGCAATCTCTTTCTCTTACATATAAAAACGAACTTAAAAAAATTATAGAAGACTTTAAGCCTGATGTTGTTATGTTCCACCATCCCAACCCTTTTGTAGCTTCTATTATGCTTCCATTACTTCCTTCTGATATAAAATTTGTTTTATACTGGCATCTAGACATTACAAAACAAAAAGTATTAAGTAAACTCTTTCATCTACAAATGGTGAAAATGTTAAAACGCGCGGATATTGTAATCGCTACAAGCCCTAATTATATTGAGGGTAGTCCATACCTCCAAAATTTTAAAGAGAAATGTATAGTAATTCCTAACGCAATTAGCGATGATAGGGTTGCAGTAACTCCTAGTATTGAAGCGACTGCGCAAAAAATCCGCGAAAAATACAAAGGTAAATGCATTGGCTTAGCAGTAGGTAGACATGTTGAGTACAAAGGTTTTACATATTTAATTAAATCCGCAAAACTTTTAGACGAAAATTTTAAAATATTAATTGCTGGTACAGGTCCACTGACTGATAGCCTTAAGGCAGAAGCTCATGGATGCGATAATATTGAGTTTTTAGGCAGGGTGAGCGATGACGATTTAGTGGCTTATTATCTAGCTTGTGATATCCTGTGTTTCTCGTCTATCACCAAAAACGAAGCTTTTGGTATTGCGCTTGCTGAGGGTATGTACTTTGAAAAGCCTGCTGTCACCTTTACAATTGATGGTAGCGGTGTCAACTACGTAAGTTTACACGACAATACTGGACTAGAAGTAGCTAACCGAGATGTTACTGCTTATGCAGACGCACTGAGACGCCTAGCGCAAAATCCAGATTTAAGAAATTCATACGGTATCAACGCAAAAAAACGAGTAGCTGAAAACTTTATGCCATCTCATTTTATCGATAACATGCACAAATTGATGAAACAGCTATAATTTTTGTATTTGCTTAATACGATATCACAATTAGTTTGGGGGAATAAGATGCTTAGAGTTCTTCAGGAGCTATCGGAATTAGACGGTGGCGGAGTCGCAAAGTTAGTGTATGATTATTGCACAAATATAGATAAAAGTAAAATCCAGTTTGATTTCATTATATTCGATTATAATAATGTGGGAATTTACGAACAGCCAATAAAAGATATGGGCTGCAAATTATATAAAATCCCACGATTTAAAAATGATAAAAAGACATTTTTAAAAGAGATGGAAAAAATCGTTAAAAATGGGAATTACGATATCGTTTATTCTCATTTAGGTTCACGCGGTTTACCGCTGATGTATTTTGGAAAAAAATACAAAATTAAAAGGAGAATTGCTCATTCTCACATTGCATTTGAAACTGTTACAAAATTTAAAGCTCTTTATAACAAGGCTCTTTCAGTAGCAGCAAAACTATATGCAACGGAGCTTATCGCTTGTGGAAAAGATGCAGGTGTATATATGTGGGGGAAAAAAGCAAAGCCGTACATTATGGCGAACGCTATCGATACAAAATTATTTAAATTTTCTCCTGAAATCCGTCTGAAAAAGCGCACAGAACTCGATATTGATGACAAATTTGTTATCGGGATTGTCGGTCGATTGGCGCACCAAAAAAATTATCCATACCTACTAAAAGTTTATAAGGAAGTTTTACGTGAGCGTGATGATACTGTCCTCTTAATTATCGGACGTGGGCCTGATGAGGACGAGCTTAAGCAAAGTGCGAAAGATTTGGGTATTGATAAAGATGTAATCTTTTTAGGGGTGCGCGACGATGTTCAAGACCTATTAAATGCATTTGATATTTTTGTCTTACCTTCGCATTACGAGGGATTGCCTGTAGCGCTGATTGAAGCTCAAGCTTCTGGCTTGATACAATTAGTTTCAGACAAAGTTACAGACGAAATGCATGTAACAGATTTGCTACAGTTTTTACCAATACAGGATGAAAACATTGCTCAGTGGAAAGATGCTATCGTCAACTGTAAAAATAATGTGTCCGAGCGTGATAAATACTGGGAAGTCGTTAAAGAAAATGGATATGATATTATCATTGAAAGCAAAAGAATGGAAAATTACTTTCTAAAAAAATAAATTACTGCAATATAATCTGCATCATTGAGCAATCAATTGGTGCAGATTTTTTTATATAATCCCCTTATCA
>CAYJII010000030.1:7510-10001 GCA_964370225.1 uncultured Oscillospiraceae bacterium | reverse complement strand
CACAACTTATAGCAAGTGTCAAAATTGACACTTTAAGTGGTTTTTTATATAATAATGATATAATATAATATTGGAAAAATATTTTTGGAAAGTGGCTACTATGAAAAATTTTATTAATAAGATTCAGAGTAAATATTTTGCCCCCGAGAACGATTTTCGCGTGCAAATATTCAATTTGTTTTCTTTTGCGGGCATCGGAATTTCGATAATTATGACCATACAGGCTATTGCAACGCAAACAGGAGTTCTTGATGCAGTACTCAAAGCTTTATCAGGCGTGTATACCCTTTTAATGGTAATCTATCTTCAGCGTTCTAAGCGGTATAAAATCACTTATACTATCACCATTTTTGTTGTGTTCGTCTTGTTCTTCTCAGCAATGTTTTTCACTGGTGGAGGTTACCATGGTGGCATCACTGCTTTTTTTGTGTTTGCTGTAGTATTTACCACTTGTATGATTGATGGGAAAACCATGTTTATTATGGTACTATTTGAGTTAATTATCTACACAGCATTATGCGTGATAGATTATCTCTACTTAGATTTAACCAGCACATTCACAACTGAATTCGACTATTTTTCTAGTATCGTGATTTGCTTTATAGCCGCTTCTTTGGCAGTGGGCGTCACTACATATCTACAGGTTAAACTATATAAATCCCAACGAGCAAAGCTAGATGAAAATAATTTGTTACTAGCGCAAATTAGCAAGAGCAAGTCTGAATTTCTTGCAAACACTTCCCACGAAATGCGCACTCCTTTAACCGTAATCTCAGTGAATATTCAAACTGTAATGGGGCTGATAAGTCACGCACAAATTTCCAGTGAAAGCGAGGAGATATCCGAGCTATTATCAGATGCACAGGCAGAGATTATGCGCCTTAGCCGCATAGTAGGCGGAATGCTCTCATTAAATGCATTAAATGAAAAAGATTACAGGCAAAAGACTGATTTTTCTGAGTTACTGCTCAATGTTACCGAAATGCTAAAACTAGTTTTCGCTAAAAATAATAACAACATCATACTAGAGCAAAGCGAAAAATTAATTGTTTTTTGTGATACCGACTTAATGTCGCAAGTTATAATTAACATACTGACCAATGCAAATCATCATACTATGGGTGATACCATAAAAATTCATGCATTTTTGAATAAGAGCATGATAAATGTACAAGTCATAGATAACGGCACTGGGATTCCAGCTCACATTTTACCAAATGTTTTTGAGCGTGGAGTTTCACTGGGTGGCACTGGCTTTGGACTATATCTCTGTAAGACTGTAATCAAATCCCATGGTGGCGATATATGGATTGAAAGTGAAGAGAACAAAGGGTGTAAAATCACCTTCACACTACCAGTTTATCAAGGACAATTTGAGAGTAAAGGTGAAGTATATGATACATAATGAATCTAAATCCAAGCGCATTTTACTAGTAGAAGATAATGAAAATATACTGCGTGGAAACAAACGTTTACTTACTTGGGAGGGTTATACTGTTGACACTGCTGCTACTATTTCAGCTGCAAAAGATTGTATTCTTGCAAATACACCTCAGCTTATTGTTCTCGACATTATGCTACCCGACGGTAATGGACTAGAATTTATGAAAGATTTGCGCAAGAGCAATATCTCAGGCATTCCAATTCTTCTTTTAACTGGACTTGCCTCTCAAGAGGATATAATTAACGGATTAAGCGAAGGTAGTGATGATTATATGACCAAGCCATATGATTTTCATGTTTTGCTCGCAAGGATAGAGGCGTTGTTAAGGCGTTCTGAGCGGGTTCCTGAATTTATAGCTACTGACAAGCTTAAACTCGATATCACTGCCAATGTCGCTACATTTGATGATACGGATTTGCTTCTTACACAAAAGGAATTTGCAACACTGCTTATATTAGTGCAAAATACAGGGAGCTATGTCAGCCGTGAGTACATCTATGAAAGAGTGTGGAAAATGCCTTATATAGAAAGCTCAAATGCTCTAAAAAGCACAATAAAGCGTCTTCGTACAAAGCTATCAAAATACAGTTTTTTAATTGAATGGTCGCGCGATGAGGGCTATATTTTCACAAAAGTATAATAATAGATACAAATGATATATATTTTCATTAAATGAGAGTGTCAAAATTGACACTCTCATGCTTTTTATTTGCAAAAAATGGTATCATTAGTATTAAGTAAGACTATTTATTCTAATAAATAATAAAGTAATTTTTAGGAGGATTTATGAAAACAAAAAGTAAAAACAAAATTTTATCGGGGCTCTTAGTCGCAAGCTTGGCAGTCTCCGCAGTATTTGTCAACAGCACCGATGTTATGGCGGCGGGCATCATGATTGATGCAACCAACTTCCCCAACGAGACATTCCGCACTTTTGTGGAACAGTATGACTTAGACAACAGTAACGCACTCGAAACCAGCGAGATTGATGCTGTAACAGATATGGCTATTGATAGCACTACAGTCGGTGCAAACATAACCTCAATT
>CAYJII010000030.1:0-7410 GCA_964370225.1 uncultured Oscillospiraceae bacterium | reverse complement strand
ATGTAACTGATAGCACGGAGCTTAAAACCCTTTCGATTACAGGTGGTTCATTGCAATCATTAGATGTGAGCCAAAACTCAGAATTAATTACACTATCAATTGACACACAATATCGTGCAGACGGCGAAACCGTAATCAGCATACTCGACGTGAGCAATAACACAAAACTAGACTCGCTTGCTGTGCAATTCACAGATATTACGACACTTGATTTAACTAATAACACAGCGCTAACATACCTTAACGCTCCACAAAATCTCCTAACTAGCATTAATATAACTGGAGCACCGCTTACAACCCTTGACGTTAACGGGAATTATCTGCCAAATAAAGCTGCAGTTATCGGTTTTACCGGCACATGGGGCGAAGGCTCTTTCAGATACGGCACACAAAAAGCAGTGCAAGACAATAATATAGTGGTTGAGATTAATGATACAAACTTCCCTGATCCGACTTTCCGTGCTTGGGTGAAATATGCATTTGACAATGACGGAATTGACGGACTAAGCGCCGCTGAACTAGCTAATGCAACTGAGGTTGTTGTGGCCGGCAATGAAATAATCACAACAATGGAATTTTTCAGAGGGATAGAGCTTTTAACTTCACTGGATACAATTACAATGAGCAGTTTTAGCCCTGACGCTGGCATGAATGAGTATGATTTTACTGTGTTCCCTGCCCTTAAAGACAGAGTTAAAGTGATAGAAATCACAAATTCAAATATTGCTAAGCTAAATGTAAGTGGCATGACTGCACTGGAAACACTTAATTTGGAAGCTTCTTCAAGAATTGTAGAATTAAATATTAACGATTGTACCGGTCTAAAAGAACTTGACGCTTCCGGTACTAAACTAACTACTTTGAATACTTCCACCAACACATCGCTTGAAAAACTAACTCTTAACAACACAGCGCTATTACACACTATAGATTTAAGCAAAAACACAGCACTTAAAACACTACTTATGAACAACACAGGACTTAAAACTTTGGACGTAAGTGGACTGTCTTCGCTTACTGCCTTATCATTAAGCGATGCCGCTATCACGTATCTAGATGTTTCAAACACAGGCTTGTCAGGCATCTTCACTATGCCTGAGGCTGTTACTTATTTTGATATGTCTAATACCGATATAACATCTCAGCCTAATCGTCGCAGTGTGCTACTTGAAACATTTATTGCAAAAAATTCACAGTTGGAATACTTAAGTATAAATCATGCGACTAAACTTAAAAATCTCGATGTTTCGGGCAGTAAGTATCTTACCTACATCGATTTAACAAATACTAACCCAGAATACATCAATGTGAGCGGTTGTTCTATCCCAACTAAAGAATTGGTTGAGGGATTTGATACAACCAAATGGGACGAGAAAAACTTTATTTTCGCTGAAAATACACAAATTCCTTCTCCGTATGTAAAAGAGGGCGCTAACCTAGTGGCAAAACCCGGTGAAGCTTTAACACTCACCTCCACTGATGATTTTGCATATTATGACCGTGTTGAAATCAACGGTGTTGTTGTAGATAATGGTCTTGACATAAACACTGCAGGCGTTAGCGTGAAAGCTGGTAGTATCGCAGTTACTTTGAGCGCGGAATACCTAGGAACCTTAACACCAAATGAGGAATATGTTGTGGCAATTTACAGCGAAATGGGTCGAGCTAGAGCAGTGATAACTGTATCCGATTCGACAGCTCCAGACCCTACAAACCCTACAAACCCAGAAGAGCCAACCACTGACGTTCCTAAAACAGGTGATACTTCTAACAACATCTTGTTTGTTATCTTAGCGACTATCTCAGTAGCAGCAGCTAGCATACTAACTATAGTAATGAGAAGAAGAAGTGCTAGCCAAAGCAAATAATTATTAATGCAAACATCAATCCTCTAATTTATAAACCCCCTGTAACTGAAAGGTTACAGGGGGTTTAATCGTAAAAATAAATACCTACTAACTTGCTTAAACACTTGTTTTTCTCATCCTAATTTGTTATACTTCAATTAACTCATATTCAGAAGATTATCTAATTTTTCAACAAGAAAAATGCTAAAGGAGTATTTTATGAAAGATATTGACCTAGTAAAAATTACACCCTCTCCCCGCCAAATAAAACAGCATGAATTAGAATTTTATGCATTCTTTCATTTTACTATTAACACATATACTGGTAACGAATGGGGTGATGGAACTGAAGACCCAAAAATTTTTAATCCAACTGACTTTTCTGCAAAGCAGTGGGTGGACAGTATAAAGGCAGCAGGTATGAAAGGTGCCGTCTTAACTTGTAAACATCACGATGGATTTTGTTTGTGGAATAGCGAGCATAACACGCATAATATTGGTGCATCCCCATATAAAAATGGGCAAGGCGACATCGTAAAGGAGCTTGCAGACGAGTGCAAACTACAGGGGATAAAATTTGGTGTCTATCTTTCTCCATGGGATAGAAACTCCACTTTATATGGATATTCTGATAAATATAACGATTACTTCATAGCTCAGTTAACTGAACTTCTCACAAATTATGGCGAAATTTTTTGCGTATGGTTTGATGGTGCTTGTGGTGAAGGTGAAAATGGCAAAAAACAAGTCTATGACTGGGATAGGTACTATAAATTGATACGAGAGCTTCAGCCGAATGCTTGTATAACAGTTTGCGGGCCAGATGTGAGGTGGTGCGGCAATGAAGCGGGTAAGACGCGCTTTGCAGAGTGGAGTGTCGTACCGAGCAGATTAAGCACGGCTGAGAGAATCGGCGAAAAATCTCAGCAATCCGACAGCGAAGAATTTCGACTCAGGGGCATTACTTCTACCGACGAAGATTTGGGCTCACGTGAGATACTAAAAGATGAAAGCGAGCTAATTTTTTATCCTTGTGAAGTAGATGTTTCTATCAGGCCGGGTTGGTTTTATCATGAGGATGAGGACGGTAAAGTAAAAAGTGTGGATAAGCTGCTTAGTATATACTATAATTCAGTTGGAGCTAATTCCCTCTTGTTACTTAATATTCCACCTGATAAACGAGGACTTATTCACGAAAATGATAGAAAAATTCTCGCTGAAATGGGCGAGTATCTAACTAAAACTTTCAATGAAAATTTGCTCTCCAAAGCAAAACTAACAGCTAACGATACCGACAGTACTCATGTTATAGAAAATGTCGCAATTGACTCCTACGATACATTCTATAAAGCAAATGATTATGTAAGCAAAGTAATCATCACAGCTCAATTCGCAGAGCTTACTGAAATAAGTCATGTTGTGCTTAAAGAAAACATAAACTTTAGTCAGCGAATAGAAAGTTTTGAAATTTATGCAGATATAAACGGCGTTGACACGAAGGTATATAACAATACGGTCGTTGGATACAAACGAATTGCGAAATTTGATAAGGTTGAAACTAGCAAAATCACGATTAAAATTACTGATTCGAGGGTATGCCCTACTCTTTCGTTTATAGGAATTTATTAGTCATTTTAAGCTTGTTGTAATACTATAAAAAGTGGTAGCATCAAAATATTTATGCTACCACTTTTGCTATATAATCTGATTTCCATTTACGAATTTTGCTATAATTTGCGTCTCATAATCCTGATAAATAATACTTTCTAACCTATTTGCAATATCTGTTTCCCCAAAATAGTTAAGCTCAGTATCATCAATGACTATCGCATCCATTTCATAACCTTTCTCAAAGCTTCCTACTTTGCCAAAGAATGCGCCTCCACTTTTTGTAGCCATATAAAGCGCTTCGCTGACTTTAAGCGGTGCAAACTCACTGTCTTGTATTCTCCAGCGCAGTTTTGATGCACCTATAGCATCAGCCATTGCCTTAAATATTGACAGGCTATGCCCTCCTGCTATATCACTCCCGAGCCCGATATTCATATTTTGCTCGATATATTTTTTGACTGGTGCTATTCCAGATGAAAGATTAATATTTGATGTCGGACAATGCGCAATATACACACCTTGCTTTTTCATCAACTCGATTTCGTTTTCACAGCAGTGTATACAGTGCGCCATTATCGTTTTATTCTCGCCACCAAATAGACCATGCATTTTATATGCCTCACCATAAAAATCAGCTTCGGGTTTTAACTCCTTCACCCATGCGATTTCGCTTAAATTCTCAGATAAATGCGACTGATTTGGGAGTTTATTTTCTTTTGAAATCTCACCTAAATAATCAAGCAGTTCATCGTCACAAGAAGGAATAAATCGCGGTGTAATTATCGGAAATGTGTTGCGAAACTTTCCTTCTATCGACTTTAGCCACTTTAGTGTTTTTTCACTTGCAGTCTTTGCATCACCTTCTGATATTTCCTCTGGGCAATTCCTGTTCATATTTACTTTACCCACATAGCTTATGATCCCACTTTTCTCTAAAAACTCCATAAGCTCTATGCTCGCTTGTACGTGGACACTTGCGAATATTGATGCACGTGTCGTAGCGCTTTTTTTTAAGTCGTTTGCAAATTTAGAATACACTTTTTTTGCATATTCCAAATCACTAAATTTAGCTTCCTCATTAAATGTAAGTGTATCAAGCCAATCCAGTAATTCCAAGTCCATTCCTGTGCCTTTAAATGCATACTGAGGCGCATGAACATGTAAATCCACTAGGCCAGGAAGAATAATTCTATCCCCGTAATCTTTGATAGACACATCTGCATGCTCCTGTGGTAATGTACTATAGACATCAATAATTTTATTCCCATCACATATGATGATACCGCCCTCAATAATAGTTAATTCACTTGCATTTTTTGTATAAATAACATTGCCTTTAATCGCCCATTTCAATTTCTATTCTCCCCTACTTACTCAATTATTTGTATCTAAACGTATACTTTTACTAATAATCATATTAATGCACAGTGCTTTATTATTCGTTACTAAACTTAAAAGCACGCACAAAAAAATCCTACTTTCAAAGAAAGCGTTTAGCGCTTATCTTCGTAAGTAGGATTTAAGGTTTCCTGTAGAGACCCCTGTACCATATCAACAGGGTTATAACGAACATAATATTACCCATATAGTATATCGAAAAACAATTCATTTGTCAAGCTTCAAGATATCCTCTTGATTTTCTTGTTACATCGCTTAAAAACAGATGCTACAAAGATACTCCATATAAAGACTAAAAGGTTGTCGCTGGTATTTTTTATCAGCGACAACCTTTTTCTTTAACTTAGTTTAATGTAATTGCTTGGAGAAAAACCTGTGATTTTCTTAAAGACTTTTGAGAAATATTTATTGTCCGAGTAGCCTAAATGCACAGATAATTCTCCCAGTTTAATATCTGAGTTTGAGCGCAAAATTTCTTTTGCATGTGCCACTCTCAAATTATTAAGATAATCGTTAAATGTGGAACCTGTTTCTTCTTTTATTAGTTGTCCTAAATAATTGGGATGGAGATACACTTTTTTTGCAAGCGTATTGAGCGAAACAGGAGAAGTAAAATTTTCGTTTATGTAGCTCACTACCGTATGACCCACATTTTTTTGTGTCTTACGGCATTTAGCAGATACCATAAGCAAGCGCTCTTTTAAGTCTTCCCAACCACTGTATGCAAGTAGCGGGAACATGAGCTCACTGGTATATTTCAAATCATAAGCAGCATCACTTTGAAACTCAATGAGCGTTGCACAAAATTTGCTATAAACTATATTCATAGAATAAATTGACGTGTTAGCTGAATAGGATTTTAACGAATTAACAAACAAGTTAATCGCCTCATCAAATAAATTGAGTGAAAGTAATAGCTTTATTCTGCTTATTAAAGAGTTAATCTGCTCATCGTAAGTATAGTCACTTTCGATGAATGAAAATTCAGTATTATAGCATTCATTATGCAGTTTGCAAACTAATGTTGATATGTTTTTTGCCACTTCATGCCCTTGCTCACCACGTGCAATTTTATAAGAAAGTTTATTCTCTTGCAAAAAGTCTAATATTGTGCTATTTACCCCTTTAAACTCATTATCATCTGCAAATTTATTGACTAATATGATATTATTATTGATGTATAAATGTTTTTCATAAGCTTTATTATTTTGGTTTTCTCTAAGAATTTTAAGCAAGAGATTTTGCTCCACCTCTGCTACTTGTAAAGCAGAACATGGTGTGATGCAATAGATTGTAATGTCATCCATTTCTCCATAATTCATTTTATTAATCGCTTTGGCTATTTCATTATAATTTTCAAGCGTCATAGATTTGAATAGTGCCGTTAATTCAGTAAACTTTTTCAAAAAGAGCTCTTTTACTTTTATCGCTTCAATTGTACTGCTAAGCTCACATAAACTATTTTGAGATTTTAGGCGTTCAACCGAGGAATTTATTGCATTGAAAAGCGCCTCATCTTCGATGGGTTTTAAAATAAAAGCGACAACTTGATTTTCTATTGCCCATTTAAAATATTCTAGCTTTTCATATCCTGTGATAATTATTATCTGAGCATTAAGTCCAGTGCTCTTTATTTTTTCAGTCATCTGCAGCCCATCCATCTCGGGCATCGAAATATCTGTCACAACTATGTAATCAGTCCCATGCTGCATAAAATTTAGCGTGTCCGCAGCATTATTAAAAACGCCACAAATTTCAATATCTGGGAACAGGTAATTTATGCGCAGTTTTAATGTATTCGCAATCACCTTATTGTCATCAACTATTATTATTTTGTGCAAATTCTCACCTCATATTTTTTCTATGCTGGGATAAATACAATTGAAATTTCAGTTTTTTCATTCGGAATGCTATCCATACTAACAGAAAAATGCTCCTCAAAAAACATTCGCATTTGGCTAATACAATGAGTTAATCCAAATCCACCGTTTGAATAATCATAATTATAATTTGTGTCCGCATCACTGAGTAACTCTTTTAAGCGCGTTAACGACTCAATAGCCATACCAACTCCATTATCAGAAATTCTTATTTCAATCTTATTTTCACCACATTTTTTTATGGAAAAATCAATCGTAAAATTTTTGTTTTGGTGCGAGTAGCCATGTTTAAAACAATTTTCAATTATTGGCTGTAATGACATTTTGGGAAACGAACAATTTATAATTTCATCATCTACATCGGCGTTGAATGTAAAATTATCATAGCCTGCTGATATTGTCTTTAGCATGATGTAATTATTAATATTTTCGACCTCTTGCTTTAATGTCACTTTGTCGGATGAATGCAAAGAATATCTAAACATTTTACCAAGCATTTGACACATTTTCGCAGTTGATTGTGAGCCGTCTGTTATCGCTTGATTTGAGATAATTTCAAGCGTATTGTATAAAAAATGTGGTTGTATTTTCTCGTTTAAATATCGCAGTTTCGATTTCATTAACAGCAAATCTTTTCTGTAGTTGTCCTCAATTGACATTGATAAAGAATCGAT
>CAYJII010000029.1:23398-32586 GCA_964370225.1 uncultured Oscillospiraceae bacterium | reverse complement strand
TCTTTTGAGTATCTAGGTTTTTTAAGATAGCTCTTTAAAAGAGAAATAGTTATTATAGGAAGTGACTTTGGGATATTGAGTATAACCTTTTTGCTTGGGAAAACTACTAAGCTGTCTATCTGTATATTATAAAATCCTTTTTTATTTAGGATATGTCTGATACAGTCAACATGAGCTTTGTTTTGCTTTAATGGGTTGTAAAATTTATTTTTTTTGCGCCCGATTAGCTGGGTCCAGTTTGTTTCTGTTTCAGTGCCATAAATTTCGCCGTTATGCGATTTTGTCTCTACTACCAAAAGTCCGAATTTCCCCATTAAAATATGGTCAACTTGTGTGGTCTTATCATAGAGTGGGAAGTACACATCGTGTAAAGTTTTGTACTCATTCTTTTTTGCAAATTTGTTAAGTGCGTTTTTTACTTTTCTTTCTCCTTGTCTACCTATTGCTGTGGCTTTGAAGTTTCGATACGCCCTATAAGCGAAAAAGGAAGCTACTAAAACGAGTAGTATGGATATTGCTATGATTATTACGATTGTTAATGTGTCCACAAAAGTCCACCTTTCTAATATTATATATTATTATTTTAACATAAATGTATATTTTTGCAATGATGTTAGATAATATTAATGAAAAGTTTGCATTTGTTCTAAAAGTAAGGTGTCTAATTTATTGAAATCGTGCAAAAATACTGCTTTTGGCAAGCTTTTAAATTCTACTTTTAATAGGAGGTAAAAATGGTTTTAAACAAGATAGCTTTAGCGCTCATAATAATCGGAGGCATAAACTGGGGGACTATCGGTATATTTGGTTTTGATATAGTAGGCTGGCTCTTTGGTGGGCAGGATGCACTTGTAAGTAGGATAGTATTTACTCTTGTAGGGCTTGCAGCGATTTGGTGTATTTCATTATTATTCACATCAAATTCTGATGTTACAAGCGAATGAGGCAATGAATGAGGGTAAACGACTGATGTTTTCATCAGTCGTTTATTAATGTAGTTTGACAGGGACAAAGTGATATGATATAGTTTAGTTAAATTCAGTTTTACTTTGAGTTAATTTACATATGTTGGGGATGAAGATATGAAAAGCTATAATAAAAAAAATACAACTAAAAGCGGCTTTATAAAATTTTGCATTCTTTTAGCTGTGCTTGTAGTTATGCTTATTTTATCTTTATATTTATTCCCGTATTTCTCGCAGTTATCCGACGAAACTAAACGCGCACAGCTAGTTGAGTTCATACGAGGGCAGGGAATTTTAGGTGTACTAATTTTATTGGGGTTACAGGTACTGCAAGTTGTAGTAGCAGTCATCCCCGGTGAAATCATTGAAATTGTTGCGGGAATAATATATGGAACAGTAGGTGGATATATTATTTGTACTGTCGGTGTTTTATTGAGTTCAATGTTAGTTTATTATACAGTCAAAAAGCTTGGTAGTGAATATATCCAGAAAACATTTGCATCTGATCACTTGAAAAGATTTACTTTTTTAAATGATAGCAAAAAACTTGAAGTAGTAATTTTTATCCTCTTCTTTTTGCCAGGGACACCAAAAGATATGCTCACATATTTAGTTCCATTTACAAAAATTAAACCTATGCATTTTTTTGTAATATCATCTATTGCACGGATACCATCGATTATATCTTCTACATTTGCAGGTGCAAATTTAATAGAAGGGGACTATATAACTTCAATAGTAGTCTTCGTCATTACTGGCGGACTGGGTGTACTTGGGATATTTAATCAAGAAAGAATACTAAATGTGCTAAGTAAAATAAAAAAATAGCTTTATGCAAATTATACAAAAAGCTTTAAATGAAACGAATTTCACGGAAATCAGCTTAAATTAAAGCTTTTTAAAGAAATCAAGAGAAATACAGTAATATTTTTTAGATACATTCGTAAAATTCATGGAATTTGATAGAAATTCCATGAATTTTACGTTTTTTTATGCTCATTCTATTGACATTTCATTAGAATACCTATATATTATTAAATGTAATTTTAATAATTTAAGATTTTACAGTAATTTTATACATTAATATATATCAGGAGGTAAAGCTAATGGAGTCCAATAACTTATTGGAGCTTAGAAATATTTTTTTAGACTATGACACCGAACGTATCCTTGACGGAATTAGCCTAGTGGTGCACGATAAGGAATTTGTAACTTTGCTGGGTCCATCCGGCTGTGGTAAAACCACAACACTTAGAATAATTGGTGGATTTACTGATCCAGATAAAGGGCAAGTTTTACTCAACGGTGAAAACATTACTGATGTACCTCCGTATAATCGTCCAGTAAACACAGTTTTCCAGCGCTATGCGTTATTTCCTCACCTTAATGTTTATGATAATGTTGCGTTTGGACTTAAAATACAAAAACTCGATAAAAAAGAAATTGATACAAGAGTGCGTGAAATTTTATCGCTAGTAAACTTAAAAGGATTTGAAAAGCGTAGAATCACTAAGCTTTCTGGTGGTCAACAACAGCGTGTTGCAATTGCGAGAGCGCTTGTAAATCATCCAAAAATCTTACTACTAGACGAACCTTTAGGTGCGCTTGATTTGAAACTAAGAAAAGAAATGCAAATAGAGCTAAAGCAAATACAAAAAAAGCTAGGGATTACTTTCATTTATGTTACGCATGACCAAGAAGAAGCTCTTACTATGAGCGATTCAATCGTAGTTATGAAGGATGGTATCATTCAGCAAATTGGAACACCTCAGGATATTTATAACGAGCCTAAAAACGCATTCGTTGCAGACTTTATTGGAGAGAGCAATATTTTTGATGGGCTTATGCTAAGAGATAAAACTGTTTCGATTAATGAAGTTTCTTTCCCATGTGTAGATATCGGTTTTGAAGAAAATCAACCTGTTGATGTAGTTATCCGTCCAGAGGATGTTAAGATAAAAAAACCAGTAGTCGGCGGCATTGTCGGAATAGTAGAAAGCGTTGTTTTTAAAGGAGTACACTACGAAATAACAGTTAACTGCGATGGTTTACAGTGGTTAATTCACTCAACTAAATATGCTCAACCAGAAACGGAAGTTGGACTATATTTTGCACCTGATGACGTGCATATAATGCAAAGACTCTTTAAAGCATTTGACACTAAACTAGAGGGCGTTGTTTCAGAGGAAGACACAATCACATTCTTAGGAGTCTCGTTTAAAAGAGAAAATCTTAATTTGTCAGTCGACACAAAAGTAAGGCTTACTATCTCACCAAAGACTATATCTGTAGTTTCAGAGGACCATGCTGATATGGTTGTATACCTTGAGTCAATGGTGTACAAGGGTGCGTATAATGAGATGATTACGTATTATAAACATGAAGAGCAAGATTACAATTTGCTTATTCACACAATGAATGACGAACAAATTGCGACTGACATCGGTATTAAATTTGATTTTGACACCATAAAAATAGAAGAAATATAATAGGAGGTTACAGCGAATGTCAAGAAAATCAACCGCTTTTCCTTATATTATATGGATTAGCATTTTTGTAATCGTTCCACTTTTTGTGGTTATTTATTTTGCTTTTACAAATGAAAGCGGAAACTTTACACTCGACAATATCAAGGAAATTGAAAAGTATTCGCATATATATTTAAAGTCCTTTAACCTCGCTGTAATTGCGACTGTCATCTGTTTAGTTTTATCTTACCCACTCGCTTTCTTAATTTCAAGATTAAAGAAAACAGGGCAAAGCACGATGCTAATGCTTATCATGCTGCCTATGTGGATGAGCTTTTTGCTTAGAACATACGCTTGGATGACTTTGCTTGAAGGCGTAGGACTAATAAATTCTTTCTTGGGGCTTTTTGGTATAGGCCCATTTGATATGATAAACACACAAGGCGCTGTAGTGTTAGCAATGGTTTATAACTACATACCTTTCATGATTTTGCCACTTTATTCTATCATGACTAAAATCGATGTTTCAATCATCGAGGCAGCACAAGATTTAGGTGCTAACAGGCTTAAGGTACTACTTAAAATTTTACTTCCTCTCACTAGTTCGGGTATCATCACAGGCGTAATCATGGTGTTTGTTCCGAGCGTGAGTACTTTCATCATTTCAAGGATGCTTGGCGGTGGTGAGAATATGCTAATAGGGGACTTGATTGAAAGACAATTCCTCGGTGGGTACTATAATCCTTATTTAGGTTCTGCGCTTGCTTTAGTATTGATGGTGATAATGCTCATAATGCTTGGTATCATGAATCTATTTGACGATGAACAAATGGAGGGAATGGTAGTATGATGAAGTTTTTCTCTAAAGTATATATTGGACTAATTTTGGCGTTTTTGTATTTGCCAATACTAGTTTTAATCACGTTCTCGTTCAATGAAAGCAAATCAAGGGCTAATTTCACAGGTTTTACTTTGGATTGGTATGCTGAGCTGTTTGAGAATGAGTTAATTATCACTTCTTTTGCAAACACATTGACAGTAGCGTTTTTAGCTACAATTTTAGCAACAATTATTGGAACTGCAGCTGCTTTGGGTATTTCGAGTATGAAGAAAAAACCTAAAAGTTTGCTTATGAATGCTACGTATTTACCTGTAATAAACCCTGAAATCATTACCGGTATTTCGCTAATGTTACTTTTTGTTTATATTTCAAATGCATTAGGACTAGAACTAGGGTTATGGAGCGTACTTATTGCTCACACCACCTTCTGCCTACCATATGTAATATTAAATATTCTTCCAAAATTAAGACAGCTTGACAAAAACATTTTTGAAGCAGCACTTGATTTAGGATGCACACCAACAAGTGCGTTCTTTAAAGTTATTATTCCTGAGATAACTCCTGGGATAATTGCAGGCGCACTAATGTCATTTACATTTTCATTAGATGATTTTGTAATCACATATTTTACTAGTGGATCGTCATTTCAGACTTTGCCGGTAACAATTTTTTCTATGACTAGAAAGAAGGTTAGTCCTGAAATAAACGCATTATCCACTATAATGTTTGTAATTAGCCTTGTTATTTTAATACTTTATAATTTAAAAGATATTAGAGCTAATAAGGTTAAAAAATAAATTTAAAAGGGGACAAAGATACACAAATGAAAAAAATCACTTTATTACTTGCGGTGGCGCTATTAGGGATGTTGATGATATCTTCATTAACAGGTTGTAATTCCGGCGAAGAAAAAACTGAGCTAAATGTCTATAACTGGGGAGAGTACATCGCAGATGGATCTGACGATAGTATGGACATAGTTGCAGAATTCGAAAAGGAAAATCCAGACATTGACGTTATTTACAACACATTCGCATCAAATGAAGAGATGTATGCAAAAATTGTGAGTGGTTCTGCTAAATATGACATCATTATTCCATCTGAATATATGATTTCAAGAATGATTCAAGAAGACATGCTACAAAAAATTGATTACAGTAAGCTAACAAACTACGAGAATATCGATGAAAGCTTCAAACAACAGCATTTTGACCCAAATGACGAATACTCAGTACCTTACACTTGGGGAACATTAGGTATTATCTACAACACTACTATGGTTGACGAAGAAGTAACTAGTTGGGATATCCTTTGGGACGAAAAATATGAGGGTGATATCTTAATGATTAACAATCCTCGTGATGCATTCGGTATAGCACTAAAAAAATTAGGCTATTCACTAAATTCAACTGATTTTGCTCAACTTGATGAAGCGGCTGAACTTCTAAAACAACAAACTCCTATTATTCAAGGATATGTTATGGATGAAATTTTTGATAAAATGGAAATTGGTGAAGCAGCAGTCTCAGTATACTATGCAGGTGATGCAATCACTATGATTGAGGATAATCCTGATCTAGCTTATGTTGTGCCTGATGAAGGTTCTAACAGATTTATTGACTCTATTGTTATACCTAAAACTTCTGAAAAAGTAGATGAAGCACATAAATTTATCGACTTTTTATTAAGAGAAGATGTAGCTGTAGAAAACATTACTTACATTGGCTACTCAACGCCTATGAGCAATGTTAGAGAATTATTAGACCCTGAGCTAAAAGATTCACCTATTGCTTACCCAGCAGATGAATTACTTGCAAATTGCGAATCATTTATCCACCTTCCTGATGATGGTAATAAATACATCGAAGAATTATGGGTAGAAATTATTTCAGGAAGCTAAATTTCTTTGATTACTAAATAAATAATTAAAAACGATGTACTGTTTAGTACATCGTTTTTTTATGCGATAATAAAATCCCACAGTGTTATTTACACTGTGGGATTAGTATTAATCGTAAAATTTATAGACCAAGTACATTTTGAATGTATTGTCTTGAGATTAACGCAGATTTGTAATTACATACAAGTGGTGAGTCAAGCTCAACACATAATACGCCATCATATCCGTGTTTTTTGAGTGAATCATAAACACCTTTAAAATCAACAGTTCCAACACCTAGTGGGCGGAAACGTTTCATAGGAGTGTTTTCATCAATATCTTTATCAGGAGTAACATCTTTTAGATGAACATATACGATGCGATCGCCAAATTTGTCAAATGCTTGTGGAGCATCCATACCAGCAATTGTAGTATGAGCAGTATCCATACAAAGACCTACTAATTCAGGATCTGTTAAGTCACAGAACATTTGAATTTCTTCTTCTGTATAAATTGCAGTATTAGCGTGTGGGTGGAAGCAAGCAACAAGACCATTTTCTTTGCACAATGCACCAATTCTGTTTGAAAGTTCAGCGTAAGCTTTGATTTGATCAGCGTCAAGTGGACGTACGAAAGGCTCGTCGTGCCACATAACACCTTGTAGATTTAGATATGTAGCTCCAATTTTTTTCATGAAGTCAACGTACCCAATAGCACTTTGGTAGTCAGCTTCTGGATCTTCAGTGTAATGCTCATATAGATTTACCATTTCTAGATTATATAGGTCAAGCAATCTTTTTACTTCAACATCGTCGTTATCAAAAAACCTTGTGATAAAAGCGAAGTTTTCTACAGAATCATAACCGATATCAGAAACTTCTTTTAAGAATTGCTCGAATTCCCATTTTTGATTATCTTGGTGGTTTATTAGCCATGTCCAACCTGTGTATGCAATTTTCATTTATATTTCCTCCTGTTATTGGGCGTTTTACCCTAGTTTTAATAATGATAACATAGTATATATGGACAGGTCAACGCAATAATGTTGTAAAACACTGCCAAAAATTGCGTATTTTATATATCTTTTATATGATAATCTATATAAAGCATTAACATTGTAAACAAACTGTTAACAAAACATTGTTATAAAGCGCGAAAAATGGTAAAATTATAAGGCAATATAGTAAAAGAAATTTACTAATTCAACTTAAAACTATGTGCAGAAATGAGGCAATAAATATGATTAGTATGACCGGTTACGGGAGAAGCCAAGAATTAATTGACGGATGGGACATAACTGTTGAAGTGAAATCTGTTAATCACAGATTTTTTGAGTTTTCAGCAAGACTTCCTAGGGTTTACAGCTACTTAGAAGATAAGTTAAAATCATATATTCAGTCGAACGTATCAAGAGGAAAAATTGATGTTGGGGTGACTATTTTTACTACTGACGTAAAAGATACGCAGGTTGAAATTAATGAGCCACTTGTTAACGAATATGTAAACGCATTAAGAAGCGTTCAAGCTGAGAATAATTTAAATGATGATTTATCACTAACAAGTATAATGCGTTTATCAGATATATTTACTGTGAAAAAAGTAGCAGTTGATGAAGAGCTTATCTGGGATTATGTAAGAGAAGTCGCAAAAACTTCTGTAGAAAAGTTTATTAAAATGCGCAAACTTGAGGGCGAACAACTTAAAAAAGACATTTCTATTAAACTTAATGATATTCTAAAAAATGTTTGTATCATAGAGGAGAAAACACCACAGACAACACAAGCTTATAAAGATAGACTAACAAGCAAGATGCTAGAAGTTTTATCTGATACAAAAATAGATGAACAACGCATATTGCTAGAAGCTGCAATTTATTCCGAAAAAATAACAGTAGACGAAGAAATTGTAAGGCTGAAAAGTCACATAAAACAGTTTATGAGCTTGATTGAAGAAGATGGGCCAATCGGCAGAAAACTTGACTTTTTGGTGCAAGAGCTTAATCGAGAAACAAATACCATTGGCTCGAAATGCCAAAACTTTGATATAACATCAATAGTTGTTGATATTAAATCTGATATTGAAAAAATCAGAGAGCAAATACAAAATATTGAATAGGAGTTAAATAATGAAACTGATAAATATAGGTTTTGGTAATATGGTATCAGCGGCACGACTCATTTCGATTGTCAGTCCTGAGTCGGCGCCGATTAAAAGAATTATTCAAGATGCAAGGGATAAGTGTAGCTTAATCGATGCGACATACGGCAGACGCACTAGAGCTGTTATAATAATGGATAGTGAGCATATTGTTTTATCAGCACTACAGCCTGAAACAATAGCAAATCGTGTGCTTGACGATGAAGAGGAGGATGAAGATGAATAAAAACGGAATACTAATGGTAATTTCAGGGCCTTCTGGTTGTGGTAAAGGCACAGTGATAGGAAAATTGATGGAGACACAAGAAAATGTGTCTATCTCAGTTTCGGCTACTACTCGTTCACCACGTGAGGGTGAGGTTGATGGTGTTAACTATCATTTTATGGATAAAGCTGAGTTTGAGGCATTAATCAAAAACGATGGGATGCTAGAGTATGCGGAATACTGTGGGAATTATTATGGCACGCCAAAAGAGATGGTAGAAAAAAAATGCGCTGAGGGACAAGATGTAATTTTAGAGATTGAGTTACAAGGGGCTAGACAAATAAAGGAAAAGCGTCCACAAGCTGTATCAATTTTTATTATGCCACCCGACATGGAAGAGCTAAAAAGAC
Source organism: uncultured Oscillospiraceae bacterium (assembly GCA_964370225.1). Classification (GTDB taxonomy): domain Bacteria; phylum Bacillota; class Clostridia; order Oscillospirales; family Ruminococcaceae; genus CAYJII01. The sequence continues at coordinate 23,661 of CAYJII010000029.1, read as the reverse complement.
GACTAGTTAATAGAAAAACTGAAGATTTGGAGACTATCAAAAGACGTCTTGAGCGTGCTGAAATTGAAATGCAGTACCAACATGAGTATGATTATATCATCATAAATGATACTGTGGAAGAAGCAGCAAAAGACTTAGAAGCAGTAATCAGAGCAGAGAAGCTAAAACAGAAATAATAATTAATACTCTTATCATTCCTTGGTTGTTTGATAAGAGTAAATAACAAATTATATGTGAGCCGTACAACCGGCAGAATGGAGTAT
>CAYJII010000029.1:0-23298 GCA_964370225.1 uncultured Oscillospiraceae bacterium | reverse complement strand
TTATATGTGAGCCGTACAACCGGCAGAATGGAGTATTAATATGCATAGACCAGCAAGCACGGAGATTTTAAAACAGGGTGAAAGTTACTACTCACTAGTAATGGCAATTTCAAAAAGAGCAAGAGAAATTGCAAATGAATGTGAGGAGCAAGGTAAAGACATCATCGAAAAACCAGTACAAATTGCAGTAGAAGAATTTGCTAAAGGTAAATACAAACTTATCGAGCAAAAAGGAATTGGAGAAACTATCGAATAAAACTTTAGGTGGTGAACAGTGCGCTTTTTTCAGTGCACACTCTTAATATGAACGAAGATAAAAAAACGATAATTTTAGGGATTAGCGGAGGAATAGCTGCATATAAAATGGCAGACCTAGCCAGCAAGCTAACAAAAGAAAAATATGATGTCCATGTTATAATGACAGAGAATGCGACTAAATTTATTGCGCCTTTGACTTTTGAAACTTTAACTGGGAATAAATGTATCATAAATACTTTTGATAGGGAATTTGAGTGGGACGTAAAGCATATTTCCCTTGCAAAAAAAGCATCACTTTTGCTAATTGCGCCTGCTACAGCAAATATTATTGCAAAGCTTGCGCATGGAATTGCAGATGACATGCTAAGCACGACTGCACTTGCGGTAACATGTCCGATAATTGTTTCTCCGTCGATGAATACAGCTATGTATGAAAATAAAATCACACAAAAGAATATGCAGACTTTACGCGAGTATGATATGACTATAGTGGAAGCTGAGTCAGGTGTATTAGCTTGTAAAGATGTTGGTAAAGGTAGACTTCCAAAAATTGAAGTATTATATGCTGAGATTATGCAAAAAATAGCGTGTGAAAAAGACTTCTGCGGAGCGAAGATGTTAATCACTGCTGGACCTACATGCGAGGATATTGACCCAGTAAGATATATAACTAATCGTTCGAGTGGGAAAATGGGATATGAGCTTGCAAAAGCGGCATATCTACGCGGTGCTGACGTCACTTTAATTAGTGGAGAAACAGCACTTGAAGCAGTATATGGTGTAAAAACAATAACGGTGCGCAGTGCTGAGGATATGTTCATTGCGGTAAAAGAGAATCTATGTGAGTCACAAGTTCTGATAAAAGCAGCTGCAGTAGCTGACTTCACACCTATATCAGTTAGTGATAATAAAATAAAGAAAGCTTCAAATAATACAGCTGAGATAAAGCTAAAAAACACTGAAGATATACTAAAATATGTAGGAGAAAACCGTACGAGCGAACAAGTTATTTGTGGGTTTTCTATGGAAACAGAGAATTTAGTAGAAAATTCAAAGCGCAAATTAATAGCAAAAAATCTCGATATGATTGTAGCAAACAACTTAAAAGTTGAGGGTGCAGGATTTAAAAATGATACTAATGTCGTAACAATCATCACAAAAGACAAAGAAAATGCACAAAATTTGATGTCAAAAGAAAAAGTAGCACATCTAATTTTGGATGAGATTAACTTATTGAGAAAGTAATTATTGTAAAGCAAGGAGTTTTATTATGCATAAACTAAAAATTGCAAAAATATATGTAGATAAAACGACTTTCCATTTTGATAAAGCGTTTGATTACACAGTGCCACAAGAATTAAGCGAGACGATTACAAAAGGGTCGCGAGTTATCGTACCATTTGGAAAATCGAATCGCAAGACACAGGGTATTGTTTATGAAGTTGTGATTGTCGACGAGATAATAAATAAGTTAAAGCCGATACTTTATCTTTTAGACGAAGAGCCAATTTTAAGTGACGAGATGGTAAAGATTGCCGAATTTATGGTAAAAAACACTTTCTGCACTTTCTATGAGGCGGTAAAAACAATTTTGCCGACAGGGCTTGGTGTAGATATAAAAGAAAGCTATGTGCTAAGCACAAATCTTGATAAAATAGATTTGAGTGATTTAACCGAGCATGAAAATAATCTACTTGAGTTTTTGCGCTTAACTACTTCGCAAAAAGAAGCAAATGAAATAATAAATTACAGTAAAAGCTCTGGTAAAAAAGCAGTTATTGCCTCATTGATAAACAAAGGGGTAATAGTATTAACCGAAGAGCTTAAAAATAAATCTTCAGAGAAATTTACGACGATGTTTCGCCTGTCAGAAAATTTTTATACCTTGGAGGGTGAAGTGAAATTTACTGTTAAGCAAAAAGAAGTGATAAACTTTTTGCAATCAGTGAACAATGCTACCAAAAAGGAGATTGAATATTATTGCGCAGCAAAAGAAACCGTTGTGAAAAATCTAATAAAAAAAGGCTATATAGAGTGTTTCGATGTTCCAATTGTTGAGGACTTAGAAGAGGAAAATAGAGAACTAGAAAGCCTTGAATTAAGCGAAAACCAAAATGAGGCTTTTACTGAACTTTTAGGAAAGCTAGGTAGCAATGAAGCTTCTGTGAGCTTGCTTCATGGGGTAACAGCTAGTGGGAAAACTTCAGTTTTCATAAAACTGATTGAGGCGACTGTAAACAAAGGAAAGCAAGCGTTGGTTTTAGTACCTGAGATAGCATTAACACCACAAATGGTAAGAAAGTTCAAGCTACTATTTCCGAATAAAGTAGCTACTATTCACTCAAATCTTTCAATATCAGAGAGAGTGGCTGAATATAAAAAAATTAAAGATAATAAAGTTAGTATTGTAGTTGGAACTCGCAGTGCGATATTTGCTCCATTTGACAATATAGGGATTATTGTAATGGATGAAGAGGGTGAATACTCGTACAAGTCTGATGCAAACCCACGATATCACGCTAGAGAAATAGCAAAATTTCGCTGTGTATATCATAAGGCACTTTTGCTATTAGCGTCCGCTACTCCCTCAGTGGAGTCTTATTACAAAGCTCAAAAGGGCGTTTATTCACTGATAAACTTAACGCAAAGGTACAGTGGTCATGACTTGCCCGAGGTTTACATAATAGATATGAATGAGGAGCTAAAAAATGGCAACTCATCGACTATCAGCTTTTTATTAAAACAGGAGATTGAAAAAAATATAATTGCGGGCGAGCAGTCAATTATACTTCTTAATAGGCGTGGTTATAATACTATTATGAAATGCACAGATTGTGGTGAGGTGCTTAAATGTGTTAATTGCGATGTTGCTATGACTTTTCACAAAGCAAATGGCTATATGATGTGCCACCACTGTGGCCACAGTGTAGCAAAGCCTGAAAACTGTGCGGTATGTGGTTGTGAGCATCAAAAACTAATGGGTTTTGGTACACAAAAAATCCAAGATGATATTAATGCGCTTTTCCCAAATGCACGAGTACTGCGCATGGACACGGACACTACAGGGTCAAAATTTGCATACGATAGCAAATTTAGGGCATTTGCAAATAAAGAGTACGATATTTTAATTGGTACACAAATGATTGCTAAAGGGCTCGATTTTGAAGATGTTACATTAGTAGGTGTGCTAAATGTGGATGCAGGGCTTTATTCTGATGATTATAAAGCAAGCGAACGAGTGTTTTCGCTCGTGACACAGGTAGTTGGAAGGAGCGGTCGCTCTGAAAAAAAGGGTCGGGCGTATATACAAACGCAAATTCCAGATAATCCTGTGATAAATTTTGCAGCTGAGCAAAATTATAATGCATTTTACGAAGACGAGATAATCTCACGCAAAGCGCTAAAATATCCACCTTTTTGTGATATATGTGTAATTGGAATTAGTGCGACAAAGCAAGAGCATGCAAAGAAAGCTGCTAATACCTTTGTGAATTTAATAAAATTGAACGCAAAGAATGCAAACAACAAATTAAAGTTATCGTTATTAGGCCCATTTGAGGCTTCAATATATAGACTAAACAATAAATACAGAGAAAAAATTATACTTAAATGCATTTTTAATAATGCGTTTAAAGAGTATTTGAAGAGTGTGACTGCTATGGCGGGGAAACATCCCGATTTTAGGAATATTACGCTGACAGTAGATATTAACTCTGATATTAATTGATGGATAGAAAGGAAAAGAACATGGCGATTAGAAATATATGTAAATTTGAAGACGAAGTTTTAAGGAAAAAATCTAAAACCGTAGTAGATTTTAATCAAAAACTTTGGGACTTGCTTGATGATATGGCAGAAACAATGTATAAAAATGAGGGTGTAGGCCTTGCTGCTCCTCAAGTAGGAATATTAAGACGTGTGGTAGTAATTGATATCGGCGAAGGTTTGATGGAGCTTATTAACCCTGAGTTTGTTAGCAAAGAGGGCGAACAAATTAACACAGAAGGTTGCTTATCATTCCCAAATGAGTATGGCGAAGTTACTCGTCCGACTAAGGTAGTTGTGGAAGCACTTGATAGAGAAGCTAATCCTATTACTGTAGTTGGTGAAGAACTGTTAGCAATCGCACTTTGTCACGAAATTGACCATTTAAATGGAGTGGTATTTAAAGACTTAGCTACAGAAATTTTTGATATAACAGATGATGAAAAGAAAAGTCGGAGGAAAAGATGAGAGTAATTTTCATGGGGACACCAGATTTTGCAGTCCCTACTTTGCAAGCGCTTATTGATGCAGGGCATGAAATTTTAGCAGCATATACTCAACCGGATAAGCCAAAGGGGAGAGGGCATAAGCTTGCATTTCCACCTGTAAAAGAGCTTGCGATTAAATACAATATACCCGTATATCAACCTCAAACTCTAAAAAATGAGGAAGTTGTACAAGATATAACAGAGCTAAATCCAGATGCGATAATAGTTATCGCGTATGGTAAAATTTTGCCACAAAACATTCTTGATATCCCTAAATTTGGGTGCATAAATGTGCATGGTTCGCTTTTGCCAAAATATCGTGGTGCTGCTCCAATTCAGTGGAGTGTGCTAAACGGTGATAAAATAACAGGAATAACTACTATGTATATGGCAAAAGGCATCGACACAGGAGATATGCTGTTAAAGGCAGAAACTGAAATTGGCGAGAACGAAACAGCAAGTCTGCTACATGACAGGCTTTCGCATATTGGTGCAGATTTACTGATAAAAACACTTGATACTTTAGCAGACATCACACCGCAAAAACAAAATGATGCCGAGTCCACTCACGCACCTATGCTGAGTAAAGAGATGAGTGAGCTTGACTTTAATAATACGGCTGATAAAGTGCATAATACAATTAGAGGATTATCTAGCTGGCCATGTGCTCATACTACTTTGTTTGGCAAAAGGCTGAAAGTTTATGAATCAGAGGTAATAAGTGGATATAATGGTAATCCTGGTGAAGTTTTGTGTAATAAAACTTTCGTAGTAGCATGTGGTGAAGACACCGCTGTTCGATTTGTAAAAGTACAATTTGATAACTCAAAGCAAATGAAAAGTGAAGACTTTTTAAGAGGCAAACAAATCGAAATCTCTGAAAAGCTCGGTAAATAAGGAGACGTTAATATGGGATTTTATATTGACCCACTATATATAATGTTGGTAATACCAGCGCTTATAATTTCGCTTTTAGCTCAAGCGAATGTATCATCTGCTTTTGCAAAATATAGTAAGTTAAATAGTACTAGAGGTATGACTGGTTATGATATTGCGCGTAAAATGCTAGATGATAACGGTCTTACTCACATCCAAATTGAGCAAGTTGGCGGAAAGCTTACAGACCATTTTGATCCAACTAAGGAAAAGGTTCGCTTATCTGATAGTGTGTATCATTCTACTTCTGTAGCAGCTATTGGAGTTGCAGCGCACGAAGTCGGACACGCACTGCAATATGCGGATAACTATATGCCGATAGGACTTAGGAAAGCAATATTACCAATCACAAAGATAGGCTCAACTCTTGCATTCCCTCTTGCTATAATGGGGATAATTTTCAGTTTTGACCTACTAATTAATATTGGGATATTACTATTTATAGCAGTAGTGCTATTTCAGCTGATTACGTTGCCTGTTGAATTTAATGCAAGCAGACGTGCTTTAGCTACAATTAAAGAGAATAATATTTTAAGTGAAGGTGAAGAGTATAAAGGCGCAAAAAGAATGTTGACAGCTGCAGCACTGACTTATGTAGCTGCGCTGATAGTAGCTATTGCAAACTTAATTAGGCTCATAGCACTTTCAAGAAGAAGATAAAAGCGAGGAATAAATGATTAAAACACAAAGACAAATATGCGTTGATGCATTAATTGATGTGTATGTAAATAAAGCTTATTCTACTATAGTTTTGGATAAGTATTTAAATAAGCAAAAAGATGTTAACAAAAATTATATTACTAAACTTTTTTATGGAGTTTTAGAGCGCGATATTACACTTGAACATATTATCAATACTTATTCGAAAAAGCCATGCACTAAGCTTGATAGCGCTATTACAGTAATATTAAAACTGGGTTTATACGAGCTAAAATATATGGATAGTGTTCCAGATAGTGCTGCTGTAAATGAAAGTGTTCAGCTGTGCAGATATAAGCGAAAGAATAGTGCAACAAGTTTTGTTAATGCGATTTTACGTTCATTTATACGTGATGATAAAGCTATTAAAATAAATAAAAGTGATAGAAATTATCTAAGCGTTATGTATTCAGCTCCACGATGGATAATCGATAAATGGACTGCACAATATGGTAAAGCTAATGCAGAAAAAATACTGCAGAGTTCAACTAATCCACCAGTGATATACGCAAGGGTTAATACTAAAAAGACTAACACTGCACAACTGTTAGAGGTGCTAGTGAAAGAAAACATTAAAGCCAAGGCTTGTGACTACATAGAAAATTGTATAATTTTAGAGAAGCCGGGCGATATTGAAAATATAAACGCTTTTAATGAAGGTTTGTTTTATATTCAAGATTTATCATCGCAGTTTTGTGCTAAAATATTAAATGCAAAACCAAACAATTTGGTGTACGATATATGTGCAGCACCAGGCTCAAAAAGCTTTACTATTGCACAGTATATGAATGACGAGGGTGAGATAAAAGCATTTGATATACATGCACACAAAATCGAGCTTATAAATAAAGCAGCAGCAAAGCTAGATTTAACTTGTGTTAAGAGTGAGATTTCTGATGCAATAAAGTTTAATGCAGACTTGATAAAAGCAGACAAGGTTTTATGCGATGTTCCTTGTTCTGGGCTGGGTATTATTAGGAAAAAACCCGATATTAAGTTTAAGGAAAAAAATTCTATTGATAAATTGCCAAAACTTCAGCTTGACATTTTACGAAATGCATCGAACTACGTTAAAGATGGTGGAGAGCTAGTTTACTCCACATGCACATTAAATTGTGCTGAAAATGAGGATGTTGTAAAAGCCTTTTTAGCTGAAAATGAGGAGTTTTCATTATGTGATGTCGAATTAGAATTAGATAAACTCGCTGTTGTAGATGAAAACATGGTCACATTTTTGCCATACTTGATAGATATTGACGGCTTTTTTATAGCAAAATTCAAAAAAAGTGTAAAAAGGAGTGACAAATTTGACAACATGTGATATACTAAACTTTGTGATGTCAAAAGATGAAGAGAGTAATAAGCGTGAAGTTAAGACTGATATTTTGTCACTAACTCTTGATGAGTTAACTGATTATATTCTAAAGCATGGATTTCAAAGATTTAGAGCTAAGCAGATATTTAATTGGTTGCATGTGCAAAATATTGATGATTTTGCGTTAATGAAAAACATACCTAAACAAATGATTGTGCATATGCAAGAGACTTTTTATATTCCAATATTAACTGTGGAGAAAAAGTTGGTTTCACAAAATGATGGCACAACTAAATTCCTTTTTAAGATTTCAGAAGGCGAGTTCATTGAATCTGTTATTATGAAGTACGAATATGGTAATAGTATCTGTATTTCTACGCAAATAGGTTGCAAGATGGGTTGTGAATTTTGCGCTTCGACAAAAGCAGGCTTTCTTAGAAATTTGACAGCGGGAGAAATGCTCTCGCAAATATATGCGGCAAAAAAACAGTTGGGTATAAAAATAACTAATATTGTTATGATGGGTATCGGTGAACCTCTTGATAACTATGATAACACTGTTAGATTTTTAAAGCTCATCAATGATAAAGATGGCGAAAACATAAGTTTAAGAAATGTATCGCTTTCAACTTGCGGGATAGTAGATAAAATTTATGAACTCGCAAAACTTAAATTAGGCTTAACGCTTTCTGTGTCTCTCCACGCTACTGACGATGTGAGCAGAAGTGAAATTATGCCTATAAATAAGACATATAATATAAAGAAACTTATTACTGCTTGCAAAGATTATAGCAAGGCTACTGGACGAAGAATTTCTTATGAATTTGCGCTGATAAATGGTGTGAATGATAGTGCGAAAAATGCTGTTGAGCTTGCAAATCTTTTAAAAGGTAGTTTATGTCATGTTAATATAATTGGTGTAAACTATGTAAAAGAAGCCAATTTCACAAGTGGTGGGCGCAAAAATTTATACGAATTCCAAGGAAAGCTTAAAAAGCTTGGTGTTAATGCTACGATTAGACGATCACTAGGCGATGATATTAATGCGGCTTGCGGACAATTAAGACGTGAAAACCAAAAATAACAGTAAAGGAGTGGGATTTAAAATTGTTAATATTCGGTAAAACAGATGTTGGTATAGTTCGTGCAAATAATCAAGATACATACGAATATAAGTATCTAAATGAAGACTGTTGTTTCGCAGTTGTATGCGATGGAATGGGTGGCGAAAACGGCGGACAAATTGCTAGTGAAATCGCATCAAAAACTATATACAACAGTGTAGTGAAAAATTTTAAATCAGACATGACTCCAAAAGAGTATAAGCATTTGATAATAACGGCAATTAGTGAGGGGAATGTTGCGGTTTATGACGAATCACTAAAACATAAAGAGTTATTGGGCATGGGTACGACTGCAGTTTTTGTAATGAAATGCAATAACAAGGCGTATGTAGCACATGTAGGTGATAGTAGGGTTTATCTGTTGAAAAATGATAATTTTATGCAAATTACAAAAGACCATTCAGTGATACAAACTTTAATGGAGCAAGGGAAAATTACTCCTGAAGAAGCCAAAACGCATCCACAGCGCAGCATGATTACTAGATGTGTTGGGATTAGCTGTTTTGTTGACATAGATTATATAGAAATTACCCAGATAGAAAATAGCAAATTTTTATTATGTTCAGATGGGCTTACAAATTCCTGTTCTGATGCACAAATAAAAGAAATTTTGCAAAACAATACGAATGATAAAATTTGCGATTTACTTATTAATTCTGCAAATGATGCGGGCGGTACTGATAACATTACTGCTGTGCTTATGGTATAAAGGAGTGTATATTTTGAATAAATATATAGGAAAAAAGCTTGATGGTAGATATGAAATACAAGAGCTGATTGGCATTGGTGGAATGGCCGATGTTTACAGAGCACTTGATGTGCTAGAAAACAAAATAGTAGCTGTAAAGATACTAAAAGACGAGTATTTGACTAATGAAGATTTTAAAAGAAGATTTAGAAACGAGTCAAAAGCAATAGCTGTGTTATCCCATCCAAATATTGTAAAAGTATTTGATGTTAGCTTTGGGGAAAAGGTTCAGTTCATTGTAATGGAATGCGTTGAAGGCATTACTTTAAAAGAGTATATTGAGCAACAAAGTGTTGTCGTATGGAAAGAAGCAGTGCATTTTTCTGTGCAAGTGCTTCGTGCGCTACAACATGCACATGACAATGGTATAGTTCACAGGGATGTGAAACCACAAAATGTTATGTTGCTACAAGATGGAACAGTAAAAGTCATGGACTTTGGTATTGCAAGGTTTGCTAGAGATAATGGCAAAACTATCTCGGATAAGGCAATTGGTTCGGTACATTACATTAGTCCTGAACAAGCTAGGGGAGAAGTAACCGACGAAAAAACAGATATATATTCTGTAGGTGTTTTATTATTTGAAATGTTAACTGGAAAGGTTCCTTTTGATGGGGATACACCTATTGCGATTGCTGTAAAGCAAATGCAAGTAGAGCCACAAAAACCAAGAGAGATTAATCCTGATATTCCAGAGGGACTTGAAGAAATCATCATTAGAGCTATGAAAAAGGACCCAGACTTAAGATATCAAACTGCTGCTGAAATGCTAAGGGATATTGATGAATTTAAAAGGAATCCTTCCGTAGTTTTTGAATATAAATATTTTACTGATAATTCAAGCACTAAATATTTTGATAAAATCGGTGCTAAAGAAGGGGAAATCATCATAGAAAAGAAAAAACTTTCACCTACGATTCAAATTTTATTTGCGGTGACGGTGGCAACAGTAGTATTAGCTTTTGTTGCGATATTCTTTTTCTTCTCACGACTCCAAACCCCAACTCCTGAAGTTCCAGTTCCAACCGTAGTTGGCCAACTTTACGACGATGTTATAAACAGCACTGAATATGAAGTAGAATTTGTATTAGTAAACGAAGAAACTTCGGATGAATATGAAGCTGGTTACATCATTGAGCAAGAGCCAATGGGTGGAACGAGTATGAAAGAAAATCAGACGGTAAAGCTGACTGTAAGTACAGGGATAAATAAAGCGCCTGTGCCAGATGTTACTTCTATGACTCGTGAACAGGCAACAGAAGCGCTTGAAAAAGAAGGTTTTGAGTTTGAATTTGTTACTGAGTTTAGTGATCAAGTAGATAGCGGACTGGTTATTAGAACAAATCCTCCTGCGAACCAAGAAACTAATAAAGGCCAAAAAATTAGAGTTTATGTTAGTGCTGGGGCAGTTTCTATGCCTGTTTCGGTACCTTCTGTAGTTGGCATGACAAAAGAAGAAGCTATACAGACATTAACTGGACTAAATTTAAGAAATCTTGTTACTGAGCTTGAAAGCTATGAACCACAGGGCGAAGTATTATTCCAAAGCCACAATGCAGGAGATAAAGTAAATAGTGGAACATTAATCGAAATACAAGTTAGTAGCGGAACACCACCAGAAAGCGACTTAGTAGTTAATATCCCACTAACTGGCGATCTTGATAACAAAACATTTACGTTTAACGTATTCTTAGATGGCGAGCAAATTAATACAATGCAAATTAACCCAACGACTACTACTGCACTTGATGTTCCGATTAGTAGCTCGGGACAAAAAACATTGATAATCCAAGTAGACGGCCAAACATTTGCACAGTATTCACTTGATTTCCAAAACTCAACTATTGAGCAAACCGGAAAAACAAATATGCAATTGCTTGAAGAACAAGCAGAAACAACAGTAACCTTACCAAATTTAATCGGTATGACAAAAGCTGAAGCAGATGCAGCACTTAAAAAATTAGGTTTAATCGCATCATTTGAAGCAGTTGATAGTGATAAGCCAAAAGATGAGGTTGTTGGACAATTGCCAAGTGCTAACACAAAAGTTGATGTTGGCAGCACTATTGCAGTAAGAATAAGCCTTGGCGATGCTTCAACATCCGATACGTCACCTGAAACGCCAGACGGCGAAACAACACCGTAAGATTATGGATAGACGAAAAATTGACGGCAGTTCCATTGCCAGAGATAACGGACTAATAGTAAAAGCAACAGGAGGTTTCTACTATGTAGAAACCTCCGATTGTGTTGTGGAATGCACGGCAAAGGGGATATTTAGAAAGAGAGAAATCTCTCCTTTAGTTGGGGATAATGTTGAAATCGAGCTTTCTGCTGATAAAACTGGAACAGTAAGCAAAATTTTTGAGCGAAAAAATAAACTGACTAGACCGCCACTTGCAAATTTGGACAAAATATTTGTGGTAACATCTATTGTAGAACCACCACCGAATACGATGGTGCTTGATAGTTTTATCGCTGTTTGTGAGTATAAGGATATAGAACCCGTGTTAATCGTGAGCAAAAACGATTTGTCAGACACAAAAGATTTCGAGGCGATATACAAAAAAGCAGGTTTTGATGTGGTATCTGTAAATATGCACGAAGACGAAAAAGTGCAGGAATTAAAAGAACTTATGAGTGGTTGTATCACAGCTTTTTCTGGGAATACTGGAGTAGGGAAATCAAGTATTCTAAATTTGATTTGCCCAAACTTGAATTTGCAAACAGCGCAAATAAGCCAAAAATTAGGGCGAGGAAAGCATACAACAAGACATGTTGAGCTATACAAATTGCCAGAAATTAATGCGTATATTGCTGACACACCAGGTTTCACAACAATGGATATCATGAAATACGATATAATTTTAAAGGAAGATTTGCATTTTTGCTTTAGAGAATTTAAGAAATATTTTGATACATGTAAATATAAAAACTGTGGACATACAGTAGAAGATGGTTGCTCAATTTTACAAGCGGTACAGTCTGGTGAAATTAGCAAATCACGTCATGATTGTTATGTGCAGCTGTATAATGATGCTAAAAAGATAAAAGAGTGGGAACATAAGCGAAAATAATTTTGCGCGGGGTGAGAAATTGGGTAAGTGTATAGTTTTTGGTGGAAGTAAAATTTCAGATTATAGCTATATTAAAATAAAGAAGCAAGATTCTGATATGGTTATTTGTGCGGACTATGGATATATACACGCACAAAATCTCGGTGTCAAAGCTGATTTACTTATAGGAGATTTTGACTCAGCACCAATGCCTAATGAGCAAAATGTAATCAAGTTGCCAGCACATAAAGATGAAACAGACATGTTTCTAGCTATAGAAAAAGGTGTGGAATGTGGATATAAAACTTTTGATATCTATGCTGGATTAGGTGGTAGGTTTGATCATACTTACGCTAATATACAGCTTTTATCTTATTTTATTGATAAGAAAGTTCGGATAAACTTAATCGATGAAAACAACCGTATTTTCATGATTATGGACGAAGTAATAGATGTAACAAAAACAAATTTAAAATACCTATCTATTTTTTCTTATACAGAGAGCTGTGTCGGTCTTAGCTTGCATGGACTAAAATATACTGTTCATAATGCTACTATTGACCAGAATTTTCCTTTAGGTGTTAGCAATGAAATAATTGCAAATAAAGCCACAATTGAATTAAAATCTGGGAAAGCGCTGATAGTGCTTTCAAGTGATAAATAAAAAGAAATTGCCTATAAAAAGGCAATTTCTTTTTTTGTAACAAGTAAAACTGAAATTGCATAGTATATTCCAAACGATTAGGAGGTTTGCAATATGAGTTGTCGCAGAAAGAAAAAATGCTGTTGGTATAAAGGAGGTTGCCTCGTCTTAGTTGGAGTTTCGCTACTTCTTTTATATGCATTTAAATGGATAATTCTCTTGCTTGCAATAATCTTTATCGTATTAGGTATAATTACTTGGAATTAGGGGGATATAATATGAAAATCATAGTATGGAAAAGTCCGAAATTTTTATCAGGTATATTAAAATTGGTGTTCAAGATTAAACCAGAAGATGCATAAACTACATATAAAAATAGCCTCGGTAATTACCGAGGCTATTTTTAATTATTTAAATTTATCTACGATTGCGATATTATCTTCAATCCAACAATTGAAATATCCCTCTAGTTCACTGGGGAGGATATCACGCATATTAGGCATTTCAAAAAACACGCGAAGATATTCGCATAAAAAATATAATGCGCTGTAATAGCAGTAGTATGCCATTATATCATTGTTAATACTATAATTGATACCTTTTTCATGCAAACATTCATCGAAATGTTTTCTCATGTAGTCATTTCTCAGAGAAGCAAACCATGCATCCCTCTCACAAGGGGCGATAAAGGGTGCATCCCAATCAATGAGCATGTAGTTTTCACCATCAGTCATAAGATTTCCGCCTGGGTCTCCATGTGTTATAAATTTTGGTGGGTCAAGCTTAATTGCTCGATTAGAAAAAAGTTTTAATCGCTTTTTTCTATATGCAATAGTATCATCCTTAGATTTTATAACATCAAGAACTTTCTTTGCATTATCATCTTCACAAGCTCTAAGTTTTATTAGTAGATTATCTAAAATTGCAATACAGTCGCATGAAAAATCCTCACGGTATCCTCCAAAACTGTGAGTCGGAAGAGAATATATTTCAGCTAACATTTTATATTCATGGATTTTAGTTTCATCATTTTCTAAATTTTCACCACTTACCCATTCGAATATACCAAAGATTGCATCATCGAAATCTAAATAAAGATGTCCACTTTTTGACTTTATTATTTTAGGAATAAACTTAATCCCATTTTGTGTCATAAAATCTATAGTTGCAAAGCTTTCTGCGTATATGGTTTTATGTGTTGCGGAATAGTCAAGTTTTAAAAAATACTTTTTTTCACTTGCGGATACTACCCATGTTTCGCCAAAAAATCCGCGTGAGGCAGGTGTAATATCAGTTGGTGTAAATTCGTAGTTTTCGGAAATAAAATCCTTTATTGAGCTGATATAGTTATTATCTCGATTGATTTTATTATACATAAATTACCTCTTATAAATTAATTATTTTCGTGGAAATATTTTCACAGAAAGTTTTGTCATGTTCAACAAAAAGCAGTGTAGGCTCATATTCCTTAATGAGATTTTCAATTTGGATGCGAGACAGAACATCAATGTAATTTAATGGCTCGTCCCAAATATAGATGTGCGCTCTTTGGCAGAGAGAGTGCGCCAATAACACTTTTTTCTTTTGTCCGGCACTAAAATTCGAGATATTTTTATCGAATTGTTCTCTCGAAAAATCAAGTTTACACAAAATAGCACGAAATAAACTCACATCGAGCCCATGTTTGACCTCATAATCAGCTAAAAAACCTGATAAATGCTCAGTGTCCTGATGGACATATGACACATTTAGGTTTTTTGCTATGAAAACTCCACCTTCATGCGGTATGTCTTCACCACAAATTAGTTTAATAATACTGGATTTGCCTGAACCATTTTTTCCACTCAGCGCAATTCTATCGCCTCTATTAATAGTAAAAGTGAGCTCACTAAATATAGGATAGCTTCCATAATTTATTGTGAGATCGTTAAACTCAACAAGTCTTTTCGCATGGAAATCTTCTGGGAACAGCTTGAGATTATCTGCTTCTTCAATATTTTTCAGCAATTTCTCTTTATCTGAAACCTGATTGGAAATACGCTTTTCAATCGCCTTCACACGCTTGTTTTGTGATTTGGTCTTCGCTCCTATATAAGCGCGTGATCCCATATTCTTTTCTTTAACTCTGGGGTTAAACCCAATTTTTGTGCTCTCATTTTTTTCAGACCAGCGAGCTTTTTCTTTTGCAGTTTCGTTTAAACGCTTAATGTCCTTTTTAAGTTTTTGGTTTTCCGCAATTTCATAATTGTCCTGCAACTCCTTGTTATGGTACCAAGTAGAAAAATTCCCACGCATCACTTCAATATTACTTTTGTTTATCGAGAGAATATGGTCGACACAGATATCTAAAAAAGCTCTGTCATGTGATACTAAAATAAAACCTTTTTTTTCATTTAAATACTCAGCTACAATTTCACGCGCCTTTACATCAAGATGGTTTGTCGGTTCATCTATTAGCAAAAAGCTGTTTTCTCTAATAAAAAGAGAAGCTAGCAGCACTTTTGTTTGCTCTCCATTTGAGAGGGTGTTAAAAGGACGATACAAAACCTCGGGGTCTACTGATAGTAGTGAGAGCTCTCTAAAAATTTGCCAGTCATCGCCGACAATATCAATTGTTAGCTTAGTTTTATCTTCCACTTCAAAAGGGAAGTACTCGAAATTTACACTTTTGATGATACTACCACTATATTCATGTTTTTCTAAAAGCAGGTTTAAGAAGGTGGTTTTCCCCCTGCCATTTCTCCCAACAAAACCAAGTTTCCAATTTGTGTCGATTTGGAAAGAGGCATTTTCAAATACATTATCAAAGCTACCTTCATATCCGAAGGTTAAGTTTACAACATTTATTACTGACATTCATTATCCTCCAAAAATAAAATTGGTTGCAAGAAAATTAATTCTTACAACCAAATAAATACGTAACAAATTACGTAGAAAAGGAGTTAAGAATAATAATTTCTTGCAGGTTGGCATAACAAAATAAAGCTAAATAGTTTAGCATATTAATTCGTTTGCGCAAAAATTAGCAAGAAAAAATAATCATCTTAACCTCCATGTTATTTTTGAAAAGTAAATTTTATAGCCAAATTGACATTTAAGCTATTTCAAGAAGATTGTATCACAAGAAATTACAAATGTCAATACAAATTAATAAAAAATAAAATTTGCTATTATTTCATTTTTATTATATAATATAATTTAGACACAAAAAAGAAAATGAAGATAATTTTAAGAGAATTTTGGAGATTATATGATTAATAATTACATAAAATTAAAACAAGAATTGCTAAAAAAGGAATATAGTTTTTTAAATGCAATGCAACAAAAAGCAGTCTTTACTGCAAATGGTCCACTTCTAATTTTAGCCGGTGCAGGTAGTGGGAAAACTACAGTGCTTATCAATAGGATAGCTTATATTTTAGAATATGGTGACACGTTTAGTGTTGATAATAAAAACATCGATGCTTCCGATATGCAGTTTTTAAACGAAGCTTTAGATAGCGAAAATACAGATAGAGAACGCTTAGTATCTCTTTTAAAAACTTACACTGTTCGCCCGTGGAATGTTTTAGCAATTACCTTTACAAACAAAGCAGCAAATGAGCTTAAAGAAAGACTTAAAGCTAAACTTGGAGATGAAGGTGCAAACGTTAACTGTGGCACATTTCACTCGATTTGCGTTAGAATTTTGAGAAGAAATATTGAGCGATTAGGTTATAATTCATCCTTTACTATTTATGATACTGACGATAGCGTTAGAGTTATAAAAGATTGCCTTTCTGCACTGAATGTTGATGAGAAAATGTTTCCACCAAAAATGTGTTTATCACATATCAGCAAACAAAAAGATAGCATGATAACACCTGCACAGTATGTCGAAGAGGTTAGTGGGGACTTTAGATTAAAAGTTATAGCTAATGTTTATTTAGAATATCAAAAAAGGTTAAAAGCTTCCAATGCTGTAGATTTTGATGATATAATCGCGCTTACTGTTAAATTATTAGAAGAAAATGAAGATGTGCTGAGTTATTACCACAATCTATATAAATATGTTTTGGTGGATGAGTACCAGGATACAAACCAGCTACAATATCAACTAGTAACTATGCTTTCAAGTGGAAACAGAAATTTATGTGTAGTAGGAGATGATGACCAAAGTATATATAAATTTAGAGGGGCTACAATAAAAAACATTTTGAATTTTGAAGAGCAGTTTGAAGACGCTGTAGCTATTAGATTAGAACAAAATTATCGTTCTACACAAAATATTCTAGATGCAGCAAACCATGTAATTAAAAATAATGCTACGAGAAAAGGTAAAAATCTCTGGACTGATAATGGGATTGGAGATAAAATCCAAATTTATCGCTCTAACGATGATAATGCAGAAAGTGCGTACATAACTAAAAATATTAGTGAGAATATTGAAAAGGGCTTGAGTTTAAATGATCATGCTATATTATACAGAATGAACTTTCAGTCTGCTAATATTGAGCGTGCACTTATAAAAAGTGGTATTACTTACAAAGTTGTAGGTGGAACAAAATTCTTTGATCGCAAGGAGATTAAAGATATACTATCATATATGCAAATACTCAACAATCGCGCTGATAACGTGCGCTTAAAAAGAATAATTAATGAGCCTAAGCGTGGACTTGGGGACAGTACAATAAAAACAGTAGAGAATATGGCATTGCAACTTGGGATGAGCATGTTTGATGTAATGGCAAACTCCGAAACCTACTCGGCGTTATCAAAAAAATCTGCAGCTTTGACTAGATTTACCGTGATGATGGATGAGCTAAGCGATTTGAGCTTGAAAATTCCATTAGATGAGCTTTTGGATGAAATCATGGAGAAAACTACTTATAGAGATTTCTTAAACTCACAAGGGGTAGAGGGCCGTGTTCGTCTTGAAAACATTGAGGAGCTAAAAAGTAATCTTGTGAAGTATTCTTCTGAAAATGAAGAGGCATCATTATCAGGATTTTTGGAAGAAGTAGCACTTTTCACCGATTTAGATAATTTAAACGAGAGCGAAGAAAAGGTAACACTAATGACAATGCACTCTGCAAAGGGGTTAGAGTTTCCAGTAGTATTCTTAATCGGTTTAGAAGAGGGGATTTTCCCATCAAGAACCTCTGCACAGAGCGAGGAAGAAATCGAGGAAGAAAGACGCCTTGCATACGTAGGGATTACAAGGGCAAAAAGAGCACTTCATCTGACTAGTACTGCTCAGCGTATGATGTTTGGTAGAACAGAGCGAAATTCCGTTTCGCGCTTTATCAAAGAATTACCAGAAAATACTTATGAATCTACAGATGCAACTACTGATGTGTATGAACGCGGATACAATTCTGGTGCGCAAGTACGAGAAAAACCAGTGTTTAACAAAAAAGAAGTTTCATCAGCAGGCATTGCGCCACAAGCAGAACAAATCGCACTTGATTATGCTGCTGGGGATAGTGTTATGCACAAAATGTTCGGAAAAGGCTTGGTTTTATCCATAAAATCAATGGGTAATGATAATTTAGTTGAAGTTAGTTTTGAGAAAGTTGGGACTAAAAAAATCATGGCAAATTTTGCAAAATTGACAAAAGTATAATTAACCAATAAAAATAAAATACAAGTTTATCTTCTTTTAAGTTCACCTTTTTTGTTTTTCTTCATAATATATAGTATTACTGTTTATATGTTTTGTAAATGGTATTATTATAACTATCCAATAAAGAAAAACTAAGGGGGATTATTATGCCTGATAACTGCACTCCATATGGTTCGGCTATAGGCGCAAACTGCTTTAAAGAAGCTGTGTGCATCGATGCTGATCGTATTTATGACAGTTGTTCCGATAAGGATTGTATCACCGATTTAAGAGTATATTTCTCTGATTGCGTACAACCCATTATTGATAACGCTACAAGTGTAAAAGTTAAAGAAGTAAAAGCTATAGATGTGTATATGGACGTAGAGCCTGTTCCTTTTAACAGAGGGTTTTATTCAGTTGACATAACATTTTATTTCGGAGTTAGACTGGATGTATTTTCTTTACCCACCACATGCCCAATAACAGTTGATGGTATATCCTTTTACTCAAAAAAAGTTATACTATATGGTAGTGAGGGTAATGTGAGCGTGTTTACATCGAAAAGAAAATGCAAAACTCTGCCCGATCCTACTTATTCAAGAAACACTGCACCTACTGCCACAGTGCAAGTAGTTGACCCAATTGCACTAGCAGCAAAACTAAAAGAGCACCCACATAAACAAACTTGTGTGGATATTCCTGAGCATGTGCTAGCACATTTTGAGGGCGTGTTCAATGAAATTTGTAGCAGGAAAATTGTAGAAATTACACTGGGAGTATTTTTCATAGCTTCACTTGAAAGACAAGTTCAAATGATGATACCTGTGTATGACTTTAGTATTCCTGATAAAGAATGCACTCAAACTAACGATGATCCTTGTGAGCTCTTCAAACAAATTAAGTTTCCTGTGGACGAATTTTTCCCACCGAGACTCAATGATTTTGAAGATGGGGAATGTATAGAATAATATTTTTAGGGCCGATGTGTAATGCATCGGCTTTTAATATTATCTTCGAATCAAGTACTTGACACGGCGCATTTTTCTGTGATATAATGGAATCAAGTACTTGACACGAGAGGAGAAGATAATAAATGGTGAGATATTTTAAATACATAAAACCATATATTTTGTTTTTTGTATTAGCGCCCTTATCTATGATAGTAGAAGTCTATTGCGATGTTATGATACCAGCATTAGCTGCAGAGATGATAAATATAGGGGTAACAAATGGAGATTTAAACCAGATAGTAATAACATCTATTAAAATGGTTCTTACAGTTATAACAGCAGTGCTCGGAGGCGTGTTCGCTTCATACTGCGCAACGAAAGCTTCTGTTAATTTCTCTTGTGATTTAAGGGAGGATTTATTTAAGAAAATTCAAGGTTTTTCGTTTGCAAATTTAGATAAATTCAGCTCAGGTTCACTAATCACAAGGCTTACAAATGATATTACACAAATGCAAGGCTTAGTTCAGACTGTACTAAGAATGCTTTTTAGAGCACCTGGAATGCTGATCGGCTCAGTAATTATGGCATTCACAATAAACGCAGAAATCGCGATTATATTCGTGATATTACTGCCAATACTTGCAGGGATTATAGCAGTAGTGATAAATTTTTCATTTAAGCGTTTTGGCAAATTACAGGACTGTGTGGATAAACTGAATTCTAATATGTCAGAGTTTCTAACAAATATTAGATTAATAAAGGCGCTAACTCGAGAAAATCATGAAAATAATAAATTTGATGACGTAAACACGAACTTAAAAAAGACTGGTTTATCAGCATTTAAAATTAATATTCTGCAAATGCCACTAATGACAATAGTTATAAATATGGCAACTATAGCAGTAATCTGGTTTGGTAGCATAGCATTAAATGAAGGTGAGTTACTGGTGGGGGATATCAGTGCTTTTATCACATATTTAACTCAGTTTTTGATGTCGATTATGATGTTAGCAACAGTATTTCTAACAATCTCTAGAGCGATGGCTAGTAGCAAGCGTATTAAAGCAGTGCTAGACACAGACTCGGATATTATTGATGGTAAAGATACCTCTGCGGTAGTAAGTAGTGGTGACATTGAGTTTAGAAATGTTGATTTTAAATACTTCAAAAAAAGTGAAAAATTAGTGCTTGAAAATGTATCACTTAAGATAAAAGCAGGGCAAACCGCTGGTATTATCGGTTCAACTGGCTCCGGCAAAACAAGTCTTGTACATTTGATAGCTAGACTATATGATACGACTAGCGGGCAGGTATTAGTAGATGGGAAAGATGTACGTGAATATTCGTTAAGAAATTTACGTGAATCAGTTGCAGTTGTTCTACAAAACAATATTTTATTTTCTGGTACTATTAAAGAAAATTTGCTTTGGGGAGATAAAAATGCAAATGATGAAGAGATAGACAAAGTATCTGAGTGGGCTGCTGCAAAAAACTTCATAAGCGAGCAAGAAAACGGATTGGACACAATCTTAGGTCAAGGCGGTGTCAACTTGTCTGGTGGACAAAAACAAAGATTGTGTATTGCACGAGCGATACTAAAAAAGCCCAAAATACTAATTCTTGATGACTCTACTAGTGCGGTTGATACACAAACTGAAAAGAAAATTAATTATCACTTAAATAATGATTTAAAGGATAGCACAAAAATTATCATCGCTCAAAGGATAACTTCAGTAGTAAACTGCGATGTTGTCATTGTAGTGAATGATGGAGCAATTGAAGCTATGGGAACTCACGATGAGCTCATGACGACTTCTAAGACATATTTAGAGATTTATCAGTCACAAGTTAGCAAGGAGGTTGGGTAATGAGTACGAAAAAAGATATTAATCCAATGCCAATGGGTGGTCCTGGAGGCGGGCCTGGTGCGCGTGGCAGAATGATAGTAGTAAAACCTAAAAACACAATGGGTATGATTAAAAGACTTTGGGGATACCTAAGCGCAAATAAATTGCTAATTTCAGTTGCTTTTGTACTAGTAGTAATTAATAATATTTTTACGCTCCTAGCCTCATATAGATTACGCCCAATTATTAACGGAATTGCTGAAAATGCAGGTATGTCATTCATTGTACAAAACTTAATTTTTATGGGTGTAGTGTATATATTATCGGTAACTTGCTCATACATACAATCTCGTATTATGCTTGAAATCGCACAGAAAGCATTAGCAAAAATCCGTTCGGATTTATTCGGTGCGCTGAAGAAATTGCCACTTAAGTTTTTTGACACGAATAACAATGGCGATGTTATGAGTCGCTTTACAAACGATGTTGATGCGATAAGCATGATGCTTTCAGATACTTGTGTACAACTCATTTCAGGAGTTGTAACTTTAGTTACGACTTTCGCATTAATGGTATACACAAACTGGATTTTAGCAATTATTATTATGACGGTAACACCATTACTAACCACTGTGGTAAAGAAAATTACTAATAAAAGTAGAAAGTATTACCAAGAGCAACAAAAAAGCTTAGGTAAGTTAAATGGATTTATCGAAGAGGGAATTTCAGGACAAAAAGTTATTAAGGTATTTAATCACGAAGATGAAGTAATTGAAGATTTCCACAAATTAAATGACGATTTTAAAAATAAAAGTTTTAAAGCAAATTTTGTTTCAGGGATAATGGGGCCAATCATGGGTTCACTAGGGAATTTTGGTTATACGATAACCGCAGCAGTAGGCGGATTTTTATGCGTGCTACAAGGTTTTGATATCGGTGGTTTTACAATATTTTTAAGTTATTCAAAAAGTTTCACACGCCCAATTAATGATATATCCATGCAAATGAACACAATTTATGCAGCTTTAGCAGGAGCTGAGCGTGTATTTGAAATTATGGATCAAGCACCAGAAGAATATGAAGCAAAAGACGACAAAACACCAGAAAGCATTATAGGTGAAGTTGAGCTAAAAGGTGTCCATTTTTCTTATATCGAGAGTGTGCCTATATTAAAAGACATTAACTTAACTGCTACTACTGGGCAAAAAATTGCTTTTGTTGGCTCGACTGGAGCAGGAAAAACTACTATCACTAACTTATTAAACAGATTTTATGATATACATAAAGGTGCAATTTTAATCGATGGTATCGACATAAAATCGATGAATAAGGAGTTTTTGCGTAAAAATATTGCAATGGTACTACAAGATACACATTTGTTCACAGGCACTGTCATGGAAAATATCAGATACGGTAGACTTGAAGCGAGTGACGAAGAAGTAATAAATGCTGCAAAAGTTGCAAATGCAGATAGATTTATTAGACAGCTTGAAAATGGGTATGACACTGTACTGACTGGTGATGGATTAAATTTAAGTCAAGGACAAAGACAGCTATTAAATATTGCTAGAGCTGCAATCTCAAAAGCACCAATTTTAGTTTTGGATGAAGCTACTAGTTCAGTTGATACGAGAACTGAAAGACATATCGAACAGGCTCTTGATAGGCTAATGAAGACGAGAACCACTTTTGTAATAGCACATAGGCTATCAACTGTACGAAATTCCGATGTGATAATAGTACTCGAGCATGGCGAAATAATAGAAAGAGGTAGCCATGAAGAGTTATTAGCACAAAAAGGTAAATACTACAATTTGAATATCGGTAGTGCAAAATTAGATTAATGGGAGTGATAGTGTGGAAAAATATGAAGTACTAAATA
>CAYJII010000028.1:29410-32825 GCA_964370225.1 uncultured Oscillospiraceae bacterium | reverse complement strand
CACGAGCATGGACACAGTCACGACCACGGTGGTAGTCATGTACATAGAAATCTTGGTGATATCATAGAGATAATTAACGAAAGCTCTATTAGTGATAATGCAAAAAAGATTGCACATAAGGTGTTTGATATTATTGCAGACTCAGAAGCAAAAGCGCATGGAATTGGCAAAAATGAAGTGCATTTTCATGAGGTTGGAGCAGTTGACTCTATAGTAGATGTAGTTGGAGTGGCAATTTTGATAGATCATATCGCGCCAGATAAAATTGTTTTTTCTCCACTGACTGAAGGAACAGGATTTGTAAAATGCGCACATGGCTTAATGCCAGTACCAGTGCCTGCAGTTGCAAACATTGCACAAAGTAATAGTGTTCCGCTAAATATGATTGATGTAAATGGAGAAATGGTAACGCCTACTGGAATTGCTATTGCAGCAGCTATATGCGATGAGTACAAAGTACCACAGAGCATGATAATTAAAAAAATGGGATATGGTGCTGGGAACAAAGATTTTGAAGGCAGAGCGAATGTGTTAAGAGCTTATATCATCGAAGAAGATAGCGATAGTTCTGACGAAGTGCTACTTATTAGCTCAAATATTGATGATCAAACTCCTGAGCAACTAGCATTTGCAACTTCGCTATTATTAGAAGAAGCGCTAGATGTATGGGTAGAGCCTATTATGATGAAAAAGGGAAGAGCTGCGCAAAAGCTATGTGTGCTGTGCTTACCTGAAAAAGAAGATGTAATTACATATAACATTTTCAAACATACAACTTCAATTGGGGTGAGAAAAAGCAAGCTTCACAGAAATATTATGCAAAGAGAGCTGATTTCGGTAGATACAAAATATGGTGAAGTGACAGTTAAAAAATGCGTATTTAAAGATATTATTAAGCATTATGTCGAATTTGAAAGCGCAAAATTAGTAGCATTAGAAAAAAATGTTACTATTAGACAAGTTATTGATGAAACATTAGCAAAATTTTGTTAGTTGAAAAATGCAAGATTGCAAAAACAATCTTGCATTTTTTTGCATAGTATAGTAAAATAGAGATAGTAAAAAATACTTAGATAAATTTGGAGGTTTTGTATGATTAAATATGGTGAAATGTCAAAAGACGAACTAATTAGCGAACTTGGAGTGCTAAAAGGCATGTATAGTGAGATTAAAGAGAAAAATCTAAAACTTGATATGTCTAGAGGGAAGCCAGGAGCTGATCAGCTTGATTTAGCGATGCCTATGCTTGACATTCTAAATAGTAACGATTCTTATATGACTGAGAATAATATAGATATCAGAAATTATGGAGTGCTTGATGGAGTTGACGAAGCTAAAGAGCTTTTTTCTAAAATGCTTGAAGTCAAAGCGTCACAAATTATTATTGGTGGAAACTCAAGCCTCAATTTGATGTATGATACGATTTTAAGAGCAATGATGTTTGGTGTTCTTGGTAGCGAAAAACCATGGAGCAAATGTGAAAAAATAAAATTCTTATGCCCAGTGCCTGGTTACGATAGACATTTTGCAATTACAGAAAATATGGGAATAGAAATGATAAACATCCCAATGACTAAAACTGGTCCTGACATGGATTTAGTGGAAAAACTAGTTGCAGAAGACGATAGCATCAAGGGGATTTGGTGTGTGCCAATGTACTCAAACCCAGAAGGTGTGACATATTCTGATGAAACAGTAAAAAGATTTGCTGCATTAAAACCAAAAGCAAATGATTTCAGAATTTTCTGGGATAATGCATATTGTGTGCACCATTTAAGCGATACTGAAGATAAGCTCGTAAATATTCTTGAAGAAGCTGAAAAATGCGATAACGAAGACATAGTTTTTATTTTTGCATCAACTTCAAAAGTAAGCTTTACAGGTGCTGGGGTTGCAATGCTTGCTGCGAGTGAAAACAACATTAACTTTATTAAAAAACAAATGTCTATACAAACAATAGGCTCTGATAAAATTAATCAAATAAGACATGTGAAATTCTTTAAAAATGTCGATGGTATCAAAGCGCATATGCAAAAGCACAGAGCGATACTGGAACCAAAATTTAATACTGTTGTTGAGATACTTGAAGCTGAACTAGGCGCACGTGGAGCTGGTACTTATAACAAGCCAAACGGTGGATATTTCGTAAGTTTTAATACGCTAGATGGCTGTGCGAAAAAAGTAGTATCCCTATGTAAAGAGGCTGGTGTAGTTCTGACTGGGGCTGGTGCGACATATCCGTATGGAAAAGACCCAGAGGACACAAACATCAGGATTGCTCCGACATTCCCACCTGTAGCGGAATTAGTAGAAGCGATGGCGTTATTTTGTATTTGTGTTAGGCTAGCGACTGTAGAGAAATTAATTGCTCAGTAAATCTGGACTAAATTTGAATTTTGTGTTATAATACTATGGTATTTTATTAAAAGGATGGTTTATCAATGGCAGGACATTCAAAGTGGAAAAATATCATGCATAAAAAAGGGAAAACGGACGCACAACGTGGGAAAATTTTCACGAAAATTGGACGTGAAATGACAGTAGCGATAAAAGAAGGCGGACCTGACCCACAAAATAATACAAAATTACGTGATTTAATCGCAAAGGCAAAAGCTAATAATGTGCCTAACGATAATATCGATAGAGCAATAAAAAAAGCAGCTGGTGATAGCGATAAAAACGACTACGAAACTATAATTTATGAAGGGTATGGCGCTGGGGGAGTAGCCTTTATTGTTGAAGCTTTAACAGACAACAGGAATAGGACTGCTGGTGAAGTGCGTCATTACTTCGATAAATTTGGTGGAAATTTGGGTACTAGTGGCTGTGTATCTTACATGTTCGAGAAAAAAGGCGTCATCATTTTGGAGAATAACGGTTTAAGTGAAGACGAAGTTATGGAAGCTGCAATGGAAATAGATGCATCTGATTTTGAGATAAGCGAAGATGTTGTAGAAATCCAAACTGAGCCTGCTGACTTTAGCACAGCAAGAGAATATTTTGAGAGCAAAGGCTACAAAATTGTATCTGCTGAAATTGAGCAAATACCCAACAATTACACTAAAATTTCTGATGAAGAGCAAATTAAAAAAATCAATATACTACTAGAATTTTTGGAAGATAATGATGATATTCAAAATGTTTATAATAACTTAGAAGTAGTACAGTAAATATTTATAGCGAAATGTCCGGTTATAATAATTGGATATTTCGCTATTTTTGTTTAATAATTAATTTATTATGTATTAAATGTAATTTTTTAGAATAAAGGTGGGCAATAATTCTATTAATAATGAATATGAAATACTTCATTTTATATTCATAATCATTTATTTATACTCAATAAAAAATTTATAAATTATACACTTATTAAGTATAGGTTGTGCTATAATATACTTACAAGGTAAACAATAAT
>CAYJII010000028.1:6464-29400 GCA_964370225.1 uncultured Oscillospiraceae bacterium | reverse complement strand
AATAATATGTACCTGCACAGTAAAGATAGTATTAGCTATCAAAACAATCTGTCATTCTTTGAGAAAAAGGGGTGATTTTATGACAGATAAAAAAGCAAGCAAAATCATATTGGGCATAGTGTTTATTTTAATTATTGCAGCTGTAATTTATTTTACACGCGAAAATGGAGAAGGGAGCGGTGTAGTAGTCGGAAGCACCTCAGAGGTAAGCGAAGAAACTACACAAATTGATATGAAAGCTTTAATTGAAGAAAAAGATTTATCGACGATATATTTAGCGGGTGGATGTTTCTGGGGTGTCGAGGAATATATGTCGCGCATTGCTGGAGTTTATGATGCTAGCTCGGGATATGCTAATGGAACTACAGAAAACCCAACTTATAGTGAGGTAATAAACAATAATACAGGACATGCTGAGACTGTAAAAGTAGTGTACGACTCCAGTATAGTCTCGCTTGATGAGCTATTAGTGAAATTCTTTTTAGTTATTGACCCAACTAGCTTAAATAAACAGGGCAACGATGCTGGAACACAGTACCGCACCGGGATTTATTATACTGACGAAAGTGAGAAAGCCATAATTGATATGGAAATCGAGAAAATACAAGCAGAACATAAAGATCCGATTGTAGTTGAAGTATTACCACTTGAGAATTTTTATGATGCTGAGGAGTACCATCAAGATTATTTAGTGAAAAATCCGAATGGATACTGCCATATTAATTTGAATGCATACAATCAAGAAGAACTTATTGAGGCTGAACATTATATAAAACCGGACGAAGAAGAGATAAAAGAAGATTTGAGTGCACTTGAATATAAAGTCACCCAAGAAGATGGAACTGAGGCAGCTTTTTCTAGTCCGCTTGACAAAAATTATGACCCAGGTATTTATGTGGATATAGTTACAGGCGAACCGTTATTTTCATCTAACGACAAATATAACTCTGGTACAGGCTGGCCAAGTTTTACTAAGCCAATTTCTGAAGAAGTAGTAGTTACTTTAGAGGACGAGGGATTATTTGGTGGCAGAACCGAAGTTAGAAGTAGAGTAGGGGACTCGCATTTAGGTCATGTTTTTACAGACGGGCCAAAAGAGCATGGTGGGCTTAGATACTGTATGAATGGGGCTGCACTTAAATTTATCCCATACGAGGAAATGACTCAAGAAGGGTATGGACATCTAAAACATATCATTGAATAAATTTTGATACAAATAAAAAAGCGATGTGATTTTCACATCGCTTTTTTATTTGTGGTGAAGTAAACATCCGCTTATTCGACTATGTCAAGTTTACCCGTTACTGGGTGAATTAAAAATCCACGGATGGAAACATCTTTTGGTACAAGTGGATGATTTTTTATCGTTTCCACAGTTTTCTTAACAGACATAGCAGGGTCATCAAAGCCTTTTAGCCATTTTTTTACGTTGATATCAGCATAGTCCATGAATTCTAATACATTTGGCGAAATACCTCTTGAAATCATCTTTTCAATGATTTTTTCACTATCCATGCCTTGCATACCACAGTCGTAATGGTTAATTACTAAAATTTCCTCAACCCCTAAATCATAAATGGAAACTAGCAAACTACGCATAACACTCCCAAATGGATTTGTTATGAGTGCACCAGCATTTTTTATCATCTTAACATCGCCGTTTTGGATATTAAGTGCTGCTGGTAAAAGCTCGGTTAGCCTTGTGTCCATACAACATAATATAGCCATCTTTTTGTTAGGGTATTTAGTTGTGTTATATTTTTCATATGATTTGCTTTCAACAAAACTATCATTGAAAGACAAAATTTCTTTTAGATTTGACATAATGTTCACCTTAATCAGTTTAATATTTTGCGCTACAAAGCATCTGCATTAAAACTGCAGATGCTTTTATATAGCTTAATATTTAATTAGTAAGCAACGCCGTGAGCTGCCATAGCATCAGCGATTTTTTCAAATCCAGCTAAGTTAGCGCCCATTACAAGGTTGCCCTCAACGCCATACTTTTTGGAAGCATTAAATGAAGCGTGGAAAATGTTTTCCATAATATTTTTAAGTTTTCCATCAACTTCTTCAAAAGTCCAAGAAGTTCTCATTGAGTTTTGGCTCATTTCTAAACCAGAAGTAGCAACTCCACCAGCATTAGCAGCTTTAGCAGGGCCAAATAAAACGCCAGCTTCTAGGAAAGCTTCAACTGCTTCAGGAGTTGATGGCATGTTTGCACCCTCAGCAACAGCGATAACGCCATTTGCAATAAGAGTTTTAGCTTCATCGCCATTAAGTTCGTTTTGGGTAGCACAAGGTAACGCGATGTCGCATTTAACATTCCATATACCTCTGCAACCTTCAGTGTAAGTAGAACCTTCAACGCGATTAGCATACTCGCTAATTCTAGCGCGCTCAACTTCTTTAATTTGTTTAACTACATCTAAGTTAATTCCATTAGGATCATAGATATAACCTTGTGAATCAGATAGTGCAACAACTTTGCCGCCTAATTCGTAAGATTTTTCTGTAGCATATATAGCAACGTTACCTGAACCTGAGATAACAACAGTTTTGCCTTTGAAAGAATCATTTTTCATGCATTTTAGCATTTCTTCTGTGAAGTAACAAGTACCGTAACCAGTAGCTTCTTTTCTAGCAAGTGAACCGCCATAAGTTAAACCTTTACCAGTAAGAACACCAGTAAACTCGTTTCTTAGACGTTTATATTGACCATACATAAAGCCGATTTCTCTTGCTCCAACACCGATATCACCAGCAGGAACATCAGTATCAGCACCGATATGTTTTGAAAGTTCAGTCATAAAGCTTTGGCAAAATCTCATTATTTCGTTATCAGATTTACCTTTAGGATCAAAGTCAGATCCACCTTTACCGCCACCCATAGGAAGACCGGTTAAGCTGTTTTTGAAGCATTGCTCAAAACCTAGGAATTTAATTACAGATGCGCATACTGAAGGATGGAAGCGTAGTCCACCTTTGTAAGGTCCGATTGCTGAGTTAAATTGCACTCTAAAGCCTCTGTTAACTTGTACGTTTCCGTTGTCGTCAACCCAAGATACTCTAAACTGAATAAATCTTTCAGGTTCAACCATTCTGTCAATAATTCCTGTTTTAGCCAAATCAGGATTAGCTTTTAGCGCGGGTTCGAAGGACTCAAGAACTTCTTTAACCGCTTGTAAGAATTCTGTTTCTCCGCTGTTTCTTTTGCAAACTGTGTCATAGACACCTTGTAAATAAGTATTTTTAATCTCCATTTTTACTCCTCCAAAAACAATTAATAATATTCAAATAAAAATATAAGAAATGGCAAAGTGCTAATTATTAAGTCGAATTTTGCAAGAATTATAAAGTCTATAATTCAAAAACTTAAAGAAATTAGCAATGCTTAGGGACAATTATACAACAAATCAAATAATAATGCAAGTAAATATATTGTAATATTGCAAAATTGGCGTAAATTTAATAATATGCACAAAAAATAGCGCTTTAACTGAGTAAAATTACGATTTAATTGTCTTAACCCCACACAAATCGGTATTCCGACCATTTGCGCAGGGTTGAGTAAATTTTTGTTATCATTAATAGTGAAGTATTTTATTTTAAAGCAGTCATTCCTCCTTTTTGTTATTTGTGATAGTATAATTATAGTCGCTAAATTTTAACATAGTATAAAGATAAAGCGAAAATACTATAAAACATTTTGCGAAAACATACGAAAAACTGTCTGTTTTCACATATTTTGTTAATTATGTGGTAAAAAAGACTTAATAAGTAAAAAAACACTTTCATTAAATCTGCTTTTGTTGTATAATATCTAATAGTGCAATGAAGTTTGATAATATTATTAATATTTTCAAATTTTTATATATAGCAAAATAATATTTGCGCCTTTTAAAGGCAGAATGGAGCATAAAAATGAGCAATGATTTTTGTCCGGGTTGTTTTAAAGAGTATAATCAAGCTGACTTCAGTGAATGTCCGCATTGTGGATTTAATGAAAATACTCCGATTCCCGATAATGCATTAAAACCTCACACTATATTATTAGATAAATTTATGCTGGGCAAAGTCTTGAATATTGATGGCGAGGGGATAGAGTACCTTGCTTTTGACGCAGTTAGAAAAGATAGAGTAGTAATAAAAGAGTATATGCCAGCGTCGGTTTGTGTAAGAAATGATAGTGAACTACTGCCAAAACCAGGCTGTGAAACTAAATTTAAGTTTTTGCAATCAGATTTTGAAGAGCTATTTAAAAGTTTAATTGATTGTAGTGCTCTTACACATATAAGATCTGTATTTGAAGTTTTTAATGCAAATAATACGGTCTATGCAGTATGTGAATATTTTGAATACAAAACTTTAAATAAGCATATTTCGGATAATGCTGGCGAACTTGAGTATGACGAAGCACTCGAACTGTTTAAACCTCTACTTGAAGATTTGACTATTATCAACTCAGCTAAAATAGTTCACAGAGGAATTACACCTCAAAGTATTGTTATTAAATCTGATGGTACAATTAAGTTAATAGGGTTTACTATCACGTCTACCAAGTCGTTTAATAGTGAAATACAAACTGATTTATCAGATGGTTACGCTGCTCCCGAGCAGTATAGTACCACAATTCCACATGGCGAGTGGACGGATGTTTACGCTGTTTGTGCAGTTTTATATAAATCATTGGGTGGAGTAATGCCACCGAGTGCACAAAGCAGAATTGTTAATGACAATTTGATTAGCTTAGCTTCATTGAATTCTTCTATTCCAGTACACATTTCCAATGCAGTAATGGAAGGTTTAACGTATGACTATAAGGAAAGAACTACTAATATTAGAAGCCTTATAACGAATTTATATTCAAATGCATTTGCATTTGATAGAACGAGTGTATTTGACAAAATTGAAACTGTAGATACCGATGAGGATGATGAAGTCGAAGAAGCTCCAGCAAAAAAAGAGATGTCGTTGATGTTAAAAGCACTTTTAATAGCAACTCCAATACTACTAATATTTGTAGTGCTACTTTATATTTCAATTTTTAATGTTGATATTTTCGGTAGCTCAAATGACGATGATGATATATCTACTTCTGATGAAACATCAGACTTATCCGATGGTGATTTGACGTCTGATGATGATACAATTGATGATAGTGATGACACATCGGATGAAAGCACTTCCTCTGAAACTTCGTCAGAACCAGATGTAGAGGAAGCTATAGTTATAGACTTTAGGAATAATTTCTTTACAGATGTTAGTACAACAGAGCAATACACTGCGCTATTTACTTTTGCAGCTGAATATGAGTATAACGAAGACTTAATCGAAGGCATAATCATTTCGCAGGATATAGCTCCGAATACAGAAGTTGAAGTCGGAACGCTAATTACTTTTAAAGTTAGCAAAGGGAGCAAGTTTATAGATATTCCAAGTCAAAGTGAAATTTCTATAATGAAGGCAGTAGATTTAGAGTCTTTCTTCAAAGAAAAAGGGATTGACTGTAGAATTGTGTTTGAGCCACATGAGACTGCTGAGCTTGGAATTGTAACGAGATTAGAAGGCGCAACTGCTGGTACGCAAATAGATATTGAATCTGGTGTAACTGTTATTATATATGCATCAAATGGAGAAGCTCCTCCATCTTCATCACAATCAGAACCAGATATTGATGTTAGTCCGTCGGAGTCAGAACCATCTTCACCTGATACTAGTAGCTCAGAAAGTCCAGAAGCAACAGGTTAGATTCAAATTAAGATAGTAACAAAGTTTGATTAACATTCTACACTTTTATACTGCAAGGATGAGAAAAATTGTATAAAAAATAAGAATGTTAATATAAGATTGACAAATTGAGATTTTTTTGTTAATATATTATTAAGACTGTTAGAGTTGTGAGAATTATGAAAAAGATTATAAAAGCGCCTTTGATACTATGTGGCGTATTACTATTTGTGGTATTAACAGACATTGGTTGTATATTTAAAGCTATCAGTGGTATCCCGTGTCCAGGATGTGGGGTTACTAGAGCAGTTTTAAGCTTCATTGAAGGTGACTGGCATTTAGCTTTTTACTATCATCCACTATTTTGGCTAACTATCCCAGTATTATTTATCGCTGTAATGAAGCAAGAGGCAATCTTTAAATCAAGCAATTTTAATAAGTTTTTTTGGATAACAATAACAGTGATGTATATATCTGTTTATGCAGTGAGAATGGTTATGCTATTTCCTCACACGGCACCAATGGATGTAAACACTGACGCTGTACTGTATCCTTTATATCAAGAGATATTATCATTATTTAAGTAGGAGGAATTGACAATGCAAATTCAAATTAGAAGCTTTTGGGCATGGATCGGGTTAACAATTATCACTTGTGGTATTTACAACTTCTTTTTTCTTTACAAATTCACACAAGATATCAACACAATGTGTGCAAATGATGGAAAAGACATCAACCCAATTTTCCCTGTGGTACTTCCAATAGTTACATGTGGTATCTATTCATGGATTTACCTATACGCAGTTGGTAACAGACTTCAAGCTACAGGTCATGCTAATGGCGTGAATGTAACTGAAAATGGTACTACATACTTACTATGGGCTATTATTGGTGCTTTTGTTGCTGGTATTGGTGTTTTTGTAGCATATTTCTTAATGATTAAAAACTTTAATCAATTGGCAGAAGGCTACAATTCTAAAATTGCTTATTAATAATTAAAAAATATTGTGTGTAACAGCACAATATTTTTTTTACAAAAATTTATGTTTTTGGAGAGTGTTAAATGGATATACTAGTGCGCCCGTTAGTTTATATAGTAATTTTTATTAGTGGTTACATACTGAAAAAAACAGGGTACTTTAAGGTGGATGACTCGAAAGTTCTTAGCAAAATAGTATTAAATATCGTTCTTCCCGCAGTAGCAGTTAACTCTTTTGTAGGAGAAAATCCGCCGCCCTCTTATTTTTTATTGAGTGTTTTTGGAATAGTATGTGCGAGTATCCCGATAATTATTGTGATTTTATTGACTAAGAAAATGACTTTACCTACTCGTGCACCGACTATAATTAATACTGCTGGGTTTAATGTAGGCGCATTTTCCATTCCTTTTGTACAAGCAATATTTGCAAGTCAAGGTGTCGTTGTAGCGTGTATGTTTGATGCGGGAAATGCGCTTATAATGACTGGTGGCTCGTATGCTATCGTTTCAACCGTATTAGGGGTTGGTGGCGATGGAAGCCCACAAAGTGCAAAAGATGTTACAGTTTCTATTGTTAAAAGACTATTTAAGAGCATACCTTTTTCTACATATATAGTAGTAATGATATTTTTAGCACTTGAAATTGAAATTCCGATGATAGTTGGCGAGTTTACAGGTCCAATTGCAAATGCAGGCGGTTTTTTATCTATGTTAATGCTTGGAATTATGTTTGAAATTCGTTTTGAAGCACAATTTATTAAATCTGCTATTTTTATCATAATTTCAAGATTGGTTTTCTCAACTATATTTTCTGTGAGTCTATTTTTCCTCACAGAACCTATTTTTGACTTGCAAACAAGACAAGTTTTAGCAATGATTTTATTTGCACCATCGGGCTCGTTTTCTCCAGTATTTACGAGGCTTTGTAATGGTGACGAGGAACTATCTAGCTTTGCAGCATCACTTAGTATATTCATAAGTACCGTGATAATTTTTACTATGGCAACACAAATATAAATAATATGTAGTTAACCCCTAATGAAGTTTTACTCGATTTTTTTCAAAAAATCGTGGTTTCCGAAGGCGAAGCCTTGGACGCTTGTCCGCAGACAAGCGGAATACTTAGTGGTGTGAAAACTGCGAAGGGGTGAATTTAACAGTTCGGTGGACTGTTAAAGAGGGGAAATACAAGACAATTTACCCTAAAGAGGCTGCGAAACCAATATAAATAATATACTACCCCCCTGGATCTTTAATAAGGTCAAGGGGGGTAGTTTTATGAATCATATTATCTGCGTTTGTGCCTAGTAAGTTTCTTGCACAAAATTATTTGTTTATAACTATTGTTTGCATCATCAACTACATGACTTCTATTGCAGTTTTTTCTATTTTCAGCATAGCTTTATAGCTTTCTATATATTCATTAAACCCATTGACATCGGCTTCATTTGGTATAATAGTTTTCACATCACTCCCATTGAAGATAACTTCATTTAGGTAGTCATCAAAAGCTAATACGTTATTCTCATTTGCTGCGTATGATGCAAGTATAGCCATGCCCCAAGCTCCGCCCTCAGTTGCGGTACTCATAACAGAAACTGGAACATTAATAGCATTTGCCATTGCCTTTTGTCCGAACTCTGATTTGAAAAATCCACCATGTCCAAGTAATTTATCAAGTTTTACACTTTCGTTGATGAATAAAATATCCATTCCAAGTTTTAATGTAGAAAGCGCTGAATAAATATTTGAGCGTGCAAAATTCGCAAAAGTGAAGTTGCTGTCAGGTAGCCTTGCAAATAGCGGTCTGCCAATTTCAAAGCCAGTTAAATGCTCGCCTGAGTAGTAATTGCAGTTTACCATTCCAGAGCAGTTCTTATCAGAGCTGTCTGCAGAAGTGAAGATAGTATCAAGAATTTTACCAAGATTAATATCAACACCTATTTCTTTTGCAAACTGCTTAAAGATGTTTGCCCACGCGTTTATGTCTGTAGTGCAGTTATTGCAGTGCACCATTGCAACAGGAGCTCCTGTTGGAGTTGTTACCATATCAACTTCGCTATACACTTTAGAAAGGGCTTTTTCTAGCACAACCATTGCGAATACACTAGTACCAGCTGAAACATTACCTGTGCGCTTTGTAATCGAGTTTGTTGCTACCATGCCTGTACCTGCGTCACCCTCAGGAGGACACATAAGTGAGCCGGAAAGAAGATCGCCTGATGGGTCAAGGAGTTTTGCCCCTGTTTTAGTGATTGTACCAGCATTATCACCAGCGACTAGTACTTTGGGCAGTATATCAAGAGTTTTATAGCCAATTTTTTTGGATGCGAGGATAGCATCGAATGCATTTACCATACTGTTGTCATAATCGTTAGTTTCAGCATCAGTAGGGAATATACCAGAAGCATCGCCGATTCCTGAAACAAAATTACCAGTCAGTATGTAGTGGACATATCCAGCTAGAGAGTTCATTTTACTAATTGCAGGGATATGAGTCTCATTTTTTAGTATTGCGTTATATAAATGTGCGATTGTCCATCTTTGTGGTATGTTAAAATTAAAAAGCTCCGTCAATTTTTCAGATGCTTCGTGTGTCATGGTGTTTCGCCAAGTGCGAAAAGGAACTAGGAGCTCATCATTTTCATCAAGTACCACATATCCATGCATCATAGCAGAGACACCGATAGTTTTTATCTTTGTAAGAGTGAGAGAGTACTTTTCTTGTACATCTGCTTTTAAACTAGCGTAACAGTCGGATATACCAGCCCAAACATCGTCAAGCGAGTATGTCCATACCCCGTCAATAAGCTGGTTTTCCCAATCATGTTCACCAGAAGCAATGGGTGTGCCAGTTGAATCAATCAGGATGCCTTTAATGCGAGTAGATCCCAACTCGATACCTAAAAATATGTCTCCGCTTAAAATACTATTTTTTGCTGTTTCGATCATAATAATAACTCCATTCTGCCATAATAAATCGGCATATACTTATTGTGCATCAATTTTTTTACCGCTATATTCTGCAATTATTTTTTGATTTGGTTTACTGACTAAAAATCTATCATCCCAATTTCCATTTAATAAATCTTCGATGAATGTATTATCTCCTGAAATTTCAGTATATTTCCACCCAAAGCTTGCAGCATTTTCGCTCACTTTAATTCTCTCGATACTGTCGTTATAGATTGATGATTTAATGAAATATGCATTTTCGTAGTTTTTTGTAAAACTCATCTCAGTTTCCATTAAAAAATCAGCATTATCTTCGCCATATTCTTCGATATACCTTTCACGCATTTCATCATATTTCTCTTTTATAGGAATAAAAGCATTTTCACACCAAGGTTTATTGAACCAGTAAATCCCCTTGACGGTAGAGAATATATCCAAATACTTTTGTTGCGAGCCTAAAAATAAAGCCATACAGTCATCGCAGCGAGGTGCGATAAGCGGGAATTTTTTTGAAGATAATCCGATAATGCCATTAGAGCATAGCCCGTATGCTAATACTATTGCATCAAAAGGCGGAGTGTTAGTTTTGGCGTCATTTATTGCTTCAATCTCATCAATCTTCTTTTGAAGCATCTCATTTAGTCGTTGTGGTGTGTCATGGAGCCCTTGTTCTAACCAAATAGGGTGTATGGTATGCTTGGAATTATATATTAAATAGCTGATGTCCCTAGCAAAAACCATGCAGCCAATTAGTGCAATTTTCATAAAAACCTCCAATAAGACATTTTGTATATATCATTTTTTGTACATAGTACATAATAGATATAATAAATCATTTTAAGTGAATTTGCAAGAGTTTTTTTACATAAGAAATGATTATATTTAATTGACATTTAAACGCAATTATGCTATTATTAAGAAAATGAATAAAGGCTATGAAGAGAAATAGTATACATTTTTAGTTTGTCAGAGAATAGGCGGTTGGTGCGAGCCTTAAAACTACTGTGTAAAACCCATCTCGGAGCTATGTGCCGAAATTATAGTAAGCAACATCGGGTTCTCCCGTCACAGAGAGCGTGTAAAGTAGTTTAGCTTTACATAAAAAGTGCGGAATTTATTCCGAATTTAGGTGGTACCACGGACAAAATTGATGTTCGCCCTAAGAGTATTTTTACTCTTGGGGTTTTATTTTTTGCTGAATAGTCAGCGGATAGGAGAAAGTTATGAAATTAGCAAATTTAGTAGGGGTAAGGTTTAAAGAGAGACCTTCAGATTGTCAGATTGATAGCCATGCTTTAATGGTTAGAGGTGGCTATATCAAATATGTAGCCAATGGGATATATTCTTCCTTCATGCCACTAAAAAGAATTACTAGAAAAATTGAGCAAATCATAAGAGAAGAAATGGATAAAATTGATGGTCAAGAAGTATCATTCCCAGTAGTATTGCCAGCTTCCCTCTGGGAGGAGTCTGGTCGCTACGACAGTGTTGGAAGTGAGCTATTACGTTTTAGCGATAGAAATGATGCAAAATGTGTACTTGGTATGACGCATGAGGAGGCTGCTGTTCAACTTGTGAGTGAATATGCAAATTCTTATTCGCGATATCCATTTATGATTTACCAAATTCAAACAAAATTCCGAGATGAGGCTCGTCCACGTGCAGGCCTTATCCGTGTTAGAGAATTTACTATGAAAGATGCTTATTCTTTCCATACAAACAAAGAAGATTTAGAAAATTACTACGACAGATGCCATGTAGCATACGAAAATATCTATGCACGTGCTGGTTTACCACAAGTAATTTCGGTTGCATCTGATTCAGGCATGATGGGCGGCAGTCTTTCGCATGAATTTATGTTTTTAACTCCAATTGGCGAAGACACTATAGTTACATGCTCAAAATGTAATTATAAATCTAATATGGAAGCAGCGGAAAATATTCTCACTGAAAAAGAAAGCACAGATTTAGCTGAGCTTACTTTAGTGCATACACCTAATATGAAGACTATCGAAGAAGTAGCAGGCTTCTTAAATGTCACTGAAAAAGACACAGCAAAAGCAGTAGTATATCGCAAAGCTACTGACGATAAGCTTGTTGTACTATTCCTTCGTGGTGATTACGAAGTGAATGAAGCGAAATTAAGAAATTATATAAAAAGCGAAATTGTACCGGCTGAAATTTCTGAGGAAAGTGGCTTGGTTGCTGGCTTTATCGGAGGACATGGGCTAAATACAGATGCTACAGTAATATACGACGTAACTTTACAAAATGAGCATAACTTAATTTGTGGTGGAAATAAAGTTGATTATCACTACACAGGCTTTAATATTTCTAGAGATGTTGGCGAAGTGGAGTATGTTGACTGCTCAAAAGTTAAAGAGGGAAGCGTTTGTCCTACTTGTAAGCAAGAGACTTTGCAAATTAGCAGAGGAATAGAGGTTGGGAATATATTCCAACTTGGCGATAAATACTCAAAAGCAATGAACTTGACATATCTTGATGAAAATGGAGATAGTAAACATCCAATTATGGGCTGTTATGGTATCGGTGTAGGTAGACTGGTAGCGTCGATTTGTGAGAACTCACATGATGATTATGGTCCAATTTGGCCTATGGCAGTAGCGCCATGGCAAGTGCACATTTGTGCTGTGAGAATTGATGACCCTGATGTAAAAGCGCTTGCGCATAAAATTTGTAGCGAACTAACTGACAGAGGAATCGAAGTTATTTTTGATGATAGAGCAGTGAGTGCTGGTGTTATGTTCTCTGATGCAGATTTATTAGGTGTGCCAGTAAGAGTAACTGTTAGCCCACGAAACTTAAAAGAAAATGCTGTTGAAATTACAAGCAGGGATAAAACTATTTCTAAAAAAGTAGATAAAGAAATATGTGTGGAAGATATTTGCGAAATTATTAAAAATTGGTAGAATGAATTATCGGAGGGGTAAATATGAGTAGAGTGGACTTAAACTTATCACAACTAGCTGATTTATTGGAGCAAAATAGAAGTTATCGTAATTTTGATGCAAGCCACAAAATAACACACCAAGATTTAGTCGAACTTGTTGGGCTTACTAAATATTGTGCATCTACTGTAAACAATCAAGTATTGCGCTATCGTTTAGTTAGCGATGAAATTGAGGTAAGCAAGCTGCATGAAACTGTGAAATATGCAGCACTTCTCAAGGATGTGCATTTGCCATATGAAGGAAACGATGCGACTGCTTATATCATCATTTGTGCGAAAGCTGAAAATGATTCCCCTGCACCTCATGCGCTCAACATTGGAATTGCAGCACAATCAATATTATTAGGAGCAACAGCAAAAGGTTTGGGCGGTTGTATGATCGGTAATTGTGATAAGCAAAAAATCACCGAAATACTACAAATTGATGCTAAACATAAGCTTATGCTAGTGTTAGCTTTAGGCAAGCCAAAAGAAAAATCTGTGATAAAAACGATAAATTTGGGCGAGTCTACTGCATATTATCGTGATGAAAACGATGTGCATGTTGTACCGAAGATTAAGACCGAAGACATAATTATATAGTTTAAGGTTGCGACTTATCTAAAAGTCGCAACCTTAATTTCTTCTATACATTTGCTTTTTTTCATATATTGCAGTAACGGCTAATATGCGTTACTGGAGGGAAATATGAGAAAAAACAAGTTAAGACTAAAGACAAAAATCATTGCAATTTTGCTAGTAGTTGTAGTTAGCGTAGTTGTAATTGAAGCAAATTTTTCTGAGGTTGTGTCAAATGCTATATACTATCGCTCGACATTAGTAATGAACGAAGTAGTAGAAAGCGCAATAAAACAAGTGCTAGCTAGTGAGGATTTTGGTAATGATGATATTGTGCGTATAAACTACAATAGCGACAATGATGTTAGCGCAATTGAAATTCAAAGCGATACGCTTAATACTGTACGCAATGATATCTCAAGCGCAATAATATCAAAACTAGAGCAAATTGATTCGGAAAATGTAGACATACCTCTAAACGCAATAATTGGAAGCAATTTCTTCTTCTCTGAGTTTCCGGTATTAAATTTTAAAATTAGTCCTACGGGATATCTAGAAACAAGGGTAGTTTCAGCATTTGAAGATAGTGGAATAAATCAAACAATTCACAAAACTTATATAGATGTGAAAATTGAATTTTACTGCATATTTCCTTTTTATGACATCAAAAACAGCTGTCAAGTGCAATACATTTTGACTGAAACTATAATTGTTGGAGATATACCACAAAGTTATACTCAGGTTATCACTGAGGATAGCGAATTAATATCTGATTTATACGATTATGCTATTGAATAAGCAAATAAATTTTGGGAATGATAGTAAAAAATATAGCAAATCTTTAGGATAGGGTGTTAAAATGGAAGAGAAAATAAAATTGCAAGTAAAAAATGACGATGTGCAACAAGAGGAAGATGCTGAAGTAGAAGAAAACATGGACGAAGAGAGTAAAGATGATGTGCTAGAAATGGGGACAACGACTGCTAAGGGAAAGCATTTGATTCACTGCCTAACAATAATAGGGCAAGTGGAGGGGCATTATATTTTGCCATCACAGAATAAAACCACAAAGTATGAGCATGTAATACCTCAGCTAGTAGCAATTGAGGAGGACAAAGACATAAAAGGCCTTGTTATAATGCTTAATACTGTCGGCGGAGATGTTGAGGCGGGGCTTGCTATAGCAGAGCTGATAGCAGGTATGAAAAAGCCAACTGTTAGTTTAGTTTTAGGTGGGGGACATTCGATTGGGGTGCCACTTGCGGTGAGCGCTAAGAAATCGTATATAGTAGAATCTGCCAGTATGACTATACATCCCGTGCGCATGAATGGTCTAATTTTAGGAGTTCCGCAAGCCTTTTCGTATTTTGAAAAAATGCAAGATAGGATTGTAAATTTCGTTGTGAAAAACTCGAATATTTCTGAAGATAGGTTCACGAATTTAATGATGACCACAGGAGAGCTAGCTATGGATGTTGGTACTGTGCTTAGTGGAAACCAGGCAGTTGAAGAGGGACTAATAGATAATCTGGGTGGACTTTCCGATGCGATAGAAGCTTTATATAGTCTTATTGATGAGCAGGAAACTGGAAAAGAAGAGGAAGCTTTAAAGGGCGAATAAGATACAAAATTCGATAAAATAAAGGGGGCAGCACTATTAAAGTGCATAAAAATGCTGTTATACACATTGGCAAATCAAGGTGAAATATTAAAAAATACGGACAAAACAAATTTTTCGTACAAAAAGGTTGATAATTGTGTGCTTGAGGGTGTATTATATAATAATAAGGTTGTTATAAATAGGATTATTTCAACTAATTTAAAAGATTATCTAAAAGCAGACTACAATATAGGAAATGACTTATAAAAATGCGCCTTTAGGCGTTACATAAAGGAGAAAACACATTGAGTATTTTTGAAGCAATCATTCAAGGCATAATCCAAGGAGTAACTGAGTTTTTGCCCGTTTCAAGTTCGGGACATCTATCTTTATTTCAGCATTTCACTAATCAAAGCGGCGAGCCCGCACTTTTATTTTCAGTAATGTTACATATGGGGACACTTTTTGCGATAGTCATAGCGTTTTACAAGCTGATATGGGAGCTTATTAAAGAGTTTTTTGCCATATTAAAAGATATCTTTACATTAAAGTTTTCGCTAAAAAAGACAAATCCGATGCGCAATATGATTTATATGATATTACTTGCATTACTTCCGTTAATTGTAATATATTTTGTATTGGGTGACTTTTATTCAATGATATTATCCGATGATGATATTATAATTGAAGGGTTATCATTTTTAATCACAGCTACACTTTTATTTATAGCGTGCAAAAAAGACAATGGGACAAAGCTTGAAGGCGACATCACAGCAAAGGATGCCTTAATTGTGGGAGCGCTTCAAAGCATAGCACCACTACCTGGAGTATCTCGCTCGGGCAGTACGATTTCCTCAGGTTTATTATGTGGTTTTAAAAAGGAAACTGCAGTCAAGTTTTCGTTTATCCTAGGGATACCTGCAATTTTAGGTGGTGGATTATCCGAAATACTTGATATGAGTGGCAAAGATATTTCTCTACCGATACATATAATGGCAATCGGAGTAATAACCTCTGCTGTGGTAGGGTACTTAAGCATAAAAATGGTTGAATGGCTATTGAAAGAAGATAAGTTTAAAATTTTTGCATACTACACTTTAGTATTAGGAGTAGTAGTAATTGCTATTGGCGTTTTTGAAAATTTCTTTGTTTAAATAAG
Source organism: uncultured Oscillospiraceae bacterium (assembly GCA_964370225.1). Taxonomy (GTDB): domain Bacteria; phylum Bacillota; class Clostridia; order Oscillospirales; family Ruminococcaceae; genus CAYJII01. Next base: position 13,448 of record CAYJII010000028.1, on the reverse strand, counting down.
TATTATTAGGAGGTTAAAATGGCGCAAAAGAATAAAAGGAGTACTACTCCACGTAAAAAAACTACCAAAACAACAAACCAGAAAAAAGACTTTGAAAGAGCACCTAGTGAACGAGATTTAAAATACGCACATTCTAAGAAGCAAGCGTGGGCGATAGTAATGTTCTTTTTAGGATTATTATCGATTGCACTAATTTTTATTGAAGGCGAAAATGTGTGGTTATTCTTACATAATACAATGATGGGACTCTTTGGAATTTGCGCGTTGTTTGTACCTGTTTTGCTTATATATGTAGCAGTTAGAGCGACACTAGACGAGCAAATGGGCAAAATTAAGCATAAACTTTGGCAAAGCTTAGTGCTAATAAGTTTAATTTCAGGGCTTTGTCAAATAATAATAGTAAAAGATTTTGCTGGAGCAGATATTTTTGAGATAATAGTTAATTTATTCAATAATGGTATAAGCTTAAAAGGTGGCGGTGTAATCAGTATGCTGTTAGGATTGCCAATGTCACTTTTACTTGGAAATGTCGGTGCAATAATTGTCCTGATACTGTTTTTGCTCGCTTTTATATTGCTAATCACAGGGACAACGCTACTAGAAGCGTTTAAGACAGTGTATAAACCTGTGAGAAAAATGGAAGACCATTATGCCAAGGTTAAAGAGGAAAAAGAGCAAGCGAAAGCAAAGTTTAATATAGATGTTAATTTAGGTGATGAAAAGGGAATGCCATTACATCCTGTATCCTCCCCAAGAGCAATATTTGATATAGACGGCGAAGTGGTCGATGAAAAAGCCCCGAGTGAGGAGAAAAACTCTCCGATAAAAGCTTTTAAAAAAGCGATTGGTGGTGCAAAAGAAAAACAAACCCCGCAAGCTGATGAATTGGTTGAAGCAACAAAAGAAGCACCACAAGTGCAAAAAAGCGAAGTGAAGGCAGATGATGCTCATGTTGCTATGAGTGAGGAACTGGATAATCTAATAACCAAAGCTTTACCTAAGCAGAGTAAAAAGGAAACACGTGAAAATGTGCAACAAGCTTCAAAAGAGTTTGAGAGCGTGATAAACGGTGCACCCGTAGCTCAAGTTCAGCCAAAATATAATTACCCTCCAATTAGCTTATTGAAAGCTCCTAAGCGCAATCAGAGCACCGATGTTTCTGAGGAGCTTAAAGCTAATGCTGAGCTATTAGTTAATACATTAAAAAGTTTTGGTGTGCAAACTAGGGTTGTTGATATAAGTCGCGGGCCCACAGTAACTAGGTATGAACTACAACCTTCTGCTGGGGTGAAAATTAGCAGAATCACAGGTTTATCTGACGATATCGCGCTAAATCTTGCTTCTGCCGGTGTTAGGATAGAGGCGCCAATCCCGAATAAAGCTGCTGTAGGAATCGAAGTTCCAAACCGTATCACAGACATAGTAACGATGCATGAAATTATAAATTCTTCTGAATTTAGGGGTGCAAAAAGCAAAGTTTCGGTTGCGCTTGGAAAAGATATTTCAGGAAAAGAAATTGTATTTGACATTGCTAAAATGCCACATATGCTGATTGCAGGAGCCACTGGCTCAGGTAAATCAGTTTGTATAAATGCACTTATCATGAGTATTATGTACAAAGCTACTCCGGACGAAGTGAGACTGCTCATGATTGATCCGAAAGTAGTAGAGCTTGGAATATATAATGGAATTCCACATCTGCTTGTTCCGGTTGTAACTGATCCAAGAAAAGCGGCTGGTGCGCTAGGCTGGGCAGTAACTGAGATGCTAAATCGATATAAATTATTCGCTGATAATCAAGTGCGTGATTTAACAGGCTATAACGAGCTTGCAAAGAAAAATGAAGAGCTTGCACCATTGCCACAAATCGTAATTATTATCGATGAGCTTGCTGACTTAATGATGGCTGCACCTAATGAAGTTGAAGATGCGATATGCCGCCTTGCACAAATGGCAAGGGCAGCTGGAATGCATCTAGTTATTGCGACACAGCGCCCTTCTGTTGATGTAATCACTGGTGTAATCAAAGCAAATATACCATCGAGAATTGCATTTTCTGTTTCATCACAAGTCGATTCAAGAACAATTATTGACTCTGCGGGAGCTGAAAAACTCTTGGGAAGAGGAGATATGCTATTTTATCCTGTTGGTATGCCAAAACCTACAAGATTGCAATGCTCATTTGTTAGCGATAAGGAAGTAGAAGCAGTTGTGGATTTCATAAAAAATTCTGCTAATGCTGATTATGACGACAAAATCATGGACGAAATCGAACGTCAAGCTGTTCAAGAGAAGAGCAAAGGGAAAGAAAAATCCGAAGATGTTGACGGTGAGGACGAGCTGTTGCCTAAAGCAATTGAAGCGGTTATTGAAGCTTCACAGGCGTCTACATCATATCTACAAAGGAAGCTCAAAGTTGGGTATGCAAGAGCTGCTAGGATTATAGATGAAATGGAAGCAAAGGGAATAGTTGGTCCATTTGAGGGAAGTAAACCCAGACAAGTATTAATCACAAGGACACAATGGCAAGAAATGGTGTTGAGCAATTCTGCAAAAGAGGAAAGTGTTGAGGAAAGCGATGTTACATAAAGAGTTTTTGCCCGTTAATAGGGAAGAATATTTAAAAGCGGGTGTAAAGCAACTAGATTTCATATGCATTACAGGTGATGCATATGTAGACCACCCAAGCTATGGTGTGGCGATAATTTCACGCGTATTAAAAGCAAAGGGATATAATGTTGGTATTATAGCCCAGCCAAATATAAATAAAGAGAGTGACTTTTTAAGATTAGGTATTCCTAAGTACGCTTTTTTAGTCACTTCTGGAAATTTAGACTCCATGGTGCTACATTATTCTGTAGCAAAAAATAAACGTAAGAAAGATTTATATACCGCAGGTGGAGTTGCAGGTAAGCGTCCTGATAGAGCAGTTATCCGATATTCGAACATGCTAAAGAAAATAGCTAGCGACACCCCTGTTTTAATAGGTGGACTTGAAGCTTCGCTAAGGCGTTTTGCGCATTATGATTATTGGGATGATAGAGTTATGCCCTCAATTTTGATTGACTCAAAAGCAGATTTGCTGATGTATGGCATGGGTGAACTAGCTGTCATGGAGATAGCAAAAAGATTTAGTACTGGCGAAAAAGTGAGTGATATGCATGATATAAACGGCACATGTTACCTATGTCAGCCGATTGATACTCCGTATGGCAGTGTGGAATGTCCTAATTTTGATATAGTAAGTACGGATAAAAAAAGTTATGCTAAGTCTGCTTTATTACAACAAAATGAGCAGGATGAATTAGTAGGTAAAACTGTTATTCAGCGCCATGGAAAACAGATGCTCGTGCAAAATCCTCCTATGAGAATACTTACGACAGAGGAAATGGATTGGGTTTACTCATTACCTTTTACTAGGACATATCATCCTATGTATGAAAAGTTAGGCGGAGTCCCAGCGCTTGAAGAAGTAGAATTTTCTGTAGCACATAACAGGGGATGTTTTGGTGCGTGCAATTTTTGCTCACTTGCTTTCCATCAAGGTAGAAGGATAGCAGTGCGTTCAAAAGAATCGATTTTAGAAGAAGCGAGAAGTTTTGTAGAAAACAAAAGCTTTAAAGGCTATGTGCATGATGTAGGAGGTCCAACTGCAAACTTTAGACATAATTCATGTGACAAGCAAAATAAGCATGGGATGTGCAAACATCGAAAATGTCTTGCACCTAAAGCGTGCGAGGCGCTAAAAGTAAATCATGAAGAATATCTTGATATTCTTCGAGAAATGCGAAAAATCAAGGGGATAAAGAAAGTCTTTGTGCGCTCAGGAGTGCGCTATGACTATGCTTTACATGATAAAAACGATAATTTCTTGCGTGAGCTTATTGAGCATCATGTTAGTGGGCAATTAAAAGTTGCACCAGAACATTGTTGTGATAAAGTGCTAGATAAAATGGGGAAACCACATATTGCTGATTATAAAAAATTTGCCCAGAAGTTTTATCAGACTACCAAGAAAATAGGTAAAGAGCAGTATCTGGTACCTTACTTGATGTCATCACATCCGGGGAGCGATATTAATGAAGCAATTGAGCTAGCTTTATTCCTAAAAAAAGAGAATATCCACCCAGAGCAGGTGCAGGATTTTTATCCTACACCAGGAACTATTTCTACTGCGATGTATTACACTGAGCTTGATCCATATAGCATGCAAAAAATTTTTGTAGCAAAATCTTCACAAGAAAAAGCTATGCAAAGAGCATTGTTGCAGTATTTTGACCCTAAAAATAAAGAGTTAGTTTTAAGAGCTTTGAAGCGCGCAAAACGCTTTGACTTAATCGGGAAAGGTGCAAATGCTCTTGTAAACGAGGATATGGTTAAAAATAATAGAAATAGGAATGATAAAAAGCGCGAATTCCCCAAAAAGCAGATAATCAGTAAAGGAAGAAGAAATGCGAAGAAGAAAAGATAAAAAGAAAATTGGCATGATACCACAAATTTTCTTTTACATATTAGTATTGTTAATTGCAATAGTAACTTACAACACGTCAAATCCATTTTCAGACTCAATACCTAACTGGTACACTTTAACGGGACAGGAAATTGAGCAAGAAGACGATATAATTCTTAACGATTTGCCTTTAAACGAATACGCTACTGTTACCGAAGATTATGAGGCTTCTGTGCATGTGATTGATATTGGGCAAGGGAACTGTACACTTATTTTATCGGACGGTGAGGCTATGCTTATTGACGGTGGCGATAACGGTACACAGGATATTATAATAGAGTATCTTGAGTTAATGGGAGTGGATAGCCTAAAATATATAGTTGCAACACACCCACATGCTGACCATATTGGGAGTATTGATGATGTGCTAAACAGCATTGAAGTAGAGAATATTATTATGCCTGAAATTCCAAGTGACATAATACCAACTTCAAAAACATACGAAAGAATGTTGGTGGCGATAGATGATAGCGGGGTAGAGGTTATAAAAGCTACCCCAAATACGCAATACATTTTAGGTGGTAGCATATTTCACGTACTTTCTCCTATGGATGAATATGGCGACTTAAATAATATGTCTGCTGCAATTAGATTTGTACATAATGAGAGTGAAATTTTAATTGCAGGTGATATTGAAAAAGAAGCAGAGGAAGATATATTAGAGAGTGGCCAAAACTTGGACAGTGATGTATTACTATTAGGGCACCATGGTTCTAACACTTCGAGTACGATAGAATTTTTAGAAGCAGTAAATGCAAAGTTTTATGTTGCTCAAGTGGGATATGATAATGAATTTGGACATCCACATGCAGAAGTTTATGAGAGATGTATGGAGTTTAGCGATAATTTTTATAGAAGCGATGTTGATGGACATGTTATCTTTGGTTTAAATGCAAACGAAATTTCAGTTATCACGCAAAAGTAGGTGAAACATGCATATAGTAGAAAAGATTGACGGCGATAAAATAGTATTGGAAGTAGACGGAAAGACTAGCAAAGCATACTCAAAAGAAAGTTTTGATTTTGATGTAAAAGTTTCGGATGTGGTAATATATAAAGATGGCAAATTCACCTTAGATGAAGCAAATACTATCAAGCGAAAACAAAAATTAATAGCATTGCAAAAAAAGCTGTTTGACAAGTAATTGTCAAACAGCTTTTAAAAGTTTAAATTTATTCTATCAAAATTCATTGACTTTTTGTGAATTTTATCATATAATATTGAGTATTATGTCGTGTTTCTTATGCTGTTTTAGCTATATTAGAAAACGACTTACTTATTTACATAATAAGATAAAATATTTAATTGGAGGATTGTTAATGAAACGTGTTGCAAAACCTATGTTTTTCATAATAGCTATAGTAATATTTTTATTTACTTTTTTTGCGATATTCGGCTTGACGACCAAGTACGGCGATGTTGAGAATGTTATTATTAAAGGCGTGGAACAAATTAGATGGGGAATAGACATCAGAGGTGGGGTTGACGTAACTTTTACACCACCAGAGGGAGTTGACCCGGAGGAGTCAGAATTAAACGCTGCAGCTGAGGTTATGCGTCAAAGACTGGTTTCTCTTAATATCAATGACTACGAAGTATATACAGATTTAACAAGCGACCGTATAATCGTGCGTTTTCCCTGGGCGGAAGATGAAACAGACTTTGACCCAGAAAGTGCTATTGCTGAGCTAGGCGATACTGCTGTGCTTACATTTAGAGAGGGTAGCGTAGTCGATGATACTGGTATGCCAACTGGTGTTACAGCTGATACTATTATCCTTGAGGGGAAAGACGTAGAGCGTGCAGAGGCAATTTTCACTTCACTTGATGGTACATCAAACCCTGAATGGGTAGTTTCACTTGACCTAAAAGATAGTGGCTCTACTGCTTTTGCTGAAGCTACTACTAGACTTGCGGGAGAAGGCTCAATTTCAATTTGGATGGATGACGTAATGATTTCAAATCCAAATGTAAATGAACCAATTTCAAATGGTGAAGCTATAATTAATGGCGGATTTACTATAGATACTGCTCAAGAGCTTGCAAATAAAATAAATGGTGGTGCACTACCTTTTGAACTAGTTACTGATGATTATAGCACGATTGACCCTACTTTGGGTGGTGGCGCAAGAGATGCAATGGTAATCTCAGGAATAATCGCATTTGTACTTATCTGTGCGTACATTATTTTTATCTACAAACTCCCTGGCTTTATCGCAAGCATCTGTCTACTTGGACAAGTAGGTGGTACTTTAGCGGCACTAACAGGCTTTGTAGAGGGTATCAATAGCTTTACATTAACAATCCCTGGTATTGCGGGTATTATCCTTGCAATTGGTATTGGGGTAGATGCTAATATTATTACTGCTGAGAGAATAAAAGAAGAGATTAACTCAGGTAAATCAATAGATGGCGCCATTGAGCTTGGGTACAGACGCGCATTTACTGCTATCTTTGACGGTAACATCACAGT
>CAYJII010000028.1:0-6454 GCA_964370225.1 uncultured Oscillospiraceae bacterium | reverse complement strand
TATTAATGGGTACATTTGGTACTCCTGATAGCATATTTGCTATATTACTAAGCCCTATCATGTTTATGTTCCCACCATCAACAGAAGGTGCTATATTCTCCTTTGGATATACATTACTTGTTGGTGTAATCCTAAACTTTATCTTTGGTGTATGGGCATCGAGATTTATGATGAAATCTATTTCTAGATTTAAAGCCTTCAGAAAACCAAAATTCTATGGAGGTGCAAAAAATGCTTAAGAAAACTAATTATGATTTTGTCGCAAACAGAAAAAAATATTTTATGGTTTCAGGAATTATTATTGCGATAGTTCTACTAGCTACCTTAATTTTTGGTATTGACTTAGATATTGAGTTTAGAGGTGGAACAATCCTTTCGTATGGTTACGAAGGTGAAATTGACACTGACGCTGTAGTTGACGCTGTAGAGACACAGATTGACTTTCCAGTGAATGTAGCAAAACAACAAAGCCTTTTAAGCGATCTGACTACAATTGAAATTTCGTTTACTGCTAGCCAAGGAATTGACTCTGATACTCAAAGTAACATTGATAATGTACTTGCCACAACATTCCCTGACAGCAATCTAGAGCGCTTGCAAATTGAAAGTGTAAACGCAAACATAGGTTTTGAGTTTTTGCTTCGCTGTTTAGCTGCAGTAATCTTTGGCTCAATCCTTATGACAATATATATCGCACTAAGATTTAAGAAAATCAGTGGTTGGTCCGCTGGTGTAACTGCTGTAATTGCGCTTATCCATGATATTTTAATTATATTTGGATTTTTCGTTGTCTTTAGATTTGAAATTGATGAAAGCTTCATTGCGGTACTGCTAACAATCTTAGGTTATTCGATTAATGATACAATCGTAATTTACGATAGAATTAGAGAAAATGAAAAATACTACAACAAAACTAAACCTCTAAATGAAATCGTAAACATGAGTGTTAATCAGTCGCTTGCTCGTTCTATCAATACAACAGTTTCTACTGTTTTAGCTATGCTAGTGGTATCAATCGTAGCATTCTTAACAGGTGTAACTTCAATTTTGAGCTTCTCAATTCCAATGATAGTAGGTTTAATCTCCGGTACTTACTCATCACTGTTCATTGCGACTCCACTTTGGGTAATTTGGCAAGAACATAAAGCGAAAAAACTAACAGAGAAAAAAGCATAATTGCGTTAAAAAGCCGTCCTTGAAGGACGGCTTTACTTATAAATGAGGTGGTAAATTTGAATTTTGGTGTATCATCTGCATGTTTTTATCCCATGCAAACCGAAATAGCTCTGAGAAATATATTGGATAATGGGATAAAGACCATAGAAGTTTTTATAAATAGTCATAGCGAAATAAATGCTGAGTTTACAAAAAAGATAATAAATATGCTAAATAGTGCCGATGCAAATATAGTTTCGGTGCATCCTTTTGAATGTCCGTTGGAGCCAATGATGTTTTTTACTGAGTATGAGCGAAGATTTAATGATTCAGTTGAAGACTATAAAAGATATTTTGAATTTGCTCAAAATGTTGGTGCGGAAATTTTTGTGTTCCACGGTGACCATAAAAAAAGCCTTTTTCCAAACGAAAAGTATTATAAAAGATTTGCTAAGCTTCGTGATGTTGCAAAAGAGTTTGGTGTAATATTCGCACAGGAGAATGTAGCAAGATGCAAAAGCTACTCCACTGAATTTTTAGTAGGGATGAAGGAATATTTAGATGGAGATGTAAATTTTGTGCTTGATACAAAGCAAATCATCCGTTCAAATGCTAGTTTATATGAATTCATAAAACTACTAGGAAAAAACATTGCGCATGTTCATATCAGCGACTATGTGAGTGGCAGTGACTGCTTGCCTCTGGGCAAAGGGGAGCTTGATGTCAAAAAATTATTGCAAAAGCTTAAGGATGAGGGTTTTGATAAATCGGTAGTGGTTGAGTTATACGCCAATAATTACAGTGATGTCAGTGAGGTTTACAATTCTGTTGAAATTGTTAAAAATGCGCTAAATTTTTAAGCTTTTTTCTAATTTGTGTGGATGTTACATATTGAATTCGTGAAATAAATGTGAATGATGCACATGGTTTTGTCTATAATTGTCGAAATGCTGTCGAAGATGTCGTTATAATTTGTTCGCTTTTTCCATAAAAGCCTAGTATAATTATATTAGTAAATAATTATGTAAAGCGAGGGAAAATAATGAGCAGTGATTTAAAAATAATGATTTTCAGCAGCAAAAACATAGTAGAGGGAAACCTAGTTCAACAGTATGGGATTGAATATTTACATCAGGGAGTGATGCATAGGATAGGAGAGATAACAGATGAGATTGTTTTCATTTCTGAAATTGCATCGCTACTAAAAAGTGAAAATGTCGAAGCGTGTCACTTTAAAGACGTAATTGAGGACTGTATTGTAAAAAAATTCACGCTTTTGAGCTAAAATACTTGAAATTATTATATTTAATGGTAAAATAGTAGTATAACAAAATATGCCATGCGATATAATAAAGGAGTACAAATTATGAAATGCCCAAAATGTGGACATACAGAAAGCAAAGTAACGGACTCAAGACCGTCGGAAGATTTCCTTAAAATTAGAAGAAGACGCGAGTGCATGAATTGCACAAGTAGATTTACTACATATGAAATAGTAGAAGCAACGCCAGTCATGGTGGTGAAAAAAGATAATTCACGACAAGTTTTTGATAGACAGAAATTACTAAATGGAATGATAAGAGCATGTGAAAAACGACCAATATCGGTAGAAGTCCTCGAAAAAGCGGTGAGTGAGATTGAGGAATATTATTCTAACGCATTTATCCACGAAGTTCCATCAACAGAAATCGGTAAGAAGGCGCTTGAACATCTGCGCGATATCGATGATGTTGCTTATATAAGATTTGCTTCTGTTTACAGAGCGTTCGACAGCATAGAGGCTTTTATGACAGAGCTTGATACGCTGTCAGATAAATAGACTGAGGTATGAAATGAAAACTTTAACAACTGACAGATTAATTATTAGGGATATAAAAATTTATGATATTGATGATATCTATGAGTACGCCAAAAGAGAGAATATTGGTATTCACGCTGGTTGGAATGCGCACAAAGATAAAAATGAGACGCTAAGAATTGTTAAAGCTTTAGCAGAAAGCGGAGATGTTTTCGCTATTGTAGAAAAATCGTCGAATAAGGTCATCGGAACAATCGGAATTCATGATGATTACAAGCGAAAAAACCCATATGCAAAATCGTTTGGATACGTGCTTTCTGACGATTACTGGGGACAAGGCATTATGCCTGAAGCATGTAAAGCTGCAATTGAATATTTTTTTGATGAGTTAAATGTGCAAATCCTTACTGTTTATCACTTTAATTATAATGAGCGTTCAAAAAGAGTTATTGAAAAGCTTGGGTTCACATATGAAGGCAAACTGAAATGTTCTGTAGTTCGATTTGATGGGGAAGTGCTTGATGAAATGTGCTACTCTATGCAAAAAGAAGACTATATTAATTTGTACAAATAAAAATAATCGTAAAAGAATTAATATTCTTTTACGATTATTTTTTTAGCGCCTTCACTCATTGTAACACTTTCGTCAGCTGATATCCAAATTGCATCTACTCCATCAAGATTTTCGACAAAAGCAATTCCATCGTCGAGTGTCATGTTAAACAGTGCAGTTGAGATTGCGTCGGCTTCGGCTGCACTCTCACAGATTACTGAGACAGAAAGAAAATATTCACCAGGAAATAATGTGTCTGGATTAATGATGTGGTGGTACGCTTGTCCTTCTGCAGTGTAAAATCGTTCGTAACTTCCGCTAGTTGACAAAGATAAATTTTCAATCTCTAGCAAATAAAGCAGATCAGAGGAAGAACTCTCATAATGTTTAATACCAACATTCCAGGCGCTGCCATCTGGTTTTGGACCAATAACCTTTACATTACCACCTAAATTTATATATCCACTAGTAATTTCGTGTTTAGCAAAAACTTTAGCGAGCTCATCTGTAACATAGCCTTTTGCAATTCCACCAACATCAAGCGACATCCCCTCAGGTAGATATATTGTACTGCTTTGATGGTCTATTTCAATTTGGCTAAAGTCGATATATTGTGCAGCATCTGATAGCTCAATAGTTGTTGGAATCTGAGCATTTTCAGGCGAAGATATTGCGTTTGTTCGGTACTCATGCCAAATAGAAGTGATGCTTCCCATAGCGATGTTAACATAGCCTGAGCTGTTTTCGTACTGTTCGCTTGAAAACGAGAGTAAGTCGATTATGCGCTCATCTACAGTAATAGCATTTTCACCAGCATTATCATTGATTGTCTTTAGATTAATTAACCCATCGTATTCGTTGTAAATGTCAAATAGCTCGTGATAAGATTTTAATGCATCTTGTATATCTGCTGATAATGCGTCAAACTGTGCTTGGCTATCACAGTATGCTGATATGGTTGACAATGTATCAAAATATTCAAAATACTGCGCATCATAACTTTTTTCTCTGCTACATCCAACAAATAAAACTAACAGCACTGTAGGCAGTGCTGTTAGTTTTATTATTAAGTTTAAATTAGTATTTTTATTCATGGTATTCTCCTGGATTTGCTATAATAATTTATCGCTTACTTTAATATTAAAAATTCTGTGTATTGCAGGGAGTATTAGCTTAAGTATTGTGGCTGACAGCACTCCAGCCAATATTCCGCTTATAATTAGTAGTGGTAAATAATAGACTAAGCTAAAATTTAAAAAAATTAAGCTTATCGCCAAGAATTGACCGATATTATGGAATAGTGCACCGCAGATGCTAATGAACATGTAGCTGAGTTTTTCTTTAAAAATTAACTTTAACAAAAGCATAATAACTATGGATAAAATCCCGCCACTAAAGCTTAAAAATCCTGCTGTTAACCCCCTGATTATTAGTACGAAAAGTGACTTTAAAATCACAAGTAAGAATGCACTAGGTGCTCTTAAAAAAAATAAACAGTACATCACCACTATGTTCGATAATCCTATTTTCACACCAGGTGGCATAAAAGGAATATGTGGCATTGCGCTTTCAAAAAGAGATAAAGCTATACTGAGTGCAAAGAAAACTCCTAAAAATGCGACTTGCTTTGTCTTTTGTGATATGTTCATATAATGCCTCTACTTTATACAATAATGTCAGCTGAAGTTGAATCGCCAGAAACTATTTTTATCATTATACCATTAGGCAAGCATGCAGCCGTATGTCCAGTGATACTAAGTATACCAGAATGTATGCAAATTTTGTCTGGACAATCGGAGTCAGAAAAATAAATTTCCCCTTTTTCTGTAGTTGTAATATATACATTTGGTGCAACATCAAAATTTAAAACGCTAGCCTCTTTTTTACTTAAATCTACTACATGTACTAAGTCAGAGTAATGATATATCTCAGCATAAACTGTATCAGAAGCATGTAAAAAGGGGATAGCGAGCCATATGAGAGCAACACATAAAATTATTATAATGACTATCGCTTCTTTTTTAGATAAAAATTTCATCTGAGCTCCTATATTTATGCTTTGTTTTTTGATGGACAGATATCTCCTAATGGACATTGCTCGCACAAAGGTTTTATCGCTTTGCAAAACTCGCGTCCAAATAATACAAATCTGTGACATAAATCATTGCTTTCCTCGGGAGGCAATAATTTACGCAGTTTATTTTCGATAGTCACAGTGTTTTTGTCATTTACAAATTTAAGCCTATTTGAAATTCTAATGCAGTGAGTGTCTACTACAACTGCAGGCTTATTGTACACATCGCCCACGATTAGATTAGCGCTTTTTCTGCCTATACCAGGTAAGGTCAAAAGCTCTTCTATCGTGTCTGGCACTATTGAATCAAAATTATCCACTAAAGCTTTTGCCATACCGACAATATCATTTGATTTTGTCTTGCCTAAACCACAAGGTTTGACTATTTTTTCGACATCTCTTGCATCCGCAAAGTAGAAAGCTTCGAGTGTGGGATATTTCTTAAATAAATCTTCACAGACTATATTAACTCTTGCATCAGTACATTGTGCTGAAAGTCTTACTGATATCAAAAGTTCGTATGGTTTTTGATAGACAAGTGAACATAAAGCATCTGGATATACTTGTTTTAATCGCTCTATAACGAGCAGAGCGAATTCTTGTTTTTTTGTCATTGCAGTACACCGCTTAAACTATATGGAAATGTTCATTTAACATTCCAAGTACTATCAGCAAAACAAAAATAGCGATACTGTATATAATAATTTTTTTTACGGATGGTTTATTATTGTTATCCTGTGGAAATAAAGGCATAATTAACGTCCTTTCGACATTTGTTTGACATTGGCTGTGTGCGTTTTAATAATATCATTGTTTGTAGGACGCGTGTTTTGCAAACAGTGGTAAACATCATCAATATTAATATTATTATCTT
>CAYJII010000027.1:0-35000 GCA_964370225.1 uncultured Oscillospiraceae bacterium | reverse complement strand
CAATTCGAGGCGCAACCGCAAGCGCCAGTGCAAACACCGCAATTTAGCGTGCAACAGCCACCGCAACAAAATGGCGGATGGAGCGCATCACAACAAAACCACGGAAACTATCGCACGCAAAACACATGGGGGAATGCACCACAAAATAACAATAATTATTATGCGCAGAACAACTCTCAGCAATCCAACGGAGCTGGATGGAATTCTTCCACAGTTTTCACGGCTTCACCTACTACACCTTACGAAGTAGAACAGCTGAAAAATAAATTTTTCAAAAGAGCGTGTAATATAGCTGCTGGCTCAAGCTTATTTATGATATTGGGGCAAGCAGTGATAACAGCAATAATATCATATATAATTGCTGTAATTTTGGGCATCTACTATGGGGTACAATACGGTGGATCTGTTTATATGATGGAAGATAATTTGTTGATGATGCTACAATCTCCGGCTCTTTTATACGGAGTTACTGTTGTTGGTACGGCATTAGGAAATTCAATCGGAATTTTATATGGTGCTGCCAAAATGAAACTCAAAATGAAAGAGTTATTCACAAAATCAACTGCTAGTTTTACCGATTTGGTGGTATTGTGTATAATGGCACTAGGTGTCAACACATTAGCAAGTTACATAGTAACGTTTCTTGACGTTCTACTTGATCCAATCGGGCTTTCGGTGCCAACTACTAGCTTAATCACTGAAATAACCGACCCAATAGCGACTGTATTTTTATTTATAGTAGTGGTAATAATCGCACCGATTACGGAAGAAATTTTATTTAGGGGCGTAATACTAAAAGTTTTATCAAAATACTCCACAGTATTTGCTGCTGTAGCGTCATCGCTTTTATTTGGTCTTATCCACATGAATATTCCACAAGCAGTATTTGCTTTTATGGTGGGGGTAATCATGAGCTATATCACAATAAAAACAGGTTCAATAAAACCTGCAATTTATATTCACGCATTTAACAATTTCTTTGCGATTTCTTCGCAAATACTAATCGCGTACAATATTGCACCTAAAGTAGTTAATATTGCTTATACAGTAATCAGCTTAGCGTGCTTAGCAGCGACTGTAGTTATATTGATTGTTAAAGCGAAAAAAATTAGCTTCAAAAGCGATAATCTTGAGTTAAGGCAAGCAGAAAACTTTATTGCAATAAGCAATAAATGGGGAAAATTTTTCAGCAGTGGCTGGGTAATAGTGTTCATTGTTATTACTATATTAGCGATAATATGGACAGTGGTTTCATCAGCACTACTATATTAAATAAAGCGAGGTATGAATTTTGAGTGTAAAAGTTGTAAAATTTGGTGGTAGCTCTCTTGCTAGTGCCGAACAGTTTAGGAAAGTATATGACATCATTAAGGCGGATAGCGACAGAAAATATGTAGTACCATCTGCTCCAGGCAAACGCTTTGATAGCGACGATAAGGTTACAGACTTGCTATATAGTTGCTATGAAACTGCGGCTAAAGGCAATGATTTCTCGGCAATATTCACCGAGATAAAAAGCAGATACAATTCAATTATTGAGGAGTTAAAACTTGATTTTTCGCTTGAAAATGAATTTGAGATAATAAAAAGCTCGTTCATTGCAAAATCAGGACGTGACTATGCTGCTTCAAGAGGCGAGTATCTAAATGGGAAAATCCTAGCAAAATATTTAGATTGCGCGTTTATCGATGCAGCTGAAGTGATTTTCTTTGGCGATAACTCTAAGCTTGATTTGGAGAAAACAAATAAGATTTTGTCCGAGCGCTTAGCTAATTATGAATATGCAGTTATCCCAGGTTTTTATGGTTCCATGCCAAATGACACGATAAAAACTTTTTCGCGCGGTGGTTCTGATATTACAGGTTCAATCGTAGCGGGGGCGATAGGTGCTGATGTATATGAAAACTGGACGGATGTTTCAGGCTTTTTAGTATGCGACCCAAGAATAGTCAAAGACCCAAACCCAATTACAACGATTACATATAAAGAATTGCGCGAACTTTCTTACATGGGAGCAACTGTATTGCACGAAGATTCCATTTTCCCAGTGAGAAAAGCGGGAATACCTATAAATATTAAAAATACGAACGCGCCTGAGGATAAGGGTACGATGATAGTTGACAGCACAAATGTTGCGCCAGATGCTGTAATCACGGGGATCGCTGGCAAAAAAGGCTTCTCAGTTATATACATCGAAAAAGATATGATGAACAGCGAAATTGGATTTGGTAGAAGAGTGCTTGAAGTGCTCGAAAAATCCAGACTTTCGTTTGAGCACATGCCGTCGGGGATTGACACGATGAGTATTATAGTTAATTCCGCTGAGCTTGAAAAATGCAAAGATGAACTCATCGCAAACTTGAATAAAACGATAGTCCCAGACCATATCGAAATCACGCCAAACCTAGCTTTAGTAGCGGTAGTTGGACGCGGCATGAAATCGACAAGAGGGACTGCTGGTAGAATATTCTCCGCACTAGCACATAGTGGCGTGAATATTCGCATGATTGATCAGGGTTCAAGTGAGCTTAATATCATCATCGGAATTAGCGAAGATGACTTCACACAAGCAATTTCTGCAATTTATGAAATGTTTTGCAGCTAATTCCGTAGAGAAAAGAGAATATTATGAGAAGAAAAGAGCTTGAAATAACCGATATTAACAAAATGGAAGAAATAATAAAAGATTGTCATTGTGTACGTATCGGATTTTGTGATGAAGGCGAAGTATACATCGTCCCACTAAATTTTGGGTACGAGCTAAATGATGGTAGTTTTACTTTTTATTTCCATAGCGCAAAAGAGGGCAGAAAAGTTGATATTATGCGCAAAAATGATGCAGTAGGATTTGAGCTGGATACAGGCTATAAACTCACGGTGTCACACAATGCTTGTAGTCATAGCCCAGATTTTCAGAGCATTATCGGTAATGGCAAGATGATAATTATTGAAGAAAACGACGAAAAAATAAAGGCGCTTTCGCTGATTATGGAGCATAATACAGGCAAAAAAGATTGGGATTTTCCGCAAAAAGCTATTGACTCAACGCTGATATATAAGCTGGTTGTGACAAAAATCTCATGCAAACAAAAAAAATGAAATTTTAACTAAAATTTATAGCAAACTTAAAAAATATATGGTATAATTATTTTATTATACCATATATTTTTTTGGGGGAATTACTATGAAAAGTGATATTGAAATAGCTAGAGAGTCTAAGATGATGCCGATTGTTGAAATCGCAGAAAGACTGAATATTGAAGATTCTTACTTAGAGCCATACGGAAGATATAAAGCAAAAATTTCGGACAAGCTCACCGACAAATTGCAGGATAAAAAGGATGGTAAACTCATACTTGTTACTGCGATAAATCCAACTCCTGCTGGTGAAGGGAAAACTACAGTTTCCGTGGGTCTTGGACAAGCGCTATGTAAAATCGGTAAAAATGCTATAATCGCACTTCGCGAACCTTCGCTTGGGCCAGTGTTCGGAATAAAAGGTGGTGCGGCAGGTGGAGGATACTCACAAGTAGTACCAATGGAAGACATTAACTTGCACTTTACGGGTGACATGCACGCCATTACTTCTGCGAACAATCTGCTATGCGCGATAATTGATAATCATATGCAACAAGGCAACGAGCTTGGTATTGATCAAAGACGCATTCTCCTAAAACGCTGTATGGATATGAATGATAGAGCGCTTAGATTTGTTAATGTTGGTTTGGGTGGCAAGATTAATGGTCTGCCAAGAGAGGATTCGTTCCAAATTACAGTTGCAAGCGAAATCATGGCGATACTATGTCTTGCAAGCGATATCCACGATTTAAAAGAGCGATTTGGAAAAATGCTTGTTGCGTATACATATGACAACAAACCGATTTTTGCTAAGGATTTGAATGTGCATGGAGCAATGGCGGCTTTGATGAAAGATGCGATTAAACCAAATTTAGTGCAGACTTTAGAAAACACGCCAGCGATAGTTCATGGTGGACCATTTGCGAATATTGAGCATGGGTGCAATTCTGTCAAAGCAACGAAAACAGCATTAAAACTTGCTGACTACACGGTTACAGAAGCGGGATTTGGCTCGGATTTGGGTGCGGAAAAATTCCTTGACATTAAATGTAGATACGCTGGGTTATCGCCTGATTGCATCGTGCTTGTTGCGACAATTCGCGCACTGAAATATAATGGTGGCGTTGCAAGAGATGGGCTCACTAACGAAAATGTTGATGCGCTAAAGGCGGGATTTGTTAACCTGAAAACACATATAGAGAACATGCAAAAATATGGTGTGCCTGTAGTTGTTGCTATAAATAGATTTTACAGCGACACTGATGAAGAGATTAACACTTTAAGTTCGCTTTGCACCGAAGCTGGCTGTGATTTTTCCACAGCGGAAGTATTTGCGAAGGGTGGCGAAGGCGGAGTTGAGCTTGCGCAAAAAGTTGTTGCTGCGTGTGATAAAGATAAATCATTTAAGTTCTTATATGACACAGAAGGCACTATAAAAGAAAAACTAAACACGATAGCTACTGAAATTTACAGGGCATCGCAAGTTGTATATACAAACAAAGCTGAAAAAGCTATAAAAGAAATTGAGGGACTAAACCTTGATAAACTGCCGATTTGTGTGGCGAAAACTCAGTATTCGCTGAGCGATGATCCAACAAAACTCGGCGCACCAAGTGGACATGATATAACAGTGGTGGACGTAAGAGTGTCAGCGGGAGCAGGTTTTATCGTAGTTATTACGGGCGACATAATGACAATGCCAGGGCTGCCAAAGCAACCAGCTGCGCTTAAAATTGATATTAATGAGGATGGGCAAATCGAAGGACTTTTCTAAGATTGCGGAGAAGGAGGAATTATGCTTTTTTCTACAAAAATTATAGCGCGTTATGCCGAAACAGACCAAATGGGAGTAGTACATCATTCGGTTTATCCGATTTGGTACGAGGCAGCGAGAACGGAATTTATTAAAGAATTTGGTTTTAATTATACGCAAATTGAGAATATGGGGCTGTTGCTACCATTGCTCGAACTTAACTGTAAATACATAGCTCCAGCAAAGTACGAGGACGAAATCACGATTACAGTGAAGATTGGTATGATGGGTGGTGCAAGGCTAGAGTTTTTATATAGTGCGTATAATAGCGATGGGGTTTTGCTTAATAAAGGAATAACTGTGCACGCATGGACGGACAAAAACCTTAGACCTGTGGCACTGAAAAAACATGTCCCCGAACTTTTCGAAGCCATGCAAAATTCGCTCAAATAACTTTTCTCTAAACTAAAAGGCAGGCGCCTTTAAAATAAAATGTACAGATGAAAGGATTGTTGATTGACATGCACAAGAGACCAAACATAATTTTTATTATGTCGGACGACCACGCAGCTCACGCGATGAGTTGTTATGGGAGCCAAATTAATGTTACCCCGAATATGGACAGAATAGCGAATGAAGGTATGAGGTTAGACAATTGTTTTTGCACAAACTCAATTTGCGCACCGAGCCGTGCTGTTATCTTAACTGGTAAACACAGCCATTTAAACGGAGTCTTGACGCTTGATGATGATTTTGATGGAAGACAGCAAACTTTCCCAAAATTGCTGCAAGAAGCAGGATACCAAACAGGTATAGTGGGAAAATGGCATTTGGGTAAAGGTGGATATTCCGACCCAACTGGTTTTGATTATTACAATGTTTTGCACGGACAAGGCTATTACTTTAACCCTATAATGCGCGAAAATGGCGAAGACAAAGTCTTTGAGGGATACGCTACTGATATTATCGGAGACTATTCTATTGACTTTATAAAAAACCGCGACAAATCCAAGCCTTTTATGCTAATGTCACATCATAAGGCGCCACATAGGTCTTGGGAAGTTAGCGAAAAATACATGAATATGTTCACTGATGGCGATTTAAAATTACCACAGACTTTCGATGACGATTACGCCACTCGTGGTGATGCGCCAAAAGAAGCACAGATGACAATCGATAAGGATTTGACTTATGAGGATATAAAACTTGTTGTGCCTGAAGGTGCAAACTGGACTGACAAAATTCCTCTGCCTGAGAGTTTAGAAGGATACACACTAACTCCGCTTGAAACAAAAATTCCAGTAAGTTTTTCTAGTTTTGCTGAGCTTAAAAACTTTAAATACCAACGCTATATTAAAGATTACCTAAGATGTGTGGCTTGCGTTGATGATAATATTGGTAAAATGCTTGATTACTTAGACGAAGAGGGTATTGCTGAGGATACAATCATTATTTATACTTCTGATCAAGGTTTTTATTTGGGCGATCATGGTTGGTACGACAAGCGCTTCATGTATGAAGAATCGCTGAGGATGCCATTTGTTATAAGATACCCTAGAGCGATAAAACCTGGTACTGTTACAGATAAGATGATACTAAACTTAGACTTTGCAAAAACTTTCCTTGACTATGCAGGAGTAGAAATTCCAGATGATATGCAAGGCGCTTCGATGAGAGCGATTTTGGAAGATGACGATAATGCGCCAGAAATTAGAAGTTCGATGTACTACCGCTATTGGATGCACTTAGCACATCATTACGTGTGGTCGCATTATGGCGTTAGAACAAAAGACCATAAACTCATCTACTACTATGGTGAAGCGCTTGGTAAGAGTGGCGCTATAGATGAGTCCAAAAAACCATATTGGGAGATGTATGACTTAAATTCGGATTTATGCGAACTTAACAATATATACGACAATCCTGATTATGCACAAATTCAAGAAGAACTTAAAACAGAGCTTTATAGATTGAAAGAAGAAGCTCAAGATTTCGAATAACATCTACAAAAGAAGAAATAAATGGACACTATCAATTTTTTGATAGTGTCCATTTTACTTTTTATATTTACTTAACTTTATGCAACCTTTGTAAAACCACGCATACAAAAATTGCGATAATTTGATAAATGCATAAAAATTTATTATCTAGCTGGCCTGTTGAATTGAGCAAGGTAAATACCAAGAATAAAACGATGTTTACACCTATCATAATAAAACTTAATAGCTCGCCCACTGAAATGATTTTGTTAAGACGCTTTGCCCATAATAGCGAGTAGATATAAGCAAAAACATTGCCGTTGTTGCAAACTTTTGCAGTTGTGCTCGCTTGTGTGTTTGTGAGCTCTTCGCTGTCTTTGTGAAGCCTTGAGGAGATAATCTTAAACGCATCTTCTGGCATGCTAAACACTTTTGAAAGTTGGGTTTTTGTGACAATCGGGTCGACTGTTTTAATTATGCAAACACAGTCATCATTGTACAAATCGACTAGCATGTTGCGGATTTTTGAGTTGCAGGTAAGCCCCACGATAAACACAGCGCTAAGCTCTCCGTCAGTTGAGAGATAGATTAGGTTTTTATCTTCCGATAGATATTTTTTTTCGTAATCACGACTAGGAGTATCAATATTGTGATTTTTCATAAGCTCCCTTGAGCCTATCAGCACGCGCCTATCGTCCACCCAAGCGGAAATTCCCATACCGTCTTCATAAATCACGGTATCTACTTTCGCAAGATAATCTTTTCTATCCTCGATTATGCTAAGGAAAGTGCTTGATAATATGCTATTGGTTTCGCAGAGTACACTAGTTGCATCTAAAATAGCGCGGTCTATGACGATGTTTGGAAAGGTTTTAATGCCATATAATGTGATATCTTTCGCTTCGAATAGCGAGCTTGCATTGAGCAAAGCTGAATTTGTCTGCGCGAAATCTTCTACAGCAGCATAACTGATTACAGCACCGCCATATTTTGAGATTTCTTCACAACAGTTAGAGAGCGGGTCGGATATCATCAAAAAGCTGTACCCCGTAGCGGCGCTAATGAGTACGCCAGTTAAAATAGTGAAAATCTGTGGTGTGTCAAAATCCATAAAAACCGATACTACAACAAGAAGTATTGCAAGAATGCTAATTGTTGGGACAAAAATCTTTGCCTTTTTATCGTTTAAGTCTTCGGTTAATGATTCTGCCATAAAATCTTTTAAGAAAGCAGTTTTTGTGTTAACGGCAAAATGTGGATATGAGTTTACTGCGCCTTTAGTAAAGTTTTCTGCTATATCTTGGTTTTCGACGATGTTAACGCTGTATTTCTCAACATCAGAACCGATAAAGTTAAAGTTTTTTATTATTCTAGCTATTTCTTGTCGTTTTGAAAATAAAACTACTATAAAATTCAGTAATAAAAATGGTACGTAAATATGCACAGCGTCGCTTGCTGACTGCTCGGCGTTGAATATCATGGTAAAACTAAATATTGTGAGCACTAGTGTTGCAAGTGAAAATATTGTGCTTTTATTGAGCTTTTGCAGTGCCAAACAGGCGAGACCATCGTATAAAACATCGTACATTAGCGCTATCGCAAAAACTAGTGAGATAAAGTTTACCATCACGTATGAAAGAGGATTTGCATATTTATCGAATGCTAACATTGGGTTAACATTCATGGAGTTAAATATCGATATCATGCCTGTAAATAGTAGTAAAAATGTCAACCCGCAAATTCTAAAGAAAATGAATTTGCGCTTTTGCTGTAACCAGTGCAAAAATACATTAGAATCACTTTGAGGACTATAATCTGAAGGGGATGCACTCGCCTCTGGTTTCACATCAGCTTTTGCTGCAAAAGATATTTTCTTTGGCAGCACTTGAGTGCTAGAGTTATCAAGCTTTTTAAAGGAATTTGTCATTTCCTTAACTTCTTTTTCACCAAGTTCTTGTGCTACATTATCAAGCTCGTTTTCATTTTCCTCATTCGCCATTTCTGCAGCGGTAGCTAACTCTGCCTCGGAAAAATTATGTGAGTCGGTGTGAAACTGAGCATGGAGCTTAAACCCTTTGATATATTTTTGGCGGTTGCGCTGTAAGGCAATATATTTTAGTTGGTTGGTATTATGTTTTTTTGCTTGTTCGTACCCGTCATTTGGAGCTGCACTTTTCTCAGTTTGAGCTTCCTGCGGTGCTTCATCTGGGTTTGTGTCCTGTTTTAATGTTTCTTTTTTAAATAAAGGCTGATCTGTATGAGAAATTTTGGTTTTGCGATACACCGAATCTAAAGTTTGGGTTTTCTCGTGATAAATATCATCGTGAGTGGGTTGCTCGGGTATCTTTATCGCTTCCTCGGGAATGTCAGCTGCTGGCTCATCTTCCTGCTCTGGTGCGGAAACATCCTTTGCCTTAAACTGCATGTTAGGAGGGGATTCTGGTTTGGAAGCTTCTATTTTAGGTTCGTCTGACTTAGGCTCATCTTTCATGGCTTCCTTTTTAGGAGCTTCTGTTTTCACAGGATTTGGGATAGGCTTAGTCAGCACATTTGGTCCGCTTATTCTTTCGGAGTTTTTTTCAGCGGACTTATCAATATTTGGTATTATTTCGTTGACGGACTGCAAAATTTTAGCCTCGTCCATAGCGAATGCGGAGGTTTTGGCTCTGTCTGGATGCAAAATTTCATCAAGCAGTGCGTTTGTATCAAATTTTTGATATTCGCTGACTACCTTATCAACTTCTTCAGGGGACAATTTATTAGTATTAATTTCATCTAAGATATCATCAATCGAAAAGTTCTTTTCTTGCATGTAAACTATCTCCTATTCGTTATTATTTGTTGCGATTTAATTTTTGTTTTAATACTTCGTAAATAATTATACCAGCTGAAACTGATGCGTTAAGCGAATTAATTTTACCGCACATGGGAATGCTAACAACAAAATCTGACAATTCTTTTATAATCCTAGCGACACCGTTCCCCTCGGAACCAATTATCAAGGCTATCGGCCCAGCATAATCAGTTTCGCTGTAGTTTTTACCGCCCATATCAGCACAGTAAATCCAAAGTCCGCGTTTTTTCAAATCTTTTATCGTTTGCGCTAAGTTTGAAACTCTGCAAACTGGCATAACATTTGTAGCACCAGCAGAAGTTTTGTGTACGATTTGCGTAAGTCCAGCACTTCTTCTTTTTGGGATGATGATGCCATGCGCGCCAGCTGCTTCGGCAGTACGCATGATGGCACCTAAGTTATGCGGGTCTTCCACTTCATCGCAAATGATGAAAAATGGATCTTCGTTTTTAGCTTCAGCCGAACTGAATAAGTCCTCGATATCAGCGTAATTAGCAACAGCACAAACTGCAGCCACACCCTGATGGTTAACACCTGCACTAAGTGCGTCGATTTTTTTAACATCAACATGTTTTATAACAACGCCTTTTTGTTTTGCCAGAGCAACAATTTTCCCAAAGCCGTTACCAGTTGCAGTTTTGACTATGTAAACAGTCTCCACTTGCCTATCAGACTTAAGTGCCTCTACTACTGGGTTTCTGCCGACAACAACGTCATTGTCATATTTATAGTTATTTTTGTCGCTTTTATAATAATTTTTATCGTTCATGGTGTTCTCCAATTTCTTTTTTTACGTAAGTATTTGTCTAAAAAACAATGTAATTAGATATAGTATAGCATACATTAATAAAAAAATAAACAATTTACTTAAATTTGTAAAATAAACTAAATTTTTTTACTTTTTTTTCTTTGCAAATGCAATTATTTAGTGTATAATAGTGTGTAGTATAATAAACTTTAGATATATGTATAAATGCATAATAAGGAGGTCTGCTTTGTGATTAAGTTTGAAAATCATCTGGGAGTAATCGACATATCCGAAGACTTTGTCATAAATTTGGTAAGCAACACTGTTACAAACTGTTTTGGTGTAGCGGACATGTCTGACAAATGTGCGCAAAAAGGAATTACTGGATTAATGTATAAATATAAAAATGTCAGGCCAATTGTTGTGAAGTCAAAATCACAGGGGCTTGTTGTAGAAGTGCGTATTGTGGTAAGATATGGCATGAATATATCTGCGATTGTGAGAAGTATTATCAACAAAGTTTCATACAATATTAAAGAGATTACAGGATTGGATGTTTATAAAGTAAATGTTTTTGTAGACTCTATGATTGGCGAATAAATTTATTTCATTAGAAATTAAAAGGAGAGTGCGACATTTGATTAGCGGCAAGACTTTATCAAAAGCAATAATTTCGGGAGCTAATAATATAGCTAACCACAAAAATGAAGTAGACAAACTTAATGTCTTTCCTGTACCTGATGGTGACACAGGGACTAATATGTCCATGACTATTAGCGCAGGTAAAAAAGCCTTGGAAAATTTGGATAGCGACAATATCGCAAAGATTAGCCAAACTTGTGCTGATGCACTTTTGCGCGGAGCTAGAGGCAACTCGGGTGTTATCTTATCGCTATTGTTTAGAGGTTTTGCTAAGGGGCTAAAAAATAAAACTGTTGCAGATGCTAGCGATATTGCTAATGCGCTGAGCATCGGGGTTGACAGCGCGTACAAATCCGTAATGACGCCGACAGAGGGCACAATCCTCACAGTTTCAAGGGTTGCTGCAGAAAAAGCCACAGAAAAGGTGAGCGAAATAACAGACCCTGTGGAAATGTTTGAATTAATATTAAAAGAAGCGAAAATTGCACTGGAAGATACTCCAAAATTGTTGCCGGTATTGGCAAAAGCGGGAGTTGTTGATGCAGGGGGCATGGGTTTTGTCGTAATATTTGAGGGTATGCTCGAAGTGTTAAAAGGTGGGGAGATTATCCCGCTTTCAGATAATGAAAAAGACGCACACAAAGTCTTTACAGATGCACCTATTGCACATTACGAGGGTGAAATTAAATTTACGTATTGCACAGAATTTATTATAGAAAAGAATGATGGCGCTAAGGATGCACTCGCGCTGAGAGCATATCTTGAAACATTGGGTGACAGCGTTGTGGTTGTGGATGATGACAGCATTATAAAAGTGCATGTTCACACAAATAATCCAGGTAAGGCATTGGAAGAAGCTTTGCTATTTGGCGGGTTAGTTAATATTAAAATAGAGAATATGAAAGAGCAATTCGCTACAAAACAACATGAAGTTGAGCATGCGGTTGCTAATGATGAATATCAAAAAGTTGATGAGGATATCGAAATAGGTTTTGTTGCGGTAGCGGCTGGCGACGGTATCACACAATTGTTTATGGATTTGGGAGTTGACAAAGTTGTTAAAGGTGGTCAAACCATGAATCCGAGCACAGAAGATTTGCTTCGTGCGATTGAGTCTGTACCTGCTAAACGAGTTTTTGTGTTGCCGAACAACAAAAACATTATCATGGCAGCAGAGCAAACCATATCGCTAGCGGATAGGGAAGTTTGTGTGTTGCAAACAAGGTCAATACCGCAAGGGCTTAGCGCAATGTTAGCGTTTGACCCTGACGAAGACTATATCGTAAACCGCACAAATATGACGAAAGCGTTTGATAAAGTACAAACCGGGCAAATTACATTCGCTGCAAGAAACTCAGATTTTGATGGTCATAACATCAAAAAAGGTGAAATACTGGCGCTTGAAAATGGTAAACTTAATTTTGTTGAGCGAGATGTAAGCAAAGCGATGTATAAATTGACAAGGAGCATGTGTAAAAAATCTGACGGTAAATTTGTCACTATAATTTACGGTTCCGATGTCACTGATATGCAAGCAGAAGCAGCATATCAACAACTAGCTAATAAATTATCCGATGACTATGAAATTAATCTTGTAAATGGCGGACAGCCTGTTTACTACTATATTATATCTGTAGATTAAAATAAATAATAATGCAAAAGGAGTATTAAAATGCCTGACATATACTCCCCCATCCAATTCCTAAAAGGCGTTGGAGAGCAAAGGGCAAAACTATACAAAAAATTGGGGGTAGATACAATCTACTCCCTTTTGAGCTTTTTTCCCAGAATATATAAAGATTTTTCGCTTTTTACGCCTATTAGAGAGTGCGAATTAAACGAAGTTGTTTGCGTGAAAGCCAAGATTTTTAAAAAGCAGGGAGAAACTAGATTAAGGAAGGGGCTCTCGATTTTCAGAGTATTTGCTACTGATGGAGAAAGCGACCTTACTATTACAATTTTTAACAGCAAATATATTTTTGAAGCGCTAAAGCTCGATCATGAATATGTGTTCATGGGTAAGATTACGGGGAATTTGCTTAAAAAAGAAATGACTTCTCCCGAGTTCATCGATGCGGAAATTGGTGAGTATATAAAGCCAGTTTATCCGCTCACAAGTGGGCTTAGTAGTGCTATGATATCGAAAACTGTGGCGCAAGCATTTCGCGTGTACGGCGATAACATGAGCGAAACACTGCCGATTGAGGTGAAAAAAGAGTTTTCGCTATGTCATAGGCGATTTGCATATGAGAAAATCCACTTTCCTGAAAGTATGGAGGAAATGGAAATTGCTAGAAGACGCTTGATTTTCGAGGAGCTTTTAGTTTTGCAGTTAGGGCTTTTGATGCTCAAATCAAAAAAGAACAATCAAACTGCGGTGAAGATAATAGATTACGATATCACAGAGTTTTTACAGGGGTTGAAGTTTACACTCACACCAGCCCAGATTAAGGCTATAGATGACGGTCTAGCTGATTTTAAAAAAGATGAGCCTATGTCAAGGTTAGTGCAAGGTGACGTTGGTTCGGGGAAAACCATGGTTGCGTGTGCTTTGAGTTACTGCATGGCTAAAAATGCTTATCAGTCCGCAATTATGGCGCCTACAGAAATTCTAGCAATACAGCATTATAATACGTTTAAAAATACTTTTGAAAGCATGGGGATAAAAGTCGCCCTGCTTACAGGAAGCACAAAAGCTAAGGAAAAAACGCAGATTAAATCCGCAATCGAAAGTGGCGAGGTCGACATTGTCGTGGGGACACATGCCTTAATCCAAGATAGCGTGATATTTAAAAACTTAGGGTTTGTTATCACCGATGAACAGCATCGTTTTGGTGTGGAACAACGAAGCAAGCTTACTCAAAAAGGCGATAATCCACATACTCTTGTAATGTCAGCCACACCAATTCCAAGAACGCTTGCGCTGATAATTTACGGAGATTTGGACATATCTGTGATAGATGAAATGCCAAAGGGTAGACTTGAAATCAAGACGTATTTAATAGATAAGAAAAAGCGCACAAGGGCGCAGAATTTCATTAAACAGCATATCGACGAAGGGCGCCAAGCATATGTCGTTTGCCCACTTATTGAAGAGGGTGAGGACGATAAACTTTCTGTGAGTGAGTATGCACAAAGTCTTGCAAACACTCCTTTGCGTGATGTACGTGTAGCTGTACTTCACGGGAAAATGAAGCCGAAAGATAAGGAAGAAGTCATGGGTGCGTTCAAGGCTGGGGATATAGATTTGCTAGTATCTACTACAGTAGTAGAAGTAGGTGTAGATGTGCCGAATGCATGCATCATGATGATAGAAAACGCAGAAAACTTCGGACTATCGCAGTTGCATCAGTTGCGTGGACGAGTGGGAAGAGGAAGCGAGCAGGCATACTGCATTTTAGTTTCAGATTCAGATGCGGAAGCAACACTAAAAAGGCTAAAGATTATGGAGAAATCATCTGATGGATTTTATATTTCTGAGCAAGACTTAAAACAGCGTGGCCCAGGTGACTTTTTCGGGAATAAGCAACATGGTCTGCCAAAGCTTAAAATTGCAGACATGATAGAAGATGTCGAGGTGCTAAGGCAAAGCTCGAAAGCTGCAAAAGAAATCTTGCAAAAAGATAGTGACTTGTCAAAAGCGGAGAATGCATCGCTCAAGACGACGATTGATGCGCTATTTGATGGTGTAGGAATATAATTTAACTTTTGGGAGAGAATACATGAAAACTGACATTATATATAATGAAGGTGATAAAAAAATCGCAATAGCAAAAATGGAAAATATCGATAAATACATCGAGGCTTTTTACAACTGTGATGATGAAATTAATTATTTGACAGGATCAGAATCGCATTACGAAGAAAGTGCTGTCAGAGAGTTTTATGCTAGATGCACCGAGGATGATAATCGCTGTGATTTTTTGATATTCGATAATGATAAAATTATTGGCGAAGTGGTTATTAATGAAATCGACTACGAGGTAAAAAGTGGGCATTATAGAATATGTTTGTTCTATGCGGACTATCTAGGAAAAGGGCATGGGACATTCGCTACAAAGTCAATTTTGAATTTTGCGTTTAAGCATTTACAGTTGCAAAGAGTAGGTTTAGAAGTTTATTCCTTTAATGATAGAGCGATAAAAATGTATGAGAAAATCGGTTTTATACGTGAAGGCAGACTGAGGAATGCGATACTTAGTAGGGATGGATATGCGGATATTATTTGCATGAGCATGCTAAAAGATGAGTACATGAACACATTGTAAGTATTAGAGAAATGAATAGGAGGAATTAAAATGGTAGATATTAAATCATTTTTTAAAATGAGTTATGGTTTGTATATTATCAGCGGACAAGACGGCGGAAGTCATAGTGGTGTAATAGTGAATACATTGTTGCAAACGAGTGCGAATCCAGAAAAAGTTTCAGTCACAATCTCGAAAAATTCGTATACAATGAAACTTATCGAGAAAAGTAAAAAATTCTGTGCTACAGTATTAACCGAAAGTGCCGATATCGATTTCATCGCAAACTTTGGGTTTAAATGCGGTAAAACTTGCGACAAATTTGCAAATGTAGAAGTAGAGATTGCAGAAAATGGCGTAAAATACTCACCACAGCACGCAGCGGCAGTTTTTGAATGTACAGTTACAGAGCAAAAAGATTTGGGTACACATATAATGTTTTTTGCAGATGTTGACGAGGCAAAGACGATTAGCGATGAGCCAGTAATGACATACGATTATTATTATAATGTTGTGAAAGGGACTACTCCAAAAGATTCACCGATGTACTCAGAAAAGCAAGAAAAGAAAAAAGGTTACAGATGCACAATTTGTAATTATGTAGCTGAAGTTGATGAGTTAGCAGACGATTATGTCTGTCCAATTTGCAAAAAAGGAAAAGAATTCTTCGAGAAATTATAACGCTTTGCGGTATAATATATAACATTCGCCATAAATTATGTATGAACAAATTTTTAGGAGGTAACAACATGCCAGAATTAAAAGGAAGTAAAACATTAGCGAATTTATTAGCAGCTTTTGCAGGAGAATCACAAGCAAGAAACAAATACACTTATTACGCCTCAAAAGCTAAAAAAGAAGGATATGAGCAAATTTCGGCGATATTTGCTGAAACTGCTGCAAATGAAAAAGAACACGCAGAGCTATGGTTTAAACTAATTAAAGGTGGAGCAATCCCAACTACGTTAGACAATTTAAAAGATGCAGCTGATGGCGAAAATTACGAGTGGACAGAAATGTACGCTGAATTTGCAAAAGTAGCGAAAGAAGAAGGCTTTACGGAAATTGCTGTAGCTTTCGAAGGCGTTGGAAAAATCGAAAAAGAGCATGAAGAGCGCTATTTAGCTCTAGCTAAAAAATTAGAAGAAGGTGTAGTGTTTGAGCGCGACGGAGTAGTTATGTGGCATTGTCGTAACTGTGGACATATACACATCGCAAAAAAAGCGCCTGAACTATGCCCAGTATGTAAACATCCAAAAGCATATTTCGAAATAAAAGCTGAAAATTATTAATAGCAATAAAATAAAAAAAGAGGAACGTAAATGTTCCTCTTTTTTTATTTTATCACGTTGTTTCTCACGCAAATAAACATTTAATTAACATATAAAATATGCTTGACAGATGTCGTTTTGTATGATATAATTATTATGTTAGGAGGTGAGCTGATGGCACGATTTACAATAACGCTATCGCAGGAAGCGCTAGAAAACTTAAAACTTAGCCAAGAACTGCTTAAAAATAAGTTGGGAGGCTCACGTATTACTCAGGGTTTTGCGATGGGGTATGCGCTGAAACTGCTTGCGGAAACATTGCAAAAAGAAAAAGAGGAGAATAAGTAATGTATATATTCCCTAAAGAGCTTTATGATTATGCAAAACACAACAAGGATAAAATTGCATGGAAAGACTTCGCTAAAGGGCGCGTGAATTTTCCTGATTACGGAGCGCTTGCTAATCCAAAGTTGATAAGAGGTTCAAAGGAGTATAACGAATGGAAAGAGTATTTTGATGGGCTTTTTAAATGCTCATGCAATTTTCCGTTTATATTAAGGATAGTCAATTCTCTTTTGGTGACTGGTGCAAAAAAGATTACTTTATAATGAAGGCGAAAAGATATAATTGATATAAAGATTGATTATGAAACTGCAATATATAAAATTACTTATTGCAAAAATAGTTTAAATGGTATATAATAAAAGAAAGTAGTTTTTCGGTGAATATAACGGCCATGCGCAATATATACAAAAATATTTGCGAATAAACCTGAAATTTCTCTGATAAAACACTTGTATTATTGCGCGAAATGTAGTAAAATATGTCTTGCGTGACTGCAACAGATATGCGATGAAGCGAAAGGTTGCGACTTTCTTAAGTCGGTTTTTTCGTGGAGTATGTCCGATTTTAAACCGGGCGACCATTTTTAAACATTCATTTTCCGATATGCAATATCCCTATGCACTGCGTAGATGTGATTGTGGTAAAAACGGAAAATATGCCTACCCGGAAAGACGTTTAGTTTTTTCGGTATTTTTATCTCAAAAAAGTTAAAACACACGGAGGCGTGTTTATAAATTGAGTCAACCCTCAAAAAGTCAAATATAAAAAGGAGGCGATGACAGTGGCAGTCAAAGAAAAAATCAGAATCAGACTGAAAGGTTATGATCACAGCTTAGTGGACGCAGCAGCAGTTAAAATTGTTGAAACAGCAAAAAGAACAGGTGCCAGAGTTTCCGGTCCTATTCCGCTACCGACACAAAAAGAAATCATAACAATTATCCGTGCTACTCACAAATACAAAGATAGCCGTGAGCAGTTTGAAATGAGAACACACAAGAGACTAATTGATATCCTAAGACCGTCTAATAAAACGGTTGAGGCTCTTCAAAGTCTTGAACTTCCCGCAGGTGTGGATTTCGAAATTAAACTATAATTTTTAAAGCACACAGCAGGGTCATGTTGGCACAGAAGTGTCAACCAATAACCTTAAGAAGGAGGAAGTCGATAATTAGGTAAATCGACAAACAAACAGCATGAGAAAAGCAATTATCGGAAAGAAAATCGGTATGACACAGATTTTCGACGAGAGCGGAAAAATTATCCCAGTAACAGTTGTAGAAGCAGGTCCTTGCGTGGTATCACAAAAGAAAACTGTTGAAACTGACGGTTATGAAGCATTACAATTTGGCTTCGGTGATTTGAAACCTCACAAAGTGAACAAGCCTCAAAAAGGACATTTCGCTAAAAATGACGTTGCACCTAAAAGAACATTAAGAGAGTTCAGATTTGACGACATTAACGTTTACAATGTAGGCGATATCGTTAAAGCAGATGCTTTCGTTGAAGGTGACATCGTTGACGTTAGAGGAACCAGTAAAGGTAAAGGTTTTGCAGGTACAATCAAACGTTACAACAACGCAAAACTAAAAGAAACACACGGTACAGGTCCTGTGCATAGACATGCAGGTTCAATGGGTGGATGTTCGTCACCTTCAAGAATCTTCAAAGGTAAAAAATTACCAGGTCATATGGGAGCTGCAACTGTAACCGTTCAAAACTTGGAAGTTGTCAAAGTAGACGCTGAGAACAATCTTATCGCAATCAAAGGTGCCGTTCCTGGCCCTAAAGGTTCAGTGGTAACAGTTTTCAATAGCGTTAAGAAAGCTTAGTGGAAGGAGGAAACAATATGCCAAGAATTCAAGTATTCGATATGTCAGGAGAGAAACTAAAACAAATGAATATCTCCAAAGACATTTTCGGCATTGAGCCGAATGTAGCTGTTATGCACATGGCAGTTGTGAACTACCTTGCTAATCAACGTCAAGGTACGCAATCAACTCTTACTCGCACAGAGGTTAGAGGTGGCGGACGCAAACCATGGAGACAAAAAGGTACCGGTCATGCAAGACAAGGTTCAACACGTTCTCCTCAGTGGCGTCACGGTGGTGTGGCATTAGGCCCAAAACCAAGAGACTACAGATATTCTCTTAACAAAAAAGTAAAAAGACTTGCGCTTAAATCTGCATTATCATCTAAAGTGGCTGACAAAAACATTATCGTTTTAGAAACACTTGCTATGGATGATTACAAAACTAAAGCAATGATAAAAGTTTTATCTGCTCTAAACGTAGAGAAAAAATCTCTTATCGTTATGCCAGAAGTTGATGCAAAAGTAGTAAAAAGTGCGAACAATATCCCAGGCGTAAAAACTACATTAGTTAACACACTTAATGTATACGACATACTCAATCATGATAATTTGATTGTTACAGTTGACGCTATTAAGAAAATCGAGGAGGTGTATGCATAATGATTAGAACAGCACACGATATTATCATTAAGCCTATAATCACCGAGAGTTCCATGGAAAATTTGGCGCTCAAAAAATACACCTTTAAAGTGCTAAAAGACTCAAACAAAATCGAAATCGCTAAAGCTGTTGAAGAACTTTTCGGCGTTCAAGTTGCTAAAGTTAACACAATCAGCGTTAAAGGCAGATATAAAAGAATGGGTAGACACGAAGGCTACAAACCAGATTGGAAAAAAGCTATCGTAACATTAACACCAGGTTCAAAAACGATTGAGTTCTTTGAAAGCATGATGTAATTTTTACATCGGTGATGTATGAGAAATTTATTTCTCGCTAAACCAAAGTTTAAGGAGAGTGAACTGTAATGGCGATTAAGTCATACAAACCGACCACTCCGTCAAGACGTCAAATGACTGTCACTGACTACTCGGAGTTGTCAAAAGTTGCTCCGGAAAAAAGCTTGCTTGAATCAAAGAAAAAGCATTCCGGTCGTAACAGCTACGGAAGAATCACTGTTCGTCACAGAGGTGGCGGAAACAGAGTTAAGTACCGTATCATAGATTTTAAAAGAGATAAAGTTGGCATGAATGCTAACGTTATGACTTTAGAATATGACCCAAACCGCTCTGCTTTTATTGCATTATTGCAATATGAAGACGGCGAAAAAAGATATATTATTGCTCCGGCTGGGCTAAAAGTTGGAGATGTTGTGCGCTCAGGTCCTGACGCTGACATCAAACCAGGTAACGCTTTGCCACTAGCTAATATGCCTGTGGGTACATTTATTCACAATATCGAGCTATACCCTGGAAAAGGCGCGCAACTTGTTCGTGCTGCAGGTAACATGGCTCAACTTATGGCAAAAGAAAGTAACGGCGCTTTGATAAGACTACCTTCTGGTGAGCTTAGAAGAGTACCAGTTAATTGTATTGCTACTGTTGGACAAGTAGGAAATACCGATCACGAAAACGTAAATATCGGTAAAGCGGGTAAAAAACGTCACATGGGTATCAGACCTACTGTTCGTGGTTCTGTAATGAATCCAAATGACCATCCACACGGTGGTGGTGAGGGTAAATCTCCGATTGGACGTTCAGGTCCTGTAACTCCGTGGGGTAAACCTACACTCGGATACAAAACCCGTAAAAAACATCACCGCTCCGACAAATTTATCGTTAGACGTAGAAACGACAAGTAGTTTTTGAAAGGAGGCGGATGAATAATGGGTAGAAGTATTAAAAAAGGACCTTATGTCCAACCTGTTTTATTAAAAAGAGTCATGGAAATGAATGCCAATGAAGAGAAAAAAGTTCTAAAAACTTGGAGTCGTGCTTCCACAATCTTCCCAGATTTCGTAGGTCACACATTCGCAGTACATGATGGGCGCAAACATGTGCCAGTGTACGTTACGGAAGATATGGTAGGACACAAGTTAGGTGAATTTGCACCAACAAGAACTTACAGAGGCCATGCAGGCTCAAAAACTACAAACAATGGCAAGAAATAGGCCTAAAGGAGGATTTTAAATGCAAGCAAAAGCACATTTAAGATATGTCCGCATAGCTCCAAGAAAAGTGCAAATTGTTTTAGACTTGATAAGAGGCAAAGACACTGCATATGCTATGGCTATCTTAAAACAAACTAATAAAGTTGCCGGTGAGCACCTTCAAAAACTTCTTAACTCGGCCGTTGCTAATGCAGATAACAACCACAATATGGATAAAAACAATCTATATGTTGCTGAATGTTTTGTTTGTCCCGGCCCGACTCTGAAAAGAATCATGCCGAGAGCGCAAGGTCGTGCTTTTCAAATTTTGAAGAGAACATCACACATAACTTTAGTTGTAAAAGAAAAAGAATAAGTCAAAAGAGGAGGTAAACTATGGGACAGAAAGTTAACCCACATGGGTTTAGAGTCGGCATTATAAAACAATGGGACTCCCGCTGGTTTGCAAGAAAGAACGCTTTTGGCGATACTTTGGTTGAAGATCACAAAGTGCGCAAGTTTTTGAAAAAAAGCTTGTTTGCAGCAGGCGTTCCACGCATTGAAATTGAGCGTGATGCGGTTAAATTAAGAATTCACATTCACTGTGCAAAACCAGGTTTAGTAATTGGTAGAGGCGGTAGTGAAATCGAAAAACTTCGCAAAAAATTAGAGGCTATGGTTGGTAAACCAGTAGTTTTAAACATTGTTGAAGTTAGACAACCAGATTTATCAGCTCAACTCGTTGCGGAAAATATTGCATCACAACTTGAAAGAAGGGTTTCTTTCAGAAGAGCGATGAAACAATGCATAGGAAGAACTATGAAATTAGGTGCTAAAGGTATCAAAACTCGCGTAAGCGGACGTTTAGGCGGAGCGGACATCGCTCGTGCTGAACACTACCATGAAGGCACAATTCCGCTACAAACAATCAGAGCGGACATCGATTACGGTTTCGCTGAAGCTAATACTACTTTTGGTAAGCTTGGCGTTAAAGTATGGATATACAAAGGCGAAGTTTTAAAAGGCGAGGCATCAGTAGATGACCAAAAACCTCAAAGAAACGATCGCAGAAGACCTCGTAGGGAAGGAGGAAGTAAATAATGTTATTACCGAAACGTGTAAAGTTCCGCCGTCAACAAAGAGGCAGAATGAAAGGCAAGGCACTAAGAGGAAACAAAGTAAGCCACGGCGAATTCGGCATACAGGCACTTGAGCCGGCATGGATTACTTCCAATCAAATCGAGGCAGCACGTATTGCAATGACTCGTTACATCAAACGTGGCGGTCAAGTGTGGATTAAAATTTTCCCTGACAAACCAGTAACACAACAACCTGCTGAAACTCGAATGGGTAAAGGTAAAGGCTCACCAGAATATTGGGTAGCTGTAGTAAAACCAGGCAGAGTAATGTTTGAAGTTGCGGGCGTTTCTCAGGAAGTTGCAAGAGAAGCAATGCGTCTTGCTATGCACAAACTTCCTATTAAGTGTAAGTTTGTGACTAAGGAAGAAACAGGTGGTGAGCAATAATGAAAGCTATGGAAATCAGAGATATGTCACTTGTAGAGTTAAACACGAAATTGACTGAGCTTAAAGCAGAGCTGTTTAATCTTCGTTTTCAGTTAGCTGTTAATCAACTTGATAACCCAATGCGCGTTAAAGCCGTAAAAAGGGATATTGCTCGAATTAACACAGTTATCACCGAGCTGGAATTAAAAGCTAAACAATAAGGAAGGGAGAATTTTAAGCTATGAGCGAAAGAAATTTAAGAAAAACTAGGGTTGGAACTGTTGTTAGTAATAAAATGGATAAAACCGTAGTTGTATCTATTGCTGACAATATAAAACACCCTCTTTATAAAAAAATAATCAAGCGCACAGTTAAGCTTAAAGCCCACGATGAAAACAATACTTGTGGTATAGGCGACCGTGTACAGGTTATGGAAACTCGTCCATTATCGAAAGATAAAAGATGGAGAGTTGTAGAAATTTTAGAAAAAGCAAAATAATTGTTTTTACAGGAAAGTTTTATTAGTTATGCCGAAAGGAGGAACGCACTGTGATACAAATGCAAACTTACCTTAAAGTTGCAGACAATACAGGCGCAAAAGAATTAATGTGTATCCGTGTTTTAGGCGGTACGCGTAGAAGATATGCTAACATCGGCGATGTTATCGTTGCTTCAGTTAAAAAAGTTGCACCTGGTGGAGTTGTAAAAAAAGGTGATGTAGTTAAAGCAGTAATCGTTCGTTCAGCTAAAGGGTTACGTCGTGAAGATGGTTCATACATCAGATTTGACGATAACGCAGCTGTTATTATTAGAGAAGATAAAAACCCGAGAGGCACCAGAATATTTGGCCCGGTTGCAAGAGAGCTTCGTGAAAAAGAATACATGAAGATTTTATCTCTAGCTCCGGAAGTGCTGTAATAGGGGGTCTAGAAGAATGAGTAAATTACATGTTAAAACAGGGGATAATGTTATGATTATCACCGGAAAATACAAAGGGAAAACAGGCAAAATCTTAGAAGTTAGCAGAAAAGAAGGCAAAGTTATTGTTGAAGGAGCTAATATCGTTACTAAGCATGTTAAACCAAAAAGAATGGGTGAACAAGGCGGTAAGGTTGAAGCAGAGAGCGCAATATACGCTTGTAAAGTAATGCCTGTGTGTCCTAAATGCTCGAAACCTACAAGAGTAGGTCATATTGAAAAAGATGGTAAAAAAGTCAGAGTTTGCAAACATGCAAATTGCGGCGGAACATTTTAAGTGAGGAGATTAAAGTAGTATGGCAAGACTAAAAGAAATGTATAAAAACGATGTTGCTCCCGCTTTGATGAAAAAATTCGAGTACAAAAGTGTCATGCAAATCCCGAAGCTTGATAAAATTGTTGTAAACATTGCTTGCGGAGAAGCTGCAACAAACTCCAAATTAATGGACGCAGTTGTGGGCGACATTGCTAAAATTACAGGTCAAAAACCTATAGTTTGTAAAGCAAAAAAATCCGTTGCAAACTTCAAACTTCGTGAAGGTATGCCAATCGGCGCAAAAGTTACTTTGCGTGCAGAGGTTATGTACGAGTTTTTAGACAGATTATTTAACGTTGCGCTACCAAGGGTACGTGACTTTAGAGGGATCAGCGCTAACTCTTTTGACGGTAGAGGGAACTACTCTATGGGTCTAAAAGAGCAACTCATATTCCCAGAAATCGAATATGATCAAATCGACAAAATCAGAGGAATGGACATCAGTTTCATTACAACAGCAAAAACAGACGAAGAAGCACGCGAGTTATTAACTCTTATGGGTGCTCCGTTCATAAAATAAGGGAGGAAATGAAAAATGGCAAAAAAATCTATGATAGCTAAGCAACAGCGCCGTCCTAAGTTTTCTACCCGCGCCTACACTAGATGTAAAATCTGCGGAAGACCCCATGCTTATCTAAGAAAATTCGGTATTTGCCGTATTTGTTTTAGAGAATTAGCACACAAAGGTCAAATTCCGGGTGTAAAAAAATCCAGCTGGTAAGCAAACTTGAAGGAGGTTTACTATTATGCAAATAACCGATACTATTGCTGATATGCTGACTAGAATTAGAAATGCAGCATCTGCAAAACATCCAACGGTTGACATTCCTGCTTCAAATATGAAAAAGGCTATTGCGCAAATTTTATTTGATGAAGGATATACAAAAAGTTTTCAAGTTATTGAAGACGAAAAACAAGGGATTATACGTATCACATTAAAATACGGTGATAACAAAACACCTACAATCACAGGTTTACGTAGAATTTCAAAACCAGGTCTACGCGTATACGCTAACTGCGAAAAGCTACCGAAAGTTATGAAAGGCTTAGGCATTGCTATCGTATCAACTTCTAGAGGTATCATGACTGACAGAAGAGCACGCAAAGAAAATGTTGGTGGCGAAGTTTTAGCGTTCGTATGGTAAGGAGGACAATATAAATGTCAAGAATAGGTAGAAAACCAATACCCGTTCCCTCCGGTGTTGAAGTTAAACTCAACGACAACCATATCGTGGTTAAAGGCCCAAAGGGAACTTTAGAAAGAGACTTGCACGCTGATATGATTATCGAAATGGCGGAAAACGAAATTAACGTTAAACGTCCAAGCGAGCAAAAACAACATAAAGCACTTCATGGACTTACAAGAACTCTTGTTGCAAACATGGTTATTGGGGTTTCTGAAGGATACAAAAAAGAACTGGAAATTCAAGGGGTAGGTTACCGTTGTTCTAAACAAGGCAAAGATCTTGTATTACAAATCGGTTATTCACACCAAGTTATAGTGCCTGAAATAGACGGTATAACAATTGAAGTTCCGGCACCAAACAGAATTGATGTAATCGGACCGGACAAACAAAAAGTTGGCCAATTCGCTGCACAAATTAGAGAAAAACGTCCACCAGAGCCTTACAAAGGTAAAGGGATCAGATATCTAGGCGAATACGTACAACGTAAAGAAGGTAAAGCCGGTAAAGGTAAATAATTAAAGGAGTGAAGCAACAATGGTTAAAAAACCAAATAGCAACGTAGCTAGGTTAAAAAGACATGGCAGAATCAGAAACAAAATTTCAGGCACTGCTACTTGTCCCCGCCTAAACGTATTCCGCTCCGCTAAACACATCTACGCTCAAATAATTGATGACGTGAAGGGTGTAACTTTAGTTAGCGCATCTTCCATGGAAAAAGATTTTGAGGGTGTAGGAGCAAATAAAGAAGCAGCTAAAAAAATTGGTCAGATAATTGGCGAAAGAGCTGTGAAACAAGGTATCACTGACGTGGTTTTCGACCGTGGCGGTTACCTGTATCATGGTAGAGTAAAAGAATTAGCTGATGGAGCCCGCGAGAGCGGCCTCAAGTTTTAGTGAGGAGGTTATTCGTTTGGCAAGAATAGATGCAACAGGACTTGAACTAGAAGAAAAAGTCGTATCAATAAACCGTGTATCAAAAACGGTTAAAGGCGGACGTATCTTTAAATTTGCAGCACTTGTAGTTGTTGGAGACGGCAACGGCATTGTTGGATTCGGACTCGGCAAATCTGGCGAGGTACCGGACGCAATCAGAAAAGGTATCGAAGACGCAAAGAAAAATCTAATAAAAGTTTCTCTTAGAGGTACTACAATTCCTCATGAGATTGTTGGCGAATTCGGCGCAGGCAGAGTGTTATTAAAACCAGCTCCTGCAGGTACCGGTATCATTGCAGGCGGACCTGTTCGTGCTGTGGTGGAAGTTTGCGGAATAAAAGATATCAGAACAAAAGCGCTTCGTTCAAACAACCCATGCAATGTTGTTAGAGCGACAATTAACGGTCTTGCTACTGTTAAATCAGCTAAAGAAGTAGCTGCTATCAGAGGCAAATCTGTTCAAGAGATTTTAGGTTAGGGGGAAGATTTTTTATGTCACAAGAATTAAGTATTAAACTGGTAAAAAGTCTTGCCGGCAGACAAAAAACTCAAATAGCTATTATTGAGTCATTAGGACTAAGAAAACTAAATGATGTAACAATACAACCGGATAATAACGCAACCAGAGGTAAGATTGCAAAAATTTCTCACCTTATAGAGGTTACTAATAGATAACAAGGAGGTGCCGGTAAATGAAAC
The DNA here is from genome assembly GCA_964370225.1 of uncultured Oscillospiraceae bacterium. Classification (GTDB taxonomy): domain Bacteria; phylum Bacillota; class Clostridia; order Oscillospirales; family Ruminococcaceae; genus CAYJII01. The sequence goes on along the minus strand of CAYJII010000027.1, from coordinate 8,509 downwards.
TGCACGAGTTATCCCCGGCTGCGGGATCCAAAAAGACCAGAAAACGCGTTGGTAGAGGTCATGGGTCGGGCAACGGCAAAACATCGGGTAAAGGTCATAAAGGCCAAAACGCTCGTTCGGGCGGAGGCGTTCGTCTAGGTTTTGAAGGTGGTCAAATGCCTTTACAAAGACGTATTCCTAAAAGAGGATTTAACAACATATTCGGTACAGAGTATGCAACTGTTAAAATTTCTGATTTAGAAGCAAAATTCGAAGCGGGAGCTGTTGTAGATCAAGAAGCTATCATGGCTTGTGGTCTAATCAAAAAACCGCTTGATGGAATTAAGATTTTGGGGAATGGTGAAATCACTAAAGGCTTAACTGTTAAAGTTGCTGCTTTCACAAAATCAGCGAAAGAAAAAATAGAAAATGCAGGTGGAAAGACAGAGGTGGTATAGGGTGTTAAACACAATAAAAAGTGCCTTTAAAGTTCCTGACTTAAGGAAAAAACTTCTATATACTTTGCTTATAATCTTTGTTTATAGGATTGGGGCTGCTATCCCTGCACCATTTGTTAATGCTCAAGGTTTAATTGAAGCAACAGGTGGAGCAGACAGCTTATTAGGGTTTTTTAACACCTTTTCAGGTGGCGCGTTTGCAAATGCTACAATATTTGCATTATCGATTACTCCTTATATAACTTCCAGCATCATCATGCAACTGCTACAAGTTGCCATTCCAGCTTTGGAACGACTTGCAAAAGACGGCGGCGACGGCAGAGCCAAGCTCAACAAAATCACAAGATTTGTAACTGTGGGCATAGCTTTGATGACAGCAACAGGATATTACTTCTTGTTACTTAACTCAAGCGCTTTAACTTCAGAATACACAACTGGCTTCACAGGATTTTTTGTGGCGATCGTAATTATATTTACTTTTGCAGCTGGTGCTTCGGTTATTGTATGGCTGGGCGAGCAAATTAATGAAAGAGGAATCGGAAACGGTATCTCCATCATTTTATTCGCAAACATCATTTCATCAGGCCCTCAAGCATTCCTAGTATTGTTTGAAACATTTAGAACAGGTGGCGTAAACTATTTCTTAGTGCCACTAGCGCTTATAATTTTCGCTGCTATGATAGTGTTTATCATTATTATGACAAACGGCGAAAGAAGAATTCCTGTACAATATGCAAAAAGAGTTGTGGGAAGAAAAATGTACGGAGGACAAAGCAGTTATATTCCGATAAAAGTGAGCATGAGCGGCGTTATGCCAGTAATATTTGCATCATCATTTTTATCTCTACCGCTTACAATCTCAACATTTGTAAACCCTGAAGTCGGTTCATTCTGGTACAATTTCTTTGCAGTACTCTCACCAACAGGTGCAGTGTACGCAGTACTTTACTTCTTACTAATTATTGCGTTTAACTATTTTTATGTTGCTGTTCAATACAATCCGCTTGAGATTGCAAATAACATAAAAAATAATAACGGTGCAATTCCAGGTATCAGACCAGGAAGACCAACTGTATCGTTTATTTCAAGAGTTATTTCAAAAATTACATTGCTTGGCGCTCTATTTTTAGGCGTGATAGCAGTGTTCCCAATAATATTCACAGCTGTAACGAGTATAAATATTTCTATGGGCGGTACATCAATCATAATTTTAGTTGGTGTTGCTTTAGATACATCTCGTCAGTTGGAATCGCAAATGACAATGCGTCACCACAAGGGCTTCTTAGAATAAGAGTTTGGAGGAAAGCGGTATGAAATTAATATTATTAGGCGCTCCAGGTGCTGGAAAAGGCACACAAGCAGAAGTAATTTGTAACCATTTAAATATTCCCGCGATTTCTACAGGAAATATCCTTAGAGAAGCGGTGAAAAATTCGACAGAGCAAGGCTTGAAAGCGAAGTCCTTTATGGACAATGGCCAACTTGTTCCTGACGAAATCCTAATTGCGATAATTAAAGAAAGACTTGCTGAAGACGACTGTAATAATGGGTTCATCTTAGATGGTTTCCCAAGAACAGTTCCTCAAGCAGAAGCTTTAGACGCAATGGGTGTTACTATAGATAAAGTAATAGACATCGAAGTAAAAGACGAAGATATCATGAGAAGACTTTCTGGTAGAAGAGTGTGCGCTGAATGCGGATCTTCTTATCACCTAGAGTACAAACCTTCAAAAGTTGAGGGCAAGTGCAATAACTGTGATGGAGAAACAATCCAAAGAAAAGATGACCATCCTGATACTGTTAAAGAAAGACTAACTGTGTATCACGACTTGACAGAACCTGTAAAGGACTACTACGCAAAAACCGGCAAGCTTAAAATTGTTGAAGGACAAGAAGAAGTTGCCGATACTACAAAACTTACCTTAAAAGCTTTGGAGGCGTAATGATTCATTTAAAGAATTCAAATGAACTCAAAATAATGGCGGAATCGTGCAAAATATCTGCAATGGCGCTTAAGGTGGCAGAGCAGTATATGAAGCCTAATGTTTCGACATACGAAATTGATAATGCCATCCATAAAGCGATTATCAAAGCAGGCGCAAAACCGTCCTTCCTTGGTTACGGGGGCTTCCCGAACAGTAGCTGCATCTCAGTTAATGATGTTGTTATTCATGGTATTCCATCGAAAAAGCAACTGTTAAAAGATGGGGACTTAGTTTCGGTTGATGTGGGAGCGTTTTATAACGGTTTCCACGGGGACAATGCATATACATTCACAGTAGGTGAAATAAGCCCAGAGGATAAACTCTTGCTAAAAGTCACTGAAGAGTGCTTGTATAAAGGGATTGCGCAAGCTAATGTTGGTAGTAGAATTGGCGATATTTCATATGCAATACAAACACATGCTGAAAGTCACGGATTTGGGGTAGTGCGAAAATATATCGGCCATGGTGTCGGTAAAAATTTGCACGAAGACCCAGAAGTCCCAAACTACGGCACACCTGGCAGAGGGCCACGTTTAGCAGCGGGGATGACAATTGCGATTGAGCCTATGATTAATCTTGTGGGTGCAGACGTAAACACATTATCGGACGGCTGGACGGTCAAAACTGTTTCGGGGTCAAACTCAGCACATTTTGAGCACACGATTTTGATAACAAATGACGGTGCGAAAATTCTCACGAAAGTGTAGGGATAATACTGTGCTCATAGGGAATATTGTAAAATCGATGTCAGGACACGACAAAGGAAGTTTTTACATTGTGGTAAAATCTGAAAACGGATTTGTTTATATTGTCGATGGACGCTCAAGGAAACTTGATAAGCCAAAGAAAAAAAATATAAGCCACTTAGCAAAAACTAACGAAGTCGTTGACATTGAAGAATTTGATACTGACAATAAGATAAGACGTAAATTGTGGGATTATAATTTTGGTTCACACGATGAGATTAAAGCTTTATAAGGGGGTAATATTATGGCAAAAGAAGACGTAATTGAAATAGAGGGCACAGTCACAGAAACTCTGCCTAATGCCATGTTCAAAGTGGAGTTGCAAAACGGACACCAGATATTGGCACATATTTCAGGTAAATTGCGTATGAATTTCATACGAATTTTGCCGGGTGACAAAGTAACTGTTGAAATGTCGCCATATGATTTAACAAAAGGACGCATTACTTGGCGTTCAAAATAAAAAAAGTTATATTTTAAGTCTGAGCATGTAAGTTTTTGGTAACAATTAACTATACGCTCGATTAAGGAGGTAATTTCAGATGAAAGTAAGACCTTCGGTTAAGCCTATTTGTGAGAAATGCAAAATCATCAGACGTAAAGGTCGTATAATGGTAATCTGCCAAAATGCGAAACATAAACAACGTCAAGGCTAACATTTTAGGAATAAGAAAATTTGATTGTATACGAAAAATCGTATACGCATACACAGAGAATGCTAAAGCATTATAACTGTAATGGAGGTGCAACTTTATGGCTCGTATAGCCGGCGTTGACTTACCTAGAGAAAAGAGAGTTGAAATTGGTTTAACTTATATTTTCGGGATTGGTCAAAAAACAGCTAAAGATATCCTTGCTGCAACAGGAGTAGATCCTGATATCCGAGTAAGAGATTTATCTGAAAGCGATGTATCAAAGCTGCGTGATTATATTGATAAAAATTGTGAAGTTGAGGGTGACCTTCGCAGAGGTATCGCACTTAACATCAAAAGATTAGTTGAAATAGGATGCTACAGAGGTATTCGTCATAGAAGAGGCTTGCCTGTAAGAGGACAACGCACAAGAACGAATGCTAGAACTAGAAAAGGTCCTAAGAAAACTATCGCTAATAAGAAAAAGTAGGGGGGTCAACTGAGAGATGGCTAAACAACAGGCTAAAAAAACTACCATTCGTAGACGCCGTGAGCGCAAAAACATCGAACGTGGCGCTGTTCATATCCAGTCTACCTTTAACAACACTATCATAACTATGACTGACACTCAAGGCAATGCTCTATCATGGGCTTCTGCGGGTGAAATGGGCTTTAGAGGCTCGAAAAAATCTACTCCGTTCGCTGCACAAGTTGCTGCTGAAAAAGCTGCAAAAGCTGCTATGGAACATGGTTTAAAATCAGTAGAAGTATATGTAAAAGGACCGGGTTCAGGACGTGAAGCTGCTATCCGTGCACTACAAAGTGTAGGTTTGGAAGTATCAATGATTAAAGATGTTACTCCAATTGCGCACAACGGATGCCGCCCACCGAAAAGAAGACGCGTTTAGTTTATATCAGGAGGTGTAATAATGGCAGTAAACAAACAACCCATACTAAAAAGATGTAGATCTTTAGGCATTAGCCCAATGGTTATGGGAATTGATAAAGAATCCAAGAGAAATCCGGATGCTAACAAAAGAAAAAAAGTTAGCGAATACGGTTTACAACTAAAAGAAAAGCAAAAAGTTAAATTTATTTACGGCGTTTTGGAAAAACAATTCGCACGTCAATTTGAAATTGCTTCCAAAAGAAAAGGTCTTGCAGGTGAAAACCTACTTTCTCAAATGGAACAAAGACTTGACAACGTAATTTTTAGAATGGGCTTATCACTCACTCGTCGTGAATCAAGACAACTTGTTGTTCATGGTCACTTCACTGTGAATGGCAAAAAAGTGAACATCCCTTCGTACAAAGTCAGCGAAAATGATGTTATCGCACTTTCCGAAAAAAGCAGAAAAAGTCCTAAATTTAAGGAAGTTGTTGAATTAACAAAAGGCAGACTTGTTCCTTTATGGCTAGAAATGGATAAAGAAGCACTTAGTGCTAAAGTTGTCCGCATGCCTAATCGCGAAGACATAGATTTTGAAGTTGAAGAACATTTGATCGTAGAGTTTTATTCAAAATAAAATTTATAATTGGCACATGGGAACGTATAAACTTACAGATATATCTGTATTTAGGAGGGTTTTAAATGTTGGCAATGGATAAACCGAGAATTGAAACAGCTGAAATGAAATCGGACGGGACTTACGGAAGATTTATTTTAGAACCCCTTGAGCGTGGCTATGGCACGACCTTAGGCAACAGCTTAAGAAGAGTCCTGTTATCGTCACTGCCGGGCGTTGCGGTTGCCTCAATAAAAATTGATGGCGTGCAACATGAGTTTTCAACTATTCCCGGAGTTAAAGAAGACGTTACAGAAATTGTTTTGAATGTAAAAGGATTAATCGCCAAAATCTATGGTGAATCTCCAAAAACTGTTTACATCGAAGCCGATGGCGAAGGTGTTATTACAGCTGGGGATATCAAATCTGATTCTGAGGTTGAGATACTAAATCCACATATGCATATTGCTACTTTGGATCAAAGTGCAAAACTGTACATGGAACTAGTAATCGACAAAGGCAGGGGCTATGTTCCTGCAGAGAAAAACAAAGAAAAAATGCAAAATGTTATAGGTGCAATCCCTGTTGACAGTATTTTCACACCAGTGCTAAAAGTAAATTACACTGTTGAAAGTACTCGTGTAGGGCAAAGCATAGACTATGACAAACTAATACTAGAAGTGTGGACTGATGGAACAATTTCCGCAAAAGAGTCCATATCTTTAGCAGCCAAGGTTCTGAATGAGCATCTCAATTTATTTGTCGATTTATCGGAGGATGTTGTTAATACAGAGATCATGGTAGAAAAAGACGATAAGGGTAATGAAAAAATACTCGAGATGACTATTGAGGAGCTTGACTTGTCTGTACGTTCATTTAACTGCTTAAAACGTGCCGGTATCAATACCGCAGGGGATTTAATTGCTAAATCCGAAGAAGATATGATGAAAGTAAGAAACTTAGGTAAAAAGTCCTATGATGAAGTTGTTAATAAGCTAAAATCGTTAGGATACAGCTTAAAGTCAGAAGACGAATAATCATTATCTCGCACTATTTTAAAAAACCCGTGTTTTGAAAAGGGCAATATTGTCCTAAAACCAGTAAGGAGTGAAATTCATAATGGCAGGTAGCAGAAAACTTGGAAGAGCAACCGACCACAGAAAAGCGATGCTTAGAGCTATGGTTACGTTTTTGCTTGAAAAAGGCAAAATTGAAACAACTGTAAGTAGAGCTAAAGAGGTTCGTTCGATGACTGAGAAAATGATTACTCTCGGTAAAACAAACAATCTCCACTCCAAGCGTCAAGCTTTTGCTTATATCACGAAAGAAGAAGTGGTTAAGAAATTATTCGACGAAATATCACCAAAATATGCAGAAACTAAAGGTGGATACACTAGAATAATTAAAATTGGACCACGTCGTGGTGACGCTGCGGAGATGGCTATAATTGAGTTAATTTAGTTTTAATAAAAAAACCGATTTGTAAATAATCGGTTTTTTTGCTTGTAATAAGAAATAAGTTGCATATGTCTATGCAACTTATTTCTTGTGCAATTCACTGTTTTATTTTTGTAAATTTAGTTAAAACTAACAAAGATAACGTTTTTTACTTAGTTTTTAGAAAAAATTCATATTTGGGTATTGATTTTTGCTGAAAACTTGGTAAAATAGATATTAGTTAGCACTCGGATAAAAAGAGTGCTAAGAAAAGCACAAGCATTAATGTGCTACACAAACACATTTAGGAGGAAAATATAATGACTATAAAACCTTTAGCAGACAGAGTTGTAATTACCATGGTTGAAGTAGAAGAAACTACTAAAAGCGGTATTATCTTGACCGGAAGCGCAAAAGAAAAACCACAAGTTGCACAAGTTGTTGCAGTGGGACCTGGCGGCGTTGTTGATGGAAAAGAAATAAAAATGGAATTAAGCGTTGGGGATAAAGTTTTAATTAGCAAATATGCAGGTACAGAAGTAAAAATTGATAATAACGAATATATTATCGTTCGTCAATCCGAAGTGTTGGCAATCGTAGACTAGTATCCGAAAATTAAATTATAAAAGGAGTTAACAATTATTATGGCAAAAGATATAATTTATGGCGAAGAAGCCAGAAAAGCCCTCCAAAAAGGTATTGATAACCTTTCAAACACAGTAAAAATCACATTGGGTCCAAAAGGACGCAATGTTGTTCTTGAAAAAAAATACGGCGCTCCACTAATCACTAACGATGGCGTAACTATTGCAAAAGAAATCGAATTCGAAGATGCTTTTGAAAATATGGGCGCGCAATTAGTTAAAGAAGTTGCTACAAAAACTAACGACGCTGCTGGTGATGGTACTACTACAGCGACACTACTAGCGCAAGCTTTAGTGCGTGAAGGCATGAAAAATGTTGCTGCTGGTGCAAACCCAATGGTGCTAAGAAAAGGCGTTAAAAAAGCTGTTGAAGTAGCAGTACAAGCTATCATCGACAACTCAAAAGTAGTTGACGGTTCACACGACATCGCAAGAGTTGCTGCTATCTCAGCTGGAGATGACAAAGTTGGCGCACTTATCGCTGATGCAATGGACAAAGTTACTGCTGATGGCGTTATCACAATTGAAGAATCAAACACAGCTGAAACTTACAGCGAAGTGGTTGAGGGTATGCAATTTGACAGAGGCTATGTATCACCTTACATGGTTACAGATACAGATAAAATGGAATCAATCATCGATGACGCGTTCATATTGATTACTGATAAAAAAATCTCTTCAATCCAAGAAGTGTTGCCTTTACTTGAGCAAATTGTGCAAGCTGGCAAAAAACTAGTTATTGTAGCTGAAGATGTAGAGGGTGAAGCTCTTTCTACTTTAGTTATCAACAAACTAAGAGGGACATTTACAGTAGTAGCTGTTAAAGCTCCTGGATTTGGTGATAGAAGAAAAGAAATGCTAAGAGATATCGCTATCTTAACTGGTGGTCAAGTAATCTCTGACGAGTTAGGTCTTGATTTAAAAGAAACTACTCTTGATCAATTAGGACGTGCTGCACAAGTTAAAATTGGTAAAGAAGATACTATCATCGTTAACGGTGCTGGTGCTACTGAAGAAATCAAAGCTAGAATTGGGCAAATTAAAGCTCAAATCGAATCAACAACTTCAGATTTCGACAGAGAAAAATTACAAGAAAGACTTGCTAAACTTTCAGGCGGTGTTG
>CAYJII010000026.1:0-35314 GCA_964370225.1 uncultured Oscillospiraceae bacterium | reverse complement strand
TTTTATATCGCTTCAGCATATAATATAAATTCACAAGCAAGAGTACAGGCAGAACAACAAATACTTGCTGAAAATCGTACAGTTATCAAACAATTGATAGTTTCAGATTATCCCATTGAAGAAATTAGTGATGATAGTACATATAATCCTCCACCAGATGAGCATGGCAATTTTCAACCAAGTTTCTTTTTAAACCCAAATAATGATTATGATATAAACTCTCATCTTTTTATGGGATATGATCAAAGCATAGGTGAGTTTATTTTTATTAGTGACAAATTATTTTTGAATGATGGCACTATAATAAATAACGATGTGACTTCAAAATTATTAGAATTAGAAAATTCTGTTCCTACACAAATAACTATTGAAGATGAAAAATATCTTGTTGTTTTAACAGAATATCTATCAGATGATACCAATGGTGCTGTTTTCGCTCTAAGTTTTGCTAAGGGCGAATTTTTGTGTACATACGCAGAAAAAAGCCAGCGTTTCCGATGACTTCTTTCCATATATAGGTTTTTAAAACATATTAGTACTGATTAACTTTGCATAGTGTGATTGTTAAAAAACTGGAACGACTGCTCCTGAGTAATTTTCAGTAATGTAAGTTTTTATTTCATTACTACTTAGCGCTTCTACAAGTGCTTTCGTTTTTTCGCTTTCTATTTCACTTGCATTTACAGCTAAAATATTTGCATAAGTTTGTGCTGAAATTGAATCAGAATCCTCATGTGCTAGTGCATCCTCTGCAGATAAGCCCCCTTGTAGCGCATAGTTCCCATTGATACAAGCAAAATCTACATCTGGCAATATTCTTGTAAGCTGTGCCGCTTCTATTTCTTTTATCTCCACTTCGTATGGATTTTCTACTACATCCAATACAGTAGCTTCAAGCCCTACCCCTTCATTAAGCTTAATTATTCCATTTGCCTCAAGTAGTAATAATGCTCGCGCCTCATTACTTGTATCGTTTGGAACTGCGATAACATCACCTTTTTCAATATCAGCAATACTTTCATTATCATGTGAATATATCCCAAATGGCTCAAAATGCACACTTAATGCAGATGCAATATCAGTGTTGTTATTTTCATTGAAGTCGTTTAGATATGGGCTATGTTGAAAGAAATTAGCATCTAACTCACCGCTATCAAGCGCTGTATTTGGTAGTATATAATCTGTATATTCTACTATATTAAGCTCATACCCTTTTTCAAGCAACAATGTTTTAGCTTGCTCTAAAATTTCACTGTGTGGCGTCACACTCGCACCAACTGTAATCACTGTGGTAACGCTTGAATTTTGAGTTTCTCCACTCTGTACGCAAGAAGCGAGTGCTCCTATAATACATGTGCTTGCTACTAATGTTAATAATAATTTTTTCATATTCTTCTCCTTTAATTATCTTGTTTATCTAATGTTTATCTTAAATCTTGCGCCTATCTATTCTGTTTGCAGTTTTTACGCCCACTGTTTGTAATAACTGTACAATAAATATTAATAAAGCAAGAGTTACAAGCATTATGCCAGTTTCATACCTGTAAAGTCCGTAGTTTATCGCAATAGTGCCAAGTCCTCCCCCTCCTACAATTCCAGCCATTGCAGAATAGCTTAATATAGTTGTTGTCGCAATCGTGCAGCCAGTTACTAAAGATGGGAGCGACTCGCCAAGTAGCACCTTAAATAGTATTTGTAAATTACTACACCCCATTGCTTGTGCAGCCTCTATCACGCCACTCCCCACTTCCTTAAAAGAAGCTTCTACCATCCGAGCAACAAATGGAGATGCTGCTACAACTAATGGTAATATCACAGCAGTAGAACCTATCGTCGTACCTACTACAAAACGAGTTATTGGAATTAGTGCTAATAGTAAAATCAAAAATGGCGCAGAGCGTAACATATTTACAATAAAGCCTAAAATTATATTTATGGGTTTATTGGGACAAAGCGAGTCTTTTGATGTCGCATATAGTAGCATTCCTAGTGGGATTCCCACTAAATAAGACAAAAAAGTTGCAGTTAATGTCATATATAATGTTTCTGCTATTCCAATAAGCAACAAATTAGTAAATTCTATATTCATATTATCACCTTCCTTAATTGCTAAATTGCTTTTTGCGTAATGTCATTTTCTTCAAACAAGGTTGCTGCTGATACAGCTAGATTATTATTAAAAATATCCTCCGTTTTACCAGTTTGAACTATAGTTGCACTATTTATTACCGCTATACGCTCACACATTTGTTTAACTACACTAATCTCATGTGTTATAATGATTATTGTGATGTTCAGTTTACTATTGAGCTCCTTTAAAAGAGTGAGTATTGAGTTTCTTGTCGCAATATCAAGTGCACTAGTAGCCTCATCACAAATTAAGATATTTGGCTTGTTCACAAGAGCTCTTGCAATAGCAACACGTTGTTTTTGTCCGCCAGATAGCTGTGATGGATATGATTTTAGCTTATCGCTGAGCCCCACTAAATCTAATATTTCGCAAGCTTGTTTTTTTGCTACACCTTTTTTTACTCCGTTTATCTCTAGCGCAAAACTCACATTTGACAATACATTACGCTGTTCAAATAAATTAAACTGTTGAAACACCATTCCTATTTTGCTTTGTTGTTTACGAAGCTCTTTTTTATTAAGTTTAGTAAGGTTTGTGTCATTTAACACTACATCTCCGCTTGTAGGCGTTTCCAGTAAGTTCATACATCTCACTAGAGTCGATTTCCCAGCGCCTGATTTCCCAATAATGCCAAATATTTCACCTTCATTAACTTTTAAGTTTACGTTAGAAAGTGCTTTAACACTTCCTACTTTACTTTTAAATTCTTTATTTACATTTATTAGCTCTATCATTTTATTACCTTTTCTTTAGTATTATTTTTTAGCTTTTTTTCGTTAAACATATACTACCACAAAATTTAGATATTGTATAATACATAAAAACAATGGCTTGTTATAGTATAGTTCTATAACAAGCCATTGTTTTTAAAATATTCATTTATCTTATCAATATACAAATTCGCTATTGGAGATAACGGTACGTTGCTCTTCTTTATAAGTCCAATCGTCATGGTTTCACTCTCTTTTAGTGGAATAGCAATATGCTCGTTACCATTCAACTCTTCACATATAATCCCCGAGCACAATGTATAAGCGTTTAATCCTACCATAAAATTAAGTGCAGTAGCTCTATCGTCTACTTTAATAAGTTTTGGATAATCATGTGTGCTTTTCATTTCCTCAGCAAAATGATACGAATTCTCGCTCCCTTGTTCAAAAGCTATACACGGATACTCTAATAGTTCTTCCATACCAACTTTAGTTTTGCTTGCTAGAGGATGCTTTTTATAAAGATATGCATATGTTTCGCATTCTAATAGTGGGGTAAAACTTAGCAAGTGGTCACGAAGCACTTTATTCATAACTTGCTCGTTATTATCATTAATATAAATTATCCCTACTTCACTTTTAAAATCCCTAATGTTTTTTATGACGTCTGCAGTTTTAATTTCGTGTAACGCAAACTCATAATCATCCATGCCTATCTCCTGCACAAGCTCGACGAAGGCTTTAACTGCAAATGAGTAGTGTTGGGTGCTCACGCTAAACTTCTTTTTCACTTGCTTTAAAACATATCTATCCTCAATTATACTAAACTGTTCGACTGCTTGCCTTGCATAGCTTAAAAACTCATCACCCTCAGGAGTGGTCTTTATCCCCCTATTTGAGCGCAAAAATATGCTAATTCCTAGCTCTTTTTCCAATTCTCTAACCGCGATGGATAAGCTCGGCTGTGCTACAAATAATTGCTTTGCAGCCTCATTCATTGACCCAGTGTCCGCTATTGCAATAACATGTTTTAATTGTTGTAAAGTCATAAAAACACCTCAAAATTATTTATAAGCTTATTATAGCATGGATTATATTAATTACTATATTAATTTTGTGAATATTATAAATAGAATGTGATTAACTTAATAAAATCCTAGCACTATACTTACATACACCGCAGCAGTAACAAATATTACTCAATAGAATAATATAATTTATGAGAGGAAAAGCTGTAATATTTTTCAGGAGGATTTTAAATGAGTTCTATTGTTAAAAATTTAATAGAATATGTTGGGATAAGTGATCAAATTCCACCTAACTATTCAGTGAATGCATTTAAAGAAATCATGTTGCAAGAGCATATCACCTTAAATGACTGCTCCCCTAATATTGAACAAATCACAAGAGTTACTGCTTGTGTTGAGATAAAAAACTCATATGTAATAGGTACCCCAACTTCTCTAAGAGGGCCAAAAGGCGAACTATTAAATCCAAGTGGTCAAACTCTGACAGGAAAAAAACTCGTAATTGAAGGGGTAGTTCACCAAACTATTCACTATGTTGCAGATAACTGCGAACAAAATGTCATGGTATTTGATAACTCATATTGCTTTGGAACTTTTGTAGTGTTACCTGTATCTGCTTCACAAAATTCGTGCTACACAGTTGTGCCATATATCGAGGATATAGTAGTAGATGCTATCGGTCCACGTGATATCACTAAATGTGTTTCACTATTTTTGGAGGTGAAGTAATATGGCAAATGTTGTTAGAAACATGGTGAATATACTCGGAATATCTGATTTTATTCCGAATTCATCAGAGATATATAAGGAATTTTCAGTAAACGATACAGTCATTTTATCTTGCCAAAAGCCTGATATCGAAAGACTAATATCGTCTGCATTTGATGCTCAAATTATATCGGTGAGGGTTATCAATACTCCAGCAGGCGAAATCCCTGCAAAAGGAATCGTCCCTTCTGCTGTTACTTCTTCTGAGGGCGAAATGCTAACTGGGAAAAAACTAGTGGTAGAAATAAAATTTAGGCAAAAAATTCAATATGTTGCAAATGAGCCACAACAAAGTGTTCATGGTGTTCACAACGAATTTATAGTAAGTGAGTTCATTGTTATCCCTCAAACTTTTGAAGTCGGTGGAGAATGTGTCACACCAGAATATTTACTTGCAAATAATATGTTTTTAATCACACCATTTATTGAAGATGCTAATATTAGTATGATGGATATGCGCACTATTTGTTCAAATGTTTTGGTGTTACTTCAAGTAAATACAAAAAAATGTCTATTTGATAAGGGCACTGTTACTATCCCAATCGGGAATGTTACAATACAAAATGATAGTTGTGAAAGCATATCTAAGACTCAAGCAATTCTAGATGATAGCATTGTAATTCCCGTTAAAGAGGAATTTATAAATGAAAGAGGTGAATAAGATGACTTGTAACAATATTATTATTAATGGAGTTAATCCCGTTTTCCCTCTTACAACAAGCGCATGGAAAGAATTTTCCGTAATGGAAAACTTAACTATCCCTGTACAAAAACCTGATATGAAAAGAATAACTTCCCTAAATATTGCCACGGAAATAATTGATTTCGAAGTTGTGAGAACACCTGTAACTAACAAAAACTTTGAGGGAATAATAAGTACTGGATATAAACTTATTGTAAAAGGAAAGCTAATTCAGTTTATTGAATATATTGCTGATAATTGTGAGCAAAGCGCACATTCAGCGCATTTTGAAGTGCCATTTTGCAGCTATATCGTGCTACCGGACTACTACACCCCTGGCAATTCTGTTGTCGTAAATGCAATTGTGGAAGATGTCTTTGTTGAGCAAACGTCAAAACGTAGTTTCTTTAAAAACGTTACTATGTTTGTGTTTGCTGATTTATGCTGTGGAGTATCGGGAAGCGAGCTTCCAACTCCTAAAGTTACGGCAAGTGATTCCTCTGTATTTATAGATGATAGTGGGATTAATGTGTTCGATATATATGTGTGCGAGAATAATCTACCACAAATCATTAATATCCTATCAGATCCGTTTTCAGAAATAATCCTAAAAAATTCATTGCCTCAAGAGTATTCCTACAATTCTGGAATACTCACAATCTCCTCTGGCGCACAAGGCGCTAGCCTAGAATTTGAAATTATAACTGAACCATGTAATGTGCCATTTACAGTAAATGTAATAGTTAACTCACCACCAAAAGTGAGTATGATTTCTCAAACTCCATCTAATCTAAAAATAACTCAGTTTAATGATACTGATATAGCCATAAGTTTTGACCCTAACACTAAACTAGAAGGAATAGCTTCCTTTATCGTTGAACCATATGACACACTTTCTTTAGTAGGAGCTTTACCTGCTGGCTATAGTTACTCTAATAACACATTGACTATAAAAAATAGCGCACAAGATGCTGGGCTTAATTTCATATCCAAATCCTCTGAATGCAATGTTGCTATTGCACTTAAAGTTGATGTGATAACAATAATAAAAGAAGAAGAACAAGAACAAGTTAAATCATAATAATAAAGAGAGCTATGCTTAAACATAGCTCTCTTTATTTTGTACTCAAAACCTCCTTAATATCTAATTAATTGCATATCATATTATTAGCAATAACAATAAAAATTTATTGCGTTTTATGTAAAATTAATATATAATTAATATAAACAACCCAAAGGATAATGTAAAATTAATTATAATTAAATGAGGTAACTTTTATGGATTTAGCGTTGTATTATGATAAACCGTCAACATTGTGGGTCGAAGCATTACCGCTGGGTAATGGTAGGATTGGCGCAATGGTTCACGGTGGTACTGACGAGGAGCTTTTATGTCTCAACGAAGATAGCCTGTGGTCGGGTTATCCTACTGATAACGATAAAGAAAACATGAAAGAGTACGTGAAAAAAGCTGGCGAGCTTGCAAAACAAGGGCTATACCACGAAGCTGAAAAAATTCTACAAAACAATATTCCTGGGAAATATTCGCAAGCATACATGCCTATGGGAAATTTAAGAATTAAGCTAAACCATAAAAATATCACTGACTATTCACGCAAACTAAATTTATCGGACGCTACCCATGTAATTAGTTATCTGTCTAATGGAATAAGCTATAAAAGAACATCGTTCATTTCGCATGAGGATAATATATTAGTTTATAAAATCGCCTCGGATGCTAAAAACTCCATAAGCTGTGAAATAAGCTTTGATAGCTTATTAAAACACGAAACTAAAGCTAGCATTGATGCATTCCAGATTGAGGGGCTGTGTCCTTCTCACGCTGAGCCTAGTTATTTAAAT
This sequence comes from uncultured Oscillospiraceae bacterium, assembly GCA_964370225.1. Classification (GTDB taxonomy): domain Bacteria; phylum Bacillota; class Clostridia; order Oscillospirales; family Ruminococcaceae; genus CAYJII01. The sequence goes on along the minus strand of CAYJII010000026.1, from coordinate 28,132 downwards.
AAAGCAGAGGCGATACAATATTTTGATGAAAAAGAAAAAACAGGTATACGTTTTCACAGTGTAGTTAAAGCAGTTGCAGTAAATGGCACAACCGAATATTATGATGATAAAATAATTGTAAATACTGCTGATGAGGTGGTTATATACTTAAGTGTTAGGAGTAATTTTGTTTCTTACAATAGGCATCCTGAGTTTTCTGGGAAAGAATATATAAAACCTGCGCAAAGAGATATTACTCTCGCTGTTGGGAGTGGTTATAACTTTTTGTTATCAGAACATATCTCAGATTACAAAACTTATTATAATCGCGTAATTTTAGATATATGTGCAAACGATAAAATAGATATTCCTATGAACGAGCGATTACTAAAATTCGATGCAGGCGAAGAAGATGACTACCTTCCTGTTTATTTATTCCAATATGGTAGATATCTTTTAATTAGTTCATCACGCCCAGGTACACAAGCTACAAATTTACAAGGGATATGGAATAACTCCATTTCCCCACCATGGAGCAGTAATTACACGATTAATATAAACACACAAATGAATTATTGGTGCGTATTCATGGCAAATCTCGCTGAGTTTAACGAGCCACTGGTACAACTAATCCGTGATTTAAGTAAATCAGGAGTAAAAACTGCACAGGAGTACTATGGCGCAAACGGATTTGTCGCACATCATAACACCGACATTTGGAGACTTACAAACCCAGTCGGTTACGCTTCTGATTCCTCTGTTAGGTATGCATTTTGGCCTATGTCTACTGGTTGGCTGTGTCAACATTTATTTGAACAATACGAATACACAAGTGATATAAAATTTTTAAGAAAAACTGCCTACCCCATCATGGTAGAAGCGGCAAAATTTTATTTAGATACCATTGAATTAGACGAAAACGGGTATTATGCGATGGTACCATCAACTTCACCCGAAAATGCATTTATTTACGAAGATAAAGTATGCAGTGTATCAAAAACTACAACCATGACGATGGCAATTATAAATGAGCTGTTTTCTAACTGCATTAAAGCAGCAAAGCTTTTAAATATAAATGACGACTTTATCGAAGAGTTAATTGCTAAAAACGAGAAGCTTTATCCTTTCACAATTGGGAGCGACGGCAGACTACTTGAATGGAGTGAAGAATATCCAGAAGAGGACCGCGAACATAGGCATATCTCGCACCTATATCCACTGCACCCAGCTAGATTAATCACCCCAATAGAAAATCCAAAACTAGCAAACGCCTGTAGAGAAGTGCTAAAGGCAAAAGGACTCACTGGAACTGGTTGGAGCTTGAGTTGGAAGGTAAATCAGTGGGCGCGCCTGTTTGACGGTGAGAATGCGTACAAGCTCATAAAACAGCAACTAACTTATATCGATGAAAGCGATGTCATAATGAATGGTGGAGGTAGCTACCCCAATTTATTTGATGCACATCCCCCTTTTCAAATTGATGGAAATTTTGGCATTGTCTCAGGTATTGCTGAAATGCTCGTGCAAAGTTATGATGATAAAATTTTTATTTTGCCTGCCCTCCCAAAAGCTTGGAAGAAAGGTAGAGTGCGTGGCCTGAAAGCCAAAAACAATATCAGCGTAAATGTCAGCTGGGAAAATGGTAAGATAACAGAATTGGTACTGCGACTTTCAGAATCATCAAAAATTGAGTTACATTACGAAGATAATGTAGAAATTGTAGATTCACAGAAATATCATGGCAATACCGCAATAATAGTAGGAGGTAAAACAATATGAGTTCACAACAACCATGGGTAACACCAGGATCAAAGAAAAAAGTTGATCCAAATTTTGTACCACCAGAACATTTAAAAAGCTTCTTTAACCGCAAAGATTCAATAATCGAACAGATAAAAGAGTGTCGAAATAGACGTTATCGCAAGCTGAAGCCGAAAAGAACATTAGCTTCAATATGTTTACTTTTATCTATTTTTATGTTTTCATTTATTGATAGCTTCTTATTTTTGCTAATTACTGCAGGGCCCTCTCTCGTCGCTTTGATTATTGTTCAAAACATGATCAGAGAAGCGTTCTTAGAAGAAAGAAAGTATAGAGAAAAACTAGCTGAACTTGGTGTTGAGTACAAAGAAGCGTATAAGAAAACTGTGCGAGACGTTCACAACCACGGCACGGACTACAATTATCCATATAGTGGTAACCCCACTGTTATCCCAATGCCTGACGAAGACGAGTTTGATGATCACCCCGAGTTTAGTGACGATAGAAGCGGTTCAAATGACGGATTTTTCAGCGACGGCGAAAGCGAATTTGAAGATAAGTGGAGCGACGATGGTTGGGACGCTGATGATGGTGGCTGGGATGACGGAGGTTGGAGCGATGACAGTAGCGGTTGGGGCGATAGCGACGGCGGTGGCTGGGATGACGGCGGCGGCTGGGGCGGCGACGATGGCGGTGACGGTGGCGGCGGCGACGACTAATCTCCAGCATAAAATTTTGTGTTCAGTCACCGTGCAAATACTAACCGATTTATTAAAACGGAGGTGTATAATGGTATATCTAATCGATTTTGAAAATACAGGCGATAGTATTTTTAATGAACTCAATAGTATTGAGAGTGATAGTCATCTAATTATTTTTTACAACGAATCAAGCTCAAAAATGTCCGTTACCCAGCATATTAATATAGAAAAATCTGCAATAAAAAGAGAGTATATTAAAATTAAGTCCGGTGGAAAAAATGCACTCGACTTCCAGCTGTGCACATACTTAGGCTTCTTAATTGCTAAGACTGATAAGCAAGAGTATAGCATCATCAGCAAGGACTTAGGTTTTGATAGTGTTTGTACCTTTTGGAAATCAAGAGGAATAACAGTAAAACGACTCCCTACTTTTAATCCTAACTCAGCAGCTAAAGCTACTACTACAACAAGTAATAGTACTGCAACAGATAAAAATGTCGAGCTTAACAAAATACTTGGTACAGAAGCAAATGCAGTCATAAAACTTATAAATAAATACAAGACTAAACAAACGATTAACAATACGCTTGTAAAGTTATACGGTTCAGAAAAAGCAGGAGAAATTTACCGACTTATTAAACCGTACATCGCTAGCAAAAATTAAGTTAAAATTATATTAATCATATAGCTAATCTAAATCTCATAATTTAAAGCGAGATTGCTTTAAATTATGAGATTTCTCACTTCTCTCTAAGTCTACTCATGCACAAAATACCACTATAAGCATAGAATATAAGACAGCATACTTCCTCTCAATTTATGCTGAAAGGTAGAAAATTAATATGAATAATAATTGTGATTTAAGTATGATAAATGGAAACTCAATTGATGTAATGCCACAGGGATGTGACTCTGAAATTAAAGCAGACATCGTTGTTTCGGAGTTTAACTCAGTTAGATTGTGGGGACAAATTGTAAATTGTCGTGGCGAGGCTGTGCCAAATGCACTGCTAAAGCTTATTAAAATTGTTACAGACTGTGAAGGCAAATGTCTATATCAAGGTATTGCTCACACTGTAAGTGATTGCAATGGTTTTTATCAGTTCGATTTATGTGTTGATGACCCTTGCGCAAAATATAAAGTCTTAGTAAACAAATCAGCAACAGGCACTGAAAGAATCATTGAAGATAACACAGGCAACTGCCACGCTTGCACAGACCCAGGGTACACACCATGTGGAGAGTACAAATATAGAGTTACTCCTCCTGATAGCTTCAATTGTGAAAAGCCTAGTGGATGCACCTGTGAGAAATGCAGTAAAACTTGCGCTCCACAACCGCAAACTAATTGCGCATGCAAACAAGAAGTTTGTCCTAATTATTGTACAATTGAACATAAATACTCCTCCTCACATATAGGTGGAAATGTTTATGCTCCATCAAAAATTAGATTTTAATATCATAAAAAGTTCGAGTATCTTTTTGCTACTCGAACTTTTTACGTAACAGACTATGTTTTCAACAACCTGTAGCAGTCTACTTATCTTAGTCACAAGTTTTTATACTTTTATTGTTTTTATATTTTTTCTACATTAAAAAACCATAAGATTATTGTACAATTTGATAAGTGACTTTATATAGCTTTTGTGGTATACTATTATTGAGTAGCATAATGTTTATTTTTCAATAACACTTATTGCTACTACTTTTATTTTAAGGGAAAATATTATGTCAACATTCAAATGTGGAAATAAAATAGTTCTTTTGTGTTCTAAAGCTTTACGTTTTTTTGACGAAAGGCTTATTAGCCATGGTGAACGCGTTGCATTTTTAGCATCAAAAATAATGGAAGAGCTTGATGATAGTGAACATTTTAATCCTTCGACACTTTTCCTAATGAGTATATTTCACGATATTGGTGCTTATAAAACCGAGGATATCAACAATTTATTAAAATTTGAGACTGCAGATGCAGATGAACATTCTGTATATGGTTATCTCTTTCTAAAGTATCTAACACCTGTTACAGAGCATTGTGAGGCTGTACTATATCATCACACTCCTATTGCATTACTCTCCAATGTAGACCCTATTGTTGCTTCGTACGCACAGCTAATAAATTTTGCCGATAACATTGATGTGGGCACTTTAAAAAATAATTCTTTTGAAACTCTTCATAAGAAACTTGCAAAAGGAAAACATATCGATCAAAAATATGTAGATGCATTTAAACGTCTACTTGATAATGGTAAAATTAATGAATTAAGCCTTAATACTGAGGCAAAAGTGTGGTCCGATAATATGGTCGAAAAACTAGATTTATCAACTGACGATTTAGTTAAATACATGAAAATGATAATCTACTCAATGGAGTTTAAAAGCCCTGTAACTATGCTCCATTCTGTTAATACGACTACTATCAGTGTGTTCTTGGGAGAAAAGCTTAATCTGCCTGAGGAAACATTGGAAAAACTATATTATAGCGCGCTTTTACATGACCTTGGAAAGATAGCAATCCCAGAATCCATTTTAGAGTTTAAGGGTAAACTTGATACAGATAAGATGACTATAATGCGCACTCACGCATCATATACCGAGGAAATATTAAAAGACTTATTCGACCAAGACATCATCGATTATGCCGTTAATCATCATGAAAAGCTTGATGGCAGTGGTTATCCAAAAGGCTTAAGCGCAGAAGATCTTACCATAGAGATGCGAATAATAGCAATCGCCGATATCACTAGCGCTTTGATAAGCAAGAGAAGCTACAAGGGCATTTATGATTGGGATAAGGCTATTTCTATATTAACAGACATGGCTCAAAAAAATCAAATAGATGCTGATATTGTAAAACTTATCGCTGATAATAATGTAGAATTACAAGAGACTCTTGATAATTTTTCACGTCCTGTAGAAGAGGTATATAACCAAATTTTTACTGAATATGATATGTTATTAAAGCAAATGAAGGAGCTAAAAACTTTATACCTTTCATCAAAATAAACGAATAGAAAAGCTGATTGCAACAATGTTGCAATCAGCTTTTCTCGTACAATATTATTCTACTTAACTTGTGAAAGATAAATATTAATTATCTAGGTTTCTCTCTGCAATAATAAATCGTTTTGAAGCGACATCGGATACAAGCAATAACATATTTTCATATCCTGTTTTATACTTCAAATTTCTAATGTGAGTATCCAAAGTCGGTGGCTTAATTCTCAGTTGTGAACAGATTTCAGCATTAGAATATCCGCTAACCTTCGCTTTTAAAACACGAAGTTCTTGCTTTGTAAAATCTGAACTTTTTGCTCTGCCTATCGTGATAACTGGGATATTCGATGGAAAAACGTTTTCTCCTAGCATGACTTTATTCATGACATCAAGCAAATCCTCTTGCGCATAATCTTTGTAAAAAAAAGCATCACAACCAGCTTCTTTAGCTTCTTGAATATGCTTTTCTTCGACTAAAAATGTCAAAATAATTACCTTAAGCTGTGGGAACACCTTCTTTAACTCTCTCGCCACTTTAATTCCATTCACTTTGTTATTTGTATGTATGTCCATCAATATCAGGTCAACATGCGATTTGCTTTTTCTCATATAAGTGCTAACTCCATCAGCATCTGTCAATGTTGCTTGCAGATGAAATTTGTCATTTCCACGTAAGATAGCATATTTCATAAAGTCCTGCGAACTTATTTGGTCATCAACAATCAAAACATTATACATCATAAACCCCACTATTTCCAACCACAAATTTATTACTTAATTCTATCATTTTTTCTTACAAAAAGCAATATATTTTCTAGTTAGCTGAGGTATATATTTTATGCCCAAGGGTCAGCCTCAACAGGTACTCGAATGCTAGGAAGCAGCATATTCTCCCACAAAAACCACTGCTCCCCTTTACCCCTTAACTTAACTGGTCGTGGCGAGTCAGCTCCTGTGGATTTAATGTAAAGTTTCACATAGCCTGCTTCATCATAAGAATATGGGTTATCGGATATTGTGATAGTGTATGGAATTGTTGGTGTGTAGTTGTTCTCAGGAGAAGAACCTTCAAAATATGAGCATGGAAGATACTCTTTCCCATTTAGTCTATCCTTTAAAAATTGCTTGTCATATGCACTCAAAGGTTGCGGTCCTTTAATAGCATTAAACATCTCAATCCCCTGCTCAACATTTACGGTATATGTGTGCATAGCAAGTACAGTTAATGCCGCTGCTTCAAAAGGTGTACTAAGTGAAATTTCTGGTAACGCTTTAAGCTCTGCAACTGTCATCGGTAATTTCGAAAAAACAAAAGTTTTGCTGTTTGCCATATTTATTCCCCCTAATCCTACTTCATTAAATTTTGTTGAGTTTATATATTTTATTTAAAAATAATGCGTCCATCTATCCTGCTATATTTAGATAATCCATTTGATAAACCTTCTTCAAAAACATTTATGCAAGATGCAGCTAATACTCTTGGTGCTTCTTCAATTTGCAGCTCATCAGCACTTAAATCTAAAAAATCTTCCATGTTTTTATAATGAAAATCTTGTAAAGCTATCCTAAAAATATCACTATTATCTATTTCTTTTCCCCCAAGTGAAAATTCATTTATAGTTTTATCTACTTTATCATAGACAATTTTGAATCCACGTGATACTTGATAAAATTCAGTATGTCCTAAAAAAGCTTCGTCGCGCATTATGTGATTAAATGCTTTTTTCAGTTGCGCTCCAGTGATATTTAGCATGTAAATTACCCCATCATACGGGAAAGTCTCTATCAAGTCCGAGAGCTTTACAATGGGTCCTAATGATTCGACTCGAAAGCTCCCAGAGCCCAGTATTACTATATCTACACGCAGGCTATCAAGTAAAATATCACAAAATAAATTGCCCATACTCGTTTCCATTATCCTACTAGGGTGCGTAACTCTCTCTGGGAGTCTAGTTAAAATTCTACCATATTTTTTATCGACAACATCCTTATAATTCAATATTATTTCTTCAAGTGGGTAGTCTCTAGGACAGTTATCTTCGTTTATAGCTATCGTTTTCCACTCGTATTCGTGTACAGAATTTAAATCTGTATCTATCATGATGTCAAAACGACCTATTTGATCCGTACCCATTCCAGCTTGCACAATTAGTACATCATTTATCTTTTCAGGTTCATCCAGTAAAGTGTGTGAATGTCCCCCGATTATTATATCCACACCCCACTCTGGTTTTAGCTTTTGCGCTAGGAGTTTGTCATCCTCAAAACCAATATGCGTCAATAAAACTGTAAAATCTATATCTATCGCATTGTATGTATCGCATATTTTCCCTATCTCATCTGCTGCTTCTCCAACATCTAAAAAAGTACCGATAACATCTTCATTTTTTGTCTGAGCTAAAACTTCCTCTGTTAATATTCCGATAAAGAGAATTTTCATGCCATCGATTTCAATAATTTTGTGCGGATTAAAAAGCCTTGCCATATTTGTGCGAATAAACAAATTGGCATTTATTATAGGAAATTTTGCACACTTTTCGATAAATAGTAAATGTGGCACGCCATAATCAACCTCGTGATTTCCGATGGTTACAATATCTGGCGCTATCAAATTCATAACCTCAATTGTTGATATCCCTTTAAATTCCGAGTCGATAACTGAGCCCCTAAACATATCCCCCGCAATTGCGTAGATTACGTTGTTTTCTTCACTTCTAACTTTGTCTATGTAACCAGATAACATAGACACCCCGCCAACTAATTTTTCATCTACGCTATCTGCAAAAAAATCACCATGCAAATCATTTGAATGTAATAAAGTCAATTTCTTTATGTTTTTCATGATTGTTCTCCTTTTCGGATTCATTTTATCATATAATCTCAATTCGTTATATATATGTTAACAAAAAATAGTAAATATTACATCATGTAAAACTATGATATTTAAAAAATAAGCTTAAAGGCTGAAGCAGTTTTTATAAAAACTGTTTCAGCCTTTGTTTAAATTATGCGGTATATTCTCCGATTAATTTATTAATTATCTCGACATGAAGTTTCTCATCGAGCACTATTCTTTTGAGACACGCTACTACCGTTTTATCTTTGATAATCTCTGCTTGTCTTTCGTATTTTGATATCGCTTCTAGTTCTGCATGCAGAGCATAATTGAGCAGTACTAGCATTTTCGTAGGGTATTTATTATACGATGCCGCCCAATCTATATATCTATTATAATTTACAGTGCGCAATATTGGCAGTTGCCCTAGCTTGTTTGACAGCTCTCCCATTATTCGCAAATGATGCATTTCAACTCTTGCTATATTTGAAAAAGCATCTGCTACATTTTTATATTTATCATTCAGACATATATCTCCGAAAATATAGAGTGAAATTGCGGTCATCTCTGACACCATTCCACCGTAATTATCAAGCATCATCTTCGCATAATGGTGGTTTTTCTCTAACTCACCAATTATCGGATAGGCTTCTTCTGATTTGTATAAGAAATTGTTTGCTTTATTATTCATGAACAGGACCTCCTAAATATGTCTAGTTCATAGTATTCATAAAGCCTAACGATTGTGAAGCTATCTTCTTCGCTTTTTCACCACAATCACCACTAGCACTACAATAATTATCGCAAGACTCACTGCAGAGCTTACTATTATCATTAGCATTTGTGCTTGTTTTTGCTCTTCAAGCTCTAACTGCAGTTGCGCTTCTTTTTCCGCTGCAATTACATCCCATATCTCAAATGTAGCCTTACACGCCTCACTAGTAGCATTCACAGCAACTAATGCAGCCTCTGTTATTCTCTTCACTTCTTCTTCATACTGTATTTGTTGTTGCTCGTAAGTAACGATGTTTTCCATCATATCATTTCCGGTATCTGCTCCCACTGTGGAAAAATAAAGCCCAAATTTTGAAAGATCATATTTCCCATTATAATCTACCGAGAAATAGCGCTGTTGCGAGCGATGCTCAGCAAACGCATCTGTAGCTACTTGGAATGCGGTCTTGCCACCAAAAGCAGTTAGCGGTGTGTCGATGTCAATCTTAATCTCATTTTCACTGTATAAATGAACATATACTTTTGGAGGTTGGAACTCACTTTGGTGTATTGCTTGTACAAGACAGTCCGTATTAAGTATATGTGCTCCATGTCCATATTCACCTGCAAAATCGTGCGCAACAATAACTTGCGGTTGAAATCTATCTATAAGCTCAATCTGATAATCGATAATTTCCTCGGCAGAGTATATCGTCTTGGCGTGAGCTAAACTGCTACTATATAAATCTGGGAAATGTGGTATTATCGGATAATTGCGCACCCCTGCTACCCAAAGTCCGTTGAGCAGCTCTTGGTTGCGATATGGCTCTGTATTATGATTTACCATGTATGCCACTTGGATAGCTACATCTCCACGCTCTGTGTATGTCGGCATTACCGAGCCAAAGAATAAATGCTCATCATCTGCATGTGTCGGCAATAGTAGGATATCAGCTTTTTCGAGTGGTGCTTGCCAGTTGTGTACTCTTTCAGGCAATTCACCTTCACCTACTATCAAAATTTCAAGCACTTCTGCATTTGAGTTTGTATTCACTGTGATAGTTGTGTTTGCATCACTCTCAAAAGGTATATACTCTTGTAAAAAGCCTGTGTTTTGCGCATATTCTTTTCCATCTGTGCTAATAACATATCCCTCATCTGGATAGCTTTCCCACACAAAATAAATTCCTTTTGCAGTTTTGTCAAAGTTAATGGTAATCGGTTGGTTTTCATTAAACCAAACTCCAGTTGTTGTGTTTTCGTCTTTTAACTGAGATAAGACATTCCCTGAGCCATTGACAATATTAAAATCATCAACAGTTATTTCGTTAGCAGACACTCCAATTTGCATCAACGCAATAATACCAACAACAGTCATAGCTATAAATAGTGAAAATATCGACTTTTTCATTTCATCCTCCAAAGCAGTATATTATTTTACCTCCCTGAAATCCATACAGGGAGGTAAATATTATCTTATTTGTATATCTGTAATTTTCCAGTCTCCGTCTACATTTGCATACACAATTTTAATATTAGTTTCAAACGGATATTCAAGACCACCCGATCTATAAACTGTGTACAAATAATCTACATCCACTGTGAAAATATCAGAAGTGAATTGTTGGAAATTCGTTGTAGCTTCGTTTGTAAAAGTTACATGAGTGTGGTTAGTATACCACATAGTTTCCATTGTCCTGATATTATTGTAAATTTTACTCTCTCGAATCATTCTGTTAGCGATACTAGTGAAACTACCATCTTCAGACAAATAAAACGAATATTTTTTTGCATCGCTTATCGCCATGTCGTGAAGTGCAGTAAGGTCTCCCTGAACTTGTGCCGGCTTAACCTCAGCATAAAGCGTAGTTATTGTGCTATCGCTTTGAGTTTCTACATCCCATGTAGCCTCTTCATTCAATGTCACAGTTAATGGGTTTCCATTAAAATCGGTAGCAGCCACTTCTGGCATGTTGTAAAAACCAGTTAATGTATACTCTACTTGTGTAGGTACTTCATAATTTTCTGTTACAAATTCAAGCTCATCGTATGGCATATCGGTTTGAGAAATGTATTCTTCACCAACTTCTAACCCGTTTACAAAAAGCTTAGCATTTGTTGGCATACGAACCACTATATCGCCCCAGATTGGTAGTACTGCTTTTGTATTAGTAATATTCCATTTCCCAAAAGTTCCACTATCTTCAAATGCAAGTGTCAGCTCGCCCACAACTACTTCGCCAGATTTTACTACATAATCTTGTGACTCGTCTTCACCTGGCTTTACTAGTCTAGCGTATGTCAAATCTCCATTTTCTAGCTGTGCTTCATACACAGAAACTAGCTCTTCATCGCTCTCGTAAGCGTTTTTCTCAAAAGCTCCTCCGCCTACTAGCTCGTCAAAATTTTCTGCACCAAACATATTTTCCACAGCACTTAATGCGTGTTTTGCAGTAGAAATCTCATATTCAGCCATTATGTTCCATAGATAGCTCAGTCCAAATGCAAGCGCACCAAGCCATAGGATTACAACAATAATTAGGCCTATCCAGAATTTATTTTTAAACTTTGGTTTACTCATATTAGTCATTGTTTGCATCTCCTTCCACAATTTCAGGACCTACTACAATTGCAGTCGGCATATCTCTCGGTCCATATAGTGAAGCGCAAACATTTATTAGCTCATCATTATGATACATAACCGTTGATGAACCACCGTCTAAATTTGCAGCATTAACTGCGCCATAGTCAATCATAACATCAATTACATCGCTCATGCTAGCACCTAAGCTATTTGATTGCCTTCCATCGCATACTAAAAGCAGCATTGCTCCATCTGCTCTTTGGCCGATAGCAGTTCTAGGGTTAAGCCCCCCGCCTGAACCAGAAACTTCCATCACTTCCCCATTTGAAATAAGAACAGGGCCAAAGCTTACAGCATCTCTAATATTTTTATCAAGCGCTTCTTGTGCTGTCATGCTACCGACGATTAATTTATTGTCCGTATCAATACCGATAACATCATATGTAGTAGCAAGGTTCCCCCATAAAAGCTCACCTTGGCTAATAACTATACCAAGCGGTATACCACCATTTCCTACTCCACCAGGATCGCTAAAACCACCTGCATTCGTACCGCCAACAGCACCATAGCTTGCGATTATTTCCTCTACTTTTTTCCCTCGTTGTGAGCTAGAATATTGTTCTGCTGAAGATCCTACAAATACACGAGTAGGGTCAGCTATAATCATCATTTTACCTTTAAATGTATCGCCTTTTACTTCTTCTACAATTAAAGCCTCAACCTCTTCTGCTGTGTCATTCTCATCAGGAATTTTAATTAAATCTGTATTAGTTTCAGTATGTGTCTGCTCAACTTTATTCGCTGACTGAATTGTTTCGATTTCCTCGTCACTAAAGTAAATATTTGCTACAAATTTCGCTGCACTTGTCTCAAGAAGCGAGTTAATTAGCAAATCTCTTGCAGTAGGTGACGGCCCATAGCTAATCACTGCCATCACACCATATAATGTGCCTACAACTAAGACTAAAAAAGTCATCACAGAAGCAAAAATTCTAAAAGAAATACGTTGCATCAATGGCTTTTTCACTTTTTTTACTTTCATTTTAGGTTCGGCGGTTTCTTCTACAACCACTTCTTCTACTGCTGAATCGTCAGGCTGTGCAGCTATGCCCACATCCTCTGTCACTATTTCATCTGCGTGCATTTCTTCACTCTCATTAACTGTGTAATCTTCCTCAGATGTCTCGATTTTACTTTCTGTAATCTCACTGATGATAGAATTAACTATGTCATCATCAGTTGAAGTTTCGCAAACATCATTTGAATTTTCGTTTACACTTTCTTCAGTTAAATCTTCTTTAAAAATGTCTTTACTCATCTAACTTCTCCCATCCATTTCTCACCAATTAATTATTTAAATACCCATCTTTTTTGCACTTGATAACTAAAAAAGAATAGTATTGTATCAACTACTATTTTAAGTATGCTTTCAAAAATTGGATTGGTTTCTAAGAAAATTGATAATGTGTATACCGCTGCATATGACACTAGCATCTGCAGTATACAAAGCATACCATAACGCACCATCGCCTTTTTGGGAGGCGCATCACTTTTAAACACAGCTTTTCGATTTACTATATAGTTAAAGCTAGCAGATGTTATCCTTGCTAGCGCTGTTGCGATAAAAATACTACTGCTCTTATCGATATAAGGCGACAAAACAAAATTTAAAAGTGAAAAAATTCCGATATCTACTAAACTTGATGCTACTGAGCTTATAGAAAAGCGAATTATCGCTCCATAAATTTTAAGTGAATCTTTTATTGGATTAAAGTGAGAAGATTCATTTTCATCAAGATAGACGGTGCTTATTTTCACTTCTTCATATGGTATTTTTTCTTTATTTATTGATAAAAGCATATTTGTTTCGTACTCAAATCTTTCACCTTCAACCTCAAGCATTTTACTCAAATACTCTTTTGGGATGCCTCTTAAACCGGTTTGAGTATCGCTTATTTTCATACCGCAAAATATTCTAAATGTGAATGCGGTACATTTGTTTCCAAACTTACTACGAAATGGTATATGTGGTGCATCAAAATCACGTGCACCCAATATGATTTTATCTTTTTTTTGTAATAATATATTTGCGCAATTTTTAATGTCCTCTACTAAATGTTGTCCATCTCCATCAATAGTAATAACACCCTTGCTGTTTGGTCTATGCTTTAATATAAAGTCAAAAGCAGTTTTGAGCGCCCTGCCTTTTCCCTTGTTAACTTCGTGCGTTAACACATGACAATTAGACCATCCACTCGCTTGTTTAAACGGGGCTAAATGATCATTATCACTTCCATCATTTACAATGATAATATCATCAAATTCCTCAATTAAATTTTTAAGAAGATTAGTTAACTTTTCATCAGGATTGAGTGATGGTAAAACTATACTGACATCTTTCATTTGTCGCTCCAATCTGCCGCATAAATCAGCGTGAAAAATATATTCGCTTTATGTAAATTAAACACAGCAAATGGCGAATATTAAGCAAATCATAACTTATATTTTAACATATAGGAAATACATTGTCAAATAAATGTACGTAAAAAATACACCAAATTTTTACAACTTTTTATGCAAAAGCCCATTAGAAATTCCTTTTGCTTTTAATTATTATTGTCCATTTTAATAAAAAATACAGCTATAATTAACAAAATAAGCAGCAAGCTATTAGTAGCCTACTGCTTATTTTTACTATTCTTTTAAACTATATTTTTTCTTAGCTTCTAGTAGTTTTTTGAACTCGTATATGCTCATTGGTTTTTCAAAGAAATAGCCCTGCGCTAAATCGCAGTTTAAACTTTTTAACCAAATCGCTTGCTCAATTGTTTCTACCCCTTCGCTAACAACTTTCATATCCAGCTGTTTTGCCATTTTTATGACATTGTCCACTACGATACCACCTCGCTCTTCTGCGATATTGTAATCAAGAAAAGCTTTATCAAGTTTTATCGTATCAGCAATTATAGAGCTCAACCTATTAAGCGAGGATTCACCCGCTCCAAAATCATCAATTGATAGGTGCATTCCAGAGCTTCTCACAGCCTTTGTCTTTTCCATCAGAACTTTTTGATCTAATGTCATTGCACTCTCTGTCACTTCTATCTCTAATTTTTCTGGTTTTACACCATATTTTTGCAGTATATCCAGATACTGTGATGGAAACCTCTCATCAAACAGTGTCACTGATGATACATTCACTGATATTAGAGGAATATCAAAAACATTTTCGTTTTCTACAATAAATTTGCATACCTCCTCAAACACATACATGTCCAAATTTACAATAAATCCGTTAGACTCAAAAATACCGATGAAATCAGCTGGTGAAACCACAGTTTCTTTAAGAGGATTATGCCACCGCACCAAGGCTTCTGCCCCGCCGATTACTAATGTGTCAAAATTTATTTTAGGTTGAAACACAACTTTAAACTCGCCATTTACTAATGCTTCCTTCATCCTATAAACAATACTAGTTTTTAACTCCAACTCGTTTTTCAAATTTTCATCATACTCGTTGTATGTGAACTCATATTTATCCTTACCCTTTAATCTAGCAGCTACCGCAAAATCGATAATTTCATCAATAGTATTATCACTATCAACTACCACGCAACTCCCTACTGATAAGCTAAGATTGTATTTCTCCCCTACAGTTTCTCTTATCGCATGTGCAATATTGCTTTCGCAAATATCTTTGATTGAGTGCCCCTCTTTAATTTTATGCAAAACTATAAAGTGGTCTGCGATAACTCTACTCACTAAGGCATCAGTGTCTTTGTATGCATTTACAAGTGTATTTGCTACTCTATTAATTACCTCATTCCCTTTTTCCTTGCTATAATATAGATTAATTGTATGGAAACTGTCAATATCAAGCGATATTATTTCGTAATCGCTTGGATTAGCATGCTTCAATATAGCTTTAGCCTGTTCAGTGAAGTTATATAGCGAAATTAGTTTTGTTACATTGTCATTATTAATAATATTCATAATCGCTTTTTTTCGCTTGTACTGTAAATATAAGATTATTCCAATAACAACCATAGCTATAATTAATATGATTAATATTAATATCGCTGCATTGTCTAGCACAAAATCTGCTGTAGTATACTCTGGTAGGTAAAGCACTGTTTGCTTAGATAGAATTTCATCTATACGCTCTTGATCTATATGCTCAAATAAAATATTAAAAGCGCCTAAATATTCCGTAAGATGTTCTGATTCTTTTGATATAAATAATCTCAGTGGTAAATATACCCCTGTGCTACTTATAACATAATGCTCTTCATCGAACTCTGCTTGTGCATACTCGACTCCATTAGCTGTAGCAAGCAGCCCATCTACTTCACCAGCAACAAAAGCGTTAAATAGCTCATCAAAAGTATCAAATAAAACTACGGTATTACTAGGATATCTTTCAATAATATCAGACTGATCAATAGTAATGTACTTAACCATGCCTATTTTACTATCAAACTCCTCTGATATTATCTGTTCAATATGCTTTTGATCTGCAAAAAGCATCATCGGCAGTTCTATAAAAGGTGCGGTCGGTGCATAGTACTCCATTTCATGATCAAATACACCAGTCGCAGAGATTAGCATATCAAAATTTTCATGGGATACATGTGGCATATCGTGATTATAGGCTACATACTCTACATCAAAATTGTAGTTTTCAGCAAGCATATTTAAAACTTCCACGCTAATTCCATCAGCTTCTCCGTTTTCATCTGTGTACTGTATCGGCTGGTGGTGATCTATATAACCACAAACGAAGGTCTGATTTGATAGTAGCGATATTTCCTCTTGTGTTAAATATCTCCTATTTAGCTCTTTTCTCCCAAAATATTTTATTTGTAGTTCTTCTAGTAATGTACCATCAACACAAACCGCATCCTCTATAGCTTGTGCAAGTTGGTTTGCTAGCTCGGTTTGACCTTTTTGTGCGACAAAATACATATCAAACACTTCTAAATTTAGCACCATTCTAAGCCCATCAACATTTTGGTCTATGGTAGTAACTAAGTAGTAATCTGCTTCTAACTCTACATAATCATCTAAACTATCACGAATATAGTTGATAGAAATACCATGCTGCTTGCAGTAATTATCTAGATGCTCCTCGTATGGATTATCATAAAAACTCGCTACTGTTTTCCCATCTATCGCTTGCGGGTTATCATAATATATTTCTGCTTCACGTGTCGCTAATATTAGCTGTGTACTCCCTAACACTTTCGGAACATACTCAAACATTTCACCTAACACTTCATTTTCAAGCATTACCCCCATAATATCGATTTCATTTTCTCTGAGTCCTCTAAAGACATCTAACCCTTCATACTCCACAAATTCAAAAGTGAAATTAGAATAATGTTCTACTCTTTTTAGTATTTCAAACCCAAAACCAATGTAATCAATTGAATCTATATCGTTTATAATACCATGTCCAGCATTATAACCTACTCTAATAATTATTTTTTCTTCATCGTCATCAGTGGCTACTACGCCTACTGTCGCTATAAGTATAATAGCACAAATTAATAGTATCATTTTAACTGTTACATATCTTTTTTCCATGCAAAAATCACCTTAAAAATCAATAACAATCAGTGTCATTTGGTATGATTTAATAAGCAAAGTAATATAATATTATCAAAAAATCACGGTCGCTTATTACAATATTTTTTACTTTAATTTTATCACATATTTCAGTTTAGTCAATTAATTTTTATCTATTTTGCGCAAAAAATCACTTTCTCATGACATTTTCGCTTTTTTGTTCAACTTTTCTTTACAAAGATAATTGTATGCTATATAATTTTTATATACTTCCACAAACTATAAGGAGATAATTAGTGAACATTATTATTACAGGCTTTATGCCTTTTAACAAAGAAATTAGCAACCCATCATATGAGGCTGTAAAAATTCTTGAGGATGAAATTTTAGCTGCGAATATAATTAAAATTGAGCTTCCAGTTGTTTTTGAAGAGGCTTCTAAAATACTAAATGCTGAAATAGATAAATATCAGCCACACGCAGTGATATGTGTAGGGCAAGCTGGCGGTAGGACAACACTGAGCATCGAACGTGTTGCTATTAATCTAAAAGATGCGCCAATAAGCGATAACGCAGGCGTTAGACCATGCGATGAAAAAATTAAAGAAGATGGAGAAAATGCATATTTTTCCACACTTCCAGTTAAGCAAATTACTTCATATTTGCGAGAAAATGGCGTACCATGCGCAGTGTCGTACACAGCAGGCACATATGTGTGCAATGAAATTATGTACCAAACTTTATACCATATCGATAAAAGTGGATACGATACTAAAGCTGGATTTATCCATGTGCCTTTTTCATGTGAGCAGGTCGCAAAAAACGCTACTTCTCAACCAAGTATGGAAATACTCACTATTGCAAAGGGTTTAAAACTTGCAATAACCGCACTTATTAATGGCGAGGATAGCAATAGCACTTCAGGTGGATATATCTCCTAAGATAATTGGGTGGTGAAAGCAATGCAATCATACAAAAATATTATCGCAAAAAGTATAATCTCCGCTAAAAACACGATGAACATTTATCGTGGATGTACTCATGGTTGTATTTACTGCGATAGTCGCAGTGAAGTTTACGGAAAAACCTATGATTTTGAAACAATTGAGATAAAAGAAAATGCTCTTTCTCTCATAGAGCAGGAGCTTAAAAAAAAGCGTCGTGTGGGAATGATTAGTACAGGTGCAATGACAGACCCATATATACCGCTCGAAGGTAAAGTTGAAAACATGCGCAAAAGTCTCGAAATTATCGAAAAGCACGGCTTCGGTGCAGCTATACTAACGAAATCAAATTTAGTTTTGCGCGATATCGATATTATTCAGCGAATAAACCAAAAGAGCAAATGTGTTGTACAGATGACTCTCACAACATTTGATGAAAATCTTTGCAAGATACTTGAGCCTTGTGTCTGCACGACAAAAAAACGCTACGAAGCTCTAAAGGAACTACAAAAAGCAAAAATCCCCACTATAGCTTGGATTACACCTATTCTACCTTACATAAACGACACAGAGGAAAATATGTTAGGTATACTTAATTATTGCAAAGATGCTGGCGTAAAGGGAATCATAACTTTCGGTGTTGGAATGACTTTACGCTATGGAAATCGTGAGTATTTCTATAAAAAGCTAGACGAGCACTTTCCAGGGCTAAAACAAAAATATATGCGAAGTTTCGGTGCTTCTTATGAGATAGGCAGTCCAAACAGCAGAAAACTGCAAAAATTAGCAAAATCATTTTGCAAAGAGCATAATATATTATATGGCGAAAAGGAAGTTTTTTCATACCTTTGGGATTTCCCAGAAAAAGAAGAGCAGTTATCCTTATTTAAATGATAAAAAGTCGATGTGATATCACATCGACTTTTTTCTCGCTTTACTTTATTTTTACTATTCCTAGCATGCTATTAAAGTATATCATGTTCTCATTTTAAATTTCTTATCATAATTACTAGCTTTCTAACTAATTGCTGCTACTCACTTTTAACTATACAAGTCGCGCTCATATCACCTGAAACAGCAGTAATCCTCACTTCTCCATCTACCCCTTCAATCGAGCGAATTATTCCCATGCATTTTCCATTGTACATATTGCAGTACTTTTCACTAAACACACGTGTATCTGTCGCATTTCCGTTATCTGCGGCTACATACATTGCAGCTCCCTCGACACAAAACTCTACTTTTATATTCGATTTAGGGCAAAAAACTCCGTCCTCATCCACGACTGAGCACTCGATATAAAGCAAATCTTCACCGTTGGCTATAAGTGTGTTTTGCTCAGGTTTTAGTATAAGTTTCGCTTCTTTTTTTGCAGTTTTCACTATTTCATAAATATCAGGATTATTTACTGCTACTGCCTTAATTTCACCTGGTTTGTACTCGATGCCTGTCCAGATATGTCTATATTTTCTAATTTCATCTTCTGGGTTTTTCACGCTTATCCCCATAGATTTTCCGTTTAGAAAAAGCTCTACTTCATCATAATTAGAGTAACAATGCACATCAACAATATCACCCTCATTCCAATTCCAATGCGGAAATAGATGCATCACATCTTCATCTGTCCACTTAGCTTTGTATGAGTAATATCTATCTTTTTTCATGCCAACTAAATCAAAAATGCCAAAATACGAACTCCTAGATGGCCATTCGCTTCGATATGGTGTAGGCTCACCCAGATAATCAAAACCAGTCCATACAAATTCTCCGAATAAAAAATCAAATTTATCCTGAGCAAAAAATTCTCTTTCAGGGTAATTTGCCCATGGAGGCGCATCCAAATCATATGAGTTAATTTGCAGATTTTCTCTTTTAACTGCTGGGATTGATATATCTGCTGGCATGAAGTACTCTCCCCTTGAGCTGATGCATGATGAAGTTTCACTCCCATAAAAAATCCCATCTGGGTAAAAATCTTTATACTCACCATAATAATGTGGCTCATAGTTTAACCCTATTATGTCAACATATTTGTACATCGAATTTTCAAATGCTTCTTTAATATTATTAAACCCCATTGTAACTGCTCGTGAAGGATCAAGCAAATGGCATATATCAGTCAAGTACTTCGTCAGCTTCCAGCCGTCTGGATAACTTTGTTCTAGTATTTCATTCCCTATAGACCACATTATTACGCATGGATGATTTACATCTCGTTTTATCATCGCAGTTAAATCTTCTTTACCCCACTCATCAAAATATTTCCCATAACTATTGCTTAGTTTTTGATGTTTCCATTCGTCAAACGCCTCGTCTATAACTACAAGTCCCAGTTCATCGCATAAATCAAGCAGTTGTGGTGCTGGTGGATTATGTGATGTTCTTATAGCGTTTGCCCCCATTTCAATCAGCTTTGTAAGTTGTCTTCTTATCCCTGATTTATTCGCAATTGCACCTAATGGGCCTAAGTCATGATGCATACATAAACCTTTTAGCTCAACTCTTTTCCCATTTAGGATAAACCCCTTATCCTTATCAAATTTTATTGAACGAATACCAAATTTTGTTTCGTATTCATCTACTAAACTGCCACTGATATAAAGTTTTGCACTAAATGTATATAAGTAGCTGTTTAGTACATCCCAATTTATATATTCAGAAAGTGAAAAAGTACCGCAAAAATTACCTTTATCCGTGGCGAGAATATTCCCATTTGCATCTTTTATCTCTACTATTATCTCGTAATCAGAATTATAGCTAATCACATCAATTCGCCAATTAATTTTTGCAACGTTATCTTTTTCTACAGTGGTGATATATGTAGGAGTAAATGGAAAATAGGCTGCAGGTTTCAGCATTAAACGCACATCTCTATAAATTCCTGCACCAGAGTACCATCTTGAACTACTATTTTCAGGGTCAACAAATACTGCTACAATATTTTCTACACCTTTATTGCAAGCCTCTGTAATATCTACACTGAATGAAGTGTATCCGTAGATTCTGCCCCCGCATTTTTTCCCATTAACATAAACTGTGCTACGACTCATGATGCCATCAAATTCTAAAAATACATTCTCACAATCAGACGGCAAAGTGAAAGTTTTTCTGTACCAAGCTTTGTCGCATACCGGTAGTCCACCTGAACGAGCAACATGGATAATTGGCTCTATTACTCCATCTGCGTCAACTTTTTCTATTTGCTTATCATTCTCTTTACTAAATGGTCCTTCTATTGCATAATCATGCGGCAAATTTACAACACGCCAATTCGTATCATCAAAATTCACATTATATGCATCCGCAAATTCATCTTTGGAAAATCTCCAATCTTTATTAAACAGCATAAACATTCCAACCCTTCGTAATTATTTACAGTTTTAATGTATTATACAATATTAATATGTACAAATCAATGATATTACGCAAAAAAATAACGCCTAGCTCAAAGCCTGCGTTATTTTTCCGTCAACAACGTGCTGACAACTATATATAACCCCCTACGATAAAAGCAAAACAAGATTGTTACTTGCGATTTTTAAGCTCGCTTTATAAAGCTACTTTTAAGATAATATTATGTGTAACAATTAATATCTACTATAATATGCACAAAAGTATGTAATTAGCTTAATTTGTAAATTTTTTTTACTTTATAGCTATTTTTGTCATATGCAATAAAGAGAATATCAAAATTATATACCATTTACATTTACTTGTATATAATCCTTACAGATTTGTAAGGTAGAAAGTTCAAACATAATGGAAATACCCCTAAAAAAGTATTATTTAAAGCAGGAAGCATAGCTATATTGCTTAGTTTGATGCAATCATTATTGACAACAATCAATATTATTTCTATAATAAGTATATAGAATAGTTTTTATGGGTACAATGCGTTTGTATTTAAATATCGGAGGTTAAATAATGCTAATTATTAATGCAAATATTATTACAATGGAAAAGGAAAATTTTGATAACGGTTTTATACATATTATAGATAAAAAAATTGCAGCTATAGGCGACATGAACGATTTAAATATTAATGATAAGGAAGTAATCGATGCGCAAAATAAAACTGTATTACCAGGCCTTATTGATGCGCATACACATCTTGGCATGTGGGAAAATGGCCTTGGATTTGAGGGTGATGATGGCAACGAAGATACAGACCCTATTACCCCACAACTACGCGCAATAGACGCAGTTAATGCGATGGATTTTTGCTTTAGTGAAGCTGTGCGCGCGGGAGTTACCACAGTGCTTACAGGCCCTGGTTCTGCTAACCCAATTTCGGGCGGTTGGTGTGCAATGAAAACTATTGGCAAGCGCATTGACGACATGCTGATATGCGACTATGTAGGTATGAAGTTTGCATTAGGAGAAAACCCAAAATCAGCATATAATGCAAAAAGTCAAACTCCTGTTACAAGAATGGCTACTGCTGCTCTAATCCGCGAAGAGTTAAGCAAAGCATTTCGCTATATGCAAGATGTGAAAAAAGCAAAAAAAGATGATGAAACTGAACCTCCTGAGCTTGATGTAAAATGTGAAGCTTTACTACCTGTTCTTAAAGGAAAAGTTAAAGCGTTCTTCCATGCACATAGAGCTGATGATATCTTCACTGCAATCAGAATTGCTAAAGAATTTAAGCTTGACTTAGTATTAGTCCACGCTACTGAGGGATACAAAATTGCAGATGAGATTAAAGCTGAGAATATTCCTGTAATCGCGGGGCCACTGCTATGCGATCGTTCCAAGCCAGAACTTAGGGATTTGGATACAAAAAATCCAGCAGTCTTAGATAAAGCAGGTGTAAAAACTGCAATTTGTACAGATCATCCAGTTATCCCAATACAATACCTAAACATCAGTGCTGCAATAGCGGTAAAATCAGGTCTCGACTATGATAAAGCGCTAAGAATGCTAACAATCATCCCTGCGCAAATTTGCGGAATAGCAAAAAAAGTTGGCTCGCTTAAAGTAGGCAAAGATGCCGATATCATTATAGTTTCAGGCGATGTTTTAAGTGCGTATACTTCCCCAGAAACAGTTATTATTGACGGTGTAATTGTTTAACTTAACATATGAAAGAGGTTTTGTTATGAGAACTATTGATACTGATATTATAAAACATGCAGTAAAGGATCTCTGCATAAGCGCAAATTTAATTTTGCCAAATTCAATCGAAGAGAAAATTTGTCATTTTGCAGAAAATGAACCATTCCCACCAGCGCAAAGTGTATTAGAGGATATAAAAAAGAATATAGTAGTAGCAAAAGAAATGAATTTGCCTATCTGCCAAGATACTGGCATGGCAATCGTTTTCATTGAAATAGGACAAGATGTTCACCTCACTGGGAAACTTTTACGCGATGCAGTAAACGAAGGTGTTGCGCAAGGTTATAAAGAGGGGCATTTGCGCTGTTCTATTGTAAGTGATCCTATCTCCCGTGTAAATACAAATGATAATACTCCATGTGTACTACATACTGAAATTGTATTGGGTGATAAAATAAATATTACCGTCGCACCAAAAGGTTTTGGTAGCGAAAATATGAGCGCTATTCGTATGTTCACGCCATCTGCTACTGTTGAGGATATTACCGACTTTGTAGTGGAAACAGTGGTAAATGCAGGCTCAAACCCCTGTCCCCCTATCGTAGCTGGAGTAGGAATTGGTGGCGATTTTGAGCTATGTGCATTACTTGCAAAAAAAGCTCTTTGCAGAGATGTTGCGATTACAAATCAAGATGAGTTTTACTCTGATTTAGAGCGTAAAATATTAGAAGCCATCAACCAGTCTGGCGTAGGGCCACAAGGTTTTGGTGGTAAGACTACAGCACTAGCTGTAAATATCGAAACATACCCCACACACATAGCAGGTCTACCAGTAGCAGTCAACATCGGTTGCCATGTTACACGACACGCTCATATGCAAATTTAACCATAATAAAGACGGAGAATTAAATGAGTTTAATGAATTTTACAGCACCATGTCATTTCGGGCTTGAAAGTGTACTTTCTGGCGAATTAAAACGAATGGGTGCGCTTGATGTTAAAGCCGATAATGGGAAGGTTGACTTCTCAGGCGATGAAACAATGATGGCAAGGGCAAATATATGTTTACGCACAGCAGAACGAGTTATGATAAAACTAAAATCCTTCAAAGCTACTACTTTTGATCAGCTTTTTGATGCCACAAAGAGCATCCCCTTTGAGGATTATATCGGCAAAAGCGACGCATTCCCAGTTAAAGGCTGGTCGCTTAACTCAACGCTATTTTCAGTGCGCGATTGCCAGTCGCTTATAAAAAAAGCTGCGGTGGATCGTCTATCTTCCCACTATAAACAAGAGTGGTTTGCTGAAACAGGGCCTACGCATTTAATCAGATTTTCTATTTTAAAAGATGAAGTAAGCATCATGCTTGATACTTCTGGAGTTGGACTTCATAAACGTGGATATCGCGCAAACGCAAACTCTGCACCTATAAAAGAGACCTTGGCTGCTGGGATTGTCGATTTAGCAAGAGTAAAAGACTACTCCACAGTATACGATCCACTCTGCGGTTCAGGTACATTAATTATAGAAGCTGCTACAAAAGCTTTAAATATCCCACCATGCATAAGACGTAAATTCGCAGCACAAGATTGGGGTGTATTCAATCCAAGAATTTGGCAAGATGAGCGCACACGTGGCTTGGATTTAGTGCGTAAAGGCACTACTTTTGAAGGTTTAGCTAGCGATATCGACCCAGAATCTGTTGAGCTAGCAGTAGCAAATGCGAGAAAAGCTGGAGTGTTGCCAAAAGTCATAATTAAAAATCTCGATGTACGTGATTTTAAAGCAAGAGAGGACATGATTGTTTTATGCAATCCACCATATGGTGAAAGAATGCTTGAGAAGCAAGAAGCACAGGATATTTATAAATCTATGGGCGAAGTGTTCGCTCCAAAAAATAAAGCTAGTTACTACATCATTACCGCAGACGAGGAATTCCCTAAAATTTTCGGACGCAAAGCTTTAAAAATGCGTAAACTCTACAATGGAATGATTAAATGTAATCTATATATGTATTATTAATTTATAAACTAAAAAGCACCCCGTACACTTTGTTAAGTGTATGGGGTGCTTTTTAGTTTAAGAAAGTTTTTATTAGCATGCTATATAATTTCCTAACTCATTATTCAAGAAATATTATGGCCTATTGCCAGATGGTCTTTGAGGATGCATAGCATTTGCCGAGGCACCGCTACCTTGCGCTGTTGGACTAATCTCATTCCCATTTTCATCTACTATTGTTCCACCTGAAAAATCAAAGACCCCCGAAACATCAAGCTCGCTATCTCCACCCGCGTATACAGCATTGACTTCTATTACAATTTCTCCACCCTCGACAATTAAGTCGCCATTAGAGTCAATACCATCCCCTTGAGCCTTGAGCGAAATAATTCCATCAGTAATTTTTACATAACCACTTTCACTGCTTGCATTGATTGCATCATCAAGTACATTAACAATAATGTCACCATTGTTTATTGCTATAGTCTCACCTTCAATGCCTTCATAAGCATTTTCCACCTCAAGAGTGATGTCGTTAATCACTAAATCTACATCAGCATGTAGCGCGTCATCTCCTGAAAGAATGTCGTACTGTCCTGCATTAATTGTTAAATTGCCATCTGAATGAATCGCATCTTCATAAGAAGATATGCTAAATTCGCCATCATTTAAGATTATATTTAAACCCTTTAAACCTTTCATGCTTTCTTCTAGTTGACTAGTAACTGAAATAGTGTTCCCAGAGCCTTCTCCTCTAGTTATTTCGTTTAATACTTCCACAAATCCGCCACCGCTTATGATATTAAATGTTCCACCATCAATTTGAAGAATTTGTTCTGCACTAATGCCATCGTTTTTCGCTGTAATATCAAAATTTCCACTTGTAATAATTAAATTACCTTTGTCAACTTCTTCAGCATTTGAAGTTTTCATCCCGTCTTTTCCAGCAACGACAGTTATATCGCTTTCAGATATTGCAAGTAAATCTTTTCCTAAAATGCCATCAGCTACTGCATCTACTGTTATTGTTGTGCCCTCAATTATTAAATCATCACGACTATTAATCCCATCATTATATGATGTAGTAATAGCTAAGCTACCATCTCCTGTGATTACTGTATCTGCCTTTGAGTATATCGCAGCTGAGGGAAATTCCTCGTCCGTTGTTGTAATTTCTCCTTGAGTAACTTTGTTTTCTCCTTCAAGTACAATTACTACATCTTTTGCCTCGATAATATTAATCGGCGTAGAGCTTTCACTATCTATATTAACATTATTCAGCAGAAGATACACCACACCTTCATCGGTGTCTTTATTGACATTTACAGTGATTGTGCTACTCATATAATCACCAGTAAATTTATAAGTGCCACTTTGTGTAATCAAAATATCATCCCCATCAGAGAATGTTACACTATCGCCTAAATTTGCTATATAATCCCCAGTCGGATACTCAACTGCTTCTGTATTTACAACATTAGTTTGAGAAGAAGTGTTTTGCACATTTGTTTGTGTTTCTTCTGAGTTTTGTGTGCTATCAAGCTCAAGCTCACCCTCATTCACTTGTGTGTTGCTGCATCCAGCAAGCGCAAGTGTCGCGATTACTAATGTTAATAAAAGATATTTCTTCATCATGTTCTCCTTACGAATTTATAATGTATTCAAATATAATTCTTGCTTACCAATAACGATTTCAAGGTTTCCGTTTCTTGTTCTTAGCTCGTCAACAAACTCCTTTTCTTGCTTAATATCTTTAAGCTCAATTTCGTAACTTAACTTAAATAAGCTCCCCATATTGGTTGTTTTTGCAGAAACTAATCTCGATTTTTTTGCGTGTTTACTAAAAATATCATCAAATACATTTGTATAGTTTAAACTTTCAGGTATTGTAATTTGTAATGTTCTATTGCTATTCTCTTTTTCTTCTCCAAAATTTGTAGTATTTAAGAGCAGTGCAAAAACACATGCTACAACTGAAAAAAGCACAGCAAAACCGATATATCCCATGCCTATTGTAAGGCCTGTACACATCGCGGTAAAAATAGCTACAATTTCTTTAGCTGTTCCTGGAACTGAGCGAAAGCGCACTAAGCTAAACGCACCTGCTACTGCAACGCCTGCACCGATATTGCCGTTTACCATTATTATTACCATAGTAACTGCAATAGGTAGTAGCGCCAATGTCACAACAAAACCTTTAGAACTTCTCTCTTTAAAAGAGTAAATCTTTGCCATAAAGATTCCTAAAAGGATCGATGTAGCCATACAGATAAAGAAATCTGTTATAGTAATGCTCATGGTTGTAGTTGTATTAAAAATGCCTGTAAATATCTCATTAAACATTTGTTGTTCTCCTTAAACTGTTGATAAATTCTGGTGAAAAATAAGTTTGATACGCAGTTCCATATTTTGAAAAGGAAGTTTTATATATTTTATTCTCGTCTAAAAATCTTAAAAACCAGCTTGGTAAACCCATTACTGTTTTGACTTCGAGTAGCACATACTTTTCAGACAAGACTGCTTTATCCTCGTCGCTTTCATATAAGCTCACGTCACAGTCACGTGCTTTAATATCAAAATCAAATGTTAGTCTAAAATTCTCATCTTCGGTTGAGAAAAAAGCTTCTCTTTCGTAGGACAAGTATACTTTTGGCTTTATGTCCTCATAACTACGTTTAAAATAATCAATTTCACTTAATATTTGCGAATTTTCTACAGTGTCAGAATTCTCACACAAATAAGATAATACATTTTTTTGATTGTCATATATTCTTCTTTTATAAACAACACCATTAAATTTCTTTTTTAGCTCTATAAATGCAGTATTATCATTAGATGGTATACCATAGCATCTAACTCTTAACTTCTCTTTATATTTTGGTTTTTCTAAAGAATCCCTAATTATTCTAAAGTCATCTGTATCAAAATAAATATTACTTATCTTATGTCTGCCGTATTCATCAAGTTTAATATCACTTGGTAATTCGCT
>CAYJII010000025.1:0-36380 GCA_964370225.1 uncultured Oscillospiraceae bacterium | reverse complement strand
ATACTTTGGCGGCGAAGAATAATTATTGTTTTTGAGGTTTTTCATTGATTTTTCAAGCTCATAAATCGGAACTGCAATTTTTCTACTCTGGTAGTAACACCATACTAACACAATCGAAAAATATAATATCGTTGCAACAATCAATAATACTGATATGATAATAACATCATTTTGCCATCCTGGAAATAACGGCACTATGTTAATAGTAAGACCTGTTAAATCCGAAACATGCGAAACCAGCTTAGCATTGTCTGCCTCTACAAGCATATCAGAAATATTTTGACTATAGACAACTTGAGAATTTTCGTTTTCTACATAAAACTCAAACTCGGAAGACAGACTTGAAGCTAGAAAATCCTGAAAAACTTCAAGAGTAACATCTACAATAAAAAATCCTATTGTTTCATCCCAGTTTATATAGTCTGGAATTTTTGAAATCGCTGTAACATATGGTTCATTTCCGTCAGAATAATACTCTCTATCATGCATAAAAATTGCAGTTGAATTTTCATCTGAATTAATAAAATCTTGGAGTCCTTTATCTCTTAGCGGTGAATAATTCACATTTACTATCGAGGCAGAGGAATTCACCCCTACCGATCCCTCAAGGCTTAATACAATGAATTCTACCCCTGGTTGATGCATAAACATTGTCGTTATCTGAGACTTTATCTGTGAGGCATGTTGCACTGCAAGATTATTAATTTCATCATCATTAATTCGTAAAGCAAGTGATATTTCTCTGGAAGCTATGTAGTTTGACATACTCAAATAGATGTCGTTAAAATAGTTGTCTATAGTGCTGTTTATTATTTGTGCTGAACTTTTGGAGTACTCCTCTGCTTGAGTTTCAAAATATTTGATTATGATGATTGTGAATGGCACAAGCAGTATAACAAACATCGCCAGTGATGATACAATTACTTTTGTATATAGCTTTGCAATAGACTTAGATTTAAACATTTTTACCCCCAAATTGAGATGATTGGCGAATAAATCTTTGATTTTTCCACCTATTTCCTTTAATTTTTCAGTGTACAATTGTGAATAAACTTTGTATAATTAATGACATAAGGAAAATTTGACAAGGAAATACCCATAAAACACTACAAATTCGCCATTTAATTTATACTAATTATACAATCTGGTGTACTATTTGTCAAATGAGCGTTTCCTTTATATTATGAACATGGAGGAGAAAAAATGAAAAAGAGACTATTGGCTATTTTACTGAGTGCTTTCTTACTAGTAGGCGCGACAGTAGGTTGTACTGCTCCTACGACAGATGCAGATGCACCTGAAGGTGGCGACACAGAACAAAGCGAAGATACTGGCGATGATACATCAGATGATGACGCAGACAGCGGAGAAAAAATCACTTTGTCAGTATGGCATGGCGCTAGCGGTGAGAGCGCAAAATTCTTAGAAGAAGAAGTTTTTGCAGGTTATATGGAAGCTAATCCTAATGTTGAGATTAAACCTGTTTTTGTTGAAGCGGGGGATACTACTATCCAAAAATTAACTGCAGCTGCTTCTAGTGATTCTTTACCACAAGTATTAGCACTTGCTTGGCCACAATACATCGGCCCACTAAAAAGTGTAATCCGTACATTGGATGATTTCATTGATGAAAACCCTGATCAATACAACGAAGATGATTTTATCGACTCACTACTTGATGGTAACAGCAGATTTAATGGTGTTACTTATGGTGTGCCTATCGAATCAAACAACCTAGCTTTATTTTATAACAAAGATATTTTTGATGCAGCTGGCTTAACACCTCCTACTACTTGGGAAGAACTAGTTGACGTTGCTGGTCAATTAACTGACCCTGCTGAGAAAAAATGGGGCATCAACCTACCTGTAGAAAAAGGCGAAGGTCTATCATGGGTATGGCAATGTTTCCTATGGCAAGCAGGCGGCGAAATTGCTAACGAAGAAGGTACAGAGCTACTTTATAATAGCGAAGCTGGTGTAGAAGCACTACAATTCTGGGTTGACATGGTTAACACTGATAAAGTTGCTACTACTGCTCCTCCTGAAAACGGATTTATGTCAGGCTTTGTTGCAATGGACATCACAGGTCCATGGAGAATTCCAACTTATTCTGCTAATGAAGAATTAAACTTTGGTATCGCTCCACTTCCAGCTGGTCCAGAAGGTCAAGCTACAAACATCGGTGGTACTGTTAACTTAATGTTCAAAGGCGAAGAAGCTGTAGAACAAGCATCATGGGATTTATTAATGTGGATGGCTGCTCCTGAACAAGCTGCAGAATTTGCAATTGGTTATGGAACAGTTCCAATCAGAAAAAGCTCACAAGATTTAGACGTTTGGAAAACATATATGGAAGATGTACCTGGTATGCAAGTATTCATCGACCAATATACATATGGTAACTACCGTCCATACCAACTAACTACTTATGCTGAAATTTCAACTATACTATCAACTCACCTTGAAGCTGCAATCTTCGAAAGAGAAACTCCAGAAGATGCGCTACAATTAGCATATGACGAAGGTATGCAAGTAATCGAAACTTGGTTAGAATAATCGCAAAATCATAATAAATATATGATATAATTGAGGAGTTTTTACTCCTCTTTTATATTATACAAAGCAAATGGAGGGCTTTCTTGATGAACGGATTTAAAAACAAATTCGGTAAAGATGCACTTGTAGCATGGTCAATGGTATCGTTTAATTTACTATGGGTATCCGTATTTACTGTCTTCGCAATTTTTTACTGTGTTTACTTAAGTTTTCATGAGGTAGACGTGTTCGCGGACTCATACACCTTTGTTGGTGTAAACAATTATATCGAAGCTTTCAAAGATCCAGTGTTCGGGCAATCTTTGTTAAATACAATAGTGTTTGCGGTAGGTTCAATTTTGCCGTCGGTTGCACTGTCAATACTAATTGCGGTTGCACTAAACCAAAACTTATTCGGAAAAACAGTTATCCGTGCGACATATTTTTTGCCGTCGGTTTTACCTGTTATCGCTATATCCCAAGTATGGATATGGATATATGAGCCAAGTTATGGCTTACTAAACTTCTTTTTAGAAAAACTGGGACTTATGGACCCAGCCGACCCGATAGCGTGGCTATCTTCACCTGAGTGGGCGATGACTTCTATCATCGTGTTTGCAATATGGAAAACTGTTGGTTACAACATGGTTATATACTTAGCGCGACTTCAAGATATACCAAAACATTTATACGAAGCTGCTGATATTGACGGTGCAGGTCCTGTTGCTAAATTTAGATTTATTACATTGCCTGAGTTAAAACCAGCAACATTCTTCGTGCTCACAACCTCGACAATTAATGCATTCCAAACATTCGGAGAGATTTATGCACTAACAAAAGGCGGACCAGTTAACTCGACAAATATGATAGCGTACTATTTATATCAATATGCGTTTGAGTTCTTTAACATCGGTCGCGGTTCTGCAGTTAGCATTATCTTATTCTTATTGTTATTCACTGTTACTATCGCGCGTTGGAAAATGAATGAGCGCAGTGAAGGTAAGGTTTAATGATGAGATATTCTGAAAGGATGGAGAATTATTATGACAACTAAAGCGAAACTTTTAAAAGCTTTACTTATATTAGTGCTCTTTTTTGGAGTATTGATATTCCTGCTCCCACTATATTGGATGATTTCTACTTCACTAAAACCAGTATCCGATATTTTTGCATATCCACCTCGTTGGATACCAAGTGTTCTCGAAATCGAAAACTATATCAAAGCTTTTGACGCTGCCCCATGGGGGATATACTTTTTAAATACAATTTTGTATACATTTTGCATTGTTACAGGGGTGCTTATCACTTCTGTGCTATCAGGTTACGCTTTTTCCAAACTAAATTGGAAGGGCAGGGACAATGTGTTCTTGTTATACATAGGCACAATGATGATACCTGGTCAAGTAACAATAATCCCAGTGTTTATGATACTAACATCATTTGGATGGATTGATACATATTCTGGTCTTATCATCCCTGGACTTACTAGTGCTTTTGGTTGCTTTTTAATGCGCCAGTTTATGATGGGACTACCAAATGAACTTATCGAATCGGCGCTGATTGATGGCGCTGGACATTATAAAATCGTGTTGAAAATCATCATTCCACTAGTTAAACCATCGCTTGCTACTTTGGGGATATTCTCCTTTATGGGCGCATGGAACAACTTCTTTTGGCCTTTGATTGTTACTAACTCAACTGAGATGAGAACAGTTCAAGTAGGACTTTCCTCTTTCCAAGGTCAATATGGTAATGTTGAATGGGGTGCGATGATGGCAGCCGCTACAATGGTTAGCGCTCCCGTACTCATTATGTTTTTTTTAGCACAAAGATATTTTATCGAAGGTATTGCAATGTCTGGAATTAAAGGATAAAACATCGCAAATATCAAGTTAATACTTAGCTTAATTATTTATTCATTATTGGAGGAAACTTTTATGTCTGATAAAAAAATTATAGTTCGTGTTCAGGGGCAAGATGAAGATATATTTTATCACGAACCTGACCGCGAAAGAATAAAAATGTATTATGAATACTGCGAAGATAATTTTAGAAAAGGCAAAGATTATAACCTAGTATTTGAAGCTTTTGAAGAAGTAAAATCTGTTAAAGTAGTCGACGATGGCGCAATACTATCTGTTCAAGGTAGAGAAATTCGCAATACACAAATTGACTGCGACGGTGAACTTAGACCGATAATTTGCAGAGATACAGAAAATGATGTGCTTTTTGATTGTTTTATAAAAATCACATTGATTGGAAGCAAAACTTTTAGAGTGACAGCTGGTAAAGGCAATGAGGTTTTGGAGCATAACACAGTTATGCTTGAAGATGTAGTAATGCCAAAAGCTTCAAAATTCACAACAAAAGATACCGTTGATAATTTTTATATCTACACAGATGACTGTACACTTTGCGTTGAGAAAAAGCTTCTTAATATCAAGATACTTAATAAATTTGATAAAACAATTTATGAGCAAGCAAATGATGATAAAGTGCTATACTTCACGCATGAAAGTTTTCCTTTTGGTTATGTTAAAAACCCACATACTGACGAGCGTATAATTTCAATCTCAAGCAGAATGGATGCAGACGAGCATTATTTTGGTTTCGGTGAACAATACTCAAAAGTAGATAAGCAAGGGCAAGAAGTCGATATTTTCATCACTGACCCACTATCTTGTGGAAGCGCTAGAACATATCTATCTCTACCATTTTACTGGAGCACAAAAGGCTATGGCTTATACGTAAACACACATTTTCGCAGTAAATTTTTCATGGGTAATCGCTCAAATAGAGCTACTGGTTGCCATGTTTACTCCGATGAAGTGATAGATTTCTTCTTGTTTTATGGAGAAAATCCTAAGGAAATACTAAATAGCTATACTGACGTAACTGGCAAATCCCCGATGCTTCCTAAATGGTCATTTGGTTTATGGATGAGCCGTTGCTCATACAAAACCGACCCAGAGGTACGTGATATTGCAAAAACTTTGCGCGAACACGATATTCCATGCGATGTAATTAATATTGATACCGACTGGTTTGAATTCCCGTGGGCATGCGACTGGAAATTTGGCAAGCACAATTTCCCAGAGCCAGCTAAGATGCTAAAAGATTTGGCTGACGATGGATTTAAAGTGAGTGTATGGCAAAAGCCATATATCAGTGCTGCAAGGCTCCCCGAACTTACTAATTTTATGATAGAAAAAGGTTGGGTACCTGTTAATAAATATAATGAGCTTGCAAGGAGCAACCCCGTTATTGACTTATCAAATCCAGAGTGCTATGAGTGGTATAAAGACAGAATTAGGGAACTATTTGACCTCGGAGTAAAAGTTATTAAAACCGACATGGGCGAAGGCGTTCCAATTGAGGCTGATTATCACAAATATAGCGGCGAAGAAATACGCAATATTTACGCGTATTTATATAATAAGGCTGCATATGAAGTTACTGTAGAAAAAGAAGGCGAAGAGGACAGTTTAGTTTGGGGAAGATCAGGCTATGCTGGTAGCCAAAAATTCCCACTGCATTGGGCTGGCGACCCATTTGTTTCTTTCGATGGACTAAGATATTCCATCAGGAGTGGGCTATCCATGGGTATGAGTGGTTTCACTTTCTGGAGTCACGACATCGGCGGTTTTTTAGGCAGACCAACTCCTGAGTGCTATATTCGTTGGACTCAAGCTGGTATGTTCTGCTCACATTCACGTTGCCACGGTGCTGGAAATCCTCGTGAACCTTGGACATTTGGTGAAGAGGCTGAAAAAATCTTTAGAGATTACGATAAACTAAGATATAAGCTACTTCCATATATATACTCACAATCTAAACAGCTTATCAAAGATGGAATGCCAATGATGCAACATTTGATTTTGCAATATCCAAATGACTTTGCTTGTGCTTATATCGAAGATGCATGGATGTTTGGCGATTCTTTCCTAGTTGCACCTATTTTAGATGAAACTAACAGTAGAAAAGTTTATTTGCCTGAGGGTGAGTGGTACGACTTCCATACAAATGCGATATCAGCAGGTGAAAAATGGTATAGTGTATATGCACCGCTCGAAATTTTACCACTGTATGTGAAAGCGGGTGCGATAATTCCTATGGCCCCTGTAGTTGACTATATTACCACGAAAGAAGATAGCGCACTTAACATAAAAGTGTATCACAAAAACTGTGGAGAAAGTCAGTTTATCTACTACAACGGCGAAGAGCACTGCATTAAAGCAGTCTTTTCAGCAGATGGCGTAGTGGTAAACACACCTAAATTAAACTGCCCTATCAGCATTGAGCTTATCAGCAGCAAGGGGTGCAAAACTGTTGAAGTTACAGGAAACACAACTGTAATTTCATGCTAAAACTATAATAATTTTTATCGACATGCTTTGCGTATTCTATCGCTATACATGTCGATAAATTAATTAAAGAAAATGTGTGGAGGATGTTAAAATGCAAGCTAAACAAAGGCTGTTAAACGCAATAACTGGTGGTGAAGTTGACAGAGTACCATTTTCGCCTTTCTTGGCGTATTATTGGGAATATCTACCCCAAGATGTGCAAAAAATGGGGCAATTTGAATATCTAAAAATGTTAGGTGCCGACCCACTATTACGAGGATTTTGGCAAGTGAGCACACCTATTTACAAGAAATGTGAAATTAGCGATGTTACTAATGGCGATAAAAGACATGTTTGCTATGAAACTAACGTGGGTAAGCTTGAGCTTGAATATACTTTTTCAGCTGGCGGAAACTCTTGGTTTTTGACAAAGCATCCAGTTGAAACTGTAGAAGAGCTAAAAGTACTCGAATATATTTACTCCAATATAACTTTTGAAGAAAAGATTAAAGAGTTTAACGAACAGTATGATAAATATGGCGATGAGGCGTTGTGCGTGCCCACGATTGGGGTGATGAGCAAGACCCCATTCCAAAGCCTAGTAGAGCATTGGTGCGGCACTGAAAACATCACATATTTATACTATGATTATCCAGAAAAAATTGAAGAATGCCTTGATGTTATGCGTCAAATTGATAGAAAATCGTGTGAAATCGCAGTCAAATCTAAGGCAGAAGCGTTCATTTTTTGGGAAGACTCCTCCACTACTAATATTAGCCCAAATATGTTTGATGAATTTACTAAGCCCACAATTAATGAATGGGCAAAAATCATACATGATAGCGACAAACTATTAATTCATCACGCTTGCGGACATTTGTATGATCTAATGGACAATATCTCCGCAACTGATATTGATGCTTTAGAATCCGTTAGTCCACCACCTACCGGAAATATTGAGCTTGCAGAAGCTAGAAAAAAACTGCGTGATGATATCGCAATAATCGGTGGGATTGAGCCTACAGTTTTGCTAAATAGCAATAACGATGAACTGGCAAAATACGTTATAGATGCGCTTAACTCTCAGCGTGGGGAGCGATACGTGCTAGCAAATTCGGATAGTTGCCCTCCTTTTGTAGAAGAAGAGAAGTTTAAACTTATATCAAAACTAGTTAGAGAGTTCAAATAAAAGCTAAATTTCCATAAAAAACAACTGACGAAAATCGATAAGATTTTTGTCAGTTGTTTTTCATATTAAAACTCTAAACACATACCGTCATAGGCAGTGATAAAACCATAGTCTTTCACTGCGTTTTCTATATCAGCATGCAGCATTCCTCCATTATGAGAAAAATGTGTAACTAGTACCTTAGTTTTATCCGTCACAACATTCATCTCTTTAAATTGGTTGTACATGATTATATTATCAGGTATGCCCATGTGATTAGTACCTTCCTTTTGCTTGCACATAGTACAGTCCATACTCAACAAATCAAAACTTTCATTCTTAAGAAAATTCATGCTCTCTTCATTTAGCAGACCTGTGTCATTTGTATAAAGCATAGTTTTACCATTCTTCTTAATCAGAAAAATTAAGCAGTTTTCACTTTTGTCGTGATTTGCTGGAATTGGTGTGATTTTATAATCACCCACAACAAATTCCTCAAACGCTTTTAATAGATTAAACTTCACTACATTGTCTATTTCCCAAGTTGCGCCTTCCTTAGCTTTTTCCCATTTTTCCATAACTTTGTCATTACCATATAAATTGAGCACCCCATCAACGTCACTAGCAAAAGCTCCGCCTCTAAATAATATATCATCAGGGTAAAAATGGTCTTGGTGACTATGTGTTATAATCACGTTTTTGATAGATGGTAAGTTTAGGCTGTTATTTAACATATGATGATAAGAATCAGGTGGAAAATCAACCACCAAATCATCGTCAATCACCGCCTGCGAACGGCTCCTTAAATCCTTACCTTTGTTTTTAGCTGCTTTTTTACATATATCACAATTGCAAAAAAGTGCTGGTATTCCCTCTGCTGCTGCTGTTCCTAAATACTGAATTTTCATATTAACGCTCCATTCCGCCGCTTCGCATCGGCAAAAAAATATAATGAAATATGCTCCTCTCATCATGCGAAATCTTAATAATGATAAGAGTTTTATGGGCCCAGATTTATTAGTTTTAAGCTTACAAATCTTTTACTTGCCATATTTTTTTTGATACTGTGATGGAGTTACACCACAATAATCTTGAAACGATTTGGAAAAATGCGAAGTGTCCGTATATCCCACTAACTGCGACACATCTGCGGTTTTATTCTTCTTATCGCATAGCAATAACTGTGCATTTTTCATGCGCACTTCCTTTAAGTATTTACTATATGTAGTACCTGTTTTCGCCTTAAAGACTGAGCTTAAATAGTTAGGATGAAGCCCCAGCCTTTTTGCTATTTCCGATATGGATAAATCTGTTTGGTACTCAGCAAGCACATATTGCTTTACCTTTTCGGTAGTATAATCATTTTCAGGTGTTTTCTTCTTATCGAGCTCATGCACATATAACAGTAATATATGCACAAATCTAGATTTCAGCTGACTTAGCGATGCTGAGTTTTGTATCGTTTGCGACAAATCATTCTCCGTAAAATTATAGCTGCTAATTAATGATATCAACTCCCCACTGGCTTGCATAATGCTATAGACAATTTCGCTTAGCATTCTTTTTATATCTATTACCAGTGGTTTTTTTACCATGAACAATAAAAACAAATCATCAGAGTTATTATTTATTAAGTTAATATCGCAGTTTATGACGCCTTTTATAATTTGATTAATCAGTTTGCTATAATCTGCATCTTTATCTTTTTGCTCGTAGTTTATCGCTAAATCAAAATAATACTCTTCCATAGATTTTAAAGCTTGGCTAAAATTTTGTGGTATTTTCTCAATCGACGCTGCTTTCGCACAACCATATTTTTGCTTGTTTTGCGAAAGCTTCTTACATAGCTC
This sequence comes from uncultured Oscillospiraceae bacterium, assembly GCA_964370225.1. GTDB lineage: Bacteria > Bacillota > Clostridia > Oscillospirales > Ruminococcaceae > CAYJII01. Next base: position 26,481 of record CAYJII010000025.1, on the reverse strand, counting down.
CCCCGCAAATACAGACAGTTTGCCACTGCGCCCCAACACAATAAGTGTCCACATGGATTGATGTTCTCCTTGCACCAACATAAAATCTGAATAATTAAGGGATTTTAACAGCTCCAGTGTTTTTAAGAAAAACACCTTTTTATAACTTTCAATATGCCATGAATGCTCAAAAATTTCTAGCAAAAACACAGCTGCACTATCATATTTTTCAGTTGGAATTTGCGCTTTTAGCTCCTCGCTTAAGTTTGACTGCAACAGATTAGCTAGCAGATGTTGTTGCGAAAACATTATTTCAGTAATGTTTTCTATCCCCTTCGCTTTTTGTGTAGCCCCAGCATTTTGCGCAATTTCGCTGCATTTAAAATAAATACTCCTAAAGGTATCTTCACTAACAGGTTTAAGTAGATAATCTATAGCTCCTAGTTTCAGCGCACGCCTTGCATAATTAAATTCATCAAACCCACTAATAATAACAACAGGAATTTCTATTTCCATCTCTTTTAATTTTTCTAGCATCACAAAACCATCGCAATCGGGCATTTGAATATCCGTAAATATTAAATCTATCTTATATGTACACACGATTTCTAAGGCTTGATTGCCATTATATGCAAAATAAATATTATCCGTCGGTGCAGTTTTTTTTACAAAAATTGTAAGCATATCGATGATATGTGGATTGTCGTCAATAAGTAAAACATTCATTTTCTTCCTCAGCTTTCAATTATGTTTTTAGGAATTTTTATCGTTACTAAGGTACCTGAGTTTGGTGATGAATTAAAGCTCATCCCATACTCTTGCCCGTAATAAAGTTGTATTCTGCGTTGGATATTTTTTAAACCAACACTTTTAAACTTTTGGTTTTTACCATTGATATAGTCAGTTAAATCGTTAATTTTTTGCTGATCCATCCCTACCCCATTATCGATTACTTGAAAAGTAATAATATCATCACTAATGCTACCTAGCACAGTTATCGTATTGTTATCGCTCATCCCCGACATTGCATGCACTAAAGAATTTTCCACCACGGGTTGCAGTAATAGTTTTAGTATCTGTATCGACATTATCTGCGGTTGTATATGCACCTCAAATCTCACTTTATCACGATAACGCAAGCGCTGAAGTTCAATGTATTTATATAGATTGTTAATCTCTTCTTCCACAGTCACCATCGGCGAGGTATCCCCTACTCCAAACCGCAAATTATCCGCGAGTAAGCTTGACATTTTCGCTAAATCTTCCTCTCCTTTTACAAGGGCAACGCTACGGATACTATCGAGTGTGTTATACAAAAAATGAGGATTTATCTGTGCACGCAACATTCTAATTTCAATTTTGCTTTTCATCAAATCTTTTTGTAGCACTTCGTCAATCAGCCTTTTATTCTCCTTTGACATGTCATTAAACGATTGCGCTAGCAGTGAAAATTCGTCATTCCCCTCGTCTTCAATTACCGTGGACAACTCTCCACCTTTTATCTCAGTACATGCATCTACAAGCTTGTCAATTGGAGAGCGGATGCTTTTTATTAGTTTACTTATGAAAATCATAATCACAAGACTTGCAACTATCAGTAAAACAAATAAAATATATGTTTGATTTAACACATTCTGATATATGTAGGAATATGGCGTGCAAATATATATTTTAAACCCGTCCGAAAATGAATTCTGGGTGACTAAGTATTGTGAATCTATAACACTCAACTCATCTGCTTCTATATTCCCCCACATATACTTATCACTATCATCGGTTACATAAAATAATGAGTCCTCTGATACGGCCATATCATTATACATGTTTGCCAGATAATTTAAGTTAACCCCTGCTAAAACTACACCTACATTTCTCTTATTGTATAAATCATATACCGTACGCACTGCATAAATATTATTTTCCGAGTCAAAAACAGACGATGTCGGCATATCTTCATGAGAAAAATAATTTATATTCCCCCTGCTATTTTGCACATCGCTATACCAATTTGCTTCATCGAGTTTTAACGTAGCAATTAGCGGTTGTGAATCCGGCAGTGAATAAGTGAAATGCTCGCCAGTAATCTTATAATAATATTTCCCATTTATATCACTGATTAAAAATAATCTTAAATTATCATATGTATCAAATAAATACTGTGTTGACCCCATAAACTCATTAACAAAATCATTGTACATTGTAGTATCTAGTGTCGATAAATAATTTTGAAAGACGGAAGTCACTCCGCTGGTTGACATAAGCGGGTACTGAGTGGCGTTATCTAATGCGCTTACTTGTTTTTCTAATTCGTACGAAAGAGCAGTAGCGCTCTTATCATTTTGAGTTTCGATAACTTTTACATTGTCATTGACAGAATCAACTGTAACAAAGATTAGCACAATAGCCAATATTAACATTTGTAAAAAATAAAGTAGCCATAGTCTTTTTTTTATGGAGATTTTTCTAATTTGTTTAGTATTTATGAATTTGTTATGATATGCTGAAAACGGCACAAAATCCCCCCTTTTTGGTTATTAAATTTAACTAATTATAACATCATAATTTATACTCGTCAATCTTAATATATATAAATACACTATAATTTTGATGTAAATTCAATGTAAAATTGTTTTTTATGTTAGATTTGGACATATAATCTTAGTTTTGTCGTATTTCCTTTATTCTTATTTTATGTTATTATGTACTTGTAATTAATGAGCAAACAATGAACAATATGAATTAATTATGTACTATCATTTTAAAACGACTAAATAAACTAGGAGGATTTAAGGATGAAAACGAAAAAAATATTGGCATTATTATTAGCATGCACATTAACAATTTCATTAGCTTCTTGTACTACTGATGACGGTGGAACAACTGATGGCGGTACAACTGACGGTGGAACTACCGACGGTGGCGACACTGCTGATAGCGGCGAAATGGTTGAACTCGAGTTTTTCTCACTAAAACCTGAAACTGTAAGTGTTATGGAAGAACTTTCAACTAAATTCACAGAAGAAAACCCAGGCGTAACAATTAATATTACAGCAGTTGATGATGCTGGAACAGTTTTAATGACACGCTTAAGCACAGACGATATGCCTGATTTGCTTAACACTTTCCCTGCTGAAGAAAAATACAAATTAATGTTTGACGATGGTCGTATGACAGAGCTTACTAATGAAGAATTCATGCAAAACGTTTCTCCAGCAATGTTAGAGCTTAGCCAATACAATGGTAAACAATATGCTTTGCCAATGACATTATCTTCATACGGTATCTACTATCGCACTGATATTTTCGCTGATTTAGGTATTGCTGAACCTACTACATATGATGAATTAATCGCAGCTGCAGCTAAAATTAAAGAATCAGGTATTGATGCTTTTGCTATGCCAAATAAAGATGTTGGTAACACAGCTCAACGTTTAGAGCGTTTAATCGGTGTTTTAAACAACAATTCAAATGATGAGTTTGAAGAAATTAAAGCTGGAACAAAAGCTTTAGAAGATTCTGAAACAATCAGCGGATTTGCTGAAATGTGCGTAGAACTTGCACAATATGCTGATGCTGACCACATGGGTCTTGACTACGAAACAGCAATCGCTGACGTTGTAAACGGTGATGCTGCAATGATGATTTCTGGTACATGGACATTATCCACTTTCCAAACTGGTGACCCTGATGTTCAAGTTAAACTAATGCCTTTCCCAAGCCCACTAGCAGAAGCTGGCGATCCTGCAATGGTACCAGTTAATATTGATACTTCATACTCACTATCTGCTGATTCACCATATCAAACAGAAGGACTAAAATTCTTAGAATTCATGTCACAAACTGAAAATGCTCAAACTTACTTTGAACTTGACGGAAACGTTAACTTTATTGAAGGTGTTGAATTTAACAAAGAAGAGCATATGTACATGAAAGAACTTATGGACGAGGGCAACATGTTCTTAACACAAGTAAACTTCTGGCCTAATGGTTTAAGAGAAGAAATGAGACCTGCATCTCAACAAATATTCCTAGATTCTGAGGTTGACAGTTTTGTACAATCTTTCGGCAGTGCAATAGATAAATTATACGAATAATTACACAATTCGCCGAGTAGTACTCTGCTACACGGCGAATTTTCTTTTTCTAATTTTTTGAGAATGGGGCATTATTATGGTCAATAAAAACACAAAAAACGCGTCAAATATCAGTTTGAACAGATCAAAGAAATTAACTTTCTTCTTTTTTGCTTTACCTGGTGTGCTGTTATACTCTACTTTTTTTATCTTCCCTGTTGGGTTGGGGATTTATTATAGTTTCACCGATTGGGATGGTATCACTAGAAAATATGATTTCATCGGTTTTACAAACTATTTGGATATCTTTAAAGACGAGCGCTTTTTAAAAGCATTAATGTTCAATGTTATTTACTGTGTGCTTTTAACCATTGCCATAGTTGGTCGTGGAAAAATTTTAGCGGTTCTTTTAAATAGCCAGATTAAGGGGATAACCTTTTTTAGGGCGATGTATTTTGTCCCTGCTGTTCTCAGCATGGTAACAATCGGTCTTATCTTCAATCAAATATATTACCGTGCGATACCTCCAATTGGGCAAGCACTGGGCATTGAATTTTTAAGTCAGAGTATTCTTTCAAGCCCAGATACAGCGGTGTATGGCATATTATTTGTAAATGTGTGGCAAGGAGTCGCAACCCCAACTCTACTATTTTTAGCTGGATTGATGACCGTACCGCTCGAACTATACGAGGCTGCACAGTTGGATGGTGCAAACGCATTTTCGAAATTTAGATTTATCACTCTGCCATTTTTAATGCCTGTGCTCAGCGTAGTTATGGTTTTAACCGTAAAAGCTGGTCTTGGAGTGTTTGATTATGTCGAAACCATGACTGAGGGTGGACCTGCTGGCGCTACAGAGAGTTTGTCCATGCTAATTTACAGCAATGCTTTTATCGAGAGTAAATATGCATATGCAGTGTCCGAAGCTATAGTGGTCGGTATTATTATTGCGGTTATCTCAGCAGTTCAAATTTCTATCACTAATAAAAAGAGGGTGTAATTATGGCAAAAAGTAAAACACTAATTTTTAGATATATCCTATTATCTATTGGAGTTTTAATGATAGTTTTGCCACTTTACATGACTGTTATTACCGCATTTAAAACTCCACAAGAAAATACAGCAAGTTTTTTCGCACTGCCAGAATCACTAAATTTCACTAATTTTATGACAGTGCTAGAGAGCGGCGATTACTTTGTAACTTTGTTTAACACAGTGTATATCACTACATTTGCATTAATTGGAAATATGATGATCATGCCTAGCATGAGTTACGCTATTTCTCGCTCTATGGGACATAGCAAAATGTATAAATTTTTATATTATTTCCTACTACTTGGGATTTTCATACCTTTCCAAGTTAAGATGATGCCTTTAGCAAAACTTATGAGCTGGTTTGAACTTTTAAATCCCACTGGACTTGCAATTTTATACATAGCTAGTGCAACATGTGAATCTGTGTTTTTATATGTAGGATTTTTGCACTCAATCCCAAAAGATATGGAGGAAGCAGCATATATCGATGGTGCTTCTACCTTCCAAACCTATGCAAAAGTAGTATTCCCCTTGCTTAAACCTATCATGGCAACTGTATTGATACGTGATGGATTATGGATATGGAACGACTTTTTAATGCCACTTATCATATTAAATAGATCTAGTTCGTATTGGACATTGACACTATTTCAGTTTAACTTCAAAACAGAATATAGTGTGGATTACAGCTTAACCTTTGCATCATTTTGTATGTCGATGCTTCCGATAATGATATTTTATATCTTTATGCAAAAAAACATCATCGGCGGCCTCACTAGCGGTGCTGTGAAAAACTAGAATTTTTCTCATCCTTACATAATATATTGGCTATAGTCTAGATTGTTTTCAGTCTAGACTATAGCCAATACTATGCTTATATATAGCTTTTTTGCAATAGTCAGGAGAGTTAGTATTTTGTGCAATTGTATTTGACAATTTTTTTAGTACGATATATAATTTTTATATCAATAAATTTAAGTGAGGACTTATCGTGAAAAAAAGTGTTTTTATTCGAGCAACTTTAATATTTTCAACATTAGTGCTACAAGTTATTCTTTGGGTAGCTATCGTGTTTGTTCTTGGAAGCTTTGCAGATTTATTAACTGCGGCTTTGTTGTTTTTAAATATCTCGGTGACGCTAAATATAATAATCTCCGATACTTATCCTGAAAGTAAAATTCCATGGATAATCATTTTAAATGCTATACCATTAATTGGTGCAGTGATTTATATCGTATATGGCAAACAAAATGTTAGCAAAAAGAGAAAAGATATTTTAAAAGAAATCGATACTCAACAGGCGAAGGGACTTGAAGTTGTAAATAAATTTAAACCCGAATTTTTCTCAGACAATCTAAACATACTGCGTCAATCTGAATACATTCGGCGCGTTGCCCACTCCCCTGCTTACAGCAATACCGAGGTGGAGTACTACCCACTCGGTGAAGATAAGTGGTACTCAATGCTACGCGAATTAAAAACAGCGAAAAAATTTATTTTCATGGAATATTTTATTATTGAGCACGGAAAAATGTGGGATGAAATCGAGAAAATTTTAATTGAAAAAGCTGCAAACGGTGTAGATGTTAGGCTAATGTATGATGATTTAGGCTGCCTTACAACTTTACCTTCTAGCTTTGCAAAAAGGCTGAGTAAACACAAAATAGATTGTCGAGCATTTAATAAATTCAATAACCTATTTAACGCTAAATTCAATAATCGTGACCATAGAAAAATATGTGTTATAGATGGCAATATTGGGTTTGTCGGTGGTGTAAACTTGGCTGACGAGTATATAAACCACAAGGTAAAATTCGGTCATTGGAAAGACACAGCAATCATGCTAAAAGGTGAGGCAGTCTACAATTTGACTGTAATGTTCCTCTCAATGTGGAGCTCAATGACAGAAAAAATCGAAGATTATTCTAAATATGCACCTACCAAAACCTATAAGGCAGACGGAATAATTCAGCCATACTCAGATACGCCACTGGATGATGATGCTGTCGGTGAAAACGTGTATATGGGCATGTTAAACGCTGCAAAAAGCTATGTTTACATCACAACTCCCTACCTTATAATCACAAGGGAAATGATGGTGTCGCTAATGTCTGCTGCAAAGTCCGGTATCGATGTTCGGTTAATGCTACCAGGTGTCCCAGATAAAAAAATGATTTTCTTTTTATCTCGTTCTTACTACAAATCACTTTTAAGAGCTGGTGTGAAAATTTATGAGTACACTCCTGGTTTTATCCACTCGAAAATGTTTGTTTGCGATGACGAAACTGCAGTTGTAGGCACAATAAACTTAGATTACAGAAGTTTAGCTTTGCATTATGAATGCGGTGCTTTTATGTACAAATCTTCTGCTGTATTAAAAGTTAAAGAAGATTTTCTTCTAACTCAAGAGCTTTGCAAAGAAATTACGTTAGAAAACCACCCATATCAAGGGAAAATGAAATTTCTACAAAAATTATTACTAGGGATACTGCGCACATTCTCTCCACTGCTATAGTCATAACTAAATCTAAATTCCCCAGTAAAATTTATGCAACACAAAAGCCTCAAAACTATTATGATAGTTTTGAGGCTTTTCTTGTACTAATTTTGCATGTAAAAATATATTACAATGATTTTTTATAATGGTTAATTAAGCATCCATCAGCGATAATTTGTCTTTCATCATCAGTTAAGTCACCAAGTCTTAATGTTGTGCTTTCCACATCATTGCCCCTAATGATATACGCTGTTATTTCATCCGTTTTGTTAAAAATAGCGCTACGAAGACCTGGAACGAAAACCCAATCGTTAATCGAGATTTTTTCAGGTTCAGTAGTTAGGAATGGAACAATCCCCCAGTTTATACAGTTAGAACGATAACGTTTAGTAGCGTAGTCTACTGCAATATTCGCCGCTGCACCAAGAACTCTTTGGCAACTAGCAGCTTGCTCTCTCGCAGAACCATCACCTGGGCGCATTGCAAAAATCGTGCTACCAACAACTGTGTTTTCTCTGTCAGTTTTGATTCCTTTTTCTGCTAATGTTTTATATAACTCATCAGTTTCGCATGCGATTTCTCCTTTGAGTCTAAAGTCTTCGAGTTCTTTTACCGCTTTAGCTTTGTCAACATATTCTGGATCTTTTCTCGAAAGTGTAAACTCAGCTAGTCTTAGTGGATTTGAGCGATAACTGCTCGCTTCACCCGATGGGATTAGCTCGTCAGTGGTAGTTACAGGGTCGGTGATATACGAAACTACTTTGATAGCTAAATCTTCGCTAAGTTCAGGTTGTTGTGGCCAGTCTTTGATATTAGGCCCCATCACAAGCTCAACTTCGTCATTTTTTTCGTTAAAGCGGTTTAAAATCCTTTTATCATAAATGGATTTATCGAAGTAATATTTAACATCGCTATATGTTACGTCAATTTCTGTTGCAGCAGTTAACTTGCCCCCATTAATCGCTGTAGCTGCAATACTTCTTGCATCCATAAGCGCAACGCCTACCATTTGACCTTCACCAGGTTTTGAACCCTCGCGGTTAGGGAAGTTTCTTGTTGTGTGTCTTATGCTAAGCTCGCCATTAGCAGGCGTGTCCCCAGCACCAAAACATGGGCCGCAAAAACATTCTCTTACAATTGCACCTGAGGAAACTATATTTGCGATTGCTCCGTTTTTAACCAGCTCTAGATAAGTTGGCATACTACCTGGATACACGCTCATTGTGAAGGCACCGCTTCCACAACTGTTTCCGTTTAATATATCAGAAACTGCAACTATATTATCAAATGTTCCGCCAGAGCATCCTGCAACCGTGCCTTGATCTACATAAATGTCTTTGCCTCTTAATTTGCTCATTAAATCAAGTCTTGCTGTTTTTGCAATTTGCTCATTTGCACGTTTTTCTACAATATTAAGTATATCTGCCGCGTTTTCTTTTAGCTCTTTTATTGTATAAGTGTAGCTTGGGTGCATAGGCATCGCAATAGTACACTCAACTTTTGATAAATCAACATAAATACAACCATCGTAATAAGCAACATCATTTGGCTTTAGCTCTTTATAGTCATGTTTTCTTCCGTGCATAGCTAGATATTCTTCAGTTTTATCATCAGTAACCCATATGCTAGAAAGACATGTAGTTTCAGTAGTCATAACATCGATACCATTACGGTACTCGATAGGTAGTTTATCCACACCAGGGCCTACAAACTCCATGATTTTATTTTTTACATATCCATTTTCATAAACTTTACCGATAATTGATAATGCAACATCCTGTGGGCCTACTCCTAGCTGTGGCTCTCCTTCTAAATAAACTGCAACCACCTCTGGATTTTTGATATCATAAGTTCTGCCAACAAGCTGTTTTGCAAGCTCACCGCCACCCTCTCCGATAGCAATTGTTCCTAGCGCACCATAACGAGTATGGCTATCGCTACCTAAAATCATTTTGCCACATCCAGCCATCATCTCGCGGTTATAGCTATGTATAACTGCAATGTTTGTAGGAACATATATTCCACCATATTTTTGTGCAGCAGAATGAGCAAACATGTGGTCATCTTCATTAATTGTACCACCAACAGCACATAGGCTATTATGGCAGTTTGTCATAACATATGGCATAGGGAATTCTGTCATCCCTGATGCTCTTGCAGTTTGAATTATGCCAACATATGTGATATCGTGGCTAGTCATGGAGTCAAATTTAATCTTAAGATTTTCCATGTCATCTGTTGTGTTATGCGCTTTTAGTATGTCATAAGAAATTGTACCTTTTTTTGCCTTTTCTTTGTCACCAAATAAACTCGGTTGCCCTAAAGCGTCCTTTTCCTCAACAATTTTTTTGCCGTCTACTAAAAAAACACCATTATCATATAATTTTACCATCTAAAATCTCCTTTATCCATCTTTATTTTATCGGGCACATCTGCCTCTTAATCAGTTTATATCAGCCCATGTGAGCCATGAAAAAAAGTCTGATTTTTGCACAATTCATGTACCGCCAAAAACTCATATTCTAATTATAGCGAAAAATCATTGTAGTTTCAAGGTTTAAATCAATTTATTTCTCTACTATAATAAAGTTTTTATCATAATTTTGTTTAAACTCCCGCTAAAATTGCATAAAAGGTAATTTGTTTATAATTTTGAGATAATTAATTTACATTATTTCCCGTTTATGTTGTTAAAACAACGTAATTGTTGTTTTAACTGTAATATAATATATATTGTGCTTAAGCTAGAATAAAAAATTAAAATAAAATAATAATATAAAATAAAGGGAGAAATTATAATGAAAGAAATGTTTTGTTTTCAATGTCAGCAAACTGCGCAAAATATAGCTTGTGAAGGAAAAAGTGGTGTGTGTGGTAAAAAGTATGATAATGCAAATCTGCAAGATAAGCTTACAGGTGCATTAATTGGACTCGCTCGCTCTTTAGAGGGAAATTCTGCCCCAACTAAAAACACTGCAAAAATAGTAATCGAGGGGCTTTTTACAACAGTTACTAACGTTAACTTTAATAATGACACTCTAAATGATATCATAAATTTAATCAATGAGGAAAAAAGCAAAATTTTACCCGGTTGTCAGGGATGTACAAGCACATGTGGTAGAAGCGATGATTTTGATATGTCTGAGGTTTGGGGTGGCGATGAAGATATCCGCTCGCTAAAATCTCTCATACTATTCGGTATTCGCGGAATGGCTGCTTATGCTCATCACGCGATGGTATTAGGTTATGAAGATGAGGATATTAACAACTTTTTCTACAAGGCGCTATTTTTTATAGGCTACAATTGCAATGCATCTGAGCTATTGCCGATAGTGCTTGAGGTAGGCGAATACAATTTGAAATGCATGGAGCTTTTAGATAAAGCCAATACCGAAAGTTATGGAACACCAACTCCTACAAAAGTTTCGATGACAATTGAAGAAGGTCCATTCATAGTGGTGAGTGGTCACGATTTGCTCGACTTAAAACTGCTATTAGAACAAACAAAAGATAAAGGTATAAACATCTACACCCATAGCGAAATGCTACCCGCTCACGCTTATCCCAAATTAAAGGAGTATCCGCATCTAAAAGGCAATTTTGGCACAGCATGGCAAAGTCAGCAAACCGAATTTCATAATATTCCAGCGCCAATATTATTCACAACGAACTGTTTGATGCCAGTGCGTGAGAGCTACAAAGATCGTGTTTTCACCACTTCTGTTGTTTCCTATCCAGAACTGATCCACATTGGTGAAAACAAAGATTTTACTCCTATTATTGAAAAAGCACTTGAGTGTGGTGGATATGACAAAGCTCAGCAAATGACTGGTATCAATGGTGGCACAAGTGTAACTACTGGCTTTGGACATGGCACTGTTTTATCTGTTGCTGATAAAGTAGTAGCGAGCGTTAAATCTGGAAAAATCAAACACTTTTTCTTAGTAGGCGGTTGTGATGGTGCTGCTCCTGGTAGAAGTTATTATACTGATTTTGTCAAAGATGCGCCAAAAGACAGTATTATTTTAACATTAGCATGTGGAAAATATCGCTTTAACGATTTGGATTTAGGTGACATCGACGGTATCCCACGTATTATGGATATGGGACAATGTAATGATGCTTACTCAGCTATAAAAGTTGCAGTTGCTCTTTCGGAAGCTTTAGATTGTTCAGTAAATGAATTACCACTCTCCATGATATTATCATGGTACGAGCAAAAAGCGGTTGCAATATTATTGACTCTCTTGCATTTGAACATTAAGAATATCCACTTAGGTCCAACCCTGCCCGCATTTGTCTCACCGAATGTACTAAAAATTTTAGTGGAGAATTTCAATATTTCTCCTATTAGCACCACAGAGCAAGATTTGCAAAAAATTTTAGGATAAACTCAGGTTACTACTGGGATATATTGATATTTAAAGCTCAGACTTCGAATAAAGTCTGAGCTTTTTATTACTTGAATTTATTATTTATCTGGTTTTGTCTTAGAAAATTTTTTGATATTTTTCATATTCCTCCATATGCTACGCTAATTTCATAGCTAAAACAAACTAAACCAAGCGAAGCAAAACAATTGTTGATATTGCTCAGCTTTCTTTAGCTATTCTATAATTCAAACATTGTTGCTACTCCTAATTATTGCTAAATCTAGTCGGAAAATATAAATTAATATTTTTTTATGATTATTCTTGTTCAAATATATCTTTTAATGTCTGCATATGGATGCTTAGCATCTCTCTATTCACGTGGTACATTACATTTGGTGAGTCCGCATGTTTTAGCGTAACCACACCAGTTTTAACTAATTGTGTAATATGGTGGGAAATTGTTGCAGGTGTTATACCAAGTCGGTTCGATAATTCTTTGCCATTACAAGGTGAATTGATTAACGAAATAATAATTTCAAATTTGCGCGACTCACCTAAGCATTTTAGTGTAGCAGAAAGTTTCTCTTGTGATGGTGTATACTTAACAATATTACTGCAATAAACAAAGAATATTCCGATTAGCATTATGTGGTCGTCTTGGGAAGTATATGGCTTAACTAAAGAAATCGCATTAAAAGCAGAAAGCGAAAAATATATCTTAATATTATTGTTTTTTTCAAAACTCATGTGAAAATGCTCTATAAATTCTTCTTCAGTGGAGTTTAATAATAACTCGTCAATTTCTCTTGCATAGCTTTCTACCATTGTTGCAATCATATCGCTTTTTTTTGTATAAACTTCTTTTACTATATTTATCATTTGTATAATTTCAGTTTTATACGTATCGTGATTTTTCACTAACTGGTATATTTTCCATTTAATAGCGTCGTCAATTTCGCTTTTTTCAAGTTCTGATAAAAACTCCTCCTGAGAGTTAATAGGACGCTTGTTTTTTAAGTCAAAATCTAAAAAATCCGATGTATTCTGCAAAATCGAATGATATATAGAACTATATAATGCTGTGTCTTTGTCACAATTTAGTATTGCCATAAACTGTGGTGTATACAGTGCTACTATTGACGCAATACTCACATTTTCAAAAGAGTTTTCACCCAGTGTTATTGAGTTAAAGTAATGTAAAAACTTCGACTTGTCGAGATTGGACGCTTCAAAAACTGCATCATAAAATTCTTGTAACAACTTAACGTCTACCAAAAGTTTTTCAGCTTCTTTTGCTCCAATTTTATGACTGCTTATCAGCTGATTTGCCCAAACACTTAGCGAGTTTGGGCTGTTTTCATTTTCATCTATATGTGCCATATACTCTAAATATATGATAATTTCAATCTCTTCCGAATTATTGTGTAATTTCTGTAAGTTCAGATTCATTAGTTTTTTCCTCATCCTCAAGTTTTATTTTGTGTTTTACTATAATTACTATAGCAAACAAAAACGACATTCCCGCAAATATAATGAATATTTTATCTACTCCCATAAATATTGATAACACGGATAGTAGCACAGCTGCTATCGGATACGAAGCCGTTACCAACGAGTTAAATATTCCACCGACTCTTGCTAAATATTCTCTTGGTACTGCTTTCATAAAGGCGACGCTTGTTGTAACGGCGAGTATCCCGCTAGATACACCAAAAACCAGCGCACTGATTAAAGTTACTATTAGTTTTAGTTCGGGTGGTGTCAAAAAAATGCCAAAAGCCCATACTATATAAAATAACCCTTGTATTACTGAGTAATATGTAAATATCTTCTTGCTACTCATTTTCTCACAAATTATACCAGATGTCAAACCTCCAATTATGGTACCTACCGTAAAAGCTATGCTGATATAGCCATAAATGTCTACAGAAAAATTTAAGTAATCCCCTACAAAAATAGCCATGTAAGTATTTACTGCTGTAGATAAAAAATTAAAAACTACTCCTAACATGCATATCATAAAAATATTTTGCGTTTTTATTAAGGTGTTCAGCCCATCTTTGTACTCTTTTATAAATCTGCCTTTTCGAGAAGTTTCTGTAATTTTTTCATCAGATTTTTTCTCATTTGTGCGAATAGTCAATATAATAATAAACGATATGATAAATGTAACTGCATCGATAATAAAAGCAGCGTATATTCCAAGTGTGGCTACAATAACACCTGTGACTGCAAGCCCTATTATGCTTGCAACTTGCGATAAGCTTTGGTTTAACCCTTGACCCGTCGCAAAATTTTCCTTGCTTAAAACCATAGGAACAATTGCTATTCCAGCAGGTATTCGAGTGGTCTCAATCGTTGCATTCACCAAAGTTATGACAAGCAGTAAAACAGGGTTTAACAACTCTAGCAAGTACAAGCCCACCACTATTATCATCACCACTGCACCTAAAATATCGGCAGCAATGATAATACGCTTTTTATTATGACGCTCAACCCACACCGCTATTATCGATTGTAGTACGAGCATCGGAAACATGGACGCTCCCGCTATCACAGCAATCCAAATTGGGTCAGCAGTAAGTTCGTATACGAGCCACGAAAATGCAATATTATCAATGCTAGTACCGAATGTACTGATAAAGTTTGCGACGATAAGTCTTATATATCCTTTGTCTGATTTGAGTTTTTTGTAATTAGATAACATTCTAACATCCCCATTCGATAATCCTTTGATTTGATTATATCATCGAATAAGACGATTGTCAACAGTATAATTAGATTAACATCTAATTATACTGTTGACAACTTAAAACTCACCTAATTATTTTAGTCCATAGACTATCTTTACAACTTCCTTACCTTTCTCACAATTCCACATCATAGCATACGCAATCATTAATCTGTCTTCTTCTAATTTCGCTGTGATGTATGCTCTACTCCTGTCGAAAACTTTTTTGAACAAATCAAGATATTGCGTGAAATAGTCGTCATTCTCCTCTTTTCCCCTGACTATAAAAGTATAGGTTCTTACCATCCACATAATGAGTGCGAAATCGTTATTTTTTTGTATCTGCGGAATATCTTTTTCCACTTTAAGATATCTATCCAAAATCACTTTAAACGCATCTTGGTTTTTCGTGGAGGATGGCGCACGGGACAAACTCCCCTGTCTATGCACATAATTATAAAGCGGGATTTGCATAAACACCACCGTATTAGATTTAATAAAAAGTTGATAGTTTACACATACATCTTCCATGATGGTGGCGCTCGGGAAACGAACCCCCTCAAATAGTGTGGCCTTATAGAGTTTATTACACATGTAGCTTTGGATTTTCTTATCTTCAAGCAAATCTATAACAGCATTTTCTTTGCTTAGCACTTCAATCTCACCCGACTCAAACCAGCGCTCAATGTGCCCGTCATTCATGTGAAAAGAACATGCACTAATAACTATTTCTGCTGAATTTTTGTGGCTTTGCGCTATCATTTGCTCGTACATGGTAGGCTCGATATAATCATCTGAGTCAACAAAAGTTATGTAGTCCCCATTCACTATCTCAAGTGCTGCATTTCGTGCATCGGAAACACCGCCATTTTCTTTATGTATGACATTAATGTTATCGTGTTTATTAGCATACTCATCGCAAACATTTCCACTGTTATCAGTTGAGCCATCATTCACAAGCACAATCTCTATATTGCTGTATGTTTGCGCTAGCACGCTATCAATACATTTTGGCAATAGCGCTGCTGTGTTGTAAACTGGAATTATTACGCTGATTAAATCGTTCATTTATTTTCTCCTTATAAAAAATTACATTCCCATGCTCTCGTACTTTTGTATTCCTTTGTTGAAAAACAGCACTGCGAGCACGGATAACAATATAGTTACTAATATCAAAACCGAGGTCAAAACTACCGCATTTTCACCCCTCAAAATAAGCGCTGGCACATATCCTATGAAGCCAAACGGAATAATAAATAGCAATATGAACTGCATCCAAGATGGGTATATACTAACAGGATAATTTGCGTAATCACCTATGCCTCCCGCTATGTATGGCACGTCATTTCTGCCCCCAAAATCAAAAAAGAATATAAGGCAAATAGTGATGATATAGACCGAAAGTCTTATCGCCGTTCCACAGATTATAAATAGTAAGCATAAAAGAATTACACCAAAATTAAGCATCTCAAGGTTTATTAAAGACAAAACTAGAGTAGAAACACCCATTACCAGTATGCTTATGCCTTGAAGTCCCATTCCGGATGAAAGCACTTGCAGTAATGGCGAGCAAGGTCTACACAAGAACGTGTCTAGCTTTCCATTAAACACCAAGGATGGTAGCCCCCAAATTCCGTTAAACCAAATATTACACACACCCTCTGACAAAAATGCAAAAGCGATGATAAAATAAACTTCTGCTTGGCTCCAACCAACTACATCTGGGACATTTTGAAATATCACAAAGGGTATTGCTATCAGCGCTACCCTAGTTATTACTCCCGAAAACATCATCATCCAAAAATTTGCTGTATATCCCATTTCTGTTTTAAGATATTGCGTTTGTAATGTAAAATATATTTTAAACATATTTACCCTCCTGCTATAGTTAGATTTTTTGATATCTTAGCAAAGAATACATAATGCAATATCAGTAAAACTGTAATCCAAATAATCTGCACTATAAGTATCATTCCTATATTAATGCTTGCGATATCTCCTAACAACACTGAGATTGGCGCATTTATCATGTATGGGAATGGAGTAAAATCTGAAATGGTTTTTAATATCGGAGGAAAAAGTGCTATTGGTATCAGTGCACCAGAAAAGAAATCATATATAGCCCTTCTCGTCCAAGATAGACCATTGTGACTTGTGGTGTAAAAACAAAGCAAACTGAATACCTCAATGAACATCACTCTTAAAATTATAGACAGCAAAAAGCATGGTATAAACCACAGCCAGTTTATTATGCTTGGGACCAACATAAATGGAGCAAAAACTGTAAGACCTATTATAACTATGACTGAATTACTTATCCCAAATGGAATCATGCTTCCGACTATCTCTGATAAATTCTGCGTTAAAAAATATGCAGGCCTAATACATCTTGCCACTATAGTCCCACTAATAATCTCCCTTGAAAGTTGCGTTTCAGTTGACCAAACAAGAAGATAGTTTGTCGCAAAAGATAAGAGTATGTAAGAAAACATATACTCCTTAGTTAATCCACCAATAGAAGTAGCGCCATCCACACCATATAGTGACCCCCAGAGAAGATACTGCCCCATAAGTAAGACTATCGGGCTTAAAAGACTCATGTAAAGCCCTGACTTATAATACATTCTGCTTTGCAAGGAAATCGAAACGAGCTTTATAAATTTTCCCATAACTCTATTTCCCTCCACTAAATATCTTTGAAACTACGCTTTCTATATCTGGTTCGGAGATGATAATATCATCAATCTCATACGCTTTTGATAATGCTGCTAGCACCTGTACACTAGCATAATCTTTTATATTATACTCTAAATGAGCTTTTTGTCCGTTAGTTTTTACAGTTATACCAGGTAGCAAAAGTTTAATGTCAGAAATATTTTCCCCTATTACCTCAATAGTTTTTGTACTTATGTAGTTTTGCTTAAGCTCTTTTAAGCTTCCATCATAAAAAATCTTGCCTTTAGATAAAATTATTGCATCTTCGCAAATTTCTTCGATATCATCTAAATCGTGGCTAGTCAATAGCACAGATGTCCCCTTTTCGCTATTCATCTGCTTGATAAACTTACGTATCGTGTGCTTAACATTTATATCAAGACCTATTGTAGGCTCGTCTAGATAAAGTAGCTTTGGGCTGTGTAAAAACATCATTCCTATGTCTGCCTTCATCCTTTGCCCTAGCGATAGTTTGCGTGCTGGCGACTTTAAAATTTCCTGTAACTCCAATATTTCTACAACCATATCAAAGTTTTTACTAAATTCAGTTTTCTCTACTTTATATAGTGTTTTCATAGCGTTGTAACTTTCGATTACAGGAATATCAACCCATAAATTCGTTTTTTGCCCAAAGATTACACCTATCTGCTTTAAATAGTTATACCTATCTTTTTTGGGCGATTTCCCAAAAATGCAAGCCTCCCCCGAAGTCGGAGTTAAAATGCCAATAAGCAACTTGATAAGTGTGGATTTACCCGCTCCGTTTTCGCCTATACAAGCGAGGGTTTGTCCCTCTTCCATAGAAAAGGAAATGTTATCTAGTGCTACTTTTTCTTTCCACTCGCTATGAACAAGATTTTTAAGAGAGCCTTTTAATCCTGGTTGTTTTACTTGAACTCGGTATATCTTTGATAGATTATCTACTTTAATCATATAAAATACCCCCTAAATTTATGAGCATATAACTAAAAACGTCGCATTTTTATTAACTTTTTTAATCATAACATATAAAAATATTGTAGTCAATGAATATAATAAATTTATTATATTCATTATTAAATAAAAATAAAACTACCTTTTTATTAGGTAGTTTTATTTTTATACATCTATTTATTATAGGCAACGTAAACAAAATGTGGCATTACAAAACCCCGATAATGCTTTACAGTACTGCCAGCTACTTCCATGCCATTGCGAATTGCAACATTCTGTGAGGGGATGTTAGTCTCCCTGATAATCGAGTACACTTGCGCTGCTCCTAGCTCATTGAATGCGTATTCTTTCCATGCAACTGCTGCTTCTGTTGCATATCCCATATGCCAATACTCCTTATTAAAAAGGTACCCAACCTCTAAAACCTCAGTGTCATCCCACATCTGTTTTGTTAAGCCGCACTGTCCAATAAACTCGTCCGTCTCCTTTAAAATAACTGCATAAAGCCCCAGTCCGTTTTCGTTATATCTCTTTATCTGATTGTCTAGCCAGCTTTGAGCCATCTCATCGCTAAATGCTCCTTCATATGCATACATGACCTCATCGTCTTGTAGTATTTTGCACAAATCCGAAAAATCAGCTTGTATCATCTTACGAAATCTTAGTCGTTTACTCTCCATATTAACCCTCCATTTTTTATAGTATACACTTTCATTCTTAAATGGTCAAACTAGTTTTTACACATAAAGTAAAAATAATATTGACAATATTAAAGCTATATGATAACATAATTATTAAAAGTAACAATGTTATGTGAGGTGAAAATATGAGTTACTCATCTGAATTGACAAAAGAGCGCATTTTGCTCCACGCTAAAGAAGAATTTCTCAAAAAAGGGTATAACGACGCTAACTTGAGAGAAATAGCTAATAATGCAAAAGTCACAACTGGCGCACTCTACAACCACTATAAGAACAAAGAAGGCTTGTTTGAGGCGATAGTAGGGAAAACTGCCGATGAACTGCTCATTTTATTTGACAATGCGCATAACGCAGTTCCTGATAATGTACATTTTGTAGAGGAGACAAATCGCGATAGCATGGCTAGCAGTAGTTTTTTAATTTTAGACTATATTTATGAGCATCTCGACGAATCCAGGCTGATTTTTTTCTACTCAGCAGGAACAAAATACGAAAGCTTCGTCGACAAAATGATTGAGATTGAGGAAAATACCTCGATTAGAGCACTCGCTTTGGAAAATTTTGAACTTAACGAGGTAAATAGGTTTTTTATCCATGTTATGTCTACATCTGGGATTAATAATATGCTCGAAGCCATTCATCACGGTTTGAGCAAAGAGCATGCATGGGATTATATGGAGAAAATACAGCGTTTTTACTACGCTGGAGTAAAAGAGATATTGGGACAGTAGTCCTAATATTTTTTGCAGTTTGGTTAGCTTTGACTAACTCGAAAAATATACGATAAGGAGATTTACGATGGAAAAACAAAAGCAAAATCCGCTACTACAAAGGCTATTTAAATTTGCGGGAGGGTACAAAAATTTAACTTTGCTCGGCATGATTTTATCGGGTGTAAGCGCAGTTATGACGCTCTTCCCCATCATTTTCATTTGGCTGGGTGTAAAAGTAATAATCTCAGCTTACCCAAACATCACCCTAACTGAAAGCATTACACGAAACGCATGGCTCGCTGTGGGCTCTGCATTAGGCGCAGTAATCATTTACCTAATTGCGCTGATGTGCACACATATTGCTGCATACCGCATTGCTACAAACATGCGCAAGAGAGCACTAAAACATATCATGAAATTGCCACTGGGCTTTTTTTCAAGCAACGGAAGTGGCAAGCTTCGCAGGATTATAAACGACAGTGCTTCTGCGACTGAAACCTACCTTGCACATCAGCTTCCCGATTTAGTCGGTGCATTTGTCACACCAATAGCAGTACTAGTGATACTATTTGTATTCGACTGGCGACTTGGGCTTATTAGCTTAATACCACTAGTTTTTGCTGCTGCTTCAATGATGTCCGGCATGGGCAAAGATCAACCTGAAAGAATAAAGACGTACCAGAGTGCTCTCGAAAACATGAATAACGAGGCTACCGAATACGTTCGAGGAATACCTGTTGTTAAAACCTTTAATCAGAGCGTATTTTCTTTCGAGCGTTTTCATGGAGTTATCCAAACGTATAGAAAATATGTTTCCGCTTACTCTTACCGCATGAGAATGCCTATGACACTATTTCAGGTGTTTTTAGCGAGCACTCCGATATTTTTAGTACTAAGTTCTGTGTTTTTCTTTAGTGGGCAAAGTAATATGGTAGACTTTTTCATGAGTTTTTTCTTTTACCTCATATTTACTCCTACCTGCTCACTCATGCTTATGAAAATTATGTGGGTTAGCCAACACAGCATGATGGCAGCAGATGCTGTTTCACGCATTGAGAGTTTATTAGATGAGAAACCACTTAAGAAAGCAACTGGTAATAAAACTCTGCAAAATTCTGATATTTTGATGCAGGATATTTCTTTTACATATCCAAACTCCGAAAAAAAAGCTGTGGATAACGTAAGTATTTCGATAGCACAAGGACAAACTGTGGGCTTTGTCGGTCCATCTGGCGGTGGCAAAACAACGCTCGCTACACTTATCCCCCGCTTTTGGGATGTGGAAAGTGGTTTTGTAAAAATCGGCGGAGTCGATGTGCGTGATTTGAGCGAAGAAGAGCTTATGAAAAACATATCATTTGTATTCCAAAATACAAACCTATATAAAGCAAGCATACTGGATAATCTGCGTGAAGGGAAACCCGATGCTACTACTGAGGAAGTTAATGCTGCACTAAAAGCAGCGCGATGCGATGATATTATCGCAAAGCTTCCAAACGGGCTAGACACTGTTTATGGCACAAAAGGCGTGTATCTTTCTGGTGGTGAAGCGCAAAGAATTGCTCTTGCTAGGGCGATTTTGCGAGATGCTCCTATCATTTTACTTGATGAAGCTACTGCTTTTGCAGACCCAGAAAACGAGCATCAAATCCAGCTTGCAATGAGCGAGCTTACCAAAGGAAAAACTGTGCTTATGATTGCACATAGACTCTCAACCATAAAAAAAGCTGATTTAATCTATGTAATAGCTGAGGGGAAAGTCGCAGAGCAAGGTACTCATGATGAGCTAGTGCTTAAAAAAGGATTGTACTCCCAAATGTGGGACGAATACCAAAGTGCATTTATTTGGAAAGAAAGCGAGGTAATTGCATAATGAAAAATTTTATACGTAAAACTTTTGCTCTTACAGAGCTTGGTGCGAGTGAATTATTAAAAGCTAGCGCTATTACTGTTGTGATAAATATAGCAATCATGGCAGTAAGCGGAATTTCTTTTTACTACATACAAGACACATTACTCCCTATTTTAGAAGGAGCAGCTCCTGTTTACACTGCACTACTATATATCGGATACGCCATTTTCATATTTTTACTACTCTGTGTACTATATTATTTCCAGTATAATTTTTGCTTTATCTCAGCGTATGACGAAAGTGCAAACATGAGAATTTCACTAGCTGAAACACTCAGAAAATTGCCACTCTCATTCTTTGGCAAGAAAGATTTATCCGATCTTACAACAACTTTATTAACCGATGTTGCCATGATGGAAAATGCATTCTCGCATTTTATCCCAAACTTTATAGGCTCAATAATTTCTACAATTATCATGGGGCTTGGGATGTTTATTTTCGACTTTAGACTAGCTTTATCACTCACTTGGGTAATCCCAGTATCATTTTTACTTTGCATAGCAAGTAAAAAACTACAGGATAAATTCTTAGTTAAGCAAAAAGCAGTAACGCTTACATACATAGATAAAATTCAAGAATGCCTTGAGAATGTTAAAGATATAAAGGCAAATAACCGTGAGCAAGCACATCTTGATATTATGGATACACATTTTGATAATCATGAAAAGGCTAGTATTAAAGCTGAGTTTGTAACAGGAACATTTGTTAATCTATCACAAATGATTTTAAAGTTAGGTATCGCTACTACTATGATCGTGGGTGTATCCCTTCTCGCTAGTGGAGAGGTGAACCTACTTACTTTCCTAGTATTTTTGATGATAGCTTCAAGAATATATGATCCACTTGCAGGTGCATTAGTAAACCTTGCTGAGATATTTATTTCTTTAAAAAGCGTTGAGCGTATGAAAGAGTTTGAAAACACAAAAATTCAAAATGGTAGAGATGTGATATCTCCCATAGGCTACGACATTAACTTTGACAATGTAAGCTTTAGCTATGATACAAGTGAAACTGTTTTAGATGGTGTTTCATTCACTGCAAAACAAGGTGAAGTCACTGCACTTGTTGGTCCATCAGGTGGAGGTAAATCCACTGCAATTAAGCTGGCAGCAAGATTTTGGGATGTCACCAAAGGTAGCATTCACATTGGGCGTGAAGATGTAAATAAAATCGAACCCGAAACTTTACTCAAGGAAATTTCAATCGTGTTTCAGGATGTCACATTATTTAATAATACTGTAATGGAAAACATCAGAATTGGTAGAAAGGGTGCCAGTGATGACGAAGTTATTGCTGCAGCAAAAAATGCAAACTGCCACAGCTTTATTACAAGTTTGCCACAGGGATATGATACCTTAATAGGTGAAAATGGCTCAAAGCTATCTGGCGGAGAAAGACAGCGTCTATCCATAGCAAGAGCACTATTAAAAGATGCTCCAATCGTTTTGCTTGATGAGGCTACATCTTCACTTGACATCCAAAACGAAAGCCAAGTTCAAGGCGCAATTTCAAGGCTGACTAAAAATAAGACCGTTATCGTTATCGCACATAGAATGAGAACTATCGCGGGTGCTGATAAAATTGTGCTACTCAAGGAAGGTAAAGTATCTGCAGAAGGTACACATAGCGAATTGCTAAAAAAATCTGCGGATTATGAAAATATGATAAGACTTCAAACAGAAAGCGCAAACTGGGTCTTATCTTAAAAAAAGGATGGTTACTATGGCAAAAAATCAGTTTTTAGCACAGGCAAAAATCCATTTAATAAAACAGTATGGCGAGCAAAAAGGTGAGGCTATTTCTACTTCGGCAAAAAAACGCTTTGACGAGCTTTGTGCAAAAAACATTACTGAACCTAAAGCGATGCATGCACATACTCATGTAAAAATCTACCCATGCATCTCAGTAATCGATGCGCAAATCTCACATGGGATAAGTAGAGAAGCTGCACTAGATTTTATGTTTTCTTTCATCGAATTTAGGAGCAACTATGCCTCAAACATTGTACGAAAAATAATGAAAATACCTTTCATTTATAAAAAGATGCCAAAGATGTTTGGAAATATGACGAAGAAAAAATTTGGTATTAAACAAAATTTTGATGCTGTGTTTTATGAAATATCTAATAATAAAATGCATTTTGATATGACAAAATGCCCTTACAGTGAAATCTGCAAAAAATATGGTTATCCAGAGATAACTAAAGCTTTTTGTAGGGGTGATGACATAATTTATGGCAACATGCACCCCAAACTAGCTTGGGGTAGAACAAAAACTATTGGTGACGGCGACGATGTCTGCAATTTTATGCTAACTATAATAGATTAAGTAGATTTTAATTTATTGGATTTTTGCATGAAACGAAGTAACCCCCCCACAGACCTTATAATAGTCTGTGGGGGGGTTATGTAAATTAATCCTCAAATTCTACAAATCTCGATATAGAATACATTATTGTTTCAATAAGAGTTTCTTCGCTCACATCAAGTTTATTTGTCAACCAGTCTATAATAGTACCGCTAATCCCCCACAGCACAAAATTCACTTCAATTTTGCCAAAATCGGGTTGTTCTTGTGGATAAAACTCATCCAAAAGCAAGCTAAATATATGCTTATGGACTTCGCTTAGCAAATTCCCATTATTAATCATTAACCCCAAGGTATGCTTATTCACGCTCGTAAAATCCACACAAAACTTTATTTTTTCAAGCATAAATTCTTTTGAATTGATACTCTTCTCTTTTATGAGTATATTAGAAAACTCATTTAATATATCTTCTTTTACACTATCGTAAACTGCATAGATATCTTCAAAGTGCAAATAAAACGTCGCTCGACTAACTTCTGCTAACTCAATTATCTCGGTCACTTTTACTTTTTCTAAACTGTTTTTACTCAAGAGCGCTAAAAAAGCTCCCTTTATCTCTCGTTTCGTTTTTTGCGTTCTCCTATTCGCCATAAAGTCACCCTTTCTATACTATTTATACACAACTGTCTATTTTTATACATTCGTATAAATATTGACTATTGTATTGTTTATCTGATTATAGTATACTATAGCTACATCAAAAAATCAACAGCATAGGAGGTGCAAAAATGACAAAAGATAGACCATACTCTATACATTTTGTTATATTAGTATTCGGACAGGTAATTTCAATTTTTGGCAACTGCATAGTGTCGTTTGTACTAAGTCTGTATGTGCTAGAGGAAACAGGCTCTGCGTCTACTTTTGCATTTATTACTGCAATCAGTGCCATCCCCTGGGCGATATCGGGTCCAATTGGTGGGATGTTAGCAGACAAAATATCAAAGAAAAAAATCATGGTGACATTAGATTTTATCACTGCAACAATAATTTTTTGTATAGCTATAATTGGCTTTGAGCGTTTCGGTGCAGTTTTAATAATAGGAATTGTCAAATTTCTATTTGCAATAATTTTTTCTATATACTCACCCTGCGTAAGCTCTTCACTAGTATTTTTAGTAAAACCAGACTATCTAGTAAAAGCAAACTCACTCACCTCAGGCGTGAATTCTGTCGCTAGTATATTAGGTCCTGTTTTTGCAGGGATACTATATAGCTTCATGGAAGTAGAGCATATTCTATATATAGGTGGTATAACATTTTTGTTATGTGCAATAATCGAATGCTTTATGAAAATACCGCGCAAAAGCTTAAATCCACATCACGAAGATGAAAATGAAAGCTTCTCGGTTAAGCAGAGCTTTAGGTTTTTAATACACCACAATAAATATTTGTTCCGCTTTATGCTATTTGCGGCTCTCGCAGCAATGTCTATTACCTCAATCGTCACGATAGGACTCCCATATATCGTAAACATCTACCTTGACCTTCCCTCGCAATATTACGGCATCTCTAGCGGTGTCATCAGTTGTGCATCTCTCGTAGCGGGCGCAATATTATGGAATTTTTCGAAAATTCTCACTTTTGCGCGCAGTGGTTATATTTATATCGCATCGGGGATAGTCTTATTATTAATGAGTTTATCGCTATACCTATTCACTGGCGTATCGGCATTTTTTGCTTTATGCGCTACCTTGTTCATACTAATGATATCAAACACAATGATATATATTCTTATGCACTCATTTATACAGCGGATTAGTCCGCCAAATATGCTTGGCAAAATAATGTCTTGTGTAACTATTCTCGTCGGATTTGCTGACCCATCAGGTCAGGTAATTTATGGAATGCTTTTCGACAATCAAAACATACATCCATCACTCATCATATTCATAAGTGGGCTTTTTGTATTGCTAATATCCACATTCGCAATATCTACTTGTAAAAAAGCAGTTTTAGCAGTAGAAAAACATTGATTATAACAGGGGGCTGATACAAAAAAACTCATCTCTTTTCCACTTACTTAATAAATAATTCGTAGGATTATTTATTAGTCATGTTTCCGTTTTGTCTGGCACACCATAATATTTTATTCCCACTGAACAAAAAGCCACACATGGCAAATATATATCAAAACTCTTAATTACTATCCATTTATAATTTTACAAAAAAAATCCTTGAATATAAAATTCAAGGATTTTTTGGCGGAGAAGGGGAGACTCGAACTCCCGCACCGGTTACCCAGCCTACGCCCTTAGCAGGGGCGCCTCGTCACCAACTTGAGTACTTCTCCATGGTTACGTTTCTAAAATTATTATGTTAATCGGATTTATATCTAAAAATGAAAATCCCGCACTCGTGAAAACGAGTGCGGCATCTCCGTCGGATATAATCCGTTGGCGGAGAGGGTGGGATTCGAACCCACGGTCCCTTGCAGGATCACTGGTTTTC
>CAYJII010000024.1:0-38194 GCA_964370225.1 uncultured Oscillospiraceae bacterium | reverse complement strand
TGGTCGGGATGACAGGACTCGAACCTGCGGCATCTTGGTCCCAAACCAAGCACTCTACCAAACTGAGCTACATCCCGAAAAATTATTTAAAACAACTATATTATTATACACTGACTATTTTGATTTGTCAATAGGTATTTATAAAAAATTGCAGATTTCTGACAAAATTTTATTTTTTTCATTTTCGACACGCTCATCAATAACTAAATTTAAAGCTTCATGCAAATTTACACCTACTTTTTCGCCAGAAATCCCCATACGAGTTAAATCAGATCCACTTATTGCAAGTTGGGATAGGGAATAGCACTCACCGCTTTCGATGATTTTCACAGCAGTATCTTTAATTTCATCGATATTACTGACACGCGAAAAATACTCGGGGTTCTTACCGAGCAAATCAGCTTTTTTAAGTTCGATTAAATCGAAAAAAAGTGGGGGTGTCAGCCTGTTTAATGCACGCTTTACAGCTGGTTTATCGCAAGTAATTTTTACATCGTGGTACTCAACTAAAAGCAAAACCTCGCGAATAATTTTTTTCTCAAAGCGGAGCTTATTTAACATTTCCTTTGCAATTAATACACTCTTTTTGGCGTGCCCCTTAAAGTGGCCGACACCATTGACGTCTTGTGTGTAGGTATGTGGCTTGCCAATATCGTGGAAAAGCGCTGCCAGTCGTATAGTCAAAATTGCAGGGGAGTTAGCTACCACATGAGCTGTGTGCTCGTAAACATCATAAACATGATACTTTGTATTTTGCTGAAACCCTTGCATATGAGCAATTTCGGGCATAAACACACAAAATATATCAGTAAATTCCATAAAAACACGTAAAAAAGAACTTGAAAGCAGTATCTTTACTAATTCATCGCGAATTCGCTCAGATGAAATCGTCCTAAGTAAATTTGCATTTTTAAGCATCGCAAGCTTAGTTTTTTCCTCAATAGTAAAATTCAAGGTTGCTGCAAACCTAAGTGCACGCAGTATCCTAAGTGCATCTTCTCTAAATCGCAAATTTGCATCTCCGACTGTCCTAATTTGCTTTTGTTTTATGTCTTCACTACCGCCAAAAAAGTCGATAATATTCCCGTTATCATACGCCATTGCATTAATTGTAAAGTCGCGTCGCCTTAAATCTTCCGGTAAACTACTGCTGAAAACTACAGTTTCCGGATGCCTATTGTCGCTGTACTCACCATCTGTGCGGTAAGTAGTAATTTCGAATAATTGCGCATTGACAATGACACCTATAGTACCATATCGTTCGCCAATAGTCACAGTTTTATATTCACTAAAAACCTCAATGATTTGTGTAGTAGTCGCATTTGTCGTAAAGTCCACATCTTTGCAGGGAAGCCCTAATAAAAAGTCGCGCACAAAACCACCTACGGGAAAAATTTCATATCCCGCAGTTTTCATTGCGCTTATAATTAGCCTTGCCTCTTGGCTTAATAACTTGCTCATTCCACCCTCGCTTATGCGCATTTATGCACGAGTTTGCGCTTTTTCCTCGAATTTTGACTTATCTACAATAAAGCGTTCGTGTGTTGCTGAACCGATTAAGCCAACGTCGTCGTATGCTTCAATCTGAAAACTAACTTTTTTTCCTTCAACATTTACAATTTTCGCGATAGAGTAAACTCCCATGCCACAAGGTGTAGCTGCTACATGGCTACTTGAAATGCTGATGCCAACGCTTGTTTGTCCATCTTCTAAAAATTCGCCTAAACCTTTGCTAGCACTCTCTTCCATTAAAGCAATCATCATTGGTGTTGCGAAAACAGCAACATCGCCACTG
Source organism: uncultured Oscillospiraceae bacterium (assembly GCA_964370225.1). GTDB lineage: Bacteria > Bacillota > Clostridia > Oscillospirales > Ruminococcaceae > CAYJII01. The sequence continues at coordinate 36,399 of CAYJII010000024.1, read as the reverse complement.
CCAACTGCGCATGCAAGCAAATTTTCTGTTACCTTTTTTTCTACTTTGTACGTGTGGTTGATTTTTATTTCCATAATAATGCCTCCCAAATATATAATAATTAAAACCTCTACCAAATAATTGGCAGAGGTTTTAAAATTAGGTTAATTATTTACCTGCCAATTTAGCAAGTTTTTCATATTTCTCAGCAGCACCTTTAGCAGCTTTTGCAAATAAAGCATTTGCTCTATCTGGATTAGCGCGTAGTAGTGATGAGTATCTAACTTCGCTTTTTACAAACTCAGTGTAGTCAGCAGTAGGAGCTTTTGAATCCAATTGGAATGGATTTTTGCCATCTAGAGCTAGACGTGGGTCAAAGCGGAAGTTGTGCCAGTAACCAGCTTCAACAGCGCGTTTTTCTTCTGTTTGAGCTTGGCTCATGCCACCTTTAATACCGTGGTTGATACAAGGAGCGTAAGCAATGATGATTGAAGGTCCATGGTAGCTTTCAGCTTCGATGAACGCTTTCATGCATTGGTTGTAATCAGCACCTTGTGAAACTTGAGCAACGTAAACGTAGCCGTAGCTCATAGCGATTTGTGCTAGGTCTTTTTTCATGATTTCTTTACCAGCAGCAGCGAATTGTGCAATAGCACCAACAGGAGTAGCTTTTGAAGCTTGTCCGCCTGTGTTTGAGTAAACTTCTGTATCAAATACAAGGATGTTTACGTCTTCGCCAGAAGCGATAACGTGGTCAAGACCACCGAAACCGATGTCGTAAGCCCAACCGTCACCACCTAAAATCCAAATGGATTTTTTGCATAGGAAGTCTTTGTCAGCAAGAATAGCTTTGCCGCATTCGCATCCGCATGCTTCAAGGTCAGCAACTAATTTAGCAGTAGCAACTTTGTTAGCAGCGCCATCGAAGATTGTTTCTAGGTATTCATTAGCTGAATCTAACACGCTAGTGCATGTTCCAGCTTCAACGATAGCTTTAACTTTGTCGATTAGTTTAGTTCTTAGAGCATCTTGTGCTAGGAACATACCAAAACCGTACTCAGCATTGTCTTCAAATAGGGAGTTAGCCCAAGCAGGACCGAAACCTGATTTGTTAACAGTGTAAGGAGTTGAAGGTGAAGAACCACCCCAGATTGATGAACAACCAGTAGCATTTGCGATGTACATTCTGTCACCGTAAAGTTGAGTTGCAAGTTTAGCGTATGGAGTTTCTCCACAGCCAGCGCAAGCGCCAGAGAACTCAAGTAGAGGTTGTTTAAATTGGCTACCTTTAACAGTAGTTAGTTTAAATTTAGCGTTAACTTCTGCTTTTTCTTCGATATCAAAACCGTAAGCGAAGATATCTTGTTCAGCAGTTTGGCTTTCTAAAGCTTTCATTTCTAGAGCTTTAGCACCTTTTTTACCTGGGCAGATGTTAGCACATGATCCACAACCAGTACAGTCCATAACAGAAACAGTCATAGCAAATTTCATGCCAGGCATACCAGTCATATCCATCATTTTCATGTCAGCAGGAGCAGCTTTAGCTTCTTCTTCTGTCATAACAACAGGACGGATTGATGCATGAGGACAAACATAAGCACAGAAATTACATTGGATACAGTTTTCTGTTTCCCAACATGGAACGTCAACAGCGATACCACGTTTTTCAAAAGCAGAAGAACCTAGTGGAACAGTACCATCAGCTCTGTCTATGAAAGTAGAAACAGGAAGTTTGTCACCTTGTTGTGCACCAACTGGCATTAGGATTTCATCAATGTATTTAACTAGATCAGCGTTTTCACCTTCTGCTTTAGCGTAAAGTGAAACTTCTGCTGCGTTTTTCCATGACTCAGGAACAGCAACTTCAGTAACTTGAGCGCCACGGTCGATAGCTTCGTGGTTCATTTTAACGATAGCTTCACCTTTGCGTCCATAAGAAGCAGTAGCTGCATCTTTCATGTATTGGATAGCATCGTCAGCAGGGATGATGTTAGCAAGTTTAAAGAAAGCAGATTGTAGTACTGTATTAATTCTACCGCCAAGACCGATTTCTTTACCGATGCTTACGCCGTCGATTGTGTAGAATTTAATGTTGTTATCTGCGATGTATTTTTTAAGTTGACCAGGTAATGCTTCTTCTAGCTCTTCAGTAGTCCATCCACAGTTAAGTAGGAATGTTCCACCTGGTTTTAGGTCAGATACCATGTCGTATTTCCAAACATATGAAGGATTATGACATGCTACAAAGTCAGCTTTGTTGATTAGGTAAGTAGATTTAATTTTTGAGTTACCAAATCTTAAGTGAGAAACAGTGATACCGCCTGATTTTTTGGAGTCATATGAGAAGTAAGCTTGAGCGTTCATGTCAGTGTGGTCACCGATGATTTTGATGGAGTTTTTGTTAGCTCCAACAGTACCGTCTGCACCAAGACCCCAGAATTTACAGCTTGTAATTCCTTCAGGAGTAGTATCTGGATTTTCAGTGATATCAAGTGATAAGTAAGTAACGTCATCTGTGATACCAACTGTGAATTTTTTCTTCTCTGCATTTTTGTATACAGCGATGATTTGAGCAGGAGTAGTGTCTTTTGAACCAAGACCGTAACGACCTGCGAAGATTGGAGTGTTGTGGAATTTAGTATCTCTAAGAGCACCAACAACGTCCAAGTATAAAGGTTCGCCTTGTGAACCAGGTTCTTTAGTTCTGTCTAAAACAGTGATTTGAGTAGCTGATTCAGGGATAGTATTAACTAAATGTTCAGCAGAGAAAGGTCTGAAAAGTCTAACTTTAACTAAACCGTATTTGCCTCCGTTAGCATTTAAGTAATCGATTGTTTCTTCAATAGTATCACATACAGAACCCATAGCGATAACTACGTGAGTAGCATCAGCAGCACCATAGTAGTTGAATAATTTGTAGTCAGTACCAATTTTAGCATTAACTTTATCCATATACTCTTGTGCAATTGCAGGAACTGCTTCGTAAAATTTGTTTGAAGCTTCTCTTGATTGGAAGAAAATATCTGGGTTTTGAGCAGTACCTCTTTGAACTGGGTGTTCTGGGTTAAGTGCTCTACGACGGAAAGCATCGATAGCTTCGAAATCAGTCATATCAGCTAAATCTTCGTCGCTCCATTGTTCGATTTTTTGAAGTTCGTGAGAAGTTCTAAATCCGTCAAAGAAATGTACGAAAGGAACTCTACCTTTGATAGCTGCTAAGTGAGCAACTGCTCCAAGGTCCATAACTTCTTGTGGGTTTGTAGATGCAAGCATCGCAAAACCAGTTTGACGACATGCATAAATATCAGAGTGATCGCCGAAGATTGACAATGCGTGCGAAGCAACAGCTCTAGCAGAAACATTGATAACTCCAGGTAAAAGCTCACCTGCGATTTTGTACATGTTTGGGATCATAAGTAAAAGCCCTTGTGATGCTGTGTAAGTAGTAGTTAAAGCACCAGCTGCAAGCGAACCGTGAACAGTACCTGCTGCACCAGCTTCTGATTGCATTTCAACAACTTTAACTTCTTGTCCGAAAATGTTTTTTTTGCCTTCAGCCGACCATTTGTCAGTAAATTCGGCCATGTTTGACGATGGAGTGATAGGGTAGATTGCAGCAACGTCAGTAAATGCATACGAGACGTGAGCGGCAGCCGTGTTACCATCCATAGTTTTCATTTTTCTTGCCATGAAATTTTCCTCCTATTTTGTAAACATGAATTTATTTATCCACTACAGTATATAATATCACTTTTACGACATAATGTAAAGAGTTAAAATGTAATTTTACATAGTAGTAACATTTTTTGATATAAAATTAACGTATTTCATTATTTTCAACAAAAACTCTTGTAATTTGCTAAGATTAATATGAGTTTTACGATAGTGGAGCAACTGAAAATGTATATTAGACCTATGTTCTAAATGAGCTTATTTTTTCTTCATGCTCTTTGATTACGTCCCTCTTTTTAAGGCGTTTTTTAGTTTCTTCTCTGATTAAAGTATAAGCTATTGAGCAAATTGGAACGCCCAACAAAGCGCCGATGATACCGAAGAGATTACCGCCAACGATGATTGCAAACATTACCCAAATTGCAGGCAAACCTACAGAACCGCCTACTACACGAGGATAGATTAGATTTCCTTCTAATTGTTGCAAAACTACTAAGAATATTACGAACCATAATGCGTCCATAGGGTTTGCTAAAAGTAGTAAAAATGCACCAAGTGCACCACCGATGTATGCGCCGACCATTGGCACTAGGGAAGTTAGGCCGATGACAAAGCTGATTAGTGGTGCATAATCGAAACCAAAAATGCTCATTCCGATGTAGCAAAGCAGCCCTAAAATCGCACCTTCTGTGAGCTGACCTGAAACGAATTTTGAAAAAATCGAATTTGATAGCGAAGCGATTTTACTGATATTATCAGCATTTTTGGGGTTGAAGAAAGCGTTCAAAATTGATTTTGCTTGGCTAGTTAATTTTTCTTTAGCTGAGAGCATGTAGATTGCTATGATAATGGCGATAAAAACATTTACTAAGCTTGAAGTGAAGGAGAACGCAGTGTCAAGCAGTGAGTTTAAGAAAATCTCGGATAGTGTAGTGACTTGTGAAGTCACGGTGCTCACAATGCCCCCCCAATCGAGGTTTAGTTGCTCCAATAATTGCAAATCTAAATTTAATGACTCCAAAAAAGACCACGCATTTGTAATAGTTTCCTCTATGAAAATCGGGGCATTTTCACTTAATGTCCTTACAGATGCAACTACTTCTGGTATGATGAGAAGGACTAAAGTTGTGAGTATTACGAGCACAATTAAAAACGATAGCAAAATCGTGAGTGGTCGCTGTAATTTTTTCCACACATCTGAAGGTTCCTTAATAAGGAATTTGAATATCTTTCTTTCGAATAAATTTACGAAAATATTTAGTATAAATGCGATGGCAAATCCTGTTATAAACGGACTTAGCACCGTAATCGTACTGGTCAAAAGGGTTATTACGCTATCAAAATTGAATATAGAGTATACAATGATTGTGCCTAAAGTGATGACGAGCAAGATCTTTCGTAGGGGTAAATTTTCATTTTTTATATCGCTTATTATTTTATCTAGTTTCATTTAATTGTTCCTCACTTATAATTTCTAAGAAATAACTTTGGTGTTTTTCTGCATTTAAATGCATTTTTTTATGTAATATAAATATTTTAAGGGGGTAATTATTTATAAAAATTGTCGCAAATAGGATTTTTTTAAGAAAATGCATAAAAACTGTTGACATAGTCAAACCTATTTGATATAATGATTAAGCGCTCAAACGAGAGAACAAAAACTTAAGTTTAGTAGCGCTAAATATTTGTGAGAGCCACTAGCTCAGTTGGCAGAGCATTTGACTTTTAATCAAAGGGTCCGGAGTTCGAGTCTCCGGTGGCTCACCAGAAAAAAACGTTTCGAGAAATCGAGGCGTTTTTTTATTTTACCTCATTGCTTAACTTGGTATGATTTATCCCTTAAAATAATATTGACAGATTTTACTTATTTTAATAAAGTCAGCGTGAAAACGCTGACTTTATTTTTTTCAATATTGTTTGCTATCTTATTTAGTACCAAAAATTCTGTCGCCAGCATCGCCAAGTCCTGGTACTATGTATGCATGGTCGTTTAAACATTCGTCTAACACAGCACAGTAAATTTTTACATCAGGATGAGCGTCAGTCAGCGCTTTTAGTCCTTCTGGAGCAGCAATGATACACATAAACTTGATATTTACAGCACCTTTTTTCTTGATTTGGTCGATAGCATCGATTGCTGAAACGCCTGTAGCAAGCATTGGGTCTAAAACTACTACTTCTCTTTTATCGATGTCGCTAGGCAGCTTAGCATAGTACTCGACTGCTTTTTTAGTATCAGGGTCACGGTAGATACCGATGTGACCAACTTTTGCAGCTGGAACAAGTCTTAGTACGCCCTCAACCATTCCAAGACCAGCACGTAGTATTGGAACAAACGCAAGTTTATTACCAGCGATAACTTTAGTTTTAGCCATTGCAACAGGAGTCTCTATTAATACTTCTTTTAAAGGAAGGTCCCTTGTGGACTCGTAGCACATTAGCATAGCGATTTCTGATACTAATTCTCTAAACTCCTTAGAACCTGTGCTTTTATCTCTTAGTAGTGAAATTTTGTGTTGGATTAGTGGGTGATCCAAAATAAAGGTGTTATTATTCATAATAATTTTCTCCATTCCGCCTTTTTCGGCAAATCAATATTTTCAGCGCAATAACGCTAATATACAATTATTTTTCTAAGCTCATGATTTTATCTACGCGTCTTGCGTGTCTTCCACCTTCGAATTCAGTGGACAAGAAAAGCTTTAAGTTTTCTATAGCATGTCCAGCGCCTATTACGCGCTCACCAAAGCAAATTACGTTTGCATCGTTGTGTAATCGTGTGAATTTCGCAGAAAAACAGTCGTGACAAACTGCTGCTCTAATTCCTTTTATTTTATTTGCACTCATGCAAATTCCTATCCCCGTGCCACAGATTAATACTGCTTTGTCGCACTCGCCGCTTGCAACAGCGTCGCAAACTGTTTTTGCCATGTCAGGGTAATCGCATGGCACACCTTCGCTTGTCCCAAAATCTTTGTATGGGATACCAGCTTCTGTTAAATACTGCATAATATGACCTTTGAGTACAATTCCACCATGGTCACAACCAATTGCTATCATTTTTGTTCCTCCGAAATTTTTAAACTATCCTGCCTTTTTATTAGTTCGCGCTCAGCTTGTGGTAAGCGCAGATACTTAGCTTCAAGCTCGCCTGTGGTAATAACTTCACCAGCTGTGGCTTTGTCATAAGCGATAATTCCAACACTAGCTGCTCTTTGATTTTTATTGTGAGCATATGCAAGGGTTATGTTATTCGCTTTAATCTTATTATAGCACAAATCTGCACCATCGCCAACAAAAATTATTTTTTCTTTTAAAATTTTAAGCTCCTCTGCCAAATCGCTAATACTAAGCGCTCTGTCGTCGCAAACGCGTGTGATTTTATTATTCTCGCACGAAAATAGTGCGTTATACACTTGATCGCGCCTTGCGTCCATAACCGCGCAAATTACACCATCAAAATCGATGAGATTATAAGCTAATGCTTCTAGCGAAGAAACTGCTACACATGGCTTGTTTTGTGCAAAAGCCATGCCTTTTATCGCAGAAATTCCAATCCTAAGTCCAGTGAAAGACCCAGGGCCGTTTGCAACTGCGAAAACGTCCACGTCAGAAATATCATGCTTGCAAGTTTTAAGTAAATCTTTACACATAGGCATGATGGTTTGCGAGTGAACTATATTCATATTAAGATTGATTTCACCTAATAGTTTGCCGTCTTGTAACAAAGCGACGCTTGAGGTTTTGCTTCCTGTGTCCATCGCGAGTATTATCATAATTTTTGCCCTCTTTGACTTATTATAATTTTGCGCTCATTGTCGTTTAAAACTTCAATTTTGATGTAAATGCAGTTATCGGGGAGCACATTCCAAATATTCTCACTCCACTCGATTACTGTGATAACATCGTCTTCAAGATAATCAAAATATCCACATGAATATAAATCCTCGACCGAGTCTATGCGGTACATATCAAAATGCACCAGAGTAGTCTCACCCCTGTATACATGCACAATCGCAAAGGTAGGGGAGGAGATTTCGTCGCGCACCGACAAAGCCGCTCCAACTCCGCGCACAAATGCAGTTTTACCCGCACCGAGTCCGCCAACAAAGGCAACTACATCGCCTGAGCGCAATGTTTTTGCGAATTCATATGCTATTTGTTCAGTTTCCTTACTGGAATTTGAGATATATTCCTTCACAGCTAAATCCTCACAATAATTAATGGTATAATGACTACACATCATTATACCATTAATTTATTAAAATTTCTATACTTTTTATTTAGTTTTGTGCACTTGTGAGATAAAACCTCCACCTAGCACAGTGCTATCTTCATCGTATATAACAATGGACTGCCCTTTAGCGACAGCGTTTAACTCTTCGGAAAACTCGATTAAAGCGTTATCCCCCTCGAGTAAAGTCACTTTTGCAGGACATGGTTTTGCGGTTGAGCGAATTTTTACCCACGCAGTAAACTCAGTTTTGCTAGTCATATCACAGACAAAGCTAGTATCGCCTATAACTGCGGATTTAAACTTATTATCAGAAGCGTAACTTAAGCGCACGGTATTGTTTTGTGCATCAATTTCGCTAACAAACACAGGTTGTCCTAATGCAATACCCAAATGTTTGCGCTGGCCTACAGTGTAGTTAATGATGCCTTTGTGTTTACCACAGACATTGCCCTCTGGCGAGATAAAATCCCCCGTGGCACTTGATACCCCTATTGAAGATAAGTAAGAAACATAATCATTATCTGGGATAAAACAGATATCCTGACTATCAGGTTTTGCTGCAGATGGCAAATTTAGCTCGGTCGCAATTTCTCTAACACGAGTTTTCTCAAATTCACCGATTGGCAAAAGCAGTCTGCTTAGCACATCTTGTTTTAAGCGATAAAGCATATATGTTTGATCTTTTTTCTCAAACTCGCTCTTACATAGGAAGTAGTTATCATTTTTATTGATAACTCTCGCATAATGACCTGTAGCGATATAATCATATCCATGCTCGTCTGCGCATTCAATAAGTGCCTTAAACTTGACTAGTGGATTACAGACAATACATGGGTTTGGTGTTTTACCAGTTTGATACTCGTTTGCAAAATAGTCCACGACATTCACTTTAAAAACATCCCACATATCTTTAACAAAAAATGGTATGCCAAATTTTTCTGCGACAATTCTTGCATCATTTACAGTGTTGCCATGCTCGGGTGACATTCTAAGTACTACTGCTGCTACATCATATCCTCGCTCTCTGAGGAGATGAACACAGACAGAGCTATCAACTCCGCCGCTTAGCGCAACCATGACTTTTTTCTTAGTGGTGTAATTCTTCAGCATCTACTATCACACCTACAATCGGTACAGGGTCAATCCCAAGTCTTGTATAATAATCGGAAATCGCAGCTTTAATCGCTTGCTCAGCCAAAACAGAGCAGTGAATTTTTGCAGGAGGTAATCCTTCTAATGCTTCGACTACAGCACTGTTAGTAAGTTTTAGTGCATCCTCGATTTTTTTACCTTTTATCATTTCAGTAGCAATAGAGCTAGTTGCAACAGCGGCACCACAACCGAAAGTTTTGAAAGAAACATCAGTGATAACATCACCTGTAACTTTAATATACATTCTCATGATATCACCACATTTAGCGTTACCAACTTCTCCTACACCGTCAGCGTCAGGAAGCTCCCCAACATTTCTAGGTGAATAAAAATGATCCATAACCTTTTGAGTATACATAATATTCTATCTCCAATCTGCCATTACAGGCAACAAATATAATTAACCATTCCAAATAGGGGACATCATTCTGAGCCTGTCCACTATTTCAGGAAGTTTTTCTATGATAAAATCCATCTCTTCCATTGTATTGTCTTCATTAATCGAAATCCTAAGTGAACCATGTGCAATCGCATGAGGAAGTCCAATTGAAAGTAGAACATGTGATGGATCGAGTGAGCCGGATGTGCACGCAGAACCTGATGAAGCAGCGATTCCGTTCATGTCAAGTAACAGTAATAGTGCCTCGCCTTCGATAGCTTCAAACGAGAAGTTAGCGTTACCGCAAAGTCGAATAGCGCCACCGTTTAATCTAGTTGCTTTTATTTTTAGCAAATTCTCGATTAAATAATCACGAAGTTTTGCGATTTTTGCAGTTTTCTCAGCTATGTTAGCAGTCGCTAGTTCGATAGCAACGCCTAGTCCTACAATTCCAGCAACATTTTCAGTGCCTGCACGTTTATTCTTTTCCTGCGCTCCACCATGTAGCAAGTTTTCGCTAACTACACCTTTGCGCATATATAGTGCACCAACACCTTTAGGGCCATTTATTTTATGAGCCGACAATGTGAGCAGGTCAATGTTTTGCGCCTTAACGTCAATCTCAACATTTCCTATTGCTTGAACAGCGTCAGTGTGGAATAAAACTTTTTTATCCTTGCAAACTGCTCCGATTTCGGCTATAGGCTGGATAGTGCCGATTTCGTTATTAGCATACATTATAGTAACAAGTCCTGTTTTGTCAGTGATAGCTTCTTTTACTTGCTCAGCGCTAACGTATCCGTTCTCATCAACAGGTAGATATGTCACTTCATATCCATTCCTAGCCATGTATTCACAAGTGTGCAAAACAGCATGATGCTCAAAAACTGTAGTGATGATATGGTTTTTACCAAATCTACTCTTTTGCTTTTCCATCACAGCTTTTATTGCAAAATTGTCTGCCTCTGTGCCGTTGCCTGTGAAATAGATTTCACCAGCAGTACACCCCAGTGCTTTTGCAACACTATCACGCGCAGTATCCAGTGCGTGTCTTGCGCTATTTCCAAAAGCGTAAATGCTAGAAGGGTTACCGTAATGTTCGGTTAAATACGGCATCATAGCCTCAAGTACCTGTGGCTTTATCTTAGTTGTTGCTGCATTGTCAACGTAAATTGTCTTTTGCATAATAATTCTTCTTTCTATAATAAAATACACCATATATGACAAAATTAATTCCAAAATATATACTGTTATATTTTGGATTGTTTTTTATTTTTTTATACAAAAAAAACAGTATATAATGGGCATACACCCATTATATACTAATTTAGAATGAATTGCAATACCTTTAAAGAAATTTTTTTGTCTCATCAACAGCCATTTGGTCGCAAAGCTCATTTTCGGGATGTCCCGCATGACCTTTTACCCAAATAAACTCGACTTCGTGCATCTCAATCAAGTCTAAAAGCTCCGCCCACAAATCGGGGTTTAGCGCCTTATCCTTTTTGTTGCGCATCCAATTGTTTTTGCGCCAATTGTAAGCCCAACCTTTTTGCACAGCATCGATAATATATTTGGAATCGCTAGTGACAATAACTTTGCAACGCCTTTTTAAAGCGGACAATCCTTTTATAACAGCAGTGAGCTCCATGCGGTTATTAGTCGTGGAAGCTTCTCCGCCGCTAAGGTGCTTTTCGCGCTCGCCCGATTTAAGTATGGTTCCCCAGCCACCAGGACCAGGGTTGCCACTACACGCGCCGTCAGTGTATATGTAAACTGTATTCATAGACTATATTTTTACACTCCAAGAGAACTTATCTTCGATTTTGCCCCATTGTATGCCAGTTAGCTCATCATATAATTTTTGTGATATTTCGCCAATTTTGCCACCGCTTAGCTTCATAACATTACCGTCATAGCAAAGCTCGCCAATTGGGGAAACTACCGCAGCAGTACCAGTTCCGAAAGCTTCAAGAAGCTCACCGTTTTTGTACGCTTGTGCAAGTTCATCGATGGAAATTCTTCTTTCAGTAACAGTTAAGCCCCATGATTTTAAGATTTCTATAGAAGATTTTCTTGTGATACCTGGTAAAATGCTACCATGTAAAGCAGGAGTAACGATTTCGTCGCCTATTTTAAAGAATACGTTCATCGCGCCAACTTCTTCGACATATTTTTGCTCAACACCGTCAAGCCATAGTACTTGTGAATATCCTTGTGCACCAGCTTCGTTTTGTGCTTTTAGCGAAATTGCGTAGTTTGCACCAGCTTTAACTTCACCAGTACCACCACGTACTGCACGAACATAATTAGTTTCAACGTTGATAGAAACAGGGTTTAGGCCAGTAGCATAGTATGCTCCAACTGGTGATAAGATTATGATGAATTTATAAGAAGTAGATGGATGTACACCTAAAAATGGCTCAGTTGCAATCACAAAAGGTCTTATGTAAAGAGAAGTACCGTCAGTATGCGGCACCCATTCGCTATCTGCTTTTACTAGCGCTTTTAGCGCTCCTAAAGCGAAAGCCTCGTCGATTTCAGGAATACACATACGACGATTAGAGTCGTTAAGACGCTTGAAATTTTCTTCTGGGCGGAATAATCTGATATCGCCATTTGCGTCGCGATATGCTTTTAAGCCTTCAAATACAGTTTGTGAGTAATGAAGACACGAGCAAGAAGGATCAAGTGCGATAGGTGCATAAGGCGTGATTTGAGCGTTATGCCAACCGTTTTCAGCGCTCCAATCCATAATAAACATGTGGTCGGTGAAAAGTTTTCCGAATCCTAATTGCGTTTCATCAGCAGGTTTTGTTTTTGGGGTAGTGGTCAAAGTAGTAGTAAAATTCATAGTTACCATTGCCTTTCTATAATTAATGTGATATTATGCTATATGCAAGTAATTATACCAAAACAAGATAATATTTTCAACTAAATTTATGGATATTATTAATAATTGGTCAAAACAGTAAAAAAATACTTGCAATGAAAATATTTTTGTGATATTATATAAGAACATTTAATATGCCTTTTTATGGGCTAACAGTCCGTAAACATGGGGATTAATATTGAATAATATTAAAGCGGGCAGTCCAATGCTATTATAATAGTAAGAATGTCTGAAAATTTGGAGGAAGAAAATGGACGCATTAAAACTAATCAACCAATCAAGCCTTAAAGAGGCAATGCCAGTATTCAGCGTGGGTGACAGTGTAAAAGTTCACGTTAGAATTAAAGAGGGCGAAAAATCAAGAGTTCAGGTTTTTGAAGGAACAGTTATCGCTAAAAAACACGGCGGTATCAACGAAACATTTACAGTGAGACGTTTGGCTCACGGTTGTGGTATCGAAAGAGTATTCCCAATTCACTCACCTAACGTTGAAAAAGTTGAAATCGTTAGAGAAGGTAGAGTACGTAGAGGAAAACTTTACTACTTACGCGACAGAGTTGGTAAAGCTGCTAAAGTTAAACAAAAAATGCGCTAACACTAGGGTAGGAAAGGACGGTATTATACTGTCCTTTTTTTATTTTTTATCACAGCAAATGACATACTAAATTGTATCGGAGGATGTTGACTTGGAGCAGAATAAAAGCAAAAAAATTCTGGATGAATTTATTGATTGGATAGAGGCAATTTTGTTTAGCTGCTGTATTGCTTTATGTATACTGTTGTACTTATTTAAAGTAGTTGAAGTACAAGGAGACTCGATGATGTCCACCCTAGAAGAGGGAGAAAGATTAGTAGCGACCGCACTTTTTTACACACCAGAATATGGCGATATTGTCGTGGTAAATATAGATAACGATCCGCCGATAATAAAAAGAGTTATCGCAGTTGGCGGTCAAGAAATAGATTTTGACTTTGAAACAGGCGAAGTATTCGTCGATGGTGAGAAGTTAGATGAACCCTATATCGCAGAGAAAACCTATGTGGGAGAAGGCAAGGGGTTAGAGTATCCACTAGTTATCCCTGAGGGTTACTATTTTGTGATGGGTGATAATAGAAATTATTCAAAAGACAGCAGATTTGAGGATATCGGTTTAGTTCACCGAAATCAGATTTTCGGCGAAATATTGATAAGGATAAGCCCGATTGATAGATTTGGCTTAGTAGGAGAGGAAGAGAATAGTTGGATAACGAGGTTATGATACAAATTCCGTCCATACAGTGGTTCCCAGGGCATATGGCTAAAACTAGAAGACTGATTGCAGAGAGCTTAAAGCTTGTTGATTTAGTTTTAGAGCTAACGGATGCAAGAATTCCACAAAGCTCAAGAAATCCTGAGCTGGACAAATGGATTATAAATAAGCCTAGAATTATTATGCTAAACAAAGCAGATATGGCAGATAATAATATCACTAATATGTGGCTTGAACATTATAAAAACAACGGAATACATGCGATTGCATGCGACTGTAAGAGTGGCAAAGGACTCAATAAATTTGTTCCACTGGTTAATACTGTTTTGGCAGATCTTATAGAAAGACGCCAAAATAAAGGCATGGTTGGAAAAACACTAAAGATAATGGTTGTCGGAATTCCTAATGTGGGAAAAAGCTCGTTTATAAACAGAGTAGCTGGGCATAAAAAAGCAAAAGTTGAGGATAGACCAGGGGTTACAAGAGGTAGACAATGGGTGAGTATTTCAGATAAAATGGAGCTTTTGGACATGCCGGGAGTTTTATGGCCTAAGTTTGAAGATCCGATAGTAGCTGAGAGACTTGCTTTTACTGGAGCGGTAAAAGATGACGTTATCGATATTGAGTTGTTGGCTATGAGACTTTTGTCATCGTTGAGAAAAAATTATGCTAAATCTTTGACAGAGCGCTTTAAAATTGATAATTTTATGGAGCTTGGGGATTACGAATTGCTTGAGGCAGTAGGGCGTAAAAGAGGGATGCTCATTTCAGGTGGCGAAATTAACACAGAAAGAGCGGCTATCATGGTGCTTGACGAATATCGTAGCAGTAAATTAGGGAAGATATCATTCGATTTACCAGGAGAAATTACGACGGAGTTAGTAGAAGATGAATCTGTTTGAGTTTGATAATAGCTTTGAATGTGAACTATTGTGTGGAGTTGATGAAGCTGGGCGTGGACCGCTTGCAGGGGATGTATATGCTGCTGCAGTAATTCTGCCTAAGGATGTTGTTATAGAAGGTCTTGATGATTCAAAAAAGTTGAGCGAAAAGAAGCGTGAAGCCTTGTTTGAGGAGATAATTAAAATTGCAAGCGCTTACCATATCGCTACAGCGACAGTGGCTGAAATTGATGAGCATAACATACTAAATGCAACTTTTATTGCGATGAAACGAGCTGTCGAAGGGTTAAAGATAAAACCGAACATGGCGCTTATTGACGGGAACAAAAACCCCGAGCTTTCAGTGCATACAAAATGTGTGGTTAAAGGTGACTCGAAAAGTGCGAGCATTGCGGCAGCGTCAATACTAGCAAAAGTATCAAGGGATAGGTATATGGCGCAAGTAGCGGTGGATTATCCACAATATGCATTTGAAAAGCACAAAGGCTATGGCACGAAACTTCATTATGAGATGCTTGATAAATACGGACAGGCGGATGTGCACAGAACTAGCTTTTTAAAGAAGTATTATGCACAAAAGTTAGGTGAAATCAAACCAACTGCAAAACGAAAAGTTGGTGATGATGGTGAAAATGCTACTGCAAATCAACTGATTGAGAGCGGGTACGATATCCTTGAGCGAAACTATATCTGTACGCATGGGGAGATTGACATTATCGCAAAAAAAGGTGGCATTATCGCATTTATTGAAGTGAAAACGAGAAGAAAAAACGCGATGGTGAAAAGCGAGTATTCTGTGGGGAGTACGAAGCAAAATAAAATTATGAAATCTGCGCTTCAATATATAGAAGAGAATGATATAGATTTACAACCAAGATTTGATGTGTCCTGTGTTGAGAAAAATGGGACAAATTTATCGGTGGATTATATAGAAAATGCGTTTTGCGCAAAATATTAATTATAAAAGAAACGGAGAGAGAAGATGTTATATCAGAGCACTAGAAACAGTGAAATTAAAATCAGTTCAGCAAAGGCGATAACTTTGGGGATTAGCGAAGACGGTGGATTATTTGTACCGCAAAATTTGCCTAAGCTTTCACAAAGCGATTTGGATTTTTTAGTGGATAAATCGTATGTTGAGAGAGCTAAATTTGTTTTTTCAAAATTTCTGACGGATTTTACAGAAGACGAAATCGCGCATTGTGTAGAAAATGCATATAACGACAAAAAATTTGCAAGCGAGAATATTTATGAGATGTCAAAGCTTGGGAATGATACATATATGTTGGAGTTGTGGCATGGGAAAACATGTGCATTTAAGGATATGGCATTACAAATTCTACCGTATCTACTAACAGTCAGCGCAAAAAAAGAAGTGAATGATAAAAAAATCATCATTTTAGTTGCTACTAGCGGTGACACAGGAAAAGCTGCACTTGAGGGCTTTAAAGACGTTGAGGGAACAGAAATTTTAGTGTTCTATCCTGAAAATGGTGTTAGTGCAATGCAAAAGCGTCAAATGACCACTCAAGAGGGTGAAAATGTTTATGTTTGTGCGATTAAAGGAAATTTTGACGATGCGCAAACAGGTGTAAAAAATATTTTTACAGATGAGAGTATACAAAATAAATTAGAAGAAAACAAGATGATGTTTTCTTCGGCGAATTCTATTAACTGGGGTAGATTATTGCCGCAAGTCGTGTATTATGTAAGTGCATATTGCGATATGGTTAAAAACGAAGAAATTAAAATGGGTGACGGGATTAATATTTGCGTGCCTACTGGGAATTTTGGTAATATTTTAGCTGCGTATTACGCAAAACAAATGGGAATGCCATTTAATAAGCTAATATGTGCATCAAATAAAAATAAGGTTCTAACTGACTTTATAAACACTGGTATTTACGATAAAAACCGTGAGTTTTCTGCAACAATATCTCCTTCGATGGATATTTTGGTATCATCTAATTTAGAGAGATTATTGTATGAACTGACTGACAGGGACGATACTATAATTAGCGATTGGTTTAATAAACTTAGCGATAATGGGAAATACGAAATTTCCGATAAAGTAAAAGCTAAGCTAAGTGAGGATTTTGTTGGTGGTTTTTGTGATGACGATAGTACAAAAACTCAAATCAGCAAAACTTTTTCAGAGTACTCATATTTGCTTGATACACATACAGCTGTTGCGCTTAATGTGTATGAGGAGTACAAAAGCTTAAGTGGAGATGAGACTAAAACATTAGTAGTATCAACTGCAAATCCATATAAATTCACAGCGGATGTATTGTCTGCACTCACAGATGAAATCCCAGCAGACGAGTATGCGCAAGTAGACGCTTTGTTTAATATAACAAAGCTTGCACCACCGCAAGAGCTTACAAATCTTAAAGATAAAACAGTTCGCTTCACAAAAAGTATTGATAAAGCAGATATGGATAAAGCAGTTTTTGAAATGTTTAATATATAGCGAAAAAATGTTAATACCTTTGCTTTATCGCAAAGGTATTAACTAAAATTTATTTTTGTTGTAATTGATGCATTTAATGTGGAAGTCCCATAGTATAAATGCTTGCAACAAGAATAAGGTGAGCCAAAATTTGTTTTAGCTCGATAAATTAGGGTAAAATGTTATTTGCTTTTTGGAACGAAGGACTGACAGACAGTGTCACTCGAGGAATTAGCAAAGCTAGGTCCGACGGTGATGTTTTTAGCTGTACAGCCACAATCTTTGTTATTGTGAATACAGTTTGTCACATCACATTTGATACCGCTTATGGTATTTTGCTCGCTAAAGCCATACATTGGATTCACCCCCATTTGAATTGTACTCTAATGTTGAGTACAATATTATTATGAGCACAAAGCTTAAAAATATGATTGATTTTTAGAGGTAATTTTTTCAAAAGAGGTGGGATAGTTTTGAGTTTGTACACAATTGGAGATTTACATTTATCATTTAGCACGGATAAACCGATGGATATATTTAAAGGTTGGGATAATCATGTTAATTTGCTAAAAGATACATGGGATTATTTAGTCGATGATGATGACACAGTAGTTATTGTTGGGGATATTTCATGGGCGATGGATTTAAACGAATTGTATGAAGATTTTAAATTTATCCACAATCTAAAAGGCAAAAAGATAATATTAAAAGGAAACCATGATTATTGGTTCACTACAAAAACAAAAGTGGATAAGTTTATTGAAGAAAACGGTTTTGATAGCATACAAATTTTGTTTAACAACTCATTTGAGTACGGAGACTATGTGCTCTGTGGCACAAGGGGTTGGATAAACGAAAAGGGCGAAAATCCCGATAAAAAAGTGCTAAACCGCGAAGCAGGCAGACTGAAACTTTCGCTTGAGCATGGAAAAGCTAGTGGGAAACCCCCGATTGCATTTTTGCATTACCCGCCTGTTTATGGTAACGAGGAGTGCTACGAAATACTACAAGTGCTGTGGGATTATGGTGTAAAAGAGTGCTATTATGGGCATATTCACGGGAGATCCTGTGATTATGCTATCAATGGAGAGAGAAATGGCATAAATTTTCACCTGGTTTCTTGTGATTTTGTACAGTTTACACCGCAGAAGGTGTTGTAAAATTAAATTTTTGTAAAATCACAAAAAATTACTGGATTTTTACAAAGCGAGTGTGATATAATCATAAAGATGTACACAAAAACATAATGTAAAATCGGAGGACTTAAAATGAGTTTGGTAGAAAACAAAAATATTGAGACAAATAAAACGCAACTTACAATAAAAGTAGATGCTGCACAATTTGAAGCAGCGATACAAAAAGCTTACTTAAAAAACGTGAAAAAAATCGAAGTGCAAGGCTTTAGAAAAGGTAAAGCACCTAGAAAAATGGTAGAAAAAGTATATGGCGAAGGCGTATTCTTTGAAGATGCTATAAACGCACTTTATCCTGACGCGCTTTACAAAGCAATTGAAGAAAGTGAACTTGAAGTAGTAGCACGCCCAGAAGTTGAAGTTACAGATGTTAGCAAAGAAGAAGGTTTTACTTTCACTGCTATCTGTGTTACTAAACCTGAGGTTACTATTAAAGATTACAAAGGTATCGAAGTAGAGAAAAAATCTGCTGAAGTTACTGATGAAGAAATCGATAAAAAATTAGACGCTATGAGAGAAAAAGGCGCACGTATGATTGATGTTGAAGATAGAAAAACACAAAAAGGTGATACTGTTGTTTTTGATTTTGACGGATATGTTGACGGCGTTGCATTCGAAGGCGGAAAAGCAGAAGGCTTCTCACTTGTTCTAGGCTCAGAACAATTTATTCCTGGATTTGAAGCTAAAATGGAAGATAAAGCAGTTGGCGAAGAGTTTGATGTTGAAGTTAACTTCCCAGAAAACTACCACGCAGAAGAGCTAAAAGGCAAACCTGCAGTGTTCAAATGCAAAATCCACAATATTAAAGTAAAAGAGCTTCCTGTGCTTGATGATGAATTTGCAAAAGATGCAAGTGAATTTGAAACTTTAGATGAGCTTAAAGCTGATTTAGTTCAAAAAACACATGAAGAAAACCAAGCTACTGCAGAACGTGAATACGAAAATGCATTAATTGATGCGGTTATTGAAAAGATGGATGGCGAAATCCCTGAAGAAATGTACGAAGCTAGAATTGATGACATGGTGAGAGATTTTGAATATCGTCTACAATCTCAAGGCATGAACATGGATATCTACATGCAATACACTGGAATGAATATAGATTCTTTCAGAAAAACTTTCAGAGTAGAAGCTGAGAAAAAAGTTAAAATCAGATTAGCGCTTGAAAAAATCGTTGAACTTGAAAATATCGAAGTTAGCGACGAAGACGTAACAGCTGAATTTGAAAAAATTGCTGAACTCTATAAAATGGAAGTAGAAAAAGTAAAAGGATTTATTCCTGAAGCTGATCTTAAAAAAGATATTGCAACAAATAAAGCGATCGACTTAGTAAAAGAAAACGCAAAGTAAAATAAGAACTATTTTTAGCCCACAAATTTTGTACTTACAAATTTTGTTGGCTAAAAATTTACAATTTGTATATACTATACTTTTGAGTACAATAGGTAAAAGAAATTTGAGTTATTATGCAGAAAGGGTGCGGAATTATGAGTTTAGTGCCAATGGTTGTCGAACAAACTAGCAGAGGAGAACGTTCTTACGATATTTTTTCACGTTTGTTAAACGACAGAATTATTATGCTACACGAAGAAATTAACGATGTTACCGCAAGCTTAGTGGTAGCGCAACTTTTATATCTTGAAGGGCAAGACCCTGATAAAGATATCAGTCTTTATATCAACAGCCCAGGTGGTTCTGTTACTTCGGGTATGGCGATTTACGACACAATGCAGTATATCAAATGCGATGTATCTACTATCTGTGTTGGAATTGCAGCGTCAATGGGAGCGTTTTTGCTATCAAGCGGCGCAAAAGGCAAGAGATTTGCTCTGCCTAACAGCGAAATATTAATCCACCAACCTTTAGGCGGAACAAGAGGTCAAGCGTCAGATATTAAAATCCACGCTGACTGGATTTTGCGTACAAGGGAAAAATTAAATAGAATAATGGCCGAACAAACTGGCAAACCTATTGAACAAATCGAGAAAGATACGGATAGAGACAATATTTTGACCGCTTTAGAGGCTTGCGAATACGGATTGGTAGATAAAGTAATCGATAAACGATAGGAAGTGTGAGATAGTGGCAAATACTACGGACAAAAAAGTTCCCAGATGCAGCTTTTGCGGCAAGAGAGAAGACGAAGTAGAAAATCTACTTTACGGTAATGGTGCGTTTATCTGTGATGAGTGCGTGAAAATATGTTATTCTGTTATGATGCAGGAGGATGTATATGATGCGCCTGCTTCATCGCGTGAAAACAAGGAAAAAAGAGAACTTTTAAAGCCTGCTGAAATAAAAGAAGTGCTTGACCAATATGTTGTTGGGCAAGACCAAGCGAAAAGAGTGCTCGCGGTAGCGGTGTATAACCATTATAAGCGTATAAATTCTGAGATTGAGCTTGAAGTTGAGCTGCAAAAGAGTAATGTTTTATTGTTAGGCCCTACTGGGGTCGGTAAAACATACTTAGCACAAACTCTGGCGAAAATTTTGGATGTACCTTTTGCTATTGCGGACGCAACTACTTTAACTGAAGCTGGATATGTGGGTGACGATGTAGAAAACATTCTAGTGCGTCTACTACAATCGGCTGATTTTGATGTTGAAGCGGCTGAGCAAGGAATTATCTATATAGATGAGATTGACAAAATCACTAGAAAAAGTGAAAATGTTTCTATAACTCGTGATGTTAGCGGCGAAGGCGTTCAGCAAGCACTGCTAAAAATTCTCGAGGGCACAGTCTCAAATGTGCCTCCACAAGGTGGAAGAAAGCATCCTCATCAAGAGTTTATTCAAATGGACACAAGGAATATCCTCTTCATATGCGGCGGTGCATTTGATGGTATAGAAAAGATTATCGAAAATCGCAATAATAAATCCACATTAGGATTTGGTGGCGAAATACATTCAAAAGATGATACTAATATAGAAAAGATTATTACAGAAGTTATTCCACACGACCTTGTAAAATATGGGTTAATCCCAGAGCTAGTGGGAAGACTGCCTGTAATCACGGCACTCGAAAACTTAGATGAAGAGTCGCTTGTGAGAATACTTACTGAACCTAAGAATTCATTGATTAGGCAATATAGTGAACTCTTTAGAATGGATAATGTTAAAATTGAGTTTGACGAAGAAGCGCTAAAAGAAATCGCAAAAAAAGCGATTGAGCGTAAAACTGGTGCGAGAGGCCTGCGTGGGATTATGGAAGACGTGCTTTCTACGCATATGTTTGACATCCCGTCAGACCCAGATATCACAGAGCTGATTGTTACTGCAAATGCGGTTAATAATCCTAGTGAAGTTGAAATAATAAGAAAATAGGCTCTTTTTTAAAGGGCTAGGTCCCGTTATAGTTTTTTGCTGTGACGGGGCTTTTTATCGCAAATGAAAGTGTGAGGAAGAAAGATGAAGATTAACTATAAACTTACCACAGTATCGTGTTTTGTGGGGATTTTCACACAAGCTATCATCACGAATATAACGGCAATTTTGTTTATTCCGATGATGGATTTGTACGGATTTAATTATGTAGATTTAGGCGTATTAGTAGGAATAAATTTTGTTTCGCAGGTAACCGCAGATATTACCTTTAGCGGAGCGATAGACAAACTAGGGTATCGAAAAATTGTTTTACCAACAACAATCTGTGCATTTTTGGGACTAATAATTTTTGGCCTTGCCCCGATTTTATTTGAGTCAAATGTATTTTTAGGCGTCACGGTTGGGACTATTATATTTGCATTTTCGAGCGGATTGCTGGAGATTTTGATGAGTCCAATAGTGGACGCTGTTTCACATGATGATAACAAGGGCACAGCAATGAGCCTTATGCATTCGTTTTATGCGTGGGGACAGGTGGCGACAATAATATTGACCACATTATTTTTGTTCGTAATTGGCAATGAGCATTGGCAGCTAGTTGTATGGTTTTGGGCGATAGTTCCATTTATCAATTTTTTTATGTTTTTAAAATCACCAATGCCCAAAACTATCCCGACTGAACATCGCTTAGACATGAAAGATATGCTCTTTAAACCGTTTTACATATTAGCATTACTAGCGATAATGACTGGCGGTGCGTCAGAAGTTATCATGAACCAGTGGGCTTCAACCTTTATGGAGAAGAGTATACAGCTACCAAAATTGGTAGGAGATTTATTTGGGATGTGCGGATTCGCAGCGATGTTAGGGCTGGGGCGTCTATTATATGGAATTTATGGCGCGAAAATCAGTATGAAAAAAGTGCTGGTTTTATGTGCGGGCACAACAGTGATATGCTATTTAGTAGTAGCGTTATCGCCAATATCGATAATAAACGTAATTGCTTGTGCAGCTTGCGGTATTGCGACAAGCTTGCTTTGGCCTGGAGTAATAGTAGTTTCCTCGCGGAAATATGCGATGGCAGGAGCATGGATGTTTGCCATTTTAGCTGCGGCAGGAGATATCGGTGCAGCGGTAGGACCTTGGGTTGTAGGGGTAGTAGTTGATTCGAGCATAACAAGCTCAGCGGTAGAAATTTTCTCGAATGCATACAATATTACAGCGGAACAAGGTGCGATTAGGATTGGGATTTTAGTAGGTGCGATATTCCCGATAGCGTGTTTAGTAGTAAATTATACATTGAAGAAAAAAGGAAACGAACTTAATTAAGATATAATAGTGACTTTGAAAGGTGGAAACAATCATGAAAATAGGCATTATTGGCCCAGGCTCAATAGCGAGATCATTTGCACAGAGCGTTAACCTCACGCATGGAGTTGAGTTATATGCAGTTGCGTCCAGAGACATAAAAAGAGCCGAAGAATTTGCTGCAGAATACGGCGCTAATTTAGCATATGGTAGTTACGAAGATTTGATAGCGGACAAGAATATCGATGCAGTATATATAGCGACACCACATAATCTACACGCAAAATATACAGAGCTTTGTCTTGAGAATGACATCGCAGTACTCTGCGAAAAACCATATACTTTGACACATGAACAAGCAGCGAAAACTGTGGCTTTGTCAAAGAAAAAGAACGTTCTTTTCATGGAGGGCATGTGGAGCAGATTTCATCCTGCATATGCAAAAACTAAAGAATGGATTGCACGTGGAGCAATTGGCGATGTGCGACTGATAGAATCATCGTTTTCGTTTTATTCGGACACTAATCCAGAGTCTAGGTTATATAATAAAGAGCTTGGTGGAGGCGCGCTTTTCGATGTTGGTGTCTATGGCATCGAGTATTCAATGGGAATTGCTGACTGTGAGAAAGCAAAAGTCACCGGAGTCGCTACAATTGGTAGCACAGGAGTAGATGAAATGGCGTCAATCAGTATGTTGTTTGACAATTCAATCATAGCGCACACAACTTGCGGACTAAAAGCGACAACAGAGGACGATTGCCACATCTATGGAACTAAAGGTAAGATAGTGATTTATAGGTTTTGGAATTCGCACAAAGTACATTTGTATGATGCAAAACGTGAGCTAATCGAAAGCTTTGAAGATAAACCGATTGAAGGGTTAGAAAAAAGCTTTATTGCAGAAATCGAAGCATTTAGAGATTCATTTAATAGAGGCGAATGTGAAAACTCGATTATGCCACACTCACACACTGTTGCTTGCGCAAGATATTTTGATTTGCTAAGAGCACAATGGGGAATAAATTAGGTGGAGTATTATGAAATTTGTATACATGTTAATGGGCGAATTTGATAGCACAAAAGATATTGTTGCATTTGAAAATAGCGATGTAAGTATGATTGGTGTACGCGATATTGATGATGCTTGCAAAATGGCGGTAAAGCTTGTTGAAGATGGAGTCGATTGCATCGAGCTTTGTGGAGCTTTTAAAGAAGAGGGCGCAAAGAAAATAATTAAAGCCACTGGAAATAAAATTCCCATCGCTTATGTAACTCATTTAAAAGAACAAGACGAGATGTTCTTTAAACTGTTCGGAAATTAAAATAAGATGTAGCATAGTTTTTTCTGTGCTACATCTTAAACATTTATACTAATGCCACCCAAGTAGGGGAATCGGCACCATCGGGCATGATTAAAATTCCTTTTTCGGAATTTTTCTTGTGAACATAGATGCAGTGGTAAACATTATCGTGGATAAAGCAGCAAAGTTTGTTTTTTTTGATAAAATCACGCTCGACGCATAAATCGCTGATAAAGTTGTCATAATCTATATTAGAAATCGCGATTTTTTTTACGATTTTATATCGCTTAAGTTTTTTTGTTAAGCAGGGAGTGCGCAAATCTGCTATCGAAAAAGGGTGCTTTATAAAGTTTGCAAAAGGATACATAAGCATTTTCTCCTGAGGTTGGTGAGTTCAAGTTTAGTATGAGCGAAGAAGAGAGAAAATATTATTAGTAAAAATATCCATTGGAAAACGCATGATAATTGTGCAAGTTTTTCCTTGACATTAGTGATATTTTGCTTTATAATGTTATAATGTATCAAAATGGACATTTGTACCTATTTCGAGATTTATTGTCTGAAAATATACTGTGAAAGCGTGTAAAAAAACGCGATTTTCCTCAGTAATTTAGGGATAATAAACAATTCTTGTATAATATAAATGTTTGTTTTATGGTTTTAATAAGTTAGCCTGTGAGAGGGCTAATTGATGTTAAATATATGAATGGAGTGATTAAAGCCTATGGTAAACGTCAAACCTGTTCAACTCGGCACAAATACACGTATGAGCTTTTCAAAAATCAATGAAGTTTTGGATATGCCTAATTTGATTGAAATTCAAATTAATTCGTACAAATGGTTTGTGACACAGGGCCTTAAAGAAGTGTTCAGAGATATTGCGGCTATAACCGATTATACCGGAAATCTTGTTCTCGACTTTATTGACTACAATCTTGATAACAAAGCAAAGTATTCTGTAGAAGAATGCAAGGAGAGGGATGTAACTTACGCAGCACCTTTAAGGGTAACTGCAAGGCTATTGAACAAAGAGACCGGCGAAATTAAGCAACAAGAAATTTTCATGGGCGATTTTCCGCTTATGACCGATAGCGGAACATTTGTAATAAACGGGGCGGAACGTGTAATCGTTTCTCAGCTAGTGCGCTCACCCGGTACTTATTACGGGGATGCATATGATAAAACTGGGAAGAAGCTATTCTCATCCACTGTAATTCCTAACAGGGGTGCGTGGCTTGAGTATGAAACTGATTCCAACGATTTTTACTATGTGCGTATCGATAAAAACAGGAAAATCCCAATAACAACTTTAGTTCGTGCATTATTGCGTGTTCGTGACGATGTAACTGCTGATGATGTTATGGAAGATTTCAACAATGCTATCAGCGATTGTGAAGGCTTGGATTCCGATATCTATGCGATATTTGGCGAAGACGAAAGACTTTACACAACCATTTTAAATAAAGACTCTACTAAAAACGGCGACGAGGCTCTGCTTGAAACATATAGAAAATTGCGTCCGGGAGAGCCACCAACAATTGAGAGTGCGGTAAAACATTTGGTACCGCTCTTATTTGACGAGCGCAGATATGACTTGTCAAAAGTTGGTAGATATAAATACAACAAAAAGCTTGCAATTTCAACTAGAATTGCGGGACATACTCTTGCGGAAAACGTTGTAAACGAGCTAACTGGTGAAATTATTGCGTCAGAAGGCGAAAAAATCTCAAGAGAAGTAGCAAAAGAAATCGAAGATGCAGGTGTTAGCTCAGTAACATTATATGTTGGTGAAGAAGACAAAACTGCAAAAGTTATTTCTAATGGAATGGTTGATATCACAAAATTCATCGATATCGATGCAAGAGAATGTGGAATCACTGAAAAAGTTAGATTTAAAATCTTAAAAGATATTTTAGACAAAGCAACTTCCTCTGAAGAAATCACACAAATGGTTAAAGACAGAGTAAATGAGCTTGTTCCAAAACATATTATTAAAGACGATATTTTTGCGTCAATCAACTACATTAATAACTTAGCAAACGACATCGGCTTAGTGGACGATATCGACCACTTGGGCAACAGACGTTTGCGTTCTGTTGGCGAACTTTTGCAAAACCAATTTAGAATTGGCTTTAGCAGAATGGAGCGCGTTATCAGAGAAAGAATGACACTTCAAGCTCAAGATATGGACGTTGTGACTCCACAAGCGTTAATCAATATCCGTCCTGTAGTTGCGGCGATAAAAGAGTTTTTTGGCTCATCACCGCTATCACAGTTCATGGATCAGACTAACCCACTTGCTGAACTTACACATAAAAGACGTCTTTCTGCGTTGGGACCTGGTGGTCTTTCCAGAGATAGGGCTGGATTTGAAGTTCGTGACGTTCACTATTCTCACTACGGAAGAATGTGTCCGATAGAAACTCCTGAGGGACCAAACATCGGTCTTATCTCATATCTTGCATCTTTTGCAAGAATAAATGAATACGGCTTCATCGAAGCCCCTTATCGTAAAGTTGATAAAGAGACAGGCCAAGTGCTAAGCGAAGTAGTTTACATGACTGCTGACGTTGAGGATGAGTACATTGTTGCTCAGGCGAATGAGGAGCTAAGTGAAGACGGCAAATTCAAAAGAAAAAGAGTTACAGCTCGTTACAGAGACCAAATTTTAGAGATTGACCGCGACATGATTGATTACATGGACGTTTCTCCAAAAATGGTGGTATCTATCGCAACGGCTATGATTCCTTTCCTTGAAAACGATGATACAAACCGTGCGCTCATGGGCGCGAACATGCAACGTCAAGCAGTTCCGCTACTGAAAACGGATTCTCCTATCGTTGGTACAGGTATGGAATACAAAGCTGCGATTGACTCAGGCGTTGTTGTTTTGAGTAATCATGACGGTGTTGTTGACCGCGTGAGTGCGAACGAAATCGTTATCAAAGACGATGAGGGCGCATCTCATCCTTATAAAATCATCAAGTTCTTACGTTCAAACCAAGGTACTTGTACAAACCAAAAACCAATCGTAAACAAAGGCGACAGAATTACAAAAGGGCAAGTTTTGGCTGATGGACCGGCAACGGAAAACGGCGAAATTGCACTTGGAAAA
Organism: uncultured Oscillospiraceae bacterium; assembly: GCA_964370225.1. Lineage (GTDB taxonomy): Bacteria > Bacillota > Clostridia > Oscillospirales > Ruminococcaceae > CAYJII01. The sequence continues at coordinate 9,242 of CAYJII010000024.1, read as the reverse complement.
AATGCGCTTATCGGGTTTATGACTTGGGAAGGTTATAACTACGAGGATGCTGTTTTGATTAACGAAAAAATCGTGCGTGACGACGTATTTACTTCAATTCATATCGAAGAATATGAAACTGAAGCTAGAGATACGAAGCTTGGCCCTGAAGAAATTACTAGAGACATTCCGAATGTCGGCGAAGATGCGCTTAAAGATTTGGACGAAAACGGTATTATCAGAGTCGGTGCTGAAGTGCGCGCAGGCGATATTTTAGTAGGTAAAGTTACTCCTAAAGGAGAAACTGAGCTAACTGCCGAGGAAAGACTGTTAAGAGCAATATTTGGCGAAAAAGCTAGAGAAGTTAGAGATACTTCCTTGAAAGTACCGCATGGTGAATCGGGAATTATCGTTGACGTTAAAATATTTACTAGAGAAAACTGCGACGAGCTAAGTGCAGGCGTTAACATGGTTGTACGTTGCTACATCGCGCAAAAAAGAAAAATCTCCGTTGGGGATAAAATGGCTGGACGTCACGGGAATAAAGGTGTTGTTTCCAGAATTTTACCACAAGAAGACATGCCGTTCTTGCCGGACGGAACTCCGCTTGACATCGTGTTAAACCCACTGGGTGTACCATCTCGTATGAACATCGGTCAGGTGCTTGAAGTGCATTTAGGATATGCAGCTAAAGCGCTCGGTTGGAAGATTATGACTTCGGTATTTGATGGCGCAAGAGAGCAAGACATCAGGGATGCTTTGAATGAAGCAAACTTGAGTGAAGACGGAAAAACCGATCTTTACGACGGCCGTACAGGTGAAAAATTTGATAACCCTGTAACCGTAGGTATAATGTACTATCTCAAACTACATCACTTGGTTGATGACAAAATCCATGCTCGTAGCACAGGTCCATACTCACTAGTTACGCAACAACCACTTGGTGGTAAAGCGCAATTTGGTGGACAAAGATTTGGGGAGATGGAAGTTTGGGCGCTTGAGGCTTATGGTGCTGCTTACACATTGCAAGAAATCTTAACTGTAAAATCCGATGACGTTGTTGGACGTGTTAAAACGTACGAAGCAATCGTTAAAGGTCAAAATGTACCTAGACCTGGTATCCCAGAGTCATTTAAAGTACTAATAAAAGAATTACAATCGCTGAGCCTCGATGTTAGAGTGCTTGATAAAGATAACAACGAAATAGACTTAAAACAAAACTTCGAAGAAGATGATGATTTCGTAATTTCACCAGTACTGATGGAAGAAGAAACTCTTGAAGAACCGGAAAATATCGAAATCGACGGATACACTGTTGAAGAAGTGGAGCTTGAAGATGACGAAGCATTCAATCCTGATTTGTTAGAAGGACTTTTTGCTGAGTCTGACGACGGTTTAGACTTAGGATTAGATGAAAACATCGAAGATTTAATCGATATAAAAGGCGATGACTTTGATTTTTAAGGTGTTGTGTTTTTAATCGCTCAGTTAAATTTTCAGATGAATTAGTCTGAAACTCCCAAAATGCAATTTGCGGACATTTTATTATGTCTGCATTGTTGCTAAAGTTAATATGGAGGTTGTTACATGGAATTTAATGTGTTTGAATCAATTAAAATAGGGCTTTCTTCCCCTGAGCAAGTGCTTGAATGGTCACATGGCGAAGTGGAAAAACCCGAAACTATAAATTACCGTACGCTAAAGCCTGAAAAAGGCGGTTTGTTCTGCGAGTGTATTTTTGGTCCGCAAAAAGACTGGGAATGCCACTGTGGTAAATACAAAAGACTGCGTTATAAAGGTAAAATCTGTGATAAATGTGGCGTTGAAGTTACAAGAAGTAAAGTGCGTCGTGAAAGAATGGGGCATATTCAACTAGCTGCACCAGTATCACATATATGGTATTTCAAAGGGATACCATCAAGAATGGGTTTAATTCTTGATATTTCCCCACGCCGTTTGGAAGAAGTATTATATTTCTCAAAATATATTGTTATCGATCCAAAAGAAACAGTGCTTGAAAAATACCAGTTGCTAACTGAAAAAGAATATTCTGACATGCGTGAGAAATATTCTGACGGTTTCGAAGCAGGAATGGGTGCTGAATCCATTAAAAAGCTGCTTGAGGAAATGGATCTTGAGAAAATGTCTGCTGACATCAAAGGCGCGTTAGACACTGCTAGCGGACAAAAAAGAGTAAGACTTCTAAAAAGACTTGAAGTAGTAGAAGCGCTTAGAACTTCTGGCAACCGTCCTGAGTGGATGGTGCTTGACGTTGTGCCTGTAATCCCACCGGATATCAGACCAATGGTTCAATTAGATGGAGGACGTTTTGCGACTTCTGACTTGAATGACTTATATAGAAGAGTTATCAATAGAAATAATCGTCTAAAAAGATTATTACAACTTGCTGCTCCTGATATCATTATCAGAAATGAGAAAAGAATGCTGCAAGAAGCAGTTGATGCGCTTATCGATAACGGTAGACGCGGCAGACCTGTTACAGGCCCTAACAACAGACCACTAAAATCTTTATCTGACATGCTAAAAGGTAAACAAGGTCGCTTTAGACAAAACCTACTTGGAAAACGTGTTGACTATTCTGGTCGTAGCGTTATCGTTGTAGGCCCTGAGCTAAAAATGTACCAATGTGGTTTGCCAAAAGATATGGCACTTGAGCTATTCAAACCATTTGTTATGAAACGTTTGGTTGAAACAAATCAAGCTAACAATATCAAAAGCGCTAGAAAAATGGTTGAGCGTTCAAAAGAAGAAGTTTGGGATGCACTAGAAATTGTTATTAAAAATCACCCAGTACTTCTAAACCGTGCACCGACACTTCACAGACTTGGAATTCAAGCTTTTGAACCAATCTTAGTTGAAGGTAAGGCGCTAAAACTTCATCCACTTGTTTGTACAGCATATAACGCTGACTTTGACGGTGACCAAATGGCGGTTCACGTTCCATTATCCGCAGAAGCACAAGCAGAAGCTAGGTTCTTGATGCTTGCAGCAAACAACCTGCTAAAACCATCGGACGGACGTCCTGTTGCGGTTCCTTCACAGGATATGGTGCTTGGTGCGTACTACCTAACTCTAGAAAAAGATAACGACTTAGGCGAAGGAAAAGTCTTCAGAGACTTTAACGAAGCTTATATGGCGTATCAACTTGGTGAGGTTTCACTTCACGCTAAAGTTAAAGTTAGAGTGTCAAAACAAGTTGGCGAGAAAAAAATCAGCAAGCTAATTAATACGACTGTAGGGCGTATGATTTTCAACGAACCAATCCCACAAGACTTAGGTTTTGTTGATAGAACTAACAGTGAAAATCAATTTGACCTTGAGATTTCTTTCTTAGTTAAGAAAAAACAACTTGGCGAAATTGTTGATAAATGCATTAGAGTGCATGGAACAGCTAATACGTCTGAAGTTCTTGATAAAATCAAAGCATTAGGGTTTAAATATTCTACTAAGGGCGCTGTAACCGTTGCAGTTTGTGATGCTTCGGTACCACCTGAAAAGAAAGAATATTTGGCTGAGGCTGAGAGTGTTATCGAAGATATCACAGAACAATTTGAAATGGGTCTTATCTCCGACGATGAAAGATACAAACTTGTGCTGGAAACTTGGAGTTCTTGTACAGATAAAGTTACTGATGCGCTACAAGCGAACTTGGATAGATACAATCCAATTTACATGATGGCTGATTCAGGAGCGAGGGGTAGTATCAATCAGATTAGACAGCTTGCTGGAATGAGGGGTCTTATCGCTAATACAGCTGGTACGACAATCGAAATCCCAATCAGAGCTAACTATCGTGAGGGGCTAAACATCCTTGAATACTTCATCTCATCACGTGGTGCGAGAAAAGGTCTTGCCGATACAGCGCTTAGAACTGCTGACTCAGGTTACCTAACAAGACGTCTTGTTGACGTTTCACAAGATGTTGTTGTAAGACAGGACGACTGTGGAACTTCAGAGGGAATAGAAGTTTATGCAATTAAACAAGGTAAAGAGCTTATTGAGCCACTAGTAGATAGAATGTATGGTCGCTATTTAGTTGAGGATTTCAAAGATCCGAAAACAGGCGAAATTTTAATATCAAAAGAAAAACTTATCGATGAAAAAGATGTTGCGAAAATCGAAGCTTGCGGCGTAGAAAGAATTATGATTCGCTCAATTTTGGCTTGTGAGTCAAAACAAGGCGTATGCTGCAAATGCTATGGTGCAAACCTTGCAAACGGCAAACCGATTGCAGTGGGTGAAGCTGTTGGTATTATCGCGGCGCAATCAATCGGTGAGCCAGGTACACAGCTTACAATGCGTACTTTCCACACGGGTGGTATCGCATCTGCTGAAGATATCACGCAAGGTCTTCCAAGGGTTGAGGAGCTGTTTGAGGGCAGAAAACCAAAAGCTGCATCAATCATTTCTGAAATCGATGGTAAGGCAAGATTTGAAGATATCAAGCGTACAAAAAATATATTTATAACAGCTGATGACGGAGATGAAAGACAATATCAAATTCCGTATGGCTATAGAATAAGAGTTCATGAAGGCGATTACGTTAAAAAAGGCGCGGCGCTGACAGAGGGCTCAGTTAATCCACATGATATACTTGCGATTCTTGGTGAAGAAGCAGTTCAAAACTACTTAATCACAGAGGTTCAAAAAGTTTATAGAATGCAAGGGGTTGACACCAACGATAAACATATCGAAGTTATCGTTAAACAAATGATGAGAAAAGTTAAAGTTGCAGATAGTGGGGATACAAACTTGCTACCAGGCGGACTTGTTGACCGTGCAGAGGTAAGAGCTGCTAACAGAGAAATTAAAGCTAGAATTAAAGCTGGTGAAGTTGATCTGAAAAAAGCGGAAATCCAACCATTGCTACTTGGTATCACGAAAGCTTCACTTGCTACAGATTCATTCTTATCGGCTGCATCTTTCCAAGAAACAACAAGAGTTCTTACCGAAGCTGCGATTAAAGGAAAAGTTGATCCGCTTATCGGGCTGAAGGAAAATGTTATCATCGGTAAGCTAGTACCTGCTGGAACAGGAATGCCATGCTACACAAATGTAGAAGTTGTGCAAAATCCCGCTTTACAAGCCACAATGGGTACAAGTATTGAAGAATTATAACAAATTTCAAATATTACACAGAAAAAAGATTGACAAAATCACATTTATAGTGTTTAATTAAAGAGATTGGGAAAAATATTTCCTACATCCCGCATAAAGAAGTGAAAATTTCTTTATGCGTGATGTCTTGTTATTTACTAAATAATCGCTATTTCGGCGTTATTTATTAGATATATAATTTTTAGAAGGAGGTGCGATATGCCTACATTTAACCAGTTGGTACGTAAAGGTAGAGATGTTTCTACAAAGAAATCTACTGCTCCGGCTCTGCAAAAAGGTTATAACTCAAAGAAAAAACTTGTTATTGACCAATCAGCGCCACAAAAACGTGGAGTTTGTACTTCAGTAAGAACAAAAACACCTAAAAAACCAAACTCAGCGCTTAGAAAAATTGCAAGGGTTAGACTAACTAATGGACATGAGGTTACAGCTTACATTCCAGGAATCGGTCATAACTTACAAGAACATAGCGTTGTGCTTATCCGTGGTGGTCGTGTAAAAGACTTACCAGGTTGTCGTTATCATATTGTGCGTGGTACACTTGATGCACAAGGCGTTAACAACAGAATGCGTTCACGTTCTAAATACGGAACAAAACGTCCAAAAGCAGGAGCTGCAAAATAAGCGGCAACTAATTAATTTATGATGAAATTGTTAGGCCATAAAGTGGCATTTATATATAAATGTTACCTTAGATGGCAAGCGGGAGTAATCACTTTCGAGTACCAATGATATCATTATGTGAAGGAGGGAAGTCAAATGCCAAGAAGAGGTAAAGTAGCAAAACGCGAAGTTTTGCAAGATCCGTTATACAGCTCAACTTTGGTAACACGTCTTGTTAATAACATCATGCTTGATGGTAAAAAAGGTGTTGCACAAAAAATTGTATATGGTGCGTTTGATATAGTAAAAGAAAAAACTGACAAAGATCCACTTGAAGCTTTTGACCAAGCGATGGAGAATATTATGCCGTTGCTTGAAGTTAAAGCAAGAAGAGTGGGTGGAGCAACTTATCAAGTACCAATGGAAGTTAGACCAGAAAGAAAACTTACATTGGGATTAAGATGGTTAACATCTTACGCAAGAAACCGTGGAGAAAAAACCATGAAAGAACGTCTTGCGGGAGAAATTATGGATGCAATTAATGGCACAGGCGGTGCGTGCAAAAAACGTGAAGATACGCACAGAATGGCTGAGGCTAACAAAGCATTCGCACATTACAGATGGTAATAAATTAAGATATTATCAATAATTGTAAAAAATTAAGGAGATATATTATGCCAAGAGAAGTATCACTTGAGCTAACTCGTAATATCGGTATCATGGCTCACATTGATGCGGGTAAAACTACTACTACTGAGCGTATTCTTTATTATACTGGTGTAAACCGTAAAATAGGGGAAGTTCATGAAGGTGCCGCTACAATGGACTGGATGGAGCAAGAGCAAGAAAGAGGTATCACAATTACTTCTGCTGCTACTACTGCATTCTGGGATGGGCACAGAGTTAACATCATCGACACACCTGGACACGTTGACTTCACAGTTGAAGTTGAGCGTTCTTTAAGAGTTCTTGATGGATCTGTTACTGTTTTTTGTGCTAAAGGCGGAGTAGAACCTCAATCGGAAACAGTTTGGCGTCAAGCTGACAAATACCGCGTGCCGAGAATGGCTTATATTAATAAAATGGACATCATGGGTGCAGATTTTTATAATGTACTAGACATGATGCTTTCAAGACTAAAATGTAACGCAGTACCTATCCAATTACCGATAGGCGCTGAGTCTGACTTTAAAGGAATCATTGACTTAGTTGAAATGAAAGCAACTATTTACAAGGATGACATGGGAAAAGAAATGGAAGAAACTGAAATTCCTGCTGATTTGCAAGAAAAAGCAAACGAATTCAGAGGCAAACTGATTGAAGCAGTTGCTGACCAAGACGAAGAGCTAATGATGAAATATCTAGAGGGTGAAGAATTTACTATCGAAGAAATCAAAACAGCTTTGAGAAAAGGTACTATTTCTAACTCAATCGTTCCTGTAATTTGCGGAACTTCATACAAAAACAAAGGTGTTCAAAAACTTCTAGATGCTGTTATCGCTTACATGCCTGCACCTACTGATGTAGATGACATTAAAGGTATTAACCCTGACACTGACGAAGAAGAAACTAGACCATCTGATGACAACCAACCATTTGCAGCGCTTGCATTCAAAATTGCTACTGACCCATTCGTGGGAAAACTCTGCTTCTTTAGAGTTTATTCAGGTAAAATTGATGCTGGTACAGCAGTATACAACTCCTCAAAAGATAATAACGAGAGAATCGGTCGTATACTACAAATGCACGCAAATAGTCGTCAAGATATCGAAACTTGTTATGCTGGTGATATCGCAGCTGCAGTAGGATTAAAAAATACTACTACAGGGGATACACTTTGTGACAAGAAAAATCCGATTATTCTTGAGTCAATGGAATTCCCAGAACCTGTTATTTCGCTTGCTATCGAGCCGAAAACAAAAGCAGGTCAAGAAAAAATGGGTATTGCTTTATCAAAACTTGCTGAAGAAGACCCAACTTTCAAAACTTATACTGACGAAGAAACAGGACAAACTATCATCGCGGGAATGGGTGAGCTTCACCTTGAAATCATCGTTGACCGTATGATGAGAGAGTTTAAAGTAGAAGCTAATGTTGGTGCTCCTCAAGTTGCTTACAAAGAAACTATTACGGCAGCTACTGACATTGACCAAAAATACGCTAGACAATCTGGTGGTAAAGGTCAATATGGTCACGTTAAACTTAGAGTTTCTCCAAACGAGTCAGGTGCAGGCTACGAATTCAAAAACGTTATCGTTGGTGGTTCTATTCCAAAAGAATACATCCCAGCTGTTGACAACGGAATTCAAGGCGCAATGCAAGCAGGTATTCTTGCAGGATACCCTGTAGTTGACGTTAAAGTTGAGCTTTATGATGGTTCTTACCATGATGTTGACTCATCTGAAATGGCATTTAAAATTGCTGGTTCTATGGCTTTTAAAGAAGCTATGAGAAAAGGCGGTTCAATCATTCTAGAACCTATCATGAAAGTTGTTGTTGTAGTTCCTGAGGACTACATGGGCGACGTTATCGGCGATATCAACTCTCGTCGTGGACAAGTTCAAGGAATGGAAGCTCGTGGTGGAGCGCAACAAATTAATGCGTTCATACCTCTTTCTGACATGTTCGGATATTCAAATGACTTGCGTTCAAAAACTCAAGGCCGTGGACAATATTCAATGGAACCTAGCCATTACATGCAAGTTCCAAAATCAATTTCAGAAAAAATCATGAGCACAAGAGCGAAAAAAGATTAATTTTTTTACAAAATGTACTTGTATTTTTGCTAAATACTTGTTAAAATATGAGTAAAATATAATTTAAAATCAAAGGGAGGACATTCATAATGGCAAAAGCTAAATTTGAAAGAAATAAACCGCACGTTAACATTGGTACTATCGGACACGTTGACCATGGTAAAACAACACTTACTGCTGCTATCACAAAAGTTCTAGCACTTAAAGGACAAGCGAAATTTGAGGACTACTCAATGATCGACAAAGCTCCAGAAGAAAGAGAACGTGGTATCACAATCAACACAGCTCACGTTGAGTACGAAACTGACAACCGTCACTACGCTCACGTTGACTGCCCTGGACATGCTGACTACGTTAAAAACATGATCACTGGTGCTGCTCAAATGGACGGAGCTATCCTTGTTGTATCCGCTTCTGACGGACCTATGCCACAAACTCGTGAGCATATCCTACTTTCACGCCAAGTTGGCGTTCCACACATCGTTGTTTTCATGAACAAAGTTGACCAAGTGGATGACGAAGAATTACTAGAATTAGTAGAAATGGAAATCCGTGACCTACTAAACGAATACGAATTCCCAGGTGATGATACTCCAATCATCAGAGGTTCTGGCCTTAAAGCTCTAGAAGCTAGCGACGATACTAGCAACGAAGAGTTCAAATGCATCATCGAGTTGATGGAAGCTGTTGACAGCTTTATCCCAACTCCTGAAAGAAAAGCTGACCTTCCTTTCCTAATGCCTGTTGAGGACGTTTTCACAATCA
>CAYJII010000023.1:34879-38314 GCA_964370225.1 uncultured Oscillospiraceae bacterium | reverse complement strand
CTTTACCAACATAAGAATAGGACACGATTAAGCACCTCTCTTTTTAAATTCTAAGTAATTACGTATTCCTCTAAGCTGACCGTCATAGCCTGAACATCTACATAAATTTCCTGCTAAAAATGATAATATTTCTTCATCAGTAGGATCTGCATTTTCTCGCAGAAGAGCTATAGTATTTACTATAAAGCCAGGATTGCAAAACCCACATTGCTCAGCTCCCTGATCTGCGACAAAACCTGCAAATTCATTTGCTTCTTCTTGCAGCCCTTCCAAAGTAAATATAGATTTGCCCACAGCACGTGCAGCTAAAACGCTGCATGACAGCACAGGCTTATCGTCCATTAACACCGTACATAGTCCGCAGTTAGACGTATCGCAACCACGTTTAACGCTGAAACATTGGTGCTTCCTAAGAAAATCGATTAAAAGCAAATCTGCTTCGATATTATCAACTATCTTCTTATTATTTAAAGTTAAATTAATTTCCACAGCTTACTTCCTTTCGTTTAGTTTATTTATCGCGCGTGAAACCAACACGGAACATATATGTTTTCTATACTTTGCACTAGCAAGCATATTATCACCAAAAACAAATTTTTCGCTTGCACATTTTGCGATACTATCTATATCATCTTGTTTATTAAGCTTGATTATAGCAGCTTTTTGTGGCCTTGCACCAACTACAATGCTGTAGTCATGTTCATTTTCGGTAACAGCGCAGTTGAGTACGGGGAAATCTGTTTTTGAGTTTTTCTGAGAAATAAAAACAGTATTATACGCTTTTTTTTCTATAATTATTTTAATTAAAATATCAGGCTCATAGCCTTGCTTTAAGAATTCTTCAAGGCTAATGATCCCTTTTTTATAAAATTCAATCTTAGCACTTAGGGCGAGTAGAAGCGTTACAACATCGGAAAAACCAAATTTAGAAAAAACGCTACCGCCAACAGTTGCTAAATTTCTAAATTGCACCCCTACCAAATGCTTAACACATTCGCTAAAAGCGTTGTTGGTCATCTTGTTTAAACTTTCGCTCATTTCGATATCTCTAAGTGAGACCATTGAGCCGATATGGTATTCATTTTCGCATTCCTCAATTTTATCAAGGTTTAAATCGCATAAATCTATCGCTGTAGCAACAGTTTTTCTTTGCATTTTAAGCCAAAGCATTCCACCTAAAATTACATTGCTTTTTTTAAGGTTAAGCTCATAGGCTTCTGCTAAACTTTGTGCTTTATGGTAATTAGTGATGTTTAACACTTAATCTCCTCCGATTTTAAGATTTTGTGGCTTCGACTACTTGGTCATCTGTCGTTTCTTTAACGTCAGTATCTTTAGAATTTTCTTTTTTGTCTTTAGGTAGTAGAATATTAAAGATAACTGCAACGAAAGCAGCAGGAACTATCCCACCACCGCCAAAAATAAGTTTTAATAGGTCTGGCAAATTATTTAAGATTGTGCTATTAACACCCATACCATAACCTAAACCTAACGAAACTGATACTATTGTAATATTGCGTGCAGTTAGTGGTTCTTTTGTTATAAGTTGGATACCACTCATGACAATTGATGAGAACATGATAACAGCAGCACCACCAAGAACGCTTTGTGGCATGATTGATAAGATTGCTGATAATTTTGGAATTAAACCACATAAAATTAAGAAAATAGCACCGCATGATAATGCAAAGCGGTTTACTACTTTAGTAAGGGTAACTAGCCCAACATTTTGGCTAAATGATGTGTTAGGCAATACGCCAAATAGTGCAGCTACCGAGGAGCCAACACCGTCGCACATAACACTGCCCGAAAGCTCTTTATCAGTTGCTTCGCGGTTCATACCACCCTCGACAACACCTGAAACGTCACCTAATGTCTCAACAGCTGTTACGACGAACATGATGAGTATAGGGATAATTGCGCGCAAGTCAAAAACAGGAGTGATTGGCATGAACTTTGGTACTGCAAACCATGAAGCATCAGCAACTTTGCTCCAGTTTAGTACCCACGATTTTGTGTATTCGATACCTTCTGCGTTTATAGCAGTAGTCGATAAAAATAGCGGTAAAATCGCACAGACTATATATCCGAATATGATACCGATTAAAATACATGAATAGCTCATAATGCCTTTAGAAAGATGCTTAAATACTAAGATGACAATCATAACAGCAAGACCTACTAATAAGTTTTCGCCTGAGCCGTAGTCAGCAGAGGATGAACCACCGCCAAAAGAAGCTACACCAACACCGATTAAAGAAAGTCCGATTGCCATAACTACTGTACCTGTTACGATTGATGGGAAAAACTTTCGTAGTGGTTTTAAGAAAGCTCCTAAAATGGTCTCAAAAATACCACCTAATATGGATGCTCCCATAATTGCGCCATAAGCAACAATACCGCCGCCCATAACGCTAGCGACACTGTTAAATACACCGATAAACCCAGAGCTTGTTCCCATGATGATAGGAACTTGTCCGCCGACTGGTCCGATTGAAAATAGCTGTAATAATGTTATGACACCGGCAATAATCATAGCGTTTTGAAGTAGCGTAACTTGAATAGCAGCAAATTGTTCAGCGCCACCACCTACTGCGCAAGCGCTTGTGATGATTAAAATAGGGGTTAGGTTACCTACGAACATTGCTAATACATGTTGCAGTCCAAGCGGAATAGCCTGGCTTAATGGGATTTTACCTTTAAAAGTATACGGTGTACCTGTGAATTTTTTTTCTGACATATAATCCTCCTAAAAATGAAAATCACATGAAATTAAATTAATCTCATGTTTTCTTAGCAAAATACGATAAATCATTTGTTAGGAAATAAATGCTTTTAATGTGGTAATAATATGTGAAGTAACAATTAATTTTCTACGAATAATTTGTACTATTGCGTCAATTTGAGTATAGCATAATGGAGTTTATAATTCAACAAAAAACGCTAAATCTGTGGTTTTGTCGCTATTTTTATACATTGCATGTTAAAAATTCATTCACATTATCCATGCTTTTTAATTACTTTTTTATATGGTGATTAAAAAGACGATAAAAAATAGCCCGATACAACAAATCAAGCGCTTTGGTTTCACGTCGCTTGTTTGAAAAATTCAACTAATTCACATTTGTAAAAATATAAAATTGAGATTTTATATAGATTTTAGGACAAATATGCAGTATAATATAGTCAATCAAAAGTTTTAGATTAGGATTATTGATTAGAAACATTACCATTTGGATAGTAGAATTGATATGGTAATAATAGTGAAAAATTAAATTTTATAGCAAGCAAAGAAAGGGAAAATATATGTTTTGTAGTATCTGCGGAGAAAAAATAACACAAGAAGCGAAATTTTGCGGGAATTGTGGTAATGCTATTCCACAAACTCCACCTACATATCAAAATGAAAATCCAAATGCAAACCAAAATGCACCG
>CAYJII010000023.1:0-34779 GCA_964370225.1 uncultured Oscillospiraceae bacterium | reverse complement strand
TGGGCAAAATATGGGGGAAGTACAAACTCCACCTACATATCAAAATGAAAATCCAAATGCAAACCAAAATGCACCGATGAATGCGCAACCTCAGTTTGGGCAAAATATGGGGGAAGTACAAACTCCACCTACATATCAAAATGAAAATCCATATGCAAACCAAAATGCACCGATGAATGCGCAACCTCAGTTTGGGCAAAATATGGGGGAAGTACAAACTCCACCTACATATCAAAATGAAAATCCATATGCAAACCAAAATGCACCGATGAATGCGCAACCTCAGTTTGGGCAGGGAGCATGGGGGCAACAAAATAATTCACAGTACATGAACACAGCTCCTGTGAAGAAAAAGAGCGGGTGTGCAGGTTGTCTTGTTTTTTTATTGATACCTATATTTATTTTCATCGTAGCGGTAATAGTAATAATGCTATTGCCAGAGGATGAAATATTAAGTAGCAATAATGATGATTATGATATAAATATTGATACTGATTGGGATACAGATAATAACAATGGTAACCATGGCGAAGATTTAGAGCTTGAAGGGATTAGGGATTATCACACTGTCATAAAGGGTGATGGTACAGATGTCAGCACAGTTATGGTGTATCTCTTAGGCTCAGACCTTGAAAGTGATGGGGGATTTGCAAGTAGCGATATTGATGAGATGTTGTTGTCAGACTTTGGCGATAATGTCAATGTTGTTATTATGACTGGTGGCGCATACGAGTGGTATAATAACCAGATAAGTAGCGATACATGTCAGTATTGGCAAGTGAAAAATGGTGAACTTGTTTCGATAAACTCAGACTTAGGTCAGCTTAATATGACTGCGCCTGAAACGCTCACAAATTTTATTAACGATATGTCAACTATGTTCCCAGCGGACCGATACAATCTAATAATGTGGGATCATGGCGGAGGTACACTCAGTGGTTTTGGGTATGATGAGAATTATCCAGACACGACATTAACACTAGCATCACTCGACGATGCATTTAAAAACTCAAATGTAAAATTTGATTTTGTTGGCTTTGACGCTTGCTTGATGGCAACAGCAGAAACAGCGCTGATGTTAGAGCCATATGCGGATTATCTAATTGCATCGCAAGAGTTGGAGCCAGGCTCGGGGTGGTATTATACAAATTGGTTGACATATTTAAGCGAAAATCCATCGAGCAACACTGTTGATATTGGAGTGCAAATTATCGACGATTTTGTGCAGGCATGTGAAGATGAGTCGTATAATCCAAACGCTACTTTATCAATAGTAGAGCTTAGACAGATGCCATATCTATACACAGTATTGACGGATTATCTTGAAAACTCGACTGCAGATATTATAAATAATGAGTATAAAAAAATCTCCATTGCTAGAAATGATGCAAAAGATTTTGGCGAGGGAGACTGTGACCAAATTGATATGGTGGATTATATTAATAAAGCGGGTGTCGACGGCGGAGGATTGGTTATAGATGCAGTTAATAATGCTGTAAAATACTATAATAACAGTGATGATGTAATTGATGCATATGGACTTGCGATGTATTTTCCACATGAATATATTTCGTATTACACAGATATGCAAGACATTCTTCATTATGTTGGTTACACCACAGATTATACTGAGTTTTTCAATGTATTCATCAGTGCAATGTCCGGTGGGCAGATGAAGTATCATGAAGATACAGGCACAGAAATTGTAGAAGATTATTCCGAACAGGACTGGTATGATGCTGACACTGCTACATATTATGAAGAAAGCATAGAAGGCGAATTTTTAGGGGAACTAGCCATTGAGGAAAAAGATGGTGGATATATCTTAAGTCTAACAGATGAAGATTGGGAAGAAATCAGCAAAATTGAGCTACAGGTTTTAATAGACGATGGCGAGGGTTATATTGACCTTGGAAGTGATAATGTGTACGAAACTGACGAAGAGGGGAATTTGCTGATAGAATTTGATTATACATGGGTAACACTTGATGGGCATACAGTACCGTTTTATGCGGAAGAAGAGGTGTATTATAACGACGGAGACTGGTACACTTATGGAAGAGTACCTGCCTACCTCAACAACGAATATGTAGAAATAGTGGTGGGGTGGGATAGCCTAAACCCACAAGGCTATGTTGAGGGATATCGCAAATACAGTGAAATAGGCGAACCAGTAGGGAAGGGGTTATTCCCACTTGAAGAAGGCGATGTAGTTGAGTGGGCGATAGATTACTACACATATGACTGGGAGTATGATTCTATTTATTTATTTGGGGATACATTCATAGTTCCGAGTGGAGAAATAACAGTAAGCTATGATAATATTGGTGACCCAGACGCATTGGTTTATTTTAAAATTACGGATATCTATAATAATCTGTACGAAACAGAAGCTGTAGTATACTATGATTAAACAAAAGATATGTAACAATTATATTGTTACATATCTTTTTAGCTTTCTATTGTTTATTACATGCAGCTGTTTTTTATGCAAAAAGTGTCAAGTAGCTTCTTACGCTCTTTCCAGTCGGGCATTAATGTGGCGACCAAAGCATAAAAATCCTTTGAATGATTTGGGTGAATGAAATGTGAAAACTCGTGTAAAACAACATATTCCGAACAGATAATGGGAACTTCTATGAGTCTTTTGTTTAGGTTAATCTGATTTTTACTCGGTATGCACGATCCCCATCTGGAAGTCATGATGCGATATTTCACCAAAGGATACTCTATACCAAGCTTTTTAAAGAGCGGGTAAATTTCAGCGACAATTTTATTGAGGGATAGTGTGCTCTTTTCGCTGTAAAAACTGCGAATAAGCTTTTCTTTTTTATTATAATCAACGGTATTTATTACAGATAAATGCAAGTAATCCCCGTCAGTATATACACGCTCATTTTCGCTTTGTGTGAGAATAAGGGTTAAGGGTTTGCCTAATAACATGAACTGTTCACCGCTTATATACTCAGTTTTGGGGCGAGTAAATTTATTCATATCATGAAATTTTTTCATGCTCCTCAAAATAAAATCTGAGTTAGCGATGATGAAATTTTCAATTCGCTTGATGCTAACTAACTTATTAGCAGAAACGAAAATTTCACCACTAGTCTTTATTCTAAGATTGATATTTTTTACTTTTTTTCGAGTTAAAGTATACTTAATACTACTTCCATGAATAATGATTTCTCTTTTTTCAGACAAGTCCGCCATACATATTCTCCTAGTTTTTCCTTAGAAATAAGAATACGATGTGTTATCACATCGTATTCTTATCTGTTTTATGCGTATTCACAAGCGTGAGATGAAGTTTAATTTAGTGTAAATGTGCCCACATTCTCAACGATGAGTACACCAATATCAAAGTGGAAGAAAGTATAGATTGTTTCTCCACTTTCGTTTACCAAACCATAAAATGCACCATTCTCAACAACAGTCGTGTAGCCTCTATTGAGCTCTTCGGACACAGCGCCAGAAGAATCAAGCGAGGATAAAATCCATGAGCCATCAGCGCTAAATGTAAGCAGTAGCTCGACACCGCTATCGTTAACATAAGACCAAACACCTAGGAAGGTATCGTCATTAAGCTTTACTAATGGCATATAACTGCGAATTCCTGAAATGTAGAATGCGCCGATATTGTCCTCAAAATAGAGAAAGTCCTCGTCATCAAAGAAACCATTTAGGGTAATATTGTCGTATGAGATTGTAATAGTTCTTGCAGCCTCATCCAGAAAATAGGTTCCGCTAAATTCATCGTATTCATTTGACCAAACAAATGTAAGATCGGAATAAAAGATTATGCTAGCTTTCATTTCATCGTTATCCCATGAATTTTCAATGTAAATAGGTCTAACGTCAGTATTGTCATCGATAACATCATCATCCTCATCTACTTCTGCATCGATAGGTGCATAAAATGCATAGCTTGAAGATACGAATATGCCATCATAGTCAGCTATGTATATATCGCCAAATGCGTCGAGAATTCCATTGTGGATGTATCCATAAATATCAATAACAATATCGCCTGTAATTGTATCTAATGTGTATGTACCATCATAAAAGCCATTGACATCTGAAAGTGCACATTCGCCATTTTCATAAAAGCTTAAACTAACTAGCGAAGTGTCATTATCCCATGTTCCAGATAATTCGGTTACTAAGTTGCTCTCGTTTTCTGATGGTACGTACCAAGGGGTGGAAACAGATGTGAACACACCGTTATAACCATCAATAGTTAAATTACCTACCTCATCGACATATCCCAGTTGTATTCCTTCTCCCCATTCTGCTGTGATTGTGCCAGTAGTGTTATCATACGTGTATGTGCCAGTAGTAGAGCTATCATAACTACTAAAAATAAATGTGCCATCGCTAGTGAACGAAAGACTCATTTCTATAGTATCGTTATCCCACGAACCCAAAACTTCGGTATAAGTAGTGGTGAAACTGTCACACGATGTGACAAAGAAAAGTCCGATTGCGACAATGATAGCCAATAAAATTTTACTTTTTTTAAAAATAATACTATTACTTTTCATAAAAATACTCCCTTTCAATTAATTTGCAAAAATATTGCAAAAGCAAAAATATGACCATATATATTGCGGATATAGTCATATAGATCACTTTCATTATAACATATTTATGCATTAGTTCAAGCGTTGTTTGTATAATAATAATATAATTTTATCGTTTTAGCTAAAAATGCGTCGACAAAATGAACATTTTATGAACAAAATATACTTTAATGCAAAATATCAGTCGTGTTATTTGGTGATAAACATATATTTTTCACATGCATACGACTTCGCCAAATATAATCATTTAAAATGTGTAAATTTGTAATATTCACTTATATCTCGGCTAAGTATACATTTTTCCTTGAAATGAGACGAAAAATTATGTATAATAGATATAAGAAATAATATGCAATTGTATGAGTGTGTAGCGATAGAGGTGAGAATAATTAACTATAATTTAGCTGCTGAATATGCTTCAGCTTTGATAATAAGTGTCGCTATGGTAGGCTTTGTAGTGGAAAAAAGCGTTATTTCCTCTAGATACAAAGGCTTAAAGTGGATGTATTACAGTACCTTAGTTAGTGTTGTAATAACTATAGCAAGTATAGTCACCGCTGACAATCACACCCAGTTTTCTATTGCTATAGTAGATTTTCTTAAAATGCTATTTTTTTTATCTGCCCCTTCGCTTGCGCTATTTTATTTATTTTACGCAATGTCGATAGTCTACAATAAATTATGTATACAGCAGTTGGTCAAAAAATTTTATTGGGCAGTGATTCCGTATATTATATATGCTGTTTTTGTACTCACAAATCCAATTCATAGGTTGATTTTTAGATTTACTATTGAAGATGGATATGTCAAAGAAGAATTAGTGCATGTATCTTATTATATTGCTTTTATATATTTTGCGATAATAATATATTTTACGATTGCACACCGCAAAACGCCGCAAAAAAATGTTTTAGTCATTATATGTTTTAACTTTTTGCTTTCAACAGTAATTTTTTGCCTACAGATTTTTATCCCTCTAGTTCAGTTATCAGGTCTTGCTTGTTTATCGGGACTTTTAGTTGTGCATCTATACATATTGAGCGTGTCAAAAGCAGTGGATCAACTCACGGAGTTAAATAATAGGCAAACATTAACTCTCAATTTAGTAGAGTTATGCAATAGTAAAACACCGTTTTCTTTAGTGGTGTTCAGCTTGAGAAATTTCAAAAGCATCAATGAACGTTTAGGGCTAGAATGTGGCGATGAACTGCTGACTGACATAGCTTTGAGATTAAGGAATATTTTGCCACCTAAAAAAATATTTCGTTATTCTGGTGATGAATTTGCATATATTCATACCAATCCTGAAAATGATATTTTCGATGCACTGATGAAAGAGTTAAACGCAGACTTATCAAAACCTTTTGTCATAGCAGGAAGTAGCTTACAAGTAGATTTTAACTATGCGCGAATTGATTTTCCTACATTTGGCGAAAACGTGAAAGAAATCATCTCCGCTATGGATTATTCCATTTCTACTGTTAAAAAAAATTCGGGCGAAACTCATTACTTTTACGACATATCTATATGCGATAAAATGAAACGCAGAAACTATATAATAGAACGGATTAAAAGCGATATCGCAAACGACGGGTTTGAAGTATATTATCAAGCGATTTATGCATCAAAAACCAAAAACTTCCCATTAGCAGAAGCTTTAATACGAATGAAAGCAGTCGATGGGATTTCAATTTCTCCTGGTGAGTTTATCCCAGTGGCAGAAGAAATAGGGCTTGTCAGTAAGATAACATATATAGTTTTAGATAAAGTTTGTAAAGACTTAAGATACCTTATTGATACAAAAAAAGATAAGTTGCAATTAGAGTCTGTATCGATTAACTTCCCATATGTGCATTTCTTGAGCATAGATACTGTCTCGGAAGTAGTAAAGATAGTTGATAGCTATAATATTCCACATGATATGATAAAGATGGAGTTAACGGAACGCACCCTTGTTAGCGATGTCAAAGCAGCAAAACATGTTATGGATGAGCTTATCGAACTTGGTTTTGAGTTAGAGCTGGATGATTTTGGTGTTGAATACTCAAATTTAAGCCTATTTTTTGATATGCCAATAAAAATAATTAAGTTTGATAGAAGTCTTGTATACTCAGCAACGTCTGAACATACACGCAAAATGTTCTTAGAGAATTTACTTAATGCTATAAAAGCAATTGGTAACTGTGTTGTCATGGAGGGCGTTGAGGATGAGGAACTCTTAGAATATCTAATAAGTTGCGGTTGTGATTATATTCAAGGATATATTTTTACAAAACCGCTACCACTAAATGAATTTACAGATTTTATTACAAAGGATGAAATAAATTATGCACAAATATGATTTTTTTCTTGCTAGTAGCTTACAAAAAGTTTTTGCAGATGAGCGCCCAAGCTCATTTAATTGCAAATCAATCACTATATTAAATGGTGATTGCATCAATCTTCAGTTAGTTTATATTTTAAATGATTTTACCGCCTTGTATGAGAGCGGTAAAATCTGCGTCTGCATAGAAAGTGAATTTGAGAGTGTAAAGATGTTTGATGTTGAGCTAGTGCCATCAAATGTACCAGGTTATCCTGTGGATGAAAACTATATCCGCAGTGCACCTGGCATGTATCCAGATTTGCTTGTGCCGACTGATGGAGTAATTTCTCCAATATTTGAGCAGTATCGTTCTGTGTGGATAAACATTGCGACTAATGGGGTAAAAGCAGGAGAATATGAAGTCGCTTTCAAGGTTTATTATAGTAGTGCAGACAGCAATGAAAAAGAAGAACTCTTTTCTCAAAATATTATAGTAAATGTTTTAAGCGCAAAGCTTCCAGAAAATGAAGTAATCCATACGGAATGGCTACATGCGGACTGTATTGCAGATTATTATGGAATAGAAGTTTTTAGCGAAAAATTTTGGGAGTATCTAGAAAATTTCATTAGCTATGCAGTAGATGAATGCGCAGTAAATATGATTTTAACTCCAATTTTTACACCTCCACTTGATACAGATGTTGGAGGAGAGCGCACAACAGTGCAGCTAGTTGATGTTGTGAAAAATGGTGACAAGTATGAATTTAGCTTTGACAATTTAGCAAAGTGGTGTGATATTGCAGATAAATGCGGTATCAGATACATCGAAGTTTCGCATTTGTTTGCGCAGTGGGGTGCAAAACAAACACCAAAAATCATCGCTAGAGTGAATGGCGTACCTACTAAAATATTTGGTTGGCATGTAGAGGCGACTGACCCGTCATACAGATTGTTTTTAGAAGCTTTTATCCCAAAATTGCTTGATTTTTTTAAGGCGCGAGGCTACAATAATGGGCAGGTATATTTTCATGTTTCTGATGAGCCACATTCAAGCAATTTGGATTCATATGCTGCTGCTAAATCTGTAGTAAAAGACTTGTTAAATGGGTACTCTATAATGGATGCACTAAGTGACGTAGAGCTTTTTAAACAGGGGGCGGTAGAAATTCCAATACCAGCAAATGACCATATTGAGCCATTTGCACAGCTTGAAATAAGTGAGCGCTGGGTATATTACTGTATTGCACAAAAACTGAATGTACCAAATCGCTTCTTCTCTATGTCAAATACTAGAACAAGAATTTTAGGGGTACTGTTATATTTATATGATATGTCGGGATTTTTGCATTGGGGATATAATTTTTATAATTCGCAGTATTCGCTGAAAAATATAAATCCATTTCTTATCACTGATGCCGATAAAAAATTTAGCTCAGGCGACCCATTTTTGGTGTACCCTGGTGAAAATGGCGTAGTGCTAGGGAGCGTACGTTCAAGAATGATAAAAGATGCTTTTGATGATGTTGCTGCATTAAAACTATTGGAGAAGCTCACTGATAAAAAAACAGTAACTGAGCTAGTGCATGAAGGGCTTGATTACACGATGAAGTTTACACGCTTTCCTAATGATGATGAATATTTGCTCAATCTGAGAGAAGCAGTAAACAAAAAGATTGCAGAGAACAGCTAAAATTTAAGTAAACCCACGTTTGTATTATTACAAACGTGGGTTTTTTCGTGAAATTAAGATTGTTGTCACAACTAGAGTTAAGGATATACTCTCGTTTATATAAGTAATATATTTCAAATATATTACTTATTATTATATAAATAATTGATACTTTAGTGAATACAGCTCATCGTTTAGTGCATTTAGATAAAAATTTACAATAAAACAGTAAATTTGTTGAAAAAATGGAGTGATTTATGGTATCATAGTATTAGAGCATATACAATTGTGGGACATAACAAAACTAATGAAGAATGGGTGAATATGTATGAGAAAAACAAAAATTATTTGCACAATGGGACCCGCTAATGATGATGAAAAAATACTAAAAGAATTGATGCTTGAGGGGATGAATGCTGCAAGGTTTAACTTTTCGCACTCAACAAAAGAACTGCACAAAAAGAAATTCGACATGGTGGTAAAATTGCGTGAAGAAGTAGGTTTGCCGATCGCGACAATCCTTGATACAAAAGGACCAGAGATTAGAATTTGCAGTTTTGAAAACTCAAAAATTGAACTGCATGAAAACGATATTTTCACGCTAACCACTAATGAAGTAGCTGGCAACGAAAAAATCGTATCCATAACATATAAAGATTTACCGCGTGATATTGAGGTCGGAAGATCAGTGCTGATTGATGATGGACTTATCGGTATGACTGTTATTAGCAAAACTGATACTGATATTGTGTGCAAGGTGCTAAACGATGGTGTTTTGAGCAATAACAAGGGGATAAACGTACCAGGAACTGACTTGTCCATGCCGTATGTCAGCCCAAAAGATAGGGATGATATTATTTTTGGGATAGAGGTAGGGTTTGATTTTATCGCTGCTTCCTTTGTACGTAGCAAAGAAGACATAATAGAAATCAGAAAAATCTTAGATGAATACGACTGTGAAAAAATTAATATTATCGCAAAAATTGAAAATGCTGGTGGTGTTGATAATATCGACGAAATCATTAGTGTTGCAGATGGGATAATGGTTGCACGTGGTGACATGGGTGTAGAAATACCGCTTGAAGATGTGCCTGTGCTACAAAAACATATTATTCAAAAAGCTTATAATGCTGGTAGACAAGTTATCACAGCTACACAAATGCTAGATTCAATGGCGAAAAACCCAAGACCTACTAGAGCAGAAGCAACTGATGTAGCAAATGCGATTTACGATGGTACTAGTGCGATAATGTTATCAGGGGAAACTGCTGTGGGTGAATACCCAGTGGAAAGCCTAAAAACCATGGTAAAAATCGCTACTCGTGCGGAAAGAGAAATTGACTATATCCGAAACTTTAAACAAAGAGATTATGGTACAGAGCTTGATGTAACTGACGCTATTTCACATGCGACTTGTTCTACAGCGCATGATTTAGGGGCTGGTGCTATCATTACAGTTACAAAATCTGGGGTTACTGCTAGAATGGTGTCGAAGTTTAGACCTGATTGCCCGATTATCGGATGCACTGTGGCTGAGAATGTTCAGCGACAACTGAATTTGTCATGGGGGGTTTATCCATTAGTTCTAGAGGAGATGAACAGTACGGATGAACTGTTTGATTACGCAGTTAGCGAATCTCAAAAAACTGGAATTGTTGCAAATGGCGACTTAGTTGTAATAACAGCAGGTATTCCACTTGCGATTTCGGGGACTACTAATCTAATGAAAGTTCATGTGGTGGGACATGTGCTAGTATCAGGAAATGGTATCACTAAACATAGTACTTGTGCTGCAGTTTGCGTTTGCAAAAATGAAGCAGAAGCACTCAAAAACTTTAAAAAAGGACAAATTTTAGTTATTCCACAAACTACAAATGCGCTCATGTCAATACTACGCGACGCAGCTGGGGTTATTACTGAAAAAGATGGAATTAACTCACATGCTGCTATCGTAGGGCTTGCTATGGACATCCCTGTTATTGTTGGTGCTGTTAATGCGACAGACATCCTCAAAAACGGTTGTGTAGTATTCGTAGATGCTGAAAAAGGCAGAGTTTCTGCGAGTGAAGATAATTAAGCTTTCTTTACTATGTTTTTGCGCTATTTGCTTGACTAACTAAACATTATTTGATATACTTCTATAGACCCAATTTGTTTTACGGAGAGTTATAGCGCATGAGCATAATTAATAAATTTAAATCAAACCACTTGATACAATCACTTTTTAAACTTAGTGGAAATTCAAGAATTTGTGTAATGTCAGAGCCGCTATGGTACATACCGTATGGGCTTTATATCCCGTTTGCAACTGTTTATATGTATAGATTAGGTGTAAATGATGCACAAATAGGGCTGCTTCTTTCTTTAGGGATGATAGTCCAAGTAATAGCAGCATTTTTTGGCGGAGTAATATCTGACAAAGTTGGTAGAAGAAAGACTACTGTAATTTTCGATTTAATTTCGTGGTCGATACCATGTCTTATCTGGGCGTTTGCACAGAATTTCTGGTGGTTTTTGATAGCTGCTATATTAAACTCGATGTGGCAGATAACAAATAACTCATGGACGAGCCTTCTAATCGAAGATTGCGACAAATCACTGATTATTGATGCGTATTCACTTATACAGTTATGTGGGCTTTTATCGGTGTTTTTAGCACCAATATCCACATTACTAGTAGAAAACTTTGATTTAGTGTTAGTAGTAAGATGTCTATATGTATATTCTGGAATATCTATGACAATAAAGTTTTTGCTACTCTACATAAAAGGGTCGGAAACTAAGCAAGGCAAACTGCGTATGGAGCAGACAAAGGATATCCCGATTGCAAAGCTACTTTATGGATATAAAGATATTTTCATAAAAATAATGAAGTCCAAGGAAATGCTTACAGTTATTTTTATCATGACTTCGTTTAATTTAACTAATACTATTACATCAAACTTCTTTGGATTATACACCACTGAAACTTTAGGTGTAGACGATGGATTTTTAGCAATATTCCCGATGATAAGATCTGCTATAATGCTATTTTTCATGTTCACATTCCAAGGAAAACTAAATTCACTGCCGTATAAACCTGTTATGGTTTTTGGATACATACTATTCATTGGTGCAAATGTTACACTTATACTTTCGCCTATGGAGAATGTTTTTGTTCTTATCGCATACACTGCTATTGAGGGGCTTGCCTTAGTATTAATTTCTCCTAGGAAGGACTCGCTTGCAGCACTGCTTATTGATAAGCAAGAGCGTTCAAGGGTTACAGGGCTGATTTATATGATAATGATAGGTTTCACAGCTCCATTTGGGTGGGTGATAGGCATCTTATCTTCTATAGACAGAAGACTGCCATTTACCGTTAGTGTGGGCATATTTATTATTGCAATATTAGTAACAGT
Source organism: uncultured Oscillospiraceae bacterium (assembly GCA_964370225.1). Taxonomy (GTDB): domain Bacteria; phylum Bacillota; class Clostridia; order Oscillospirales; family Ruminococcaceae; genus CAYJII01. Next base: position 22,824 of record CAYJII010000023.1, on the reverse strand, counting down.
TACATCAAAATCAATCAAAAAACTGACTAAAACTCAAGAAATTTCTTAATTTGAAAGGGGAAACATTTAAATGGACGACGTCGAGCGATTGTTAGTGCAGATATTATTATTGGTAGTATCTTTGCTTTTAGGGATAGCTACTTGTGCTTATTCGGAGGCAAATGGCACTAAATTATTGCAGATTATTGAAAACGAGCAAGAAAAATATAAAGCACTGAGCGCAGTGTTTCACAAAAAAAGGTTTAGGCAAGCGGAACTTGTGAGAGTTATGTTTGTCACAGTAGTATCGTTTTGCGCATTTATGTTTGCGACATATTTTAGTGATATGTTTAAAAATATAGCTTTTATTGCAAGCATGAGCGAGCAAAATTACGTGTTAGCTAGTTCTATTAGATATCTACTTGTATTTATTGTGGTGAGTATGATAATGGTATGCTTTGCTTTTTGTATACCGACTAGAATATCAAAAAATCGCAGCGAGCAAATTGTTATTAGCAGTTTTGCGGTAATACGAGTGGTGCAAACTCCTTTTGTGCCATTATACGCGTTTTGTAACCAAGTGGGCAAAATTCTGACAAAACCAGCAGGATTTACAGCTAATGAGGAAGATGATAGCGTAACAGAAGAAGAGATAAGGCTGATGGTAGAAGCTGGGGAAGAAAGAGGCGTTATCGAAGAAGAAGAGCTTCAGATGATAAACAATATTTTCGACTTTGACGATACAAATGTAGGCGAATTGATGACGCATAGAACCGATATTGTTGGTGTTGATATTAACGATAATATCAATGATGTGATATACTTCGCAATTAATGAAGGCTTCTCACGAATGCCAGTTTTTGAAAATGATTTGGATAATATCATAGGAATACTAAATGTTAAAGATTTCTTAGCCTTAGTAGGCTGTAAATCTATTGATGACTTTACAATCAAGGATTTTATTAGGGAGACAATATTTGTTCCACAGGCGCAAAAATGTGTTGACCTGTTTAAAGAATTCAAGATAAAGAAAGCGCATATCGCAGTTGTAGTAGATGATTATGGCGGCACAGCTGGGATAATATCAATGGAAGACTTGCTTGAGGCTATCGTAGGAAACATTCAAGATGAATACGATAATGAGAGCGAAGAAATCCAAAAAATCGACGAAAATACGTACATTTTAGATGGGCTTATTTCAGTTGAAGACTTCGAAGAACTATTCGATATCGAAGTAATTGATGAAGATGAGCATGATACAATAAATGGACTTATCACCAATACTTTAGGTAAGATACCGAAAAATGATGAACATTTAACGCTAGAAATTAGCGGAGTTTTATTGACGGTGTTAGCGGTAGAAGATCGCAGAATACTTAAAGTTAAGGCACATAAAGTCACTGAGGAAGTTAAAAGTTCAGATGAATAAATAAAAGGCTTATGGCAGTGCTACTGCCATAAGCCTTTTTGCTGTATAAAGTTAAGTAGGAATTTATGCTATATCTTTTAAGTCTTTAAATTCAACTTTTTTCGCAACATATAAATTGATTAAAGAGAATGCAGCTGCAAAGAAAAATATGTATTGCGGACCAAATGCATCCCACACTAGTCCCGCTATAGCTGCACATCCGATTGAAACCACATGGTCAATACTCATTCCCATAGAAATTGTTGGAGCCATGTCATCAGGCGAATCTACGATTGTACGGAGATACATCGTGCGCACCATACCAACTTGTGCAGACATTTTGTCTAAGATAAAGATTAAGTATGCAAGAAATACTGGAACACCAACTAGTGGCAAAAATCCATATGCAAAACCAGCACTAAGCGTACCGTATAAAACATAAACTCCTATGAAAGACCATGCATCGACGTATAACAGCTTCTTAACGCCCCATTTATCAAGCCATTTGCCTATGTAAGCTGTAAACACTATACCGATAAGTGAACCGATTAGATTGAGCGCTGAGATTGTCTCCGTGCCTCTGCTTAAGATTTCGATTAACACCCAAGGTCCAAAAACTATCATAATTTGCTTTTGCACACCATGCGCCATAGCAAGCAAGTAGTAGTAACGATATTTCTTTTTAAACATTATTTTAATGCGCTCTCTAGGTTTTAGCGCAGGTTTTACTCTTTTTAACAATGCGATGATAAGAAGAATGACTAACACTAGTACGATACTAGCAATAACAAAAGGTACTTTTACTTGGGTTTTAAAGCTAAAAAATCCGCTACTAAAGCCAATGATAACTAGCAAACTCGATAGAGTGGAAAAAGCAATCCCGATGCTTTTGAATTGTCCCATTCTTTTGCCTAAGTTGTCATTTTTATCAACAAGAGATAGTCCGATACTGTCTTGTAGTGGCATGAATAAATGCATCCCAGTTGAGTTTATGAATAAAAATATTATCATTACTGCGAATGGGGGAGTGAGGAGGCTTAAGGTTGCAAGCCCGATGATTGAGAGGACTTGAGCTATAATTGCTACTCTGATATCGCCTAAAAACGATAAAAACGCTACTAGGAAAACACATAATATGCCGGGCAGTTCACGTGGGAATTCTAGAAAACCTCTTACAGTTGCGCTGACATCATATGCTTCGTAAAAATAGTTAGACCATAGTGAGTCGCTTAATCCTAGCGCGAAAGCAGTTAGCGATAGGATACCAAAAAAGATTAATAGCTCCTTTTTGGTATTGGTGAAAAAATCTCTGATAAACTTCATTGTTTATATGCCTCCAAAAAATATATTAGGGGATTCTTATCATTTAAACATGTTTGTTTTAATGAGTACTAGTGCAGCAACTAGAGTAAGTACACCTGAAATTGCTAGCGGAAACCACGAAAATTGTGCGAGCAGTAGCCCGTCAACATTCATGCCATAAAAACTAAATATCATCGTGGGTATTGCCATTAATATTGTGATAGAAGTCAAAACTTTCATAACGATATTTAGATTGTTGGAAATAATTGACGCAAAGGCATCCATTGTGCCAGAGAGTATGCTTGAGTAGATGTTTGACATGTCGATAGCCTGTTTAATTTCTATAAGCACATCTTCAAGCAAATCTTGGTCCTCTTCATACATTTTGATAATGCGCCCTCTTAAAATTTTCTCTAAAGTGATTTCGTTGGATTTTAGTGAAGTGGAAAAATATACTAGCGATTTCTCTAATCCGAGCAATTGTATCAGCTCCTTATTTTTCATGGAGCGATGGAGCAATCCTTCTAAATCGGAGGAGCGGCGATCAATTTGCTTTAGAAAAATAAGATATTGGCTTGCGGTTTTTAGCAATATGTTAAGCAGAAATCTCGTCTTAAGATGAGTTTGCACATTGCGCATAACTCCATTTTCGAAATCCTCGATTAGAGCAGTAGGTTTGAGGCAAACTGTAACTACATTAGTGGGCGTGAGAATAATCCCGACAGGCATGGTGGTGTACATGGTAGTGTCGGTTTTTTCTTTGTTGATGATGGGTATATCCACGATAACTAGCGTTTGCTCATCTTCGCTTTCGATACGTGGAGATTCCTCCTCGTCGAGTGAGCTATGGATAAACCCAGGGTCAATTTTAAGCTCATTTATAAGATAATCTATTTCTCTTGGAGTTGGCGCAACAACATTGACCCAACATCCAGGAGAATATTTATCGAATTTTTCAATGGTTGTGCCAGTAGTTTTATTAAAATTAATCATACAATTTCTCCATGACAACAGATTGAAATACAAGTTATTCTTATATTATAGCACATTTTTATGCAAATGCCTATAGCTTTAGTGAATGAAAACTCACGCTGATGTATAAAACTATGAAAGATAAGTTGAGCTTATCGTCCTAGTTTATATTCAATAGCATCAATCAAAGCATTCAAGCTTGCTTCGATGATGTCCTCAGAAACACCAATTGTGTTCCAAATATCTTCTTTGTCAGAACATTCTATGAGCACCCGCACTTTTGCTGCAGTATTGCTATTTTGGTCGATTACACGAACTTTGTAATCGGTGAGTTGCATTTCCTTTATCGAAGGGTAAAAAACAGCCAAAGCATTCCTAAGTGCTAAATCAAGTGCATTGACAGGTCCGTTACCAGAAGCAGCTGTGAGCTGACTTTGACCACCAACATCTATTTTTATCATTGCATTTGAGCCATACTCGCCTTTGACAGTCGGGTAATCCTCAATAACTTTGTAAAAAACCAAATTAAAATGGGGTGTATATTTATTGAGAGCTTTCTTTATCATTAGCTCAAAGCTTGCGTCTGCGGCTTCATAGTGGTAGCCGTAATGTTCGAGTTTCTTCAGTTCTTGAGTAATCTCGCTAAGCTGTGCAGAATGCTTTGTAGCATTAGGCAAATATTTTCTTATCCTCTGCAAAACTGTATTTTTTCCAGCAACTTCCGATACAAGGAATTCACGCTTGTTACCAACAGTTTCTGGTGGAATATGTTCAAAAGTTGCAGGATTTTTGAGAACACCATCTACATGCATTCCAGCCTTATGCGCAAAAGCTGCACTCCCTACGTATGGTTTGCTGCTTTCAAGCTTAATATTTGATATTTCTGCAATTAAGGTTGCAGTGCTCACTAGTTTAGCTAAATCCCCGTCACAATCAAGTTTATACTTGAGAATGAGATTTGGTATGATAGTGCTCAAATCTGCATTACCACAGCGCTCACCAAAGCCAATGAATGTGCCCTGAACTCCCGTTGCACCAGCATTAATTGCCATCAAGGAGTTTGCAACCGCACATCCACTGTCATTATGCGTGTGAATAGCGATTTCTGCAGATGGAAAAGTAGCAACAACATGCGCGACTATTTTCGAAAGCTCATGTGGCAATATCCCGCCATTAGTGTCACATAGGCAGACACTATCAGCTCCAGCTAGTATTGCTACTCTTAAAACTTCAAGTGCATATTCACTATTGCTATTATACCCGTCGAAAAAATGCTCAGCATCAAATATTACTTCTTTTCCCTTAGCTTTTAAGTAGGAGATTGTATCTCTTATCATGTGCAAGTTTTCCTCTGCGGTGGTATGCAGTATTTCTTTGATATGCAAATCCCAGCTTTTTCCGAAAATAGCTACAACAGGGGTATTAACCTTGAGAAGTGTAGCGATAGCTACATCATCTTCAACTGCTATATTTTTTCGTCTTGTGCTAGAAAAAGAACAGAGCTTGGAATTTTTGAATTGTATACTTGATGCGAGTTCAAAAAATTCTAGATCTTTGGGGTTTGAAAAGGGGTTACCTGCCTCTATATAAGAAACTCCAAATTCATCTAAAAGTTTAGCTATTTTTAATTTATCGCTTGCAGAAAAGGCGATGTCTTTACTTTGCGCACCATCACGCAAAGTCGTGTCGAGAATTTTAATTTTAGCCAAAAATAACCCTCCATTTCAACATTATGCTTATTTAATCAAAGATTAATTATATCAGCTATGCATTCCTTTAAATTTTCGTAAGTTTTAGTATACTGCGAGAGTGCACTAGCTCGCTGACTACCAGTTGCGACTAGCACGCAGTCAATGCCAACTGCTTGCGCAACTTCAAAATCGTGTACTGTATCGCCGATAAACAGGGGAGCAGTAGGCTTAATCCTATCCATCCAATCTTTAGCTAAATGCACCTTGCTTATAGCGAGGTAATCACTTAATCCTAAAATTTCATCGAAGTAATTGTCTATACCAAATTGTTTTACTTGCGAAAGAAGCACTGTAATTTCACTGGCAGAAATTATAACTTGTGGGATGCTAAGCGCCTTAAAGCGCTCGAAAGCTTCAATTGCACCATCATGTACTGTGCAATCTTTAGAAAAACGCAAATATGCTTGCATAAATTCATCCGATAAATCCTCGTAACTCTCGTTTGAAAAATCTATTCCCATTTTTTTATAGAAATCCTTAAAAGGAAGCATAAACTCATCACGTAAATGCTCAACGTCTTTAAAAATTGGCATGTTTCTATTTGCAAACACAAAATTTTCAGCATGCATTGTAGCTTCAATATCATTTACTATAGTGCCGTTAAAATCCCAAATTATATGTGAATATTTCAAATTTTTACTCCAATCATAAATATATATACTTGACAAAATCAATATAACTATTATAACAAAATAAAACCGCTATCGCAAGTGCGATAGCGGTTTTGATGTAAAATTAAATTATTTAACTTCAACTTTTGCGCCAGCTTCTTCAAGCTTAGCTTTGATTTCTTCAGCAGCATCTTTAGCGATTGCTTCTTTAAGTGGTTTTGGAGCATTGTCAACAAGTTCTTTTGCTTCTTTTAGTCCAAGACCTGTAACTTCTCTAACTGCTTTGATAACAGCAATTTTGTTGCCGCCAGCTTCAGCTAGGATTACGTCAAATTCAGTTTTTTCTTCAGCTGCAGCTTCTCCACCTGCAACTGCGCCAGCCATCATTACTGGAGCTGCTGCGGATACACCGAACTCCTCTTCGATTGCTTTAACTAATTCGTTTAGCTCTAATACAGAAAGAGCTTTAATGTCTTCAATAAATTTTGCGATATCAGCCATTATATTTTTCCTCCTAAAATTTTAAATAAATATTGTTAATTATGCATTTTCTTTTTCAGCGATTGCGTTAAGCGCAACAGCAAGACCACGGATTGGCGCGATCATGACGCTGAGTAATTGTCCCACAAGTTGTTCTTTTGATGGTAATTTTCCTAGTGCGATAACTTTTGGTCCGTCTAGAACTTCTCCATCCATGAAACCAGCTTTTATGTTGAAAATATTTTTCATTTTCTCATCATATTTACCGAGAACTTTTGCAGGAGCGATTTGATCTTCAGTGCTAAGAGCAAGAGCAGTTGTACCTTCTAAGTAAGAATTTAAACCGTCGATTCCAGCTTCTTTCGCTGCAAGTTTAAGTAGAGTGTTTTTAACAACAAAGTACTCAACGTTTGCCTCTCTCAAATCACGTCTTAATTGTGTATCATCAGCAACAGAGATACCTTTGTAATCAACGATTACGCCAGCTTTTGCACCTTTTAGCTTTTCTGCTAAATCTGCAACGAACTGTTGTTTTTGACTTAGAACTTTTTGACTTGGCAATATATTCACCTCCATAAACATCTATGCAATAAAAAACCCTTTTATCTTCTACAAAAAGATAAAAGGGCAATAATTTATAAAGCTAAGCTTAAAATCATATATCTTCATCTTTCCTCGGTAGGCAAAGCAAGCTTAATTATATGGAATAACTCCACACCTACTGTCTGTAGAAAAATAATAGTTAATTATTAAATTGTGACCTAACAAAGATTATACTATAAATAGTTTATCTTGTCAAGTGTTTTTAATTAAACCCCGTATTTACCAGTGTTAATTTTAATACCAGGTCCCATAGTAGCAGCAACTACACATGATTTTAAATATTGTCCTTTAGCAGCAGAAGGTTTTGCTTTTACAACAGCACCCATTAATGCTTCTAAGTTTTCTTCTAATTTAGCTGTACCAAAAGAAACTTTTCCAATTGGACAGTGAATAATATTAGTTTTGTCTAGACGATATTCAATTTTACCTGCTTTTGCTTCAGTTACAGCTTTTGCAACGTCTGGAGTAACAGTTCCAGCTTTTGGGCTTGGCATTAAACCACGAGGACCTAGGACTTTACCTAAACGGCCTACAACACCCATCATGTCAGGAGTAGCAATTACTACGTCAAATTCCATCCAACCTTCGTTTTGGATTTTTGTAACGTATTCGTCACTTCCTGCATAGTCAGCTCCGTTATCCAAAGCAGCTTGTACATTATCACCTTTGCATATTGCAAGAACGCGAACGTCCTTACCTGTACCGTTTGGTAATACAACGGCACCACGCACTTGTTGGTCTGCGTGACGCGAGTCAACACCTAATCTGATGTGAACTTCAACAGTCTCATCAAATTTAGCTTTAGCTGTATTTACAGCCAAATCAAGTGCATCAGTTAAATCGTAAAGTTTAGCACGATCAACGTTTTTAGCACTTTCATTATACTTTTTACCGTGTTTCATTTCATTTCCTCCCTAAAAGTGGTATATAGCGGATTTTTCCTCCCACCAGGGTAATTAATCGATTACTTCGATACCCATTGAGCGAGCTGTGCCAGCAATCATACTTGTCGCAGTTTCTAGATTAGCGGCATTTAAGTCCGGCATTTTTGTTTCAGCAATTTTAGCTAATTGCTCTTTTGTGATTTTTGCAACTTTTGTTTTATTAGGTACACCAGAACCGCTTTCAATTCCGCAAGCTTTTTTGATAAGCACTGCAGCGGGTGGAGTTTTTGTAATAAAACTAAAAGAACGGTCAGCGTACACTGTGATTACAACAGGGATGATTAATCCGATATCGTTTTTAGTGCGCTCATTGAATTCTTTTGTAAATGACATGATGTTAACACCATGTTGCCCCAAAGCCGGTCCGACAGGTGGTGCCGGAGTTGCTTTTCCTGCGGGGATTTGCAATTTGATATAACCGGTAATTTTTTGAGCCATAGTTTGCACCTCCAAAATAATGTGGTAAGGCGGAATAATCTGGATGTATTCCTCCCACAAGCGTATTTATAAAAATATAAAGACGCCGTGAAGACATAAAGCCTTCAAAGCTAATAAAAATCAGCTGATTTTTTTGACTTGATTTAGCTCAAGTTCAACTGGTGTTTCGCGTCCGAACATTGATACAGTAACCTTTACTTGATTGTTTTCAATGTCAATCTCGTCAACAATGCCACTGAATCCTTCCAGAGGACCAGCGATAACATTGATGCTGTCTCCAACAGCATAAGTTACTTCTACTAGTACGGTTTCCACACCCAAAGCTTTGACTTCTGTTTCAGTCAAAGGAACTGGTTTTGCGGACGAACCAACAAAGCCTGTTACGCCTCTAATGTTTCTTACAACATACCATGAGTCGTCAGTAAGAATCATTTTAACCAAAACGTAGCCGGGAAACAGTTTTCTTTCGATTTCACGGGTTTTGCTGTCTTTAACTTCAACAACTTTTTCGGTCGGTACTTTTATTTCGTGAATAAGTTCGTGAAAATTTTGGTTTTCAACAACTTTTTCAATGTTCTGCGCAACCTTATTCTCATAACCCGAATAAGTGTGGATTACATACCATTTTGCAGTATCTGACATATAATATACTCCCTTTAAAATTTAATTGCAGTCAAAGAATTTCCTTTGCATTGTCTTAACCAAAGATTAAGCTCATTCCAGCTGTGAACAATGCATCGAGACCCCAAACAAAAATCGCAGCAACGACCATAAATCCCAAAACAACAAATGCGTTATTTTTCACTTGTTTTTTGCTAGGCCATACAACTCTTTTTGTTTCTCCCCTAAGATCTTTAAAGAAACGAGTAATCCTCTTAAAAAAGGACGTTTTTTCTTTGCCGGGTACTGGCTTAGAGGATTTTGTCGGATTTTTCGCGACAACTTCTTTTTTTGCCATAATACAAAGCCTCCGTTCCTATTTAGTTTCCTTATGGGCAGTGTGTTTGCGACAGAAACGACAATATTTATTCATTTCGAGTCTGTCAGGGTCATTTTTTTTGTTTTTCATCGTGTTGTAATTACGTTGTTTGCATTCTGTGCAAGCAAGGGTAATTTTAACTCTCATATCGGCACCTCCTGTTGATACGGATATTTTTGCCTCCCTCGGGTTTTTTCTTGTAGTTTTAAAAAAAAGCACAAAAAATAAACCTGCTTTTGAGGTAATACCTATGATATCACATTAAGTAAAGCTTGTCAATAATATCGGAAGAAAAATAAACAACTATAATATATATTTGTACGCTTTTTACAATGCAATTGACATAAAAAAATAAAAATAATGCATTTTTATGAATAATGGCTTGACATATGGGGAATAAAAATATACAATAAATATGATAATGTATTTATGCTAAGTATTTTTTAAATAAAATGTAAAAATCGGGAATATTGAAAATTGAAAATAAAAGGAGGGGAATTATGGATATTACATCTATAATTATATTAGTAATTGCTTGTATTGTTTGTATTGCGGTATCAGGTGCCTTGGCGTGGTCAATCGCGTTTAAAAAAGGTATTTCACATAGAATGAAAATTGCAGAAACAGAAATGGACTCAGCAGAAAATAAAGCAAAAAAAGTTCTTGAAGATGCAAAAAGAAACGCTCAAAACATTAAAAAACAAGCGGAGGCGTCAAAAAAAGAAGCAGTAATCGAAGCTAAAGACGAGATACATAAACTTAGAAATGATGCTGACCGAGAATTTAAAGAGCGCAGAAACGAAATTACAAGACTTGAGCGCAGAGTTGCTCAAAAGGAAGAAAATCTTGACAGAAAGACCGATGGTCTTGAGAAAAAAGAAGAAAAATTGGCTGATAAAATAAAGCTAGCAGAAGAAAAGTTGGAAGAAGCAGAAATTATCAAACGCAGCCAACTTGATAACTTAGAGAGAATATCGGGGCTTACTGTTGAACAAGCTAAAGTGCAACTATTGAGTTCACTTGAAGATGACTTAGTTCACGAAAAAGCTCAAAAAATCGCTGCATATGATTTGCAACTTAAAAATGAATGTGATCAAAAAGCAAAAGAACTTATTTCTCTTGCTATTACACGTTTAGCTGCAGAACATGTCACAGAAGCTACGGTGTCTGTAGTGCCACTGCCTAACGATGAAATGAAAGGCAGAATTATTGGTAGAGAGGGTAGAAATATCAGATCTATCGAAACTTTAACCGGAGTTGATTTAATTATCGACGACACTCCCGAAGCAATTACATTATCATGCTTTGATCCGGTTAGACGTGAGCTTGCAAGACAAACTCTTGAAAAGCTTATCACTGATGGACGTATTCATCCAACAAGGATTGAAGAAATGGTTGAGAAGTCTAGAAAAGAAATCGACCAAAAAATTAAAAGTGAAGGCGAACGTGCTGTTTTAGAAACAAATGTTCATGGGCTTCACTACGAAATCATTAAATTATTGGGTAGACTTTGCTATAGAACAAGCTATGGTCAAAATGTCTTAAACCACTCGATAGAAGTTGCGTATTTGTCTGGTATCATGGCTTCAGAACTTGGTGTTGATCCAAATGTTGCTAGAAGAGCTGGACTATTACATGATATCGGAAAAGCTTTAAATCACGAAATCGAAGGTTCACATGTGCAAATCGGTGTGGATGTTTGTAGGAAATTTAAAGAGAGCCAGGCTGTACTTCATGCGATTGAAGCGCATCATAATGATGTTGAGCCTACTACAGTTATTGCATGTCTTGTGCAGGCAGCGGATGCTATTTCCGCAGCAAGACCAGCGGCAAGAAGAGAAAATCTTGAGAACTTTATTAAACGTTTAGAAAAACTTGAAGAAATTGCAAATTCATTTAATGGAGTTGAGAAATCTTTCGCTATTCAAGCGGGACGTGAAGTTAGAATTTTAATAAAACCTGAAGTTGTAAAAGATGAGAAAATGGTTTTAGTTGCAAGAGATATAGTTAATAAAATAGAAAACGAACTGAATTATCCAGGTCAGATTAAAGTTAACCTGATAAGAGAAAGTCGTGCTGTAGACTTCGCTAAGTAAGCGATATGTAATGAGATTATTAAAAGACTGTGTTGTATAACACAGTCTTTTTTTGCGTAAAAAAATATTTATTAAACATATGTGAATATTATACTTGACAAAGTAAATAATAAGTGATATATTATAAGTGTACTAGGTATCATAGTACACACTAACAAAACGTATAAGATAAGGAGGGGTGCAATTGTTTGAGCTAGATTATAAAAATAGGGGGCCGATTTACGAACAGGTTTGCGACAAAATCAAAGAACTGATTGCAATGGGTGAGCTGAAAACTGGGGAGCAACTACCTGCTGTGCGGGGACTTGCAAAGGAAATAGGGATAAATCATAATACTATTCAAAAAGCTTTTGGAATACTCGAGAGAGAAGGCGTGATATACACAGTAATTGGAAAAGGTTCATTTGTGAGCGAACATAGTGCAAATGCAAAAATATTTAAAGAAAACGCATTAAGTGAAATTAAACAAACAATTGAGAAGAATATTATCTATAAAGTGACACATGATGACATCATAAAGTTAAGCAATAGTATCTTTAATAAAGGAGTGTGTGAGAATGATTGAGATAAAACAACTGACTAAAGTTTTTGATAAGTATAAAGCGTTGGATAATTTAAACTGCATTATCGAAGACGAGACAATTTACGGACTAATCGGGCCTAATGGTGCTGGAAAATCCACGCTGCTCAGACTTATTAGCGGTGTATACAAGCCCGACGGTGGAAATATACTTGTAAACTCTGAGGAAGTATTTGAAAATGTCAATAGGAAGAATGAAATATTCTATCTATCGGATGAGCTTTATTTTTTACCACAGAGCACAATGAATTCGATGGCGAAATTTTACAGTGGCTACTACCAAAATTTTAGTTTTGATATTTATAGAGATTTATGTGCACTCTTTCCACTAGACCCTAAAAAAAGAATATCTACTTTTTCAAAGGGGATGCAAAGACAAGCAGGTCTGATTTTGGCGATTTCTACTGCCCCTAAAATTTTATTATTAGACGAAGCTTTTGATGGACTGGATCCAGTTATTAGAAGTGCAGTACGTAAAATTTTGATTGACTTAGTTGCAAGTAAAAACATCACAGTAATAATATCCTCGCATAACTTACGTGAGCTTGAGGATTTATGCGATCATATCGGCTTAATCCACAAAGGTGGCATTATGTTTGAAAAAGATATTGATACATTAAAACTTGACATTTGCAAAGTGCAGTGCGCATTTGAAAGCGCACCTTCACGTGATGAATTATCCGATATAGAGATGCTTAAGTTTTCTGCTACTGGCAATCTTCTTACGATAGTAGCAAGAGGAGATGTAAGAAAAATCAAGGATTATATCACAGACAAATTTTCTCCAAGATTTATCGAGAATATACCACTTACTCTGGAGGAAGTATTTATACATGAAATGGAGGTAGTCGGATATGACTTCAGCAAAATTATATTCTAAGAGTACATTTAAGCACACTTTTGTAGATGAGTTGAAAAAGAATGCCCCATTTACTATAACTTATGCAATAGCATGTTTTGTGACCTTACTACTACCAGTTATCGTGATATTTTTTAATAGAATGGTAAATATGCAAGGTTATGAACCAAATTCATTGCACAATGGTTATATTTTTTCACTTAGTCCATTTATAGTATTTATGTTGCCGATATTTGGCTTTGTGCTAGGTTTGTTACAGTTTTCATACTTAACTAATAAACGTGCGATGGACGTTTATGCTGCACTACCCATGAAGAGAGAGACAGCGATAACTTCCAAAGTGTTTGCTGGTGTTATGTTGATAATTATACCACCAATGATTATGATGATAATATCATTTTTTGTAAATACATTTGTTACTGGTTTTACTGTTTTCTTATTACTAGAACTACTTTTTGTGCTATTTGAAATTATTGTATTTTCATTATTACCATATGCTATAGTGGTGTTTGTTAGCACATTATCAGGCACAATGGCGGAGAATATACTATATTCCATAACATTGCTAGTTATGCCATTTTGCTTATATGCTGCATATAATTTGTTTATGGAATATGAAATATATGGATTTAAACTGTCAGAAGAAGTACTGGATATATTAGGATACCTACTACCTTACTGGGGATATTTTGAAAATTTACTAAACAATACAGTGCTATTTACAGGTGTTGCAAATGAATATTTATACAGTGTAAGTATCTATGGTGATGTAATTGCGCAAAATGAATTTTCAATGTGGCCATATGTGTCTCAGTTATTTTCACAAGGTATAGTCTGGGTTGGTGTAATTATAGCGTTACTTGTAGCTTCAGTTTTCTGCTACAAAGCAAGAAAAACTGAGAATGCAGATGTTAAAGATGCGAGCAAAGTACTCACAAATATAGCTTTATTTGTTTCGATAATTATAGGTTCTATGGTGTTTTACCTAATAATGGCAGCTCTTTTCGGAGGATTTACAAGGTTTATATTCTTATTTGCAGGTGCTACAGTAGCTTTCGTAATATTCGAGTTGAGCGTACACCAATCTGCAAAAGCCTTAATAAAACAACTACCTAAATTAGCCGTAGTGTTTGCGCTACTGGGTGTTCTCACAGCATTTTTGCAAACACAAGGATTTGGGATATACAACTATATTCCAACGAGCGGAGTTAAGGCAGTAGAGATTGAGTACTCTCCAAAACTCTTTGAAAAGGGAAATTATACGGATGACTTTATCACAGAAGACCCTGAAATTATCGAATTTATCACTGAGCTAAATGCAGTTATACTTGATACAGATTACAGTAATGGTGGTATAACAGAAAATGCTTACATTGAAGATGGTAATTATTATTACCATTCTTATTATCCTGCGAATTATGTGGATATTACCTACCATTTAGATAATGGGATGAAAGTGGAGAGAACATATTCTCTTTTGACAAATGATGCTTCAGTTATGCTTGATGAGCTAAACTTTATGGAAGAGTATGCGATTGACAGATACTTTGTATTTTCTGACGATTTCCTAGAAGTTAACTTCCCTAAGATAAGTGACATAGCTGTAACTAATGAGTCTGAGAATTTACTGATGAATAGTGAGTTTGACATTAATATTTTTGCAGAGAAATTAAGAGCGGACATTCTTGAGAATTTAAGTGTTGAGCAACTAGTCGAGCAAGAAACAATAGGACTATTTAATTACACAGAATACAGTGATACAGAGTTAGTTGAAATTTATGGGGGAGAATATGATTTAGAAGAAGCGATAAGTGAAAATAAATCTTTTGTAGAGATAAAAAGCGGATATACTGCTACAATAGAATATCTTGAGTCGCTAGACTTGTTAAAACTTATGGAGATTGATTATAATAATATAAAAAATGCCACTTTCCAAAGTCCATTTTTCATTGAAAGCTCATACAATCATGAAATATATGGATATCTTAACAAGGCGTGGTTAAATACAGGTATAAATGAGTTTTACTATGAAAATAGTGAAATTGAGGAAATTAATCTAACTGAAGAAGAGTTGGAAGTTTATTTTGAAAATGCAACTTATTTTGCATCAATGGATGACATAAAAGGTTTAGTGACACTTGAATTGTTGGATGGAAGTGCTGTTGATTTAGCAATTAAAAAATAATGAATAAGATAAAACCACAATTATATTAATTGTGGTTTTATTATTAGTGTTAAAATTTCATTAATTCACTGGATTTTTGTCCTTTTTTGGTATATACTTAAAAGAGAGAAGAAAATATTACAAAATTTTTAGGAGTATATATGAAGTTTAGATGGGACAAAAAATACCTATATTGGGGGGTAACTGCATTTATTGTTATCGCTGCAAGCATAACACTTTATATGACATTAAGTAAATTCGATGCGGTAGTGAGTGGTTTAAAAACTTTTGCAGATGTTATGATGCCAATCACATTAGGGATAATCTTAGCATATCTTTTGACACCGATGATGAATTTTTTTGATGCTAAGATATTGAATGGACTCAATAAAAAAGCAAAAGTTAAGAATACTAAACACAAAAAAAACTTAGCAAAATCCTTAGCAATATTCATAGCACTAATAATATTTTTTGCATTCATTGCTGGCTTTTTCCTACTAGCAGTACCGCAAATCACAGACAGTGTTACAAGTATCGTTGATAACATGCCTACATATTTTACTAATATCAATGAAATGGTGCTGGACCTACTTGCAGAAAACGCAGAGTTAGAAGCCATGGTAAGCGATTTGCTTAATACATTCTCAGAAACAATATTTGATGTGGTAAGGACACAGCTACTACCGCAGATGAATAACCTTATCGCAAATTTAACATCGGGAGTTATTGAAGTCTTTGGCTTTTTATTAAACTTCCTCATAGGAATAGTAGTATCGGTATACATTCTTTATAGCAAAGATTTATTTTGTGCACAGGCTAAAAAGATATTATACGCATTTGTACCGATTAAGTCTGCAAATTCTTTCATTAGCACAGTAAGAAGAGCACACAAAATTTTCGGTGGATTTATAGTAGGGAAGCTGCTTGACTCACTAATCATAGGAATGATTTGCTTTATTGTTATGACCATATTCAATTGGCCATACGCAATGTTGATTAGTGTAATCATTGGCGTTACAAACATTATTCCGTTTTTTGGACCTTTTATAGGAGCGGTACCGAGTATTATTTTAATCATAATGGTGGAGCCTATCGTCGGTCTATATTTTGCGATATTCGTGCTAATACTACAACAATTTGACGGCAATATCCTAGGCCCTAAAATCTTAGGGGACTCCACAGGATTAAGCTCATTTTGGGTTATATTTTCACTGCTCGTATTTGGTGGATTTTTCGGGTTTGTCGGCATGGCAGTCGGAGTACCGACATTCGCAGTTATATATACGCTCATTACAGATTATATATATAGGTCGCTTAAAAAGAAAAAAATGCCAGTGGACACAAGTGAGTTTGAGGACATGGAGTGCATGGAAGAGGAAACTAAAGTTATAGTAAAAAATAGCACAGTAAAAGAAAAATAATATATACTTGCTAAAAAATAATCACCGAGAATAGAATTACTATTCTCGGTGATTTTGCGTATAAATATATTTTATGTCTTATTGATATCTTTAAATCCATCACCTACAACCTCAGTTGTTGGAGATACTATCATGAATGCAGATGGGTCAGTACTGTGAACAATTCGTTTTAATTTTGCGTATTCATTTTGTCTGATAGCGCAAAGCAAAGTATTGTTCGGATTATCTGTAAACCCGCCCGCAGAATTTAATTTTGTGACACCGCGGTGCATTTTTTCATTTATCTCCGCTGTGATTTCGCTCGCTTTTGTCGTGACAATAATAATAAGTTTACCCACATCAAATCCGTATAAGATTGCATCTATAGCTCTGGAAGCTACGAACATAGCTATAATAGCATACATCGCAGTAGTGATATCACCAAAGACGATTGCTCCAATTCCTATAACTACTAAATCTGAAATAAAAGTAACTGTCCCGATTTTAAGATGGGGGTTTTTCATCTGAATGATTTTATTTGAGATATCAAGCCCGCCCGTGGAAGACTCTCCCAAAAATGCAAAACCTACACCTAAGCCGATGAGCATCCCACCAAATATGGCGGATAACAGCGTATCTTCAGTAAACTGTGGTAGTAGTGGAAGTAAGTAGTCCATAAACACAGTAAAAGAGACAACTGAAATAGCGGTTTTTAGTATAAATTTTCTGCCTAAGTAGATGAAACCTAAAATTACTAAAGGTACATTTCCAACAAATGTTAGGATACCGATAGGTAATCCTGTGGCGAAATTAATAATAGTTGCAAGCCCCGAAACCCCACCAGGGGCAATGTTATTAGGTACTGTGAAAAAGTATAATCCACACGCATAAATGAAAGTTCCAAACAGTGTTAAAAATATCTGAAAAGGCAATGATTGAGTAATCTTGTTATTTCTTGCCATACATATGCTCCATTCTAAAATTTTGATTTAATAATATTATTCGCTCAAACTTATAATTATATCAAAAAATTCGTGCAATCTTTCTTTTTCGCCACTTAAATATAAATAGCCAACTAGTGCTTCGAAGCCTGTAGCACGACGATACTCTTGAACATTAGCGTTTTTAGGCACTGTGCTAGAGTTGTTGTTTCTTCCACGTTTAAACACTTGCATCTCATCTTCTGTGAGCAAAGGCAAAAGTGCTTCCATAAATTTAGATTGAGCAGCTGCACAAACAAATTTTACGGCTTGCGTATGGAGCTTGTTTACAGTAGCGCATTCGTTTAAAATTAAGTATTCACGCACCAAAACTTCATACATAGCATCGCCCATATATGCTAAAACTAGTGGATTATATTGTTTAGGATTAGGCCTGTTAATTACTTCTTTATCCATACACATCAAACTTTCTGGCAAAGCCATTATTTAATATAATCAAATTGGAAACCAGAAATATCAACAGTGTCGCCTTCTTTAATTTCCATTTCTTCAAGCTTATCAATTATTCCACTAAATCGCAATACACGTTGGAAATATTGTAAAGACTCGTAATCTTCCATGTCGGAAGTAGCAAGGATTTGCTCCAAAAATTCAGCTTCGATATAATAAATACCATCTTCAATTTGGATATCAAAACTTCTGTCAGGTTTAGCGTTTTGCATTTCTATTAACATTGGGTCAGGCTCATACTTAAGAATAGGAGGCAAATCGGATAATTTAGCGTAAATTGCATTTGCAAGCTCCTTTGTTCCTAGAGTAGTAGCAGCACTAATTTGGTAGAAAGCAAAGCCTTTTCCTGTTACATAAGCTTTAAATTCTTCAATTTGCTCTTCTGTAGCTATATCACTTTTGTTGGCAACCACGATTTGTGGTCTTGACGCTAATTCTTCATTAAAGCTGCCAAGCTCGTAATTGATTTTGTCGAAATCTTCGATAGGATCACGCCCTTCGCTACCGGAAACGTCAACAATATGCACAATTAGTCGACATCTATCGATATGACGCAAAAAGTCATGCCCAAGCCCAGCTCCATCACCAGCACCTTCGATAAGTCCAGGGATGTCCGCCATAACAAAGTTGCTGTTATCACCAACGCTTACAACACCCAAAACAGGGGAGAGCGTAGTAAAATGATAGTTTGCAATCTTTGGTTTTGCAGCACTAACAACGCTGATAAATGTGGATTTACCAACATTCGGGAAGCCAACTAAACCTACATCCGCTAGAAGTTTAAGCTCCAGTACGACCGAAAATTCTTGTCCTTTTACCCCGGGTTTAGCAAAGCGAGGTATTTGTCTTGTTGGCGTAGCAAAATGTTGGTTACCCGCACCACCTTTGCCACCTTTTGCGATAGTTACAGGCTCGTCAGATGAAATGTCAGCGATGAGCATACCACTTTCTTCTTCTTTAATTAAAGTTCCACGAGGCACTTTAATTATAAGATTTTCGCCACCTCTGCCAGAACATTGACGGGAAGCACCGTTATCGCCATCTTGTGCGGCGAACTTCTTTTTAAAACGGAAGTCTAAAAGCGTGGACATGTTATCGTCCACAACAAAGATGACATCTCCGCCTTTGCCACCATCGCCGCCATCAGGACCACCCGCAGCAACGTATTTTTCGCGGTGAAAAGAAACGCAACCGTTCCCACCATCACCCGCTTTAATTTTTACATTGACTTTATCTATAAACATAATATTGCTCCAATATTCATATTAAACTAAAAGAAAAGCGTGCTAATCCAGCACGCTTTTGTAAAATGTACATTCTTTATTGAGCAGGATAAACGCTAACTCTTTTTTTGTCGCGACCCATACGCTCAAATTTTACCACTCCGTCGACTTTAGCGAAAAGAGTGTCGTCAGAACCACGTCCTACATTTTGTCCTGGGTGGATGTGTGTTCCACGTTGACGCATTAGGATATTGCCCGCTAGAACAAATTGTCCATCTGCACGTTTAACACCAAGTCTTTTTGACTCAGAATCACGTCCGTTTTTTGTAGAACCAACACCTTTTTTATGTGCAAAAAATTGCAAGTTTAATTTTAACATAAGTTAAACCTCCGCATCGGTTATTTTTATCGTGTTAATATTTTCTTCTGATAACAACTGTAAATGCAAATGTAATGCTTCAATAAAAGCGTTTGCAGAGTTGTTTTTTGTGTCAGGGAGTAATAAGGAAATCTTATTTTCTGACACATCCGTGATAGCTTTAATCATTAAAATCTCACAGATTGCGTTAAATGTCATCATGACAGCCGAGGTAACGCCTGCACAGACAATATCTCGTCCATAATCGTCAAAACCAGCATGTCCTGAAACTTCAAACCCATTGATAACGTCATTTCGTTTAAAAAAAACTGCGTTAATCATAAAGTTTACGCTTTGATGGAATCGATACGCACTTGTGTGTAAGCTTGTCTATGTCCCATTTTGCGTGAAGATGATTTTTTAGGTTTGTAAGTGAAAACTGTAATTTTTTTACCTCTGCCGTTTTTAACAACTGTAGCTTTAACTACTGCGCCATCAACGAAAGGAGTACCAACTACAAGACTATCATCTTTTGTCAAAGCAACAACTTTGTCAAAATCAACAGTAGCGTTTTCTTCCATATCTAGTTTTTCGATGAAGATTACGTCTCCTTCGCTAACACGATATTGTTTTCCACCTGTTTCTATAACTGCATACATCAATAAGGCACCTGCCTTTTCTATAATCTCGCTGTGTCAAGGTGCGGATTACTCCAACTTATAACCATACACATGCGGCTCATATATTTTATCATATAAAAACGCAAATGTCAAGTTAAAAGGTGCATATTAAATAATAAGCTATTGCTACTGATTTTGGGGATTTTGTCGATTGTTGCTATATTTGCGCTGTTTACAGTCTTCTACAGTTTAATTTTGCTTAGTAAATATAATTTGCTCATTAAATCTCAAATAATCCTACAAATTTGTATTGACAAAAGGAAAGGTTTATGTTAATATATAACAAAAAGTAAAACGTTTAACTTATGAAAAAGGAGAACAAGACATGGCTAATATTATAAATCCAAACTTAGTACCAAAAAGAAAACTATATACAGGAGAAGAAATTCCTTGCATCGGTATGGGGACATTTGGCTCGGATAGATTTACGCCCGACCAAGTATCTGCTGCTGTTTCAGGAGCGATTGATGTCGGATATCGTTTGTTCGATTGTGCGCTTGTATATGGTAATGAAAATTTAATCGGTGAAGTATTTGAAGAAGCAATTAATGCGAACAAAGTTAAGAGGGAAGAGCTTTTTATCACATCAAAAGTATGGAATGACCAACATGGTCAAGGTGATGTACTTATTGCGTGTGCAACTTCTCTTAGAGATTTAAAAATTGATTACATCGACTGTTACTTTGTTCACTGGCCATTCCCTAACTACCATGCACCTGGTTGTGATGGTGATTCGAGAAATCCTGATTCGACACCGTTTTCACCAGAAGCTTTTATGAAGACATGGCGACAAATGGAGAAATTACATAAAATGGGATTAGTAAGACATTTAGGTATGTCGAATATGACAATTCCAAAACTAAAAGCAGTATTGGGTGAATGCGAGATTAAACCTTCGCTTATAGAAATGGAGTTGCACCCATCATTCCAACAAAAAGAGCTATATGATTATTGTATTGAAAATGGTATTCAACCAATAGGATTTTGTCCGATAGGCAGTCCTACACGACCAGATAGAGATAAAACTGACGAGGATATTGTCGATATACAAATGCCAGAGATTGTGGAAGTAGCAAAAGCACATGGGATACATCCAGCAGTAGTTTGCTTAAAATGGGCAGTACAACGTGGACAAATTCCGATTCCGTTTTCTGTTTATGAGAATGAATACGAAAGCAATTTAAAAGCTACAACAGAGGATCCACTAACCGAGGAAGAAATGGCTAAAATTTCAGCAGCAGATGCAAATTGTAGGCTGATTAAAGGTCAGGTTTTCTTATGGGAAGGCGCAAATGACTGGCAAGATTTATGGGATATTAATGGAAGTATAACTAAATAACTAAAACAGCTACAAAGCTTTTAATGCTTTGTAGCTGTTTTTATCTCTGCTTTATTTTTGACCATAATAAGCATTTTTTCCATGCTTCCTATTATAATGTTTGTTTATCACATAGTCAGGAGCCTTTGTGATGCTCGGATTTATCAAACGACTGTAATACGCCATTTTCGCTACTTCTTCTAACACCACAGCGTTGTGCACTGCGCTATCTGGGTCGCTACCCCAAGTAAAAGGACCGTGGTTTGCGCAAATTATCCCAGGATTGTGTAGGGGATTGAGCAGTTTTTGCTCAAGAGTCTCGATAATAACTAAGCCTGTGTTTTTCTCGTAAGCAGACTCAACTTCGGGTTCGCTTAGACTGCGAGTGCAAGGAATATCAGCACAAAAATAATCGCTGTGAGTAGTGTTGTAGTTTGGAATATTCATACATGCGGACGCCCATGACACTGCCATAGTGGAGTGCGTGTGCACAATTCCACCAAGCTGAGGATACTTTTTGTAAAGCTCTAAATGCGTAGCTGTATCAGATGAGGGTTTTAAATCTCCTTCGATAATGTCGCCATTTAGTGATAATATTACCATGTTTTCGGGTGAGAGCAAGTCGTATTCTACACCACTTGGTTTAATAATAACGCAACCGCTATCTTTGTCATATCCAGACACATTACCCCATGTGAAAGTCACCAGATTATAATCCACTAATTTCATATTAGCTTCCCAGACTTTTTTTCTCAGTTCATTTAACATAATATCCCTCAATTTCGTTATAATTAGCTTAATAAAACTAATTATAACGTCTGTTTGCCTAAAAAGCAATATGATATAAATAAATTTTTGGTATAATGCGATAGTAAATAATCGAGTGAAATCAGAAAAAAATTGATACTTAATGTTTTTTTGAGGTTTTCTTAAGAGAAAATTAATAATTTAAGTGAGTTTTTATGTTATTATTAAGAAAAGTATCTAAGGGGCGATAGAGTGAAAAATATTAATAGGGAGAATATGTATGTTAGCGGATTAGGGTTTTATGAAAAATCACCGCAACAGCTCGAGAAGAAACAATTAATATTGCAGTACAATGTTATTTTGTTCTCAATGATAATTTATGTATTTTTAGGCTCAATGATTGAGAGGGAAATACTATATCTGATGTCGTTGTTTGGTATGAAATTTGGAATTAACGCAAATGGTGATTTTGCAGGGAATT
>CAYJII010000022.1:0-40994 GCA_964370225.1 uncultured Oscillospiraceae bacterium | reverse complement strand
ATACGCAGTAAAGCTTATAACATGGCATAAATTCATACATTGAGGGGTACGAAAATGATTGTAGCAAGCGCAAATAGCAATAAATACGAGGTGAAAATTTCCTTAGATGGAAATGATGCCATAAAACCTATTATTGCAGTACAACCGATGGAGCTTGGTGGTACAGGCATGGATATGCGTCCGGGTCATCTAATATTGTCTGGGTTTGCGGGATGTATACATGTCACTGCAAGAGAGATATTAGACGAGCAAAAACTAATATATGACGATGTTATTGTCAGTGTAGACATGGACAACTCGGTCGATGGAATGACTAAATTTTACTCAAAAGTAGAAATTGTCTCAGATACAATTTCTGATGTAAAGAAAAATGAAATCATTGCTATTTTAAAAAACTGTGATGTGTGCAAAATTCTTGCAAATGATAAAGAATTTTTAGACATGGAATAATATGTAGAATGTGAATAAGCCCCAATATGGTATTAATACCATATTGGGGCTTATTCACATTTTTTATTCTATTTTAATTCGTTTAAAGCTTTAATAATAAGCTCAACAGCACCAGTCACTCCCACCACAGAAGTGTCAATGCATAAGTTGTAATTTGTCATATCCATCCAAGTTTGCCCTGTGTAAAACTCATGATATTTTGCTCTTTGCTTATCAATTTTTATTATCCCTTTTGCCATTTGTTGCTCGCTTTTTTCTTCCTTATCGCTCGGAACTTTTTCAAAACAACGCTTTATTTTGCTATTCATATCAGATGAGTAAATAAAAACTTTAAACGGATTTTGTTCACCTAAAATATGACTAGCACATCTGCCGATTATGACTGCATTTCCTTTTTCGCCAATTTTTTGGATTACTTTTGTGTATATGATTTGTACTTTGTCGGACGGAGACTGCTGGTAACTTGCGAAAGAACGACCAAATGAATATACATAGTTATTGACTACTTTTTCATCATACAAGTCAATGAAACCCGTGTCAAAACCAGAATCTTTCGCTATTTTTTCAAGCAATTCCTTGTCGTAATACGCACACGATAGCGCCTCCGAAAGTCTTTTCCCAACTTCCCTACCACCACTTCCAAAACTTCTGTTGATAGTAATAATGTTTTTCATGCAATCTTCCTCCTTAATACCCATAACGTTTGCGATTTTTCCTTAATAATGCGATACTAACAAATAATCCCATAGCTTCTGCAAATACTACTGCTAACCAAATGCCATTAATATCTAATATATTTGGTAATACCATAATCATTATTGATTGGAAAACTAATGTTCTTAAAAATGAAATAGATGCAGATATTTTACCATTATTTAGTGCTGTGAAAAATGCTGATGCAAAAATATTTATGCTACCAAATAAATATGAAAACGAGTATAGTCTCAGTGCTGTTGTGGACATTTCTAATAAATTTTCATCATAGCCCACAAAAATAGATGCTAGCTGTCTTGCGAATATAAACGCTATTATTGTTAGGACTATAGACGAAACTACCATTAAAACAATGCTTTTTTTAAAAATCGAGTGAAGTTGCGCTTTATCATTAGCACCATAATTATAGCTTATTATGGGCGAACTCCCCACCGTGTACCCGATAAATGAAGATACAAATATAAAGGAAACATACATGATAACACCATATGCAGATACACCATCAGCCCCGATAAATTTCATAAGCTGTAGGTTGTATAACATATTGACAAGCGAGAGTGAAATACTCGTCATCATTTCCGAAGCGCCATTTGTACAACTTTGCCATAATGAGGCTGCATCCCATTTAAATTTTACTAAACGCAAGGTGCTGTTGTTTTTCTTACTCGCAAAATATATTAATGGGATAATTCCACCAATAAACTGACCTGACACAGTCGCTAGTGCTGCACCCGCAATTCCCCACTGAAAAACTGCGATAAACAAAAAGTCAAGCACTATATTTGTTACCCCTGATAATATAGAAAGAGTCATCCCCATATTAGGCCTATCGGCTACTACTACGAATGGTTGGAAAGATACTTGCATTATAAACGCAGGTAATCCTATCAACATTATCACTCCATATGTGATACAGTCATCCAAAAGCTCAGGTGTTGCGCCAAGCATTATGGCAATAGGTTCAATAAAAGTAATCGCTATAACAGCTAAAGCTATCGAGCCAATTATAAGTATATAGATTAAAAGCGAAAATACTTCATTTGCCTTCTTTTTTTGTTGTTCTCCTAATAGTCTTGCTACTAAAGCACAACCTCCAGTACCAATCATAAAACCGAATGCGTTAAAAATCATGATAAATGGCATGATTAGGTTTAACGAGGAAAATGCTTCTTTCCCAATGAAGTTTGATACAAATAAACCATCAACTACCCCATATACCGAGGTGATAATCATCATCAAAATTGATGGCAATGTAAACTTGATTAACTTAGTATAAGTAAATTTATCTGATATTTGAATATTCATATTTTAACCTTTCCTTAGAAAGTTATATTCTTATTATACCAATAAAAACATATACTTTTCAAGATAAATATATTATTTTAGCATATTTTTAGTCCATCACTAATATCTCAAATTCATTTTTATTATATCGTATCAGCTTATCTTTTTGCATTTTCGAAAGCTCGGCACTAAGAGCACTTCTATCTGCACAAAGAAAATTGGCAAGCTCTTCTCTATTTAAGTCAATTTTAAATCTATCTCTTCCTTTTCTCTCATAGTTTAAGTAAGCTAAAATTTTACCACGCAATGTTTTCTTTGAAAGAATGTCTAATTTCTGGTTTAAATAAAGTGTTTTGCCTGCAATAACTTTAAGCATATTAGCAATAAGTTTTTGATGAAAAACACAAGTTGCACTACAAGTCGATATTACTTTTCGATAATCTAAAAATAAAATTTCACTTTTCGTTTCAGCTATTATCGAAACTGGACTATGGAAAATATCTGCACAGACAAATACTTCTGCAAACATCTCTCCTGCGGTCATCTTATTTATAATATTCTCATTTCCTCTCTCGTCAACTTTTGTTATCATTATTTCCCCGGAAATCACTATCCCTAAAGAGTTAATATTATCTCCCATATGCAGTAAGTACTCATTTTTCTCATATGTTTTCACTAATGGAGATAAGCACGAAAACATAGTTTCAAAATCTCCTCTTGAAATTCCTTCAAAAAGACTATTTTGACATACTAAATTAAAATAATTTTCCATAATTACACCTTTCGTTGTATAAACAACAGATTAGTTGTTACTATTATAGTATAATATGGATATTAAAAAGTCAAGGAGATTTTAACATGAGTAAAAAAATAATAAAAATAGACAGAGGAAAATGTGTAGGCTGTGGCATATGCGCAAAAACTTGTAAGCAAAGCGCAATCGAAATGATTGATGGCAAAGCAGTTGTGACATCAGAAGACTATTGTGATGGAATCGGCAATTGTTTGCCTGTCTGTCCAGTGAATGCAATTTCATTTTCGGATAAAGATGTTAACAATAAAAGTTCAATTCCTACTAGTGGGGGGTGTCCAGGAAACCGAACAAAAACAATGACAAGAGAAACTATAACCCAAGAAGCAAAGCAAACATCAGCACTTAATCAGTGGCCTGTACAAATAAAGCTAGTTCCCGAAAATGCTGCTTTTTTCGATGGTGCAAACTTATTAATCGCAGCAGATTGTTCGGCTTATGCATACGCAAATTTCCACAGTGAGTTTATGCAAAATAAAATCACAATCATTGGTTGCCCAAAACTAGATAGCACCGATTACACAAACAAATTAACAGAAATCATTAAAAGCAATGATATCAAGTCGCTTACGATTACTAGAATGGAAGTTCCTTGCTGTTCGGGTCTCGAAAACGCAGCAGTAACTGCATTGAAAAACAGCGGGAAATTCATCCCATGGCAAGTAGTAACTCTGTCGACCGACGGGAAAATTTTAAACAGATAATACATCTTACGCTAATGCGATATAGTATGCCTTAAGGGG
This sequence comes from uncultured Oscillospiraceae bacterium, assembly GCA_964370225.1. Classification (GTDB taxonomy): domain Bacteria; phylum Bacillota; class Clostridia; order Oscillospirales; family Ruminococcaceae; genus CAYJII01. Next base: position 36,992 of record CAYJII010000022.1, on the reverse strand, counting down.
TTAATAAACAAAAAACTGACTGAAAGTTTTCAGTCAGTTTTTTGTTTATTCTACAATATTTCTTCTACTCTATAAATTTCAAAGTCTTCGTTTTTCCCTTTTAACTTTATCTCATTGCCAAGATTTGAAAATTCTACTCGTCCAGCTAATATTTCTGCAACTGTTGCACTGACTAGGATTTCATCAGGCGCAGCTATATTCTCAAGCCTAGACGCAGTGTTTACAACATCGCCGATGATTGTGTAATTCATTCGAGAAGATGCTCCGATATTGCCTACTACCACTGAGCCATAATCTACTCCTATACCACAACTAACCTCATATCCAAACTTTTCTTTAAGCTCTACCGACAGTTTTGCCATGCCAGCTTTAATATCAATAGCAGTCTTCACTGCCTTATACGCACAATCTTCTTGCTCAAGTGGTGCGCCCCAAAATGCCATTGTGCAGTCGCCGATGTATTTATCGAGTGTCCCCTTATTATTGAGAATGCAGTCAGTGGTTAACGTCAAAATTCCATTTAACATTTCAACAACAGTAGCAGGACTTAGTTTAGTAGAAATTGCTGTAAAACCGCGTACATCCACAAAGATAACACCCACATCCACCGTATCCCCACCTAATTTTAATGTGTCAGGGTCACCTTTTAATAACTCATTTACAATTTCCGGTGCGACATATCTTTTAAAAGTGCTAGCTATATATTTTCGCTGAGATGACTCGGTGAAATAGTTTAGTATTATCGTAAAAATATATGCGCCTAAAATTGCAATGGGTACGTATAATGTAGTTATCAACACCCCATTATCAAATGCTATCATACAGCTGAAAAACCACGCAATTATTGCTATTGCACTCATGACTGCAGCTGGAATTAGCCCAATTAGTGGAAGCATCAAAAACGCCAAAAATGAGATAATGAACAGCAATATCACACTCAATGTTCTCGCTTCAAAAATATTATCCCCTTCAAGCAATGCACCGATTGCATTTGCTTGGTACTCAACTCCAGCCATATTCTCTGCATGGTCAATCGCGGTCAAATACTCATCTTTAAAAGATGTGTCATATGGTCCGATTAACACAATTTTATCTGCAAAAAACTGTGGTGATACGCTTTGATTAACTAAATCAGCAAATGAAATCCCATCACTGTAAGCCCCTGGTAAGGATTGCTGTAATACATACCATCTGCTTTTTTCATCAATATTAGGTGTATCTGGCATTGGCAAATCCATAACCTCGCAGTATTTTTCCGTGATGATTTTATTAAATGACGGAATGATTTCACCATCTAAAGTTTCTATTTCCCAAATTGCATGACGTAGTATCCCATCCGTATCTCGCATGGCATTTACATGTCCCTGCATACTCACGCTTTTAAGCTCGTCATATGGCTCAACCAAATCGAGCACTGAGCTAGAATCAAGATAAAAATCGCCATTCCCCTGCTCAATGACACTGCTCCCATAAATTGCATAGCTACTCAGCACAACATTATCTTCTTTTGCCACAGCTTCAATTAGCTTTTTATCCGATAATTCATTGTCGACCGAATCAAAAACAACATCAATACCGATGACAGCTGGCTTATTGTCAGGGTCTGCATTAAGGTAACTTATTGCTTGAGCCATGATTTCCCTATCCCATGGCCACGCCCCAAACTCTTCTAATGCTTCTCTGTCCATGCCAATTATTACAATGCGCTCATCTGGCACCCCAGCGTCTTGGAATATTGCATCATTCACAATATTGGCTGTTGGCAATAGCACATTAAGCACATTAAGCGCTGTGAAAATCACAGCGCCTATCAAAGCATATATTATCCGTTTAAACTTATTTCCCATCTGCGTATAAATCCTTAAATTTATTGATTTTCCTCACTATCATCATCTTCTATATCAACATCTTCACTCTCATCTTCTGAAGTATCATCGTCAGCATCATCACTCGTGTCCACTTCATCCGCAGCATCATCTGGCTCTTCACTGTCACTGTCATCTTCTTGTGAGTCGTTAATATCATCGTCATCGTCGCTTTCATCGCTATCAACTTCGGAAATATCGTCTTCTGTATCGGTATCATCATCTACATCATCACTATCGTCGTCTGTTTTTATATCATTATCATCGTCAGTGTCAACGTCTTCGTCTTCTTCATCGTTATCGTCATCAGTATCATTGTCATCATCATTATCCGAGTCATCGTCGTCATCGTCGTCATTTCCATAATCAATTCCACTTTGTTCAAAGCTCTCTTTTAAGAGATCGCTATCTGTCACTATTGCATCAATTACAAATTCAGGGAGGTCTTTCTCGTCTATATCGTCAATTTCTAATCTCACGCCATCGCCATTTTCATCTGCAATAGTTTTCACAGTTTGACCTGCATTAATCGTAGCTATTTCTTCATTTTCACTACCTTGATTTGCAATGATTTCTACTTGACCAGTAATCAAAGCCAAGGTAGTATCACCACTATCATCCACGCGCACATAGCCTGATGTGCCCCTTATGCTCGTAATCATTGTAGAAGTTTTGATATCAAATAGCTCATCATCAGCAAGCTTAGTAGTCACGTTGAAAAAAAGTTCGCCTTCTGTTAAAACTACTTCAAGTTCTTTGTCTTGTTTTCTCAATATACAGCCTGAAAGCTCGTCAAGCTTAACAGCTTTACTATCATCTAAATTAATAAATGCACTGCTATCTGCCCGAGTCGCAATCGCATTGCCATCAAATAGGCGCATACCTGCTTCTATCTCTAATTTTTCATCATTTTCATCGGTCAAAGACACATCGCCTTCTGTCGACACAAGACGCATTACCGCAGCTGTGACATCATCCGAATTGCTAAAAACTGCAAAATATGCTACTACGCTCGTCACAACAACTGCAACTGCTATACCGATAATAATTATTGTTTTTTTGTCAAAAGTAATCATCTTAATTGCTCTCCCATGCTCTACTTTCTTCGAAAAGTTTTAGTATCTCTTTGTCTAATTTCCCCTCATCAGCCATGCTATATAAAATTTCAAACACACGGTCGATAGGAATTGGTTTTTTATATGGTCTGTCTTTTGCGGATAATCCATCAAATACATCAATTATTGTTAACATGCGCGTTTCCCAACATAACTCATCACCTTTTAGTTTTTTAGGATAACCGCTACCATCTAAAAATTCGTGATGTTCACCTGCCCATTTTGCTACCTCACCATACTCTTTGCCAAAGGAAACCTCTTTTAAAATTAGTGATGTCATCAAAACATGTGTTTCCATGATTTTGCGCTCTTCAACAGTAAGTGTTCCCGCTTTAATAGTCAGAGCTTTCACTTCATTTTCAGTCAGCCAATTTCTTTTTACACCGTCAGAATCTACATACTCAAACGCTGCTATTTTATTTATCTCTTCCTCTAGCTCATCGTATAGATATGGTATAACATTCGCATTTTGTATTGTTTCTCTTGCGTAATCTATACGCTCTTTAACTGGTAGATAATCCTCTTCACCTTTTGCATGTGCAAGTTTAGCTGTAAGGTCGATAATTTCAAATCTTGTCATTATTTTCTCAAAGTCGGTGCTAAGTCTGTTTGCTTTGTTCATAACTTCAAGTGGTACAATAAGTTTACCCACATCATGTAGCCACACACTCATGATAAACTGACGCTTTTTCTCAAAAGTAAATATATATTTTTGTGAGTTGATATTCAGCCAGTCAATGAATTTTTCTGCATACACTGTCATGTTTTGCGTATGAGTAACATTGTAAGGAGTGCGCTCGTATATTGCAGTAGAAAGCGCTCTTACAAGTGATAACAAGAGGTTTTCTATCTCGATTTGTTGGTTTGCATTTGTCAGCGAAATGGCAGCTTGCGAAGTTAGAGCTGAAACATAATACTCCAACTCAGGCTCAAATGCTGTAATTTCACCCGCTGGTGACATTGCATTTATCAGCTGAATAACCCCGATGCTTTGCCCTTTGTTATCACACATAGGCACCACTAGCATTGATGTTGTTTTATATCCGATAAGCTCGTCATATTTTTTAGGTCCCGAAAAATCATATAAGGAGCTTTCATGCACATTTGTTAGATTAATTATTTTATTTTCAATCAGTGAACACGCACAAACATTATCCTTATGAATTTTTACTGGTGGTAGATCCATACATTCAATTTTCCCACCCATTGACCTTGTTATCATAATCTTAAACTTTAATTTATCATCATCTTTTACATACATAGTCCCAGCATCACAATTTGTAATATCCATCGCAATATTTAATATCATCTCGAATAATATATCTGGATTTTTCTCTGCGCTGAGCGCTATGCTGACATCAAGAATTTTTTGCATTAGTTGTGTTTTCAACTTTTTTAAGCCCCCAATTCTTCTCAAAAAGTAATTTCCATACCCAATTATATTTTAACATAATATCATGTGAATTAAAAGACTTTAAGACATACAATTTGTACAAAAATAATCATATACTTTAGCTCTCTGAAAATATCTATAAAAAATCTTGAATTTTTTGTTAGTTTTTGTTATAATTAACGTGAACACAATATAACTTGGAGGTGTAATAGTGTTAAATATTCTTAAAAAATCAGCTGCTTCAATAATATTATTTTCCGCTTGGCTTATTATGAACGATGGTGCTAGCTTGTTTAACATTATCTCTGGAATAATAGTCAGTGCTATTTGCCTTTTCACCACAAGCTATTTGCTGGATTTCAGCTATACAAAAGCGTTTATGCTACCACCTTTAAAATTTATTAAGTACGTACTATTTTTGTTTAAGGAAATCTATATCAGTGGGATTAAAGCGACAATCGCTATCATTACTGGGAAAGTAAATTTAAGCTTTGTTACGAATAAGATAAACCCTAATATAAAAAATGTGTACCTACACAATATTTTAGCTACGTCAATAACACTTACTCCTGGCACGATTACCGTTGATAACACTGATGGCACTCTGACTGTGCTCACAATGCACTCCGAGAATAAAAATCCCGGAGAAACATTTGAGCCTTTGCTAATAGAAATGGAAGGATATAAACACAATATTACCAAAAGATAATGGAGGCAGATATGTTCATTAACATCATTATAATTATATTAATTATCGCAGCTTTTATCAGCGGATTTCGCATAATAATAGGACCTTCGTTATGGGATAGATTGCTCGGTTTTTCTTTACTTTGCAGTAAAATTATCATAATAATCATACTATATTCTTACGTCAACGGACAATCATTTTATCTTGACATCGGACTTGTTTTCGCAATGCTAGGCTTTGTTGGAACTACCTCAATTTCAAAGTTTTTGAGTAAAAAGAAGTAGTTTTTATTAATTTGTATCTTCAGTATATTAATGCTATTTAGTGCATTAATATTTCAATATTATGCCAAAAATATTATTTTGGTTATTTACACCTAAAAGATTGGAGATTTTTTATGCAAATTATAGGCTATTCATTAATTGTAATAGGCATTTTTTTTATACTTATCGGACTTTTAGGCATATCTCGTTTTCACAATTTTTACGCTAGACTTTTGTCAGCTGCGGATATTGACACTGTAGGTCTTATCACAATTTTATTAGGAGTAATAATACTAAGTGGGTTTTCTTGGTTCACGCTAAAAGTTATGCTTATACTAGCACTAATCCTAATAATAAACCCACTGGTGACCTCTTCAATTGCTTCCTCAGCATTCTTTTCAGGATATAAGCTAAAGGAGGATGACGAAGATGATAGCGGATAAACTGATATTTGCCCTAATGATAATTACCGCATTATACATAGTTAGTTGTAGAAATTATAAGCGCATCATCATAGCGCTCGGAGCTTTTTCGCTTTTAGCATCATTTTGCTATCTACTATATCACGCTCCTGATGTTGCAGTTGCAGAAGCAGTTATAGGGAGTGCGTTATCCACAATCTTATATATTGTGGCGCTTAAAAAGCACCGTGCTTTTTACATTTTTTTCACTACAGCGGATAAAGATCGAATAAGCGATTATAAAATGAGAAGTGAAGTTGAGGATATTGTTTCAAAGATTATGCAGTACTGCGCTAATAACGACCTTGAAGCACAAGTTGTCTTTTCATGGCAATCTCCGGAAAGTATCGCATCAGAACATCTATACGACTTAATTTTACTCAAAGATAAAAAGAAAGTCACCATATATGGATTAGAGGCAGATTTGCATATGCATGCGCTAAAAAGTTTGCTTTCCAAAACTTTTTCTGAGAGTCGCGTTAATTTTAAAACTATTGAAACAGACATGTTTGCAGATACATAATTTTTTGGAGGTGAGTTATGAATTATTCACGCATATTTGGCTTTGCTCTTGCGATAATCGCTGGTGTGGTAACTTTATTCGTATCATTTGACACTACTGCTATCGAAACTCCTGAGCTATTTAATCTTATTATCGAAAATTATTTCGCTGACACTAACGCCAATAATTCTGTTGCTTCCATTTACCTAAATTATCGTGTGTTTGACACAATTTTCGAGGCGCTGATGCTTTTGGTTAGTGTTATGGGAGTGATTCACTTTTCACGCCATGAGCACGATATTTTGCCTACTCCTAAAATCAAAGAGCTACCACAAGATGTGAAAAATTCATCATTAAATGGTATTGCTTTGCTTATTCCAATTATATTAATGCTAGGCATTTATCTAATTGTAAACGGACATAATACTCCAGGTGGTGGTTTTCAGGGCGGTGCAGCATTATGTGCAGCTTTTGTCTGTGTATATTTGGTTCGCCCCAAAAAAGTTATAAACTTTCTTGCGTATGAGCGACTAGAAAAAATACTATTTTTGCTCATAGCAGCAATAGCTATCTTTTTTGCTGTATCAAATTTATACTTTAGCTATACAAAATACAATGTTGCTTATTTGATAATAATGAATTTACTTATTGGGTTAAAGGTATTTTGCGGACTTACAATTGTCTTTTACAGATTTGTACATTATGAAGACATCTAAACATAATCTAAAAATGATAACGAGGTGATAATATGGATTTTTTAACAGGTGAAAATGTTTCTATAGCCTTATTTTTCATTGGAGTAGCTGGGATTTTCAGTAGTAAACGTATACTAAAAACTATAATTTGTATCGGTATCATGGAAGTAGCTGCAATAACGTTTTATCTTACAATGTTTGCTACCACTGAGGATACTCCTCCAATTGATGTTACAACTAACGCAGTTTCTGACCCGCTCCCACAAGCTTTGATGATTACCGCAATAGTTATAGGTGTTGCTGTTACAGCAATCTCTTTGTGTATGTTTATTAATCTATACCACTTATACGGTAACTCTGACTGGAAAGCAATTCACAAAAAAAGGATGGACAAATTTTAATGACATTACTATATTTTGTAGTGATACCAATCATATTTGGCGTAATAATCTACGCTATTCCCAAAACGCCACTGCGAATACTCGTAATCCTTGTTGAAGCCTCACTTTTCGTGCTTTTTTTGCATGTTCTAAGTGACATACTTATCGTCGGAGAAATGCGCAATGTTTTTGGAGCGACAAATTCACTCATGGGCATTGAACTAGTTGCAAATCGAATTTCGATAGCTCTTATCGGTGTATCAATATTTTTATTTTCTGTCGCGTTTATCTACACGATGTACGAAGAATTTTTTAATAAAAAGTTTGTAATGCTCTTCTTAATTTTGCAAGGTTTACTCTGCGGCGTTTTTTTGTCAGACGATTTATTTAATATATATGTTCTACTTGAAGTCGCTACTATTGTTGTGGCTATACTAATAATGTACAAACGAGATATACGCTCGATGTATGATGGTATAGTATATCTTTTTTCGCAAGTAGTATGTATGCTTTTTTACTTATTTGGTATCGGTTATTTATATAAAATTTTCGGTGTGCTCTCCATCACTAAAATTCGAGAAATGCTGCCGCTTGTAGCCCCAGAAAGCTTAGTAGCACCTTTCGCATTTATTATGACTGCAATCTGTCTAAAAAGTGCATTTTTCCCACTTTTCAGCTGGCTACCACGGGCTCATGGCACACCAAGCGCACCCTCTGCAGTGTCTGCAATTTTATCGGGACTATACGTCAAAAATGGAATTTACCTCTTCTTTGTGTTTACAAATTTATTTAAGCCTGCAATAGATTTTTCGCAGTTTTTTATGCTAATTGGTACATTAACTGCAGTAATAGGCTTTACTATGGCATTATCGCAAACTGACATAAAACTATTGCTCGCATTTTCAACCATATCTCAAATAGGACTAATAACATTGGGGCTTACCTCCTCGAGTGAAATTTCTACATATGGTGCAATATATCACATTCTCTGTCACGCATTGTTTAAGTCACTATTATTTTTATCCGCAGGCATGATTATAAAACAGTACCACACTAGAAATATGCACGAAATCCGTGGTGTATTTAAAACCATGCCCCTGACTTCCTTTGCTACGATACTTGGTATACTTGGCATAACAGGCGCGCCTTTATTTAATGGGAGCATCTCAAAATATTTTATACTCGACGGGGTAAAAGATAGCCCTATCGAAATTATCATTATTATAATAAACTTTGGTACAATCCTAACATTTATTAAGTACTCCCACATGCTAATTGGTAAAAAGCAAGCAAATGTACCACAGCCACGACAAAAAAATGCAGCCATTCTACTTTTAGGAGTTACATGCATTATCTGTGGCATCTTTGGTGCAGATTTAATGGGTCTGATTTTTGATACGAACTTTACAATAAAGCTTGATTTATATCTACAAAAGACTATAATCTACATAATCAGCAGCACCCTTGCTTTTTTGGTGTATAGACATTTAATTTGTAAAAACAATGCTTTAGAAAAACTAAGAAAGCTTTCGCTAGATTTTCAGCAAATTGTCATGGCAATACTCGTGTTTTACATCACAGTTACAATTACACTCTCTTTACAAATATAAGCAATGATATATACAACTTTATTCATAAATATTCATTATGCTCATAAGGCTGTGTTAAAGGACAATTGTCTTTTAACACAGCCTTATGTAATTGACTTTTCACAAAAATTCCACTATAATTAAAAGAATGAAATTACAAAAACCATTAGATTTATGCATAATATGCATAGTACGTGTATTAAACTGAGAGAATAGGTATAGTTATGAAGCAAAATACTACAAATCGCGTAATATTTTTTATCGTCGCAGCAATGTTTTGGTTTGCACAATACGTGTATATCCCTTTTTTAACTCCGCATCTTCTCGCACTAAAGGTGGGCGCATTCGCAGTAGGATTTATTGTTGGGGCATACGGCTTAACTCAAATGATTTTAAGAATACCACTCGGAATCTTAGCGGACTATCTACAAAACCACATGCTAATAATTAGATTTGGTCTATTCTTTGCAGCAATATCATCAGTCGGTTTAATGATATTCCCCTCAACACCACTACTATTTGCAGCAAATGCTGTTTCGGGTATGGCTAGTTCTGCTTGGATTAGCTTTACCGTGCTATACAGCAGCTTTTATAAGGATTCCGAAGCATCAAAGGCAGTCGGAAGTATAATGGCTGCAAATAATATAGGTATACTGACAGCTTATATAGTCGGTGGGCTATTGTATGAAACTACAGGTATCACGCCTCTTTTCATCGCAAGCTGTATTGTCGGTGCACTAGGGCTGGGATTGTCATTTTTCATACCTAATCAGATAAAAGCAAAATCCTCACTTACATTATCAGGGCTTGTCTCTGTGGCAAAGAATAAATCACTTTGGCTGTACTCAATCTTTACTTCAATCAGCAACCTTATCGTCTTTGCAACTGCTGTTAATTTTTCGCAGCAAATGGCAAAAGAGCTTGGTGCAAACGGATTTTCTCTCGGAGCTACATCCGCATTATACACTATCGGCTGTTTGGGAGGCTCAATGTTTGTTCGGAAAGGTTACGCAGACAAACTCGGTAGCAAAAACTGCCTATATCTGGGGTTTGGAGCAATGGCGCTCTACTGTGCTAGCATGTTCTTTAATGAACATTTGACAGTAATATATTTTTTACAGCTCATCTGTGGATTTAGCTACAGTCTCATCTCAAGCAGTATGATGACTATGACATTAAAATCGGCTGATGCGCAAGTAAAAACTACGGCGATGGGATTTTATCAATCAGTTTATAGCATCGGTATGACATTAGGCCCCATACTCATGGGTGGGCTCATCGACATTTTTGATAGCAATTTAAGACCAGCTTTTTTAATCATTGGTATCATCAGTGCGCTTGTATTCCCGATAATCTTTGTTTGCTGTAAAAATTGGAAAAAAACGCTATAATTAGCATATAGATAAAAATAAATTTATATGGAGGTAAGTATGTCTTTAAAATTTTTGATGGGAAATCAAGCTATTGCCATGGGCGCAATTGCCGCTGGTGTAAACTTTGTTTCAGGTTATCCTGGTACTCCGTCGACCGAAATACTGGAAACTGTAGCAAAAAATAAAACCGAAAACACATATGTTGAGTGGTCAGTAAACGAAAAAGCTGCCTTAGAAGTAGCTGCAGGTGCTGCTTATTCTGGTGCGTATACATTAGTTACCATGAAACAAGTTGGGTTAAATGTAGCTAGTGACCCATTAATGAGTCTTGCATATATCGGTATAAAAGGAGCAATGGTTATAGTAGTAGCGGATGACCCTGGACCTATTTCATCACAAACCGAGCAGGATACCAGACAGTTTGCAAGCTTTTGTAAGCTACCTATCTTTGATCCTTCCACACCGGAAGAAGCGTATAAAATGATGTTTGATGCGTTTGAATTTTCTCATAAATATCAAACCCCTGTTATATTGAGACCTACAACTAGAATTTGTCACGGCTATTCAATGGTGGATTTGTTTGAACCTCCACTCGTAAATATCCCCGAAGGTTTCGTAAAAGATGCAAAATGGACAATTTTCCCCAAACTAGCACATCAATGCCATATCAAACTTGATAATTTAAGAAAAACTTTATCTAAGGAGTTTTCAAAATACGAAAATAATATTGTTGTGATTGGCTCAAAACTCGGCATAGCGACCGCTTCTGTCAGCTATGCGTACACAAGGGAAGCTTTGGGTGAACTTAATGTTAATCCATCGCTACTAAAAGTGTCTACACCCTACCCTTTCCCAGAAGATATCGCTGTTGAGTTTTTACGTTCAGTCGATTCAGTTTTATGCATTGAAGAGCTTGAGCCTGTCATAGAAAAAGAGCTTATTTATATATGTGGCAAATACAATATTAACACTAAAATTTACGGCAAACTCACAGGTGAAATTGCAGTTGCTGGCGAAAACTCAGTTGAGAGCGTCAAGGCTGCAATCGCAAAATATATTGGTGTACCACTAAACGAAAGTCCAGCAATACAAACCCCTCAGCTTCCTATACGACCACCAGTTTTATGCGCAGGATGTCCACATAGAGCGTCGTTTTATGCAGTAAAAACTGCTGCAAAAGGTAAAGAGGCGGTATTCTCAGGTGATATTGGCTGTTACACATTAGGCAATGCACGCCCACTTGATATGGTGGATACATGTTTGTGCATGGGCGCCGGCATCACGATAGCTCAAGGTTTAAATAGAATTACACCAGACCAATATAATTTTGCTTTCATTGGAGATTCCACATTCTTCGCTTCTGGTATTACAGGGATAGTCAACGCAGTTTATAACCAAAGCGATATTATCATCGCGATACTTGATAATAAAACCACTGCTATGACAGGCCACCAACCACATCCTGGCACTGCAGCTACTATGATGGGAGAAATTTCCGCTAAGATTAACATCGAGAATGTCGTCAAATCACTTGGTGTAGATTTTGTAGAAACTGTAGACCCTCTCGACTTTAATTCTTCAGTCGATATTGTCAATAAAGCAATGCAAACTAAAGGCGTGCGTGTCATAATATTTAAATCGCCATGTATCGCTATCGAAAAACCTAAAACTCAGTTTGCAATAAAATCAAACTGTATCTCGTGCAAAAAATGCATTAAAGAGCTGGGATGTCCAGCAATTTTTGCAGAGGGAAATACTGTGAGGATAGAAAAGTCATTATGCTATGGCTGTGGACTATGTGTAAATGTTTGTCCTGTTAATGCGATAGAAAGGGAGTGCTCAAAATGTTAAATTGTTTACTCACTGGTGTCGGTGGCCAAGGCACAGTTTTAGCTTCCAAATTGATATCTCAAACCGCAATGGACATGGGTTATGTCGTGCGAACTGCAGAGACTATTGGTATGGCACAGCGTGGAGGTAGCGTTGTGAGCCATGTGCGAATTGGAGACTGCTTTTCTCCGTTAATCCCGTTTGGTAGTGCAGACATCATCATAGCATTTGAACCAGCTGAAGCTGTACGAACACTCCCTTACTTAAAACAAGGTGGTACGATGATAGTGAGCGATAAAGCTCTGCAACCTGTTAGCGCTTCCTTAAGTGGCAAGGGATATGATGTAGATGAAATGATAAGCTTCTTAAAAAGCAAAGTTTCTAATTTAACCATATTAAACGCTGACGAAATATATGAAAAATGCAATAGTACAAAAGCTTTGAATGTCGCGCTCATAGGCGCTGCTGTAAAAAGCGGTTCGATCAATATTGACGAGGCTCAGATGCTTGCAACAATAAAAAAGATTATCCCCGAAAAATTTATTGAAATGAATTTGACGGCATTTAAATTGGGAATGAGTGAATAATATGAAAATGACGAACAGACAGCTTGAACTTATTAAAGCTCAACTTAAGCGAATTTCGCAAATAGATAATGGCTTTTACAAAAAGAGGTTTGAGGGATACGATATTAATATTAATTCCCAAGAAGATTTCGAAAAACTCCCATTTTTGTGGAAAGGTGACTTAAGAGACGCTTATCCACTGGGGCTACAGTCCGTGCCAGATGAAGATATTATACGCATTCATTCCTCTAGCGGAACGACTGGTACTCCCGTAATTATTCCGTATACACAAAAGGATGTCGACGATTGGAGCGAGATGTTCAGGCGCTGTTATGAAATCACAGGTGTCACTAAAACTGACCGAGTGCATATCACACCTGGCTATGGTTTGTGGACAGCTGGGATTGGCTTTCAGGCTGGGGCTGAGCTACTAGGTGCAATGACTATACCAATCGGCCCTGGGAATACAGATAAGCAGCTTCAAATGATGATGGATTTAAAATCTAGCGTGCTATGCGCTACTTCTTCATATGCGCTACTTCTAGCGGAGGAAATTCAAAAAAGAAAGATTAAAGATAAAATCCATCTAAAAAAAGCATTGATAGGCTCTGAGCGTTGGGGCGATGCTATGAGAAAGAGAATTGCCCACGAAATGGGTGTAGAGCTCTACGATATATATGGTTTAACCGAAATTTATGGTCCAGGAGTTGCAATTAGTTGTTCTGCAGAAAATGGGATGCATTTTTGGGATGACTACCTATTTTTTGAGATTGTTGATCCTAAAACTGGTGAAGTTCTCCCCGATGGAGAAAGTGGCGAGCTAGTAGTTACTACATTATGTAAAGAGGGTGCTCCACTGATTAGATTTAGAACGCATGACCTCACCAAATTTATTTTAGAGGAATGTCCATGCGGATGCAAATTCCCCAAAATCGACAGACTTATTGGCAGAACTGATGATATGATTAAAGTCAAAGGTGTTAATATCTTTCCTAGCCAAATCGATGAACTTCTCAAAAATATACCGGGTGCTTCGAGTGAATATCAAGTAATCATTGACCACCTCGATGGCAAAGATTTACTCACATTATTTGTCGAGCGCCAAGCAAATGCAGATATTGAAATTTTAGAGCATATTACTAGGGATTTATTCAAGCTAAAAATTGGTATTGGCGTAGATGTCAAAATTGTTGAAATTGGCGATTTGCCACGAAGCGAGAGAAAAACTAGAAGAGTCTTTGATAACCGATACTAATTATCATATTTTAACTCATGCAAAAAGCGATATATCGAAAATTCTTTTCGATATATCGCTTTAATTTTTGTTAATCAGACAGTTTATTATCCGATAATCTTACCACTTGTATCTTGATGAAGTATAACTTCAATCTCGATAGTTTCAGTTGATCTAAATATTGTTAATGTTATAGTATCACCAGCTACTTTATCTTCAAAAATTTCAGATACATCTTCAAGCACAACTACTTGTTGACCATCGATATGAGTGATAACATCGCCTGCTAACACGCCTTTTGTATACGCATCAACCTCAGGTGAAACTGATATAACTCTAAGTCCTTGTGGAACTCCAATTATTTCAGATAGAGCTTCTGTAATCGATTGGAATGTAATACCAATTCTAACTCTATCAGTTACAAATCCATTTTCAATCAAGTCTTCTATTACTGGTTTTGCTTCGTTAATAGGTATCGCAAATCCCATCCCCTCAACTTCAGTACCAGCTATTTTGCTTGAGTTTATGCCGATAACTTGGCCGTATTTATTAACAAGTGCACCACCTGAGTTACCAGGATTTATAGCAGCATCAGTTTGAATAGCGTTTAGAGTGTTGCCTGTACTGTCGATTGCAATTGTCCTATCTACTCCAGAGATTACACCTTGTGAGAAACTGTTTAGGAAAGTTAAGCTTGTCGGGCTACCAATAGCAACAGCTTTTTCTCCCACTTCAATTTCGTCTGAATTGCCAAAATCAGCTGCGACTAAGTCATTTCTTTCAATTTTAATTACTGCAAGGTCAGTTTTAACATCAATACCAACAAGTGTAGCTACTTCTGTATCGCCATTATCTAAATATACTACTAAGTTATTAACTGGAGTGACGTTATCTTCAAGCATAACAACATGAGCATTAGTGATGATGTATCCGTCTTCAGACATTATCACACCACTACCGATTCCATACGCTTGCTCTGTCATTGTCCTGTCGTCTGTAACATAGGTCATTATACCTACTACTGAAGGTGATACCTTTTCAGCTATTTCCTCTGAGGATAGTTCGCCCTCTGCTAGTATACTACCATCACTTGATCCTTCTGGTGCGTCTAAAATATTTAGCTGCGCATCATCGTCACTAGCATCAATATTTTCGTCTTGCACTTCTTCTGATGGTGGGCTTACTTCGTCTTTTTCAAATATTCCCTCATTATACATATAATATCCAGTGAAAACTACTGCAGTAAACACAAATACTACTGTCATGACGACCGCGAAAACTTTTAACCCTGTGTTCTTTTTAGGTTTAGTTTGTGCTCCTACAAGAGCATTATTGGTAGGTGGAGCATAGTACTGCTCCTCTTTTACAGGAGAAAAAGTGTCTTGGTTTTCTACCCTTCTCCAATTTGCTTGATCAGTGTTCTCCACAAAGTCTTCGTTTAAATTTTGTCCATTGACATTCTGGTTGTCAGCATTAAAGTCATTATTTTGATTATTAAAGTCATTCATGCGAATTCCCCTTTCATTTTTAATCACGTTATCGTTAATTTCTATCATGATTATATGATAATATATAATTTTTAATTAGTTATTAACTGAATACAAATTAACAATTAATACTGTTAAGTTTTTTTGTTTTTTTGCTGTAGTTTCTGTGTCATTTTCGCGTATGGCAACGTGAATAAAAATTCTGTATATTCGCCCTGCACGCTTTTAACCATTATCTCCCCACCGTGTAAATTCACTATAGAGCGAACAATGTAAAGTCCTAGACCAACTCCGTTTTTATCTATGCCTCTAGATTTGTCGGTCTTATAAAATCTGTCGAATACTCTGCTCATTTCCTCTTTACTTAAGCCTTCACCCGAGTTTTTAACTCCGATTACAGCATGGTTTGCTTCTCGTAAAAACTCAAACTCAATATATCCACCTTCGTTTGCAAATTTTATTGCATTTTCCAAAAGGTTATACACCACTTGATGCACTAAGCCTTGGTCCGCCTCGACAAAAACTTTTTCGTGATCCAGTCCTATTATCTCCAGCTTTTTATCGTCTATTTGTTTTTCTAGTGCAAATAATGTTTGGCAAACAGTGTCTACCACATCAAAACTTTCTGTGTTAAGTGTAATTTCGCCAGCCTCAACTTGTGCTAGATTTAACATTGAGCGAACTAATGTCGCCAGCCTTTTCACTTCGTCGGAAACGATGGTTAGATATTGTTTGTGTTTTGTCTTATCAATCGTACCATCCAAAATCCCATCTATAAAGCCACCAATCGTGGTCATAGGAGTTTTAAGCTCATGCGAAACATTAGCGATAAAGCTTCTGCGCATTGTTTCAAGTGTCGAAAGCGACTGCGCCATATTGTTGAGCGCCATTGCCAGTTGACCCATTTCGTCATTCGAGTGAACTTCAAGTCTTGTGCTGAAATCACCATTCCCGAAATTTTGTGCCGCTTGTGACATTTCTTTTAGTGGTTTTGTAAGTTGGTTTGTTACTATATATACTATGATGAATACTAAAATAATTACAAAAAATGCAGAAATTAAGAACATTTGTAAAAACTCAAGTATCTGTTCATTCAAACGATTGTCTGCATAACTTGAAGTTAAGATATATCCTAAATGGCTTCCTTGTGCTCCATAAAACGGCTTAATCACAGAAAAACTCTGTTCGGAATATATATCGCCTAATGTTCCTATTTCGTTGTATTCATTTGCTTCGTCGAGTATCCCCAATATATCCTCAGAAAGCGGCAGTGATCCATGCGGACAATTTTCTGTTTCGGTGCATAGTAGCAGCTGTCCGTCGGCATCATACATCGCAATTTCGGCATCTATTGCATCGGATAATATTGTGAAAAATGAAAATATAGTTAATCTGTTTATTGTGTTATTTTCACCTAAGTTCGCTTCGACCACGTCGACCGCTCTGTCGGTGTTATCATTAAGTCGGTTCATTTCATCTGTTGTGTAAAACTGAAATACGAAAAGCATAAACGCTATTCCGAGTATCATTATACTAACTAAAATGAGAGAGGCACAGATTAAAAAATATTTGGTAAATATACTATTGCGCATCTTTTCACCGGCCTATTCTATTCATTTACTTCAAATTTATAGCCTACGCCCCAGACTGTTTTAAGCGCCCATTTATCGGATACGCCCTCTAATTTTTCTCTCAGTCTTTTTACATGTACGTCAATTGTTCTCGAATCACCGTAGTACTCAAAGCCCCATACTTCATCAAGAAGTTGATCTCTTGTATAAACACGGTTTGGATTTGATGCTAAGTGGAATAAAAGTTCTAGCTCTTTCGGTGGAGCTTCAACTACTTTCCCATTAACTTTAAGCTCATATCTTGTCATGTTGATATGAAGATTTTCAAAAGTTACTTCTTTTACTTCTTCTTGATTATTGCTTTGTCCAATTCTTCTTAGGACAGCTTTAATTCTTGCGATAACTTCTTTTGTATCAAAAGGTTTAACTACATAATCATCAGCACCAAGCTCCAAGCCCAAAACTTTATCAAAGGTTTCACCTTTTGCAGTTAACATTATAATTGGCACATTGGATTTTTTTCTGATTTCACGGCAAACCTGCCATCCATCAAGCCCTGGTAGCATGATATCAAGTAGCACCATGTCAGGATTTAGCGCGTTGAATTTTACAACAGCCTCTTCCCCGTCATGTGATAGGATAACTCCATATCCTTCTTTTTCTAAATATAGTCTAAGTAACTCACAAATGTTTTTGTCGTCGTCTACTACTAAAATTTTTCCTAATGGCATAATATTTTCCTCCAAATTTGAATTTATTTATTTTTTATAACTAATTCATTTTTATGTATTCATTATACATCAAAATAATCCAAATAAGTTAATAAATTTTGAATTTTATTTGTTTTTTCTTTAAAACTTGCTCAAAAGTTAAAAATATGGTATTATTATTAGGAATATAAATATAAGCCGAATGGCAGATTGGACGATAAAGATGAAATTAGGTATGGTAGGATTACCGAACGTAGGAAAAAGCACATTATTTAATGCTTTAACAAATGCAGGTGCAGAATCTGCAAACTATCCATTTTGTACGATTGAACCAAACGTTGGGGTAGTTAGTGTTCCCGATAGCAGACTGGACTATTTACAAAAAATGTATGAGCCAAAAAAATTCACTCCCGCAATTTTGGAGTTTGTTGATATAGCTGGCCTTGTAAAAGGTGCTTCAAACGGTGAAGGATTAGGAAATAAGTTCCTTTCAAATATACGTGAAGTTGATGCAATAGTGCATGTAGTTCGCTGTTTTGTCGATGAAAACATAGTGCATGTCGATGCAGAAATCGGACCAAAACGTGACATCGAAACTATAAATTTAGAGCTCATCTTCTCTGATATTGAAATATTAGAGAGAAGAAGAGACAAAACTGCAAAGCTTGCTAAAGCAGATAAAAAATATGCAGCTGAGCTTGACTTCATACAAAGGCTACTCGCTCATCTTGAAGAGGGTAAGTCAGCACGTGGCTTCGAGTTCACTGAAGATGAGGCAAACTTAATAAAAACCACTCCTCTACTTTCAAATAAGCCTGTAATATACGCAGCTAATATGGCAGAGGGTGACTTTATGGGAGATATTAATGACAACGAGTTTTACAGACAAGTGCTTGAACTTTCTCAAGACGAAAACTCTTGTGTTCTACCTATTTGTGCTAAGATTGAAGAAGAAATCTCTGACATGGATGCTGATGATAAAAAGATGTTTTTATCAGAAATTAACCTTGAAGATTCTGGGCTAGATAGAATTATTAAAACTGGATACTCCACATTAGGACTAATCTCTTACTTAACTGCTGGTACTGATGAAGTTCGCGCATGGACTATCACAGAAGGAACAAAAGCACCTGGAGCAGCAGGAAAAATACACACAGATTTCGAACGCGGTTTTATTAGAGCTGAAATCATAAACTTTGATGACTTAGTAGAAAGCGGTAACATGAACACTGCAAAAGAGCGTGGTCTTGTTCGACTCGAAGGCAAAGAGTATGTCATGAAAGATGGAGATATTGTAAACTTCAGATTTAGCGTATAAATTATAATCACAAAACACTTCACTACAATTTAGTTTTTAGGGTGATATTTATGAAGCATAGTGAATATATTAAGAATGTTAAAAATTCGGATACAGTAGTGCTTTTTATCCATGGTATTCTAGGTTCTCCAAACCAGTTTACTGATTTTTTACCACTAGTTCCGGATAAGTGGTCTGTTCATAATATTTTACTTGAAGGACATGGAAAAACAGTGCGTCATTTCTCAAATTCGAGTATGAAAGCATGGAAAACACAGGTCTGCACAAAAATCAATGAATTAAGTGAGCAGTTTGAGAATATAGTTATTGTTGCGCATTCAATGGGAGCGCTTTTCGCAGTTGAAAACTGTGTAAAAGCTAGCCATAAGATAAAAGCTATGTTTTTACTTGGCATCCCGCTTACCCCTACACTGAAACTCCCATTTTTAAAACGTGCTTTTAAGATTATTTTCGAACAAATTCCAGAGCATGATGTTGTAACTAAGGATTTGCTCACAAAATATAGTATTAAACCGAATAAAAATCTTTGGGAGTATCTAGGATGGATTCCTAGATATCTAGAGCTATTTGAAACTAGCAATGAAATTAAAAATCTCATATCTATGATTAATATTCCATGTTACGTATATCTTTCGCGCAATGATGAATTCGTTTCTCCCAAAACTGAAAAATACCTACAAAACAACAATAGAGTCACCGTAAATTTCTTAAATAACTCTACGCATTTTCACTATAGCAAAGATGACATTACTTATATACATGAGGAATTTGAGAATTTTTACAAATCACTTTCGCCAGATACAATATAATTAATTCTTACTAAACAGGAGGTGAAATGATGATTAACGAAAATTGCCCATGTAAAAATAGTGGATGTCCACGCAATAAAAATTGCACTGAATGTCAGGCATTTCATGCAGCGCGAGAGGATTATCCTTTGACATCATGTCAAGCGATAGCTGCTGCTAAAGAAAAAGAAGAAAAATAACACGAAAAAACTCCCAATCAAGAATATCTTGATTGGGAGTTTTATTTAAGTTAATTAAAAACAAATCAGTTAAAATTTATTTTTGGAAATCAGCCATGTAAGGACCATGACGTTCGATTAACTCATCACACATAGCTACGATATCATCAATTGATAACTCAGCTGCAGTGTGTGGATCAAGCATAGCTGCGTGGTAGATATGTTCACGTTTTTTAGTTACAGCTGCTTCGATTGTTAATAGTTGTACGTTAATATGAGTCATGTTCATCGCTGCTAATTGAACAGGTAGAGCACCAACATAAGTTGGGTTAATGCCTGAACCATCAACCATACAAGGAACTTCAACGCAAGCTTCGTTAGGTAGGTTTGTAATCATACCATTGTTTAGTACGTTTCCGCCAATTTTATATGGTTCGTTAGTTACGATAGCGTTCATGATGTATGAAGCATATTCGTGTGAACGATCATGAGTAACTTTACCGTCGTTTAGGATTTCATCTCTTTGAGTAGCCCAACGTTCAGCTTGTTTGATACATCTTCTTGGATATTCATCAAGCGGAATATTGAATTTTTCTATTAGTTCTGGGTAGTTAGATTTAATGAAGAATGGGTTGTACTCAGCATTGTGCTCACTTGATTCTGTGCAGTAGTGGCCGAAATGTTTGATGTACTCGTATCTAACCATGTCTTTATGTTTTTCAGTAGCATTTTTCTCGATAGCGCGTCTTCTAATTTCAGGATATAGATCGTTTCCGTCTTTATCGTTGATTTTTAGTAGCCATGCCATGTGGTTGATACCAGCAATAAGCTCAGTTCTACCTTCTATTTTATCTTCCATGCCTAAATCTTTAAGCAGATGCTCTGAACACACTTGTACGCTGTGGCAAAGACCAACAGTTTTAACATTAGTGTAACGGTGCATGTAGCCTGCAAGGATTGGCATTGGGTTAGTATAATTTAAGAAATAAGCGTTAGGACAAACTTCTTCCATATCAGCAGCGAAGTCTCTTAAAACAGCAATAGTTCTAAGTGAACGCATGATTCCGCCTATACCAATTGTATCAGCGATAGTTTGTCTTAGACCGTATTTTTTAGGCACTTCAAAGTCAGTGATAGTGCAAGGATCATATAAGCCTACTTGGATAGCATTAACAACAAAGTCAGCACCTCTTAGTGCGTCTTTTCTGTTTTCTACTCCTAAATAAGTTTTAATAGTAGCTCTTCCTGCGTTAGTATTTTTGTTAATCGCGCTCAAGATAATTTCGGATTCTTTTAGTCTTGTTTCGTCAATATCATACAAGCAGATTTCACTTTCTCTTAATGAAGGTGTGCACATACAGTCGCCTAGAACGTTTCTAGCGAAAACCGTACTACCAGCACCCATAAATGTAATTTTTGGCATAATACAATCTCCTTTATTTTTCATTGATATATAATATCATTGCTCTTATTTTATATTATTTTGGTAATAATGTCTTTGCTTTTTGTTTCAAAATAATTGTGTTTATGTTGCAAGATTTAAAATTTTATGTTATAATTACATAGATAAATTATTCTTGAGGTATACAAAATGAACAGAGTCAATTCACATGTATATAATATTAAACCAGATGATCGCCCCAAAATAAATAAGTCTTTAAACTTTGCATATTGCGGATGGGAAGAATGCACTTCTATGTACTCATTCGGCCCTGCTATACGACCACATTACCTTATCCACTATATCTCAAAGGGATGTGGCACATATCAAGTAGGCGACAAGACTTATTCTATTAGTGAGGGCGATGTTTTTCTGATTACACCGGGTCAATCCACAATCTATACAGCAGATAAAGACAACCCCTGGACATATTATTGGATTGGCTTTAACGGAGACGAAGCAAACACAATACTTGAAAGTTGTGGTTTTTCGAATAGCAACCATGTTGTTAATGCAAAAAATCCATCTGAGTTTGAGTCCGCAATCAAAGTATTGCTCACTTTATTTAAAAGTAGCAATACAAACCCATATCTTTTAACAGGAAATTTGTTTTTATGCCTAGCACATTTAGTGCAAAGTGAAACGAATGTTAGCAGTTCTATTTCAAAAATATATCATGAAAAAGCCCTGCTTTACATACATACAAACTACTGTTACGATATAAAAATTGTGGATATCGCAAAACATGTCGGCATTGATAGGACATATTTATATAAAGTATTTTTGGAGTATAGTAACCTTTCCCCCCAACAATATCTTATAAACTACAGGCTACTAGTCTCACAAAATTTGCTTAAATCCTCCCAACTGAATGTTACAGAAATCGCGTTTTCTTGCGGTTTTAAAGACGTTTCGTCCTTTAACAAACACTTCAAGAAAAATTATAACGCAACTCCGTTGCAATATAAAAAAATACAGCTTCATTACTAAATTGGAGCCAAGGAGAACTTTAATGAATAAAAACTTAAACTACCAAAACCCACTCGTATATGAATACAGAGGCGACGTGCTTGAAAATGTGCATTGTGGCAGTATCTGTGTTGTTAATGACAAAAATGAAATTATATTCCAAAGTGGTGATGTATCACAAACTACATTCTTCCGCTCAGCATCAAAGCCTTTTCAAGCTTTGCCTGTTATAACAACAGGTCTTTTTGATAAATTTGGTCTTACAGATGAAGAACTCACTCTATTTTGTGCTTCTCACGCGGGACAAAATGAGCAAATTAGGGTGCTAGAATCTCTATTTAAAAAAGTGGGCTTAAGTCCAGAAGACATGATTGTTGACCCGTGTCACCCTCATGATAAAGCCTCATATGAATACTGTATCAAAAACGATATTCCAGCAAAAAAAATATATCATAACTGTGCTGGAAAGCATGCAGCTTTGATGATGCTTGCAAGATATCTTGGCTGTGATGTTACCGATTATTATAAACATGAGTCCAAAGTTCAAGTGCTAATGAGAAAAACTATAGCAGAAATTTCTGAAATGCCAATGGAAGAAATAAAGCTTGGTATCGACGGCTGTGGCGTATCAGTTTTTGCTGTTGGACTGCAAAATATTGCTACTTCTTTTTTAAAGCTCGCTTGTCCAGATTTAGTTTCTGACGAAACACTAGCTCAAGCACTTGTTCGAGTAGCAGCAGCTATGAAAGCTCATCCACCTCTAATTAGAGGTGCAGGATACCTCTGTGGAGAGATAAACAAAGATGAAAACATCGTGGCAAAAGGTGGAGCTATGGGTGTATATGGGCTTGGTCTTAAAAAAGAGCGCATAGCCATTTCTCTTAAAATCATGGATGGTTCTGAAGATACTTGGGGATTTATTATATCTAACATATTTAAGAAAATAGGCTATAACAATCCTGAGACTCATGCAATTCTTAACTCACTCTCTCCTACTAAAATGTATTCTTGCACAAACGACTTAGCTGCTTTTAGAGAATGTGCATTTTAGGTAATATAAATCTAGCATGTGAGACATCCCTACTATAATGTAATAAAATCAAATTGCGTGGCCGAATGCTTTGGCTAAGGTGGTGTTGTAATTAAAAAGCTTTTGAACAAAGTAACAGTACTATTATTTATTGTAACTATAGTAATGCTAAGTGTTTTTATTGTTTCAAAAAACGAGTTTATTAAAACATTAACTATTACTTTCGGCGTGACATTTTATCATTTTGCTATGCGCTTATTGATTGGCTTTTTATATCAATGTAAGTACAACAATAACATTTCATGGAAAGCTAAGTGGTTTCAAGTAGGCAAAAGAGAAACGAAACTTTACAAAACTATAAAGGTTAATAGGTGGAAAAAATATATTCCATCGTATGATAGCAGCAATTTCGATCTAAAAAGAAAATCATATGAGCATATTGTAATGGGTACGTGTCAAGCAGAGTTGGTGCATGAAACCATAATGGTATTTTCCTTTTCCCCGATATTATTTTCTGTATGGTTTGGAGCATTCGAAGTTTTTATGATAACTTCCTTTATTTCAGCTCTTTTAGACTTAATCTTTGTAATACTGCAACGACATAATCGCCCAAGAATGATAAGGCTAATGAAAAGAGCTACGATTAAACAAAATGAGCATAATTAATAGAAAAAGACACTTACTAGAAGTAAGTGTCTTTTTCGACTTGTATTATCATATTATATTGACACAGCACCTAATTTTATCATTTCCTGTGCTGCTGTGAGAATCGCTAACTTTCCACTATTATATGTGATACCGCCTTGAACCCACACCGCAAACGGTTCTCTCAAAGGCGCATCTGCTGAAATCTCGATTGACGCTCCTCCAGTGAACGCACCTGCAGCCATGATAACTTCGCTATCATAACCAGGCATCGCCCATGGTTCTGGGGTAACAAAAGCATCAATTGGCGAACCCTTTTGAATTCCTCTGCAAAATGCAATAAGATTTTCTGCATTAACAAGCTCGATTGCTGCTATGATATCTGTTCGCTTTTCATCAAATTTCGGAAAAGTAGCAAAGCCTAATTCTTCGAACAATTTCGTTGCAAAAATCGAAGTTTTAACAGCTGCTGCCACAACACTTGGAGCGAAAAATAGCCCCATGAACATATCCCTTTTAGTCTCAAGTGTACACCCAACTTCTTTCCCCATTCCAACTGCTGTAAGCCTGTATGAACACAGCTCAACCAGTTTTTCTTTGCCAGCTATATATCCACCTGTTTTGGCGATTGCTCCCCCTGGATTTTTTATAAGCGAGCCTATAATTAAATCTGCACCAACCGCAGTAGGTTCACATTTTTCTACAAATTCACCATAACAGTTATCAACTATTACCATGATATTTTCATCTATTTTTTTCACAAAATCCACTGCTTCTTTTATATCTGCAATTGTAAGTGAGCGTCTGAGCGAGTAGCCTCTTGAGCGCTGAATATACACTGCACGCACTCCATTCACCGCATCTTTCAGTGCGCTGTAATCGATAGTTCCGCCTTCTGTTAGCTCTATTTGCTCATATTTTATCCCGAAATCTTTTAGCGAACCATTACCCTCTCCACGAATTCCAATTACTTCTTGCATCGTGTCATATACAGCTCCTGTGATTGATAGCATAACATCATTCGGGCGCAACACCCCAAATAATGCTACACTCAGCGCATGGGTCCCAGATACAAAATTGTGCCTCACTAGTGCATCTTCTGCGCCAACAGCATGAGCAAACACGCTATCCAGCACATCTCTGCCTCTGTCAGAGTAACCATACCCAGTCGATGGCGCAAAGTGAGTTTCACTTACATTATTTTCACGGAATGCATTTAGCATTTTCTCTTCATTATACTCGCATATCTCATCAACAACATTATAACTTTCTTTACACATTGCTTCAACTTTTTTTGCATATTCACGCAAATCATTACCTATTTTATATTCGCTCATTATTCCTCCAACATTTTCGCAGATAACAGTTTAATCAGCTCATATGTCTCTGTAATATCATTTTTATTTAGCACACAACTTCCACTATGCAAATATCTACACGGCATATTTACTGCGATTGTACGCACTCCACCTCTTGCAGTTTGCACCGCACCAGCTTCATTTCCGCCTGCAACCATAGTCTTTGTTTGTACTTTAATTCCATTTTCTTTGGCTGTATTATGCGCAAGTGCATATAGCTCTTTATCATAAATTGTTCGCATATCCATAAAACCTACTACTGCACCATCGCCTAATTTACACACGGTTTTTTCACCGCTAACACCCTCAATATCTGCAGCAGTCGTCGTTTCCACAACTATTGCATAATCTGGATTGACTGTGTAGGCAGCAACTTTTGCTCCATTTAAACCTACTTCCTCCTGAGTAGTGAATACGATGAACATGTCGTATTCCACAGTGCTTTTGATAAGCTCAAGCAGGAGTGCACAACCAGCTCTGTCGTCTAGTGCTTTTGCTTTTATGAAGTCTTCTCCAAGCTCGCAGTAATCATCCGCAAAACAAACTGTATCTCCTAAATTAATTTTTTCTAATACTTCTTCCTTTGAAGTAGCTCCGATATCAATAAACATTTTATCTATTGGTATCAGTTTTTTTCTTTCATCGAGTGCTTGTTGATGCATTATCTGTGTGGCAATAACCCCTGTGATACCGCTGTTTGTAAACTTCACTGTCCTAAATGGCAACACTCGTGAATCAATACCGCCTACTGTGGTAAATTTTATGTAACCTTCATCTGTGATGCTTGTAACAATCAATCCAACCTCGTCCATATGTGCGCTAATCATCAGTTTTTTTGATGGAATTTTCTTTCCTTTTTTAAAACAAATTATATTACCGAGATTATCTACTTCCCAACTGCATTTTGAGCCAATTTTTTCGATAATCGCTTTTCTTACTAAGGATTCGTCTCCCGAAACACCGCAAATAGCGGATAATTCTTTTATATTTTCTAACATTTAGTTTACCTCACTATTCGTATTGTTCTATAAATTTAACGAGCAAATTCGTCGTCGCCTCGATATCTTTCACATCCAGCATTTCTACAGGAGTATGCATATATTTTATCGGCAATGACAATAGCCCCGCACACACCCCGCCTCTTTGCGTAAATATAGTATCTGCGTTTGTGCCTGTGCGTGCACTCATTATCTCCATTTGATATGGTATATCATGCGCTTTTGCAAGCTCAGTAAGTTTCGTGCTAATGCCTCTGTTTAACACTGGTGAAACTCCAATCATTACACCTTTCCCCATTTCCCCACACTTGCTATTATCCTCAGCTGGAGTGTGTGCAAATGATACATCAAGTGCAATTAGTGCGTCTGGGTTAATGCTATAACTAGCAACATTCGCCCCATGTCCACCCGCTTCTTCCTGTGCGGAAAACAACACACAAAGTCCGCAAGAAAGCTTGTCAACATCAAGCTTGTCCAGTGCATTCAATATGATGGCTACACACGCCCTATCGTCTTGAGCTTTACACGCAACACGCCCATTTAAAAGCTGTGTAAACTTGCTTTTTACTGTAATTAAATCACCTGGTGAAATATATTTTTCAGCCTCTTCTTTGCTCATTCCTACATCAATATTTATATCAGTGATATTTGGGTATTTTGAAGTGTCCTCCAAACTTTTTAGGTGTGGTGGCAATGTGCACACAACTCCTTTAACACTCTTTTTCCCATGAACACACACTTCTTGTGCCATAACT
This sequence comes from uncultured Oscillospiraceae bacterium, assembly GCA_964370225.1. GTDB lineage: Bacteria > Bacillota > Clostridia > Oscillospirales > Ruminococcaceae > CAYJII01. The sequence goes on along the minus strand of CAYJII010000022.1, from coordinate 9,789 downwards.
GTTCTGATATCTATGCCACCACAGTTTGATACTTTCACAAATCCTTTATCTGTAATAGCAGTAACAATCATTCCGATTTCATCAATATGTGCGTCGAGTAACAGGGTTTTTTCGCCTTTTTGAGGTTTTTTCACCCAACCTATCACATTATTGAAATCATCAATATAAGCTTCTGTGGTATAGTTTTCTAAATAATCCAGTGCAACTTTTGACGCATTTTTCTCGTCACCAGCAACACCTATGGACATGCATAAATTTTGAAGCACTTGCAATATATCCATTTTATTTCTCCTTTTTTATAGACCGTTTACTATCTCTTTAAATTTTTCTCCACGCTCTTCAAAGCAGGAGAATTCATCAAAACTGCTTGTTGTTGGTGATAATAGTACTGTGTCACCGCTTTTTGAAAGCTCGTATGCTTTCATAGTCGCTGTGAACAGATTTTTTTCGATGACACTCTCAGCAAAGTTTAACTCATCGATTAATCTTTTACCGCAATCTCCAAATCCGATTACATGTTTTATCCTATCAAAATATGCCCTAAGTGGTGTCACATCAAGATTTTTTTCAAAACCACCGATGAGCAAAATTATGTTACGCTCAAAAGATTTTAACGCAGTTTCTGTTGCATCAACATTTGTAGCTTTTGAATCATTGTAATAATTTACACCAGCAATTTCTCGCACAAACTCTATCCTATGCTCTACCCCACCGAATCCATAACACACTTCTCTGATAATATCATCACTCACATTTAAATGCTTAACGATGCTTACTGCCACCATAACGTTTTGGATGCTGTGTCTTCCTACTAAAATTAGCTTATTTATATCAATTATTTTATCACCGCTATATACGATATCATCACCATCTAGATAACAAAGTGTAGATTTATCGAAAAAGCTAAACTTGCTCATTGCACAGTTTATTGGGAATTTTTCTGTATATTCTTTTACTACTTTGTCATCAACATTTAATATGAACAAATCTGTATCACTTGCGTTTTTATACACATTCACCTTAGACTCATAATACTCCTCTAAAGTGTCGATATGATCTAAATGGTCTGGACTCATATTAATAATTGTAGAAACATAAGGTTTAAACTCCTTTATATCCATAAGCTGATAATTAGAAATTTCAAGCACAATAACACAGTTTTCTCTTTTAATTAATTCGTTTTGCAGTATCACTTCACATAGTGGAATGCCGATATTCCCCGCAATATAAGTAGTATCGGGAGCGTGCTTTTTCATTATTTCGTAAGTTAAAGTAGTCGTTGTAGTTTTTCCATTTGTGCCCGTAATAGCAATATATTTGTGCTGTTTTGTGACCATATAGCCTAGCTCAATTTCAGAAATAATATCCACATTTTGCTCTTGCAATTTTAGTATAAACCACGCTTTATACGGAATACCAGGACTTTTCACAACTAAGTCCCATTTTTTTTCAAACTCCGCCTCATGAGTATCGTTGATGATACCCACATTATTCTCCCTTAAAAACTCAAAGTCTTTTCCACTATCTATTACTTTCTTATCATACACAGTTATCTGCGCACCTAAATGCAAAAGCATATTTACAGAAGCTTTTCCACTTCTAGCATATCCTATAACTAATATCTTTTTATCTTTAAAATTGTACATATGCTACTCCTTATTATTTTTTCTTGCTATGTAATTTTTCGAAATACGCCTTTAATTTTGGGCTATCAAATGTAAGTGTAAGTGCTGCTGCAATTATCACAAGCACTATCGCAATCACAATGTATCCACCGCCACGCATTTCACCTTGTGCTACAATTTGATTGTACATTACAGGTACAGAGCCTACTACTAAACCTAGTATAGCAAAATATGTTGCTTGTGGAAATCTTCTTAATAGGAAGTCTATTATTTTAGCTCCAAGCAATAACCCTGTTAAAATGCCTAGTCCCACTGGGATTAACATTATTAAATTAAAATCGCTTATTGCCTGAATAATAGTAGTGTATACACCTAATAATAACATAATAAAACTGCCGCTTATACCCGGAATAATCATACAAATCGCTGCAAATGCACTGAAAAAGAAGAGTTGTATCGCCAGTGGCAATGTTAGTGCTGTTTGCGCTTGTTGAGCAGCTTCGTCCGGTCTAATGAATATCATCGCTATCATAATCCCAAATGTAATAATACACGGAATTAAGCTTAGTGGATTAAATTTTTCTTTTGTTGCATGTTTAAAAATTAAAGGTAGGCTACCTACAATAATCCCGATGAAAAAGAAGTTTGTGAGCATGTACTGAGTTTCTAGCAGATAATCAATTAAGTTGCTAAATAAAACTATTGCCCCTAGTGCCCCGATTCCAATTGCTGCTAAAAATTTGATATTCCCTTTAACATCATCTTTAAATCTTGATACTGCGCCTACTAATTTGTCATACATATTTAAAATAACTGCCATCGTCCCGCCACTCAGTCCAGGAATTATATTTGCTATGCCGATAATTGCTCCAAAAATAACGTTTACTATAAACATATTCGCCCTCTTTTAAAATAAAATTAAAATGCAATTAAACAAAAAATCGCATTTATAAAATTATACCACTATTTGCCTATAAAATCAATACGCCATTTTACATAAATATTGCATGGAGTGTAATAGATAAACTCCATGCAATAACTACATTTTTTTTAGTATTTCTTTGTACTTTTCTTTTGTTTTAGTGATATCTTTTTCACTAGCCATACCACTGCTATGCCAGCCTCTTTTTGTCATCTCACTAATAATTTCGCTTTCTATTTGTTGCTCCTCAATTAATATGTTGATTAACTCATCTTTTATACTACTATCTACACATTCGTTTGCACTATCATTATAGTCCTTTGTAATATTTTTTTGAAAGCTTAGTGCCTCCCCTAATATTTGCTTATCATTTAAATTAAAATTATAGTACATATCCACCTCTTTAACTTAACTTATTGAGTAATCTGATAAAATGGTCTTGATGTTGTGCAGCTACTTGTTCGCATTTTTGCTTGAGCTGTGGGTCTTTGCAATTTTCTGAGTACATTTTATACTTCTTTACCAGTAGCTGTTCATGATACATCTGCTCCTCAATTGCTGCTAATTCTTTTGTAGTTAGGTTCATATTAATACTCCATTCCGTCGCAATTACGACTTATATTTACGTAAGTAAGATTATAGTTGCACAAATACGATTTTTCTGATAAAATATTATATATATTTCAAGCTAGCTTACAGCTCGCCCGTATAGGCAATCGCTGTAAATGTCCTATAACAATCCTATGGATTATTTATAGTATTCTTGACTTATCTGTAAAATTTTATGCAGGTTAATTTTTACAATATATGAAAATATTTTAAAAATATATTTACATTCACACTTTAGTGTGCTAAAATATTATTGTACTAATTCTCAAAATGAGGTGTAATTTATGAATCATAGATTAAAAGAATTTGACATTGACTTTTTATTTGACGCTATTATGCAAATAAAAACTAAAGAAGAGTGCGCTAACTTTTTTGAAGACCTGTGTACTGTTCCAGAACTAAAAGCTATGTCACAAAGAATACATGTTGCAAAACTATTAAGCCAAAACTGCGTTTACAGCGATATTGTTGCTAAAACTGGGGCTTCTACTGCTACAATCAGTCGCGTTAATCGCTCGTTACATTATGGAACAGACGGTTATGATGTGATATTCAAAAGGATGAATAATATTGAGTAATTATAATTACTTTGCTTTTTATTATGACATACTAACGCAAAATATTAACTACAGTGAACAATGTCAGTATCTATGTGATTTGATTGACAAATTCGGTTGTGGTGGAAAAATCCTTGTTGATTTAGCGTGCGGTACGGGAAGCTTATCAGAGCTTATGCACGAAAAAGGGTTTGAAGTAATAGGTATTGATAATTCCGAACAGATGCTATCACAAGCTATGGACAAAAAATATGACAGCGGTAGTGATATCATATATTTAAAGAAAGAGATGCAAAACCTTGATTTATTTTGGAATGCTGATAATAACTTCATCTACGATTGTGATGAGGTTTATTGTGTTTGGCAAAATTCTGCACAAGATGATAATCTGACTAAGATAGAGTTAGATCTTTTTGTAGCAGATGATGACGGGAGTTACAAGCGTTATTATGAAACTTTTTGCGAAAGAGCATATACTCACGAGGATATCGTAAGTTTTGCCGATAACGCAAAACTTGATTTGCTTGCGTTATATGATGAGAACAGTTTTGACGCGCTTAATGATAATTCACAAAGAGCGGTGTATGTGCTTAAAAACAGCCATGACAGATTACCACCGCAAAATGATTTAATTTAATTTGGAGAGATAAAATGGCAAAAATGATTAGAATGATTTCAGAAGATGGCAGTGCTGTAGCTTGTGCTATAAACTCAACTGATATTGTCAGTGAAATCGAGAAAATACATAAAACTTCTGCAGTTGTAACAGCAGCACTAGGTAGACTTACTACTGCTGCATCAATAATGGGATATATGCTAAAGGGAGAAAAAGACAGCCTGACTTTGCGCTTTGACGCAGGCGGGCCTAGTGGCGTACTTATCGCAGTATCTGATAGTCGTGGGAACGTAAAATCCTACGTACAAAATCCTGTTGTGGAAATACCACTTAATGAGCATGGTAAACTTGATGTTAGGGGCGCTGTTGGTACAAGCGGTACATTTAGCGTCATCAAAGACTTAGGGTTAAAAGAACCATATGTCGGCAGAATACCTGTAGTTTCAGGCGAGATTGCTGAAGATGTGACTTCATATTACGCTGTAAGCGAGCAAACCCCAACAGTTTGTGGTTTAGGTGTGCTTGTAAATCCTGATTTAACAGTAAAATCCGCTGGTGGATATTTTGTGATGCTACTTCCGTTTGCTAGTGAAGAGGTTATCTCCACTATCGAAAATAACATAAAAGACATCCCACCAGTTTCCTCAATGTTTTCTGAAGGATTTACAGAAGAGGAAATTTGCGCTAAACTTTTAGCAGGTCTTAACCCCAATTTGCTCGATGAAGCTCAAACAGAATACCGCTGTGATTGTAGCGATGAGAGAGTAAAAAAAGCTCTAATTAGCTTAGGCGCTAAGGAACTTACCGAAATAAAAAATGAAGATAAAAAAATCGAAGTGGATTGCCATTTTTGCAATAAGAAATACCGCTTTTCCGAAGAGGAAATCGACACTCTTATAAAAGAAATGAAATAATTCGTTTTGATATGTGAGGTTAAAATGAATTATGATATCAATTTCAAGGAATACAAAAGCAATTTTACCATGCCAAGTTTAGTAGTGGACAACTTAAAGGAGATTAACTCCGATTATTTAAAGGTTATACTGCTGATTTTTAAGAACCCCGATAAACATTATAGCATTAACCTCTTGTCAAATTTGCTCGATATTGCTGAGGATGTAGTAAAAAATGCAATTCAGTACTGGATCGAAAATGATGTATTGCTTTTAAGCGATGCACCTGTTAAAATTAATAATGTACATAAAGTCGCAGGCAAGAGCAATCTTGTTACTGAGAAAAAACCTCATAATGACAAAGAACTTGAGTTTTTACTCAAAAACATGGAAGTATGCCTTAATAGAACCATAACTTCCACCGACCTTAAAACTGTTACATATATATTCGAGTCGTATAGATTGCCCGCTGATGTAATATTGATGGCAATGGCTCATTGCAGTGAGTATGGAAATAAGGCGATAAAATATCTTGAAAAGATTTGTATTGACTGGTACGAAAAAGGAATTGATAACCACAATACCGCTGAAGAATATCTAAAACTTTATACTCAAAAGCACGAAAACATTAACCTATTAAAACAAAAGTTTGGGATTACTACTCGCAATCTTATTCCTTCAGAGGAAAAATTTGCAAATATTTGGTTTGATGAGTACAATTTTCCACTTGATGTAATTTCTAAAGCATTTGAGATTACGATAGAAAAAACAGGCAAAGTTGCATTTGCATACACAAATAAAATTTTGCAAAATTGGTATAATAACGGATTTAAGAATATCGAAGATGTTAACACAAACACTGCTGGCGCTAAGAAAAATAATAACAATAATAATTCGCAAGATAATTCTTATGATATAGACTGGCTTGATAAATACTGGGATACAGTGCCAAAACTTGATTAAAAAGGAGGGTGAACATGACTAAAAAGGAAATATACGAAAAAGCCATGTACACTATGGCGATTAGACGACAAAACTCTATTGACAAATCAAATTTTCGCAAGCAAGAAATATATGATAATGTACCCCAAGTACGAAATCTTGAAACAGAACTTGCTCGCACTGCGGTAAAATTATCTAAAACTATATTTTTAGGTGGAGCAGATAGTGCGCAAATTATCGAGCAAATAAAAACAGAAAATCTCAAACTTCAAACAAAGATATCGCAGCTGCTTGAGTTTAGCGGCTATCCTGAAAATGCGCTTGATAATAGATATGAATGTAACAATTGCTCTGACACTGGTTTTATCTTAGGTGAGGCTTGTGAATGTTTGATTGATTTGATGAAAAAAATCTCGTTTGACGAATTTAATAATTATTCCGATATGCCTATTTCGAATTTTGCAGATTTTTCATTAAAATATTATTCAAAACAAAGTCAAGCCAATTCAAATTTTTCAGAACATGACATCATGTCAAAAATCTTAGGCTTTTGCTCGGCTTACTCAAATTCTTTTTCAAAAGCTTCTCCTAATATCCTAATGCTCGGTAACACAGGACTTGGGAAAACTCACCTTTCACGCGCTATTGCAAATGAAGCATTAAATGCAGGGTTTTCCGTGCTATACGGCACATCGCAAGAGTTTTTCACGCAAATTCAAACTGAATATTTCAGTAGAAATAATGACAACAAAGATACATACAAAGACGTTATATCTGCAGATTTATTAATCATAGATGACTTAGGGGCTGAGTACGAAAGCGCCTTCAATAATACGACTTGCTATAATGTGATAAATTCGAGATTGAATAAAAACCTTCCAACTATTATTAACACAATCCTATCACTACAACAAATCGAAAATAGATACTCAAACAGAGTAGCTTCTAGGCTTGGGGCATCGTATAAATGCCTTAAATTCGTAGGCACTGATGTGCGTCAACAAAAGCTCAGATTTAATGATATGTAGTATATCTTAAGCTAACAAATATAAAAAAGGTAAAGAAAAGTTATGCTTTTCTTTACCTTTTAATTATATATGCTTTTTTATGAAACTAAAAATCAAAGTTTTCTGGGTCTGCACCTACTCTTGTATTAGTGTTCATATCAAAGATTGTAGCCATATCCTCAGCGCTCAGTTCAAAATCAAAAACATCAAAGTTTTGTTTAATTCTGTCTTGATGTGATGATTTTGGCAGTACGATAACGCCTCTTTGTAAATCCCATCTAATAATTACTTGAGCAGGGGTTTTACCATATTTTTTACCGATATTAACTAGAGTTTCGTTTGCAAGAAGCTCAGCAGCAGTTTTTCCTCCACCTAGTGGGCTCCATACTTGAACAGCAATATCATTTTCTTTGCACAAGTCGATAAGCTCACAGTTAGTTAATCTTGGGTGTGACTCAATTTGGTTGATATGAGGTACTATAGTGCATTTTGGAAGCAATTCATCTAAGTGAACTTTATGGAAATTACTTACACCAATATTTTTTATTAAGCCTTCGTTATATAGTTTTTCTAGCTCAAACCAAGCTTCTACACGTCCTTCTACAGGCCAGTGAAGCAAATATAAATCTATATAATCTAACTGTAGGTCTTCAAGACTTTTTAGCAAAGCTTCTCTAGCTTTACCTTGTCTTATGTCTTCATTCCAAAGTTTTGTTGTTACAAAGATATCTTCTCTTTTTACGCCACTTTCTTTAATAGCGTTTCCAACTGCAGTTTCGTTTCCGTAAATTTTAGCTGTGTCAATATGTCTATATCCAGCTTCAAGCGCCCATTTTACAGCGTTTTCTGTTTCTGCACCGTTTTCTGCAAGAAACACTCCTAATCCAACCATAGGAATTGAATTACCATTAGCTAAAGTTAAATTCATACTCATTTCCTCTTCTCTTATTATTAATTATTTATTTGCTATAATGATTATAACCTCATAAATAAAATTAGTCAAGCTAGTCCTTGTTAACATTTTTACTCTTCTTTGGCTTGGTCAAATCAAAGCTATGCCCAATTAGCTCATAAAGCTTTTCATCAGGAACATCTCCGTTTATATACACGGTGTTCCAGTGAGTTTTATTCATATGGTATCCAGCGGTAATATCTGTGTATACCGTGCGCAAAAACTCAGCTTCCATAGGGTCACATTTTAAATTAACAAAAGGTTTGTCGTTTCTTTCTCCAAATAGCGCAAATATTTTTTTATTTCCACCATGTCTCATTACCGGAGTTTCTCCATCAAAAGGATAGTCTACATAAGCCGAAGGATAAGTTTTGCAGTAATCAATAATTTCTAATATTGTCATAATGCCTCCTTGATTTTTACTTATCCTATTATACCAAAAACTAATTTTACTTGCAAATTTAAAGCTGTAACTTTAAAAGTTACAGCTTTTTAACTACATTGCTAGCATAGCATTATCGTCTTTGTAAACGATGAGTAGCTGCTCTTCTGCAAGCGTTTTCGCATTGATATAAACAAGTACGTTTTCCCCACTATTTGCAGTGCAATTAAATTCATATGTCAACACTTCATTAAGACCAGCGCTTGGGATTAAGCAAAGTTTTGAGCTGTCCACTGTCAAAACATCGCTTAGCACTTCCTCAGCTTGTCCTTTTGTGACATTCGCAACTAATCCTGTTCGCTCATAATGATTTGTAATAAACCCTCTTGCATCATAGCGGAGTACTTCCCCATTATCCAACGCGACACTAACTTTTATCAGGTCAGTGTATAGCACAATATCATCCTGCGTTGCAGCAAAGTTTATAGTCACGATATTGTTTGCGCTTTCATGATAAGTTTCTGTTATATTAGTAATTCCCATATTTTTCATAAATGTTTTTGCTTTTTCAATCGCGGTTTCTAAATTAATGACTGATTCACTTACTTGCCTATCCCTAATATGGTAACCTACTACACCTCCCGCCTTCGTGACGGTAATATTTTTATCCTCATCCATAAAGGCAAATGACTCCATATTTGACATCTCATCATCATCGTCTTGTAAAGTCTCGCTAGGAACGCCAAGAGCTTTTGCTGCGATTTCTCTAGCTTCGTCTTGTGTTACTTCCTCTTTCCCTTTTATGTGCTCAGGTTCTTTTTGCATAATGTGGTCGGAAAAAGGTCCGTCATATATCAGTGTTGGGTATGTGGCAAAACCATCTTCAAACTCGGTAAATCCGTCTGTAATATTAGCACTAGTTTGCTCTATTTGCTCGTTTACAGTAAACTCGTCGTGGATGCTTTCAAATGACAATTCACCGCTGTTAACCGCATCGGTTACGATAAACATGTGATTTAACAGAGTATCGCAATATTCATTGAGCATCTCTAAATTTATTCTATCTTCATTTGTAATTTCTTCGCTTTTAGTCACACTTAAGCTGTAGTCACCCACTTGTGCTAAAAACTTGTAGGTGTTTTCAAGGTTTAAATAATCTATGGGTAGTCCTGTTAAAGCATCTTTTGCAAATGATGCCTGAAAATAAATATCTGAGCCTATGTCCTCCACCGCTTCTGCAGTACTAGTAAAACCAGCTTTTGTCAACGAATTTTTGATATTACT
>CAYJII010000021.1:0-41385 GCA_964370225.1 uncultured Oscillospiraceae bacterium | reverse complement strand
TCGAAAATACTTGGTTGGCGACGACCTGGGAAGATAGATAGACGCCGTCACTAAAAGCATCCCATTTAAAACTAGCGAAAGCTAGTTTTTGTGGGCCTTTAGCTCAGTTGGTTAGAGCAACCGGCTCATAACCGGTAGGTCCCGGGTTCGAATCCCTGAAGGCCCACCATATAGGGGTATAGCTCAGTTGGTAGAGCAGTGGTCTCCAAAACCACGTGCCGAGGGTTCAAGTCCTTTTGCCCCTGCCAAAATAAAAAAGTCATCATTAGTGATGACTTTTTTATTTTTATAAGCATAATTTGAAAAGAGAGCAGTTATATAATGCTACTATAGAATAAAGCGTACACTATAAAAAATTATAGTGTACGCTTTACTTATTTGTTTATAATATAGATATTTAATCTAATCAATATTTAGAAACGAGCTTAACTAGGTCATCTGCTTCTTCAGGTGTAGCAGTATTTGTAATAATGTTGAGTCCATTTGGTTTAAGATTATCCAGAAGCTCAACAGCTTGCGAAGGCGAAACCATTAGTACAAGCCCTTTTCCAGCATTTTGAATGCGCTTTAGCTCGGGGATATAGTCTGTTACAGGAGCTTGTCCCGCAACTTGTGTCCACTGAATCATGTCAATGCTGTCGATGGATAGCAATGTGTCCAAATGGCGAATTTGTTCAACGCCATCAAAATGATAAATCGCATTATCAAGCCATTTCGATGTAGTTATCAGCTCTTCTGCGATGAATTCATCGAAAGTATCTTTTGAAATCATAACAGATAAATCGCATTGCAATTGCAAATGTTTACCTTTTGATACCGTGTTCATCCACCCTTGTACAGATCCGCCTCGTGCAGTCCCTTTTATTATGTCGAACATTATGTCGGATGACTTAATTAGCATATCGACAATTTTGCGCCCTGCATTTTTTAGCGCCTCTGGCTCGGTTATGAAGTCAATTAGCATTTCTTCTGCGCCTCTAAGCTGGGAAAGTGCATCGTAACTACCGCAGTTATCTGGCATAGCAACAAGATACCTATCATTTGCTTCTTTAGCGAGATATGATAAAATCTCGCATTCTTCCTTAAATACCTCGTTTGTTGCTGGGTCAAAATCGTAGTTAAAGTTGCTTAAATCCTGGATGACTGGATGAATCCAAACTGTATCGGGAGAGTACTCCACAGCTTCTTTTGGTGCTAGATACTTTGCGTGTCCACCTGTTCCAATGTATGGAAAGATAATCGGCAGTGCATCGCCTGCATAGTATGTGTTGTCTATGCGCTCAAGCGTTCTTTTATGTATCCACTCAGCATCTGTGTACCAGCGCCTTAATCCAGCTTGGTCGGTTGGTTTAACTTCCTCTATCACCTTACCCGGATTTTTTGGAGCAAAGACTGAAATACAACAACGGTCTAAAATTTCATTATTAAAAACATATTCTAACCTTTTATAAATTTTGTCATAATCTCTATTATCATTCATATTACATTCTCCATAAAATAAATTAAAGTACTTTTTTACCTATATCGCCTCTATAATGTTTTTTATCAAAATCTACTTTTTCTACGACTGCATATGCTCTATCAAGTGCGTTTTGTAGATTATCGCCCACTGCTGTAATACCCAATACTCTTCCGCCTGCGGTTAAAAAGTCGCCGTCGACAAGCTTTGTTCCAGCGTGATAAATCGTGGCGTCATTATGTTGTCCATTTACATCCAACCCCGTAATTTTAATACCAGTTGCATATTTTTGTGGATAGCCACCGCTAGCAGTGATAACACATGCTGCAGACTTATCTTTGGTAAAGGAAATATCCATTTCGCTCAAACGCTCTTCGCTTACCGCTATAAAAATTTCTAGTAAATCGCTTTCAAGAAGTGGCAATACTACTTGCGCCTCTGGGTCACCAAAACGACAGTTATACTCTATTACTTTTGGGCCGTTAGGAGTAATCATCAGTCCAAAAAAGATTATACCTTTAAATGGTCTGCCTTCTTTGTTCATAGCTTCCATAGTAGGAACATATATTTCTTCCATACATATTTTTGCAACTTCATCAGTATAGGCTGGGTTTGGTGCAATTGTTCCCATCCCGCCTGTATTTAAGCCTTTGTCGCCATCGAGTGCACGTTTATGATCCATCGCTGATACCATAGGCACGATTGTTTTAGAGTCGCAGAAGGAAAGTACACTTACCTCAGGTCCTGTCATAAACTCTTCGATTACGATATTATTACCGCTCTCACCAAAAGCTTTATCTTCCATGATAGACAGAACTGCTTGTTTTGCCATATCAAAGTTTTCAGCTATTATAACACCTTTACCCAAGGCAAGGCCATCAGCTTTAATAACAATGGGGTATGTATCATTCTTGTTTATATAAGTGATTGCGTCATCTTTATCAGAAAAAACTTCGTATGATGCGGTTGGGATACCGTATTTCTTCATCAAATTTTTTGAGAAGACTTTGCTGCCTTCGATTGCTGCCGCTGCCTGTGTAGGACCAAAAGATTTAATTCCAGCAGCGCTTAGGGCATCAACCATACCAGCTACTAATGGGTCGTCGGGCGCAACTATAACAAAGTCGATTTGATTTTCTATGCAAAACGCTACCATTTTATCTTTGTCACATGCACCGATATCGATACATGTAGCAAATTTTGAGATACCGCCATTCCCAGGTGCTGCAAAAATCTCCGTTATTTTTTCGTTTTGTTTAATACTTTTTATGATAGCGTGTTCTCTTCCGCCACTGCCTATTACTAATACTTTCATAGTAACCTCCTAATAATCTATATAAGCGCCTTCCATAGCGCTAACTGCGTGTTTTTTATATATAGCGAGTGCGCCTTTATCTTTGGATTTGCACCTCTCACTTGGTTTTCTGTTTAAAAAATCCTCTTCGAGCACATTGATACTTCTATTATTAATATCAATCTCGATTGTGTCACCATCTTTTATTAAACCGATTGCTCCACCGTCTGCCGCTTCAGGGGATATATGCCCGATACATGGGCCTCTACTCGCACCAGAGAATCTACCATCTGTGATTATTGCGGTCTTGCTAGAAAGCTCTGTATCTTGTGCTAAAGCCTCCGTGGTGTAAAACATCTCGGGCATTCCAGCTCCCTTGGGGCCAGCGTATGCAAGCACGATGATTTCACCTGCTTTAACCGTCTTATTTATTATTGCTTCTCTAGCTTCAAGCTCGGTGTTAAAAACTTTTGCCTTACCGCAAAAATAGTACTGCTCTTTATTTAATGTGGAGTACTTGACCACTGAGCCTTTTTGCGCAATATTTCCATATAAGATAGCGAGTGAGCCTTTCCCCATTTCGGTTATGACATCGCCATTATCACTCACTTGCCCCAATGGATGCTCTTCGCTTAAATTCTCGCCTAAAGTTTTTCCTGTCACTGTGAGTGCGTCTAAATGCAAATGTTCTTTCACGCGACGCATAATTTCTGGGATGCCGCCAGCTGCCCACAAAATCTGCGTAGAGTATTTGCCCGATGGCCTAGTATTTGAAAGAAGTGGAACTTCTTTATTAATCTCGTCCACTTTTTTGGGGTCAAAATCAATGTCTGCAGCCTTAGCAATCGCTGCAAGATGAATGAGCGCATTTGTCGATCCACCAACAGCAGCAAGCATAACTATAGCATTGTGGAAAGATTTTTCAGTTAAGATGTCCTTTGTTTTTATGTTTTGCAAAACTAAATTAGCCAGCGCATAACCACTATTTTTTGCCATGAGATTAATATATTTGTTATTCGCAGGCATGAGCGCAGAGTATGGAAGAGCTAAGCCTAATGCCTCGCACATAACTTGCATAGTGCCAGCAGTGCCCATGAACTGACATGCGCCTTGTGAAGGACAGGCTTTCATTTGGTGGCAAAAAAATATTTCCTCGCTCATTTCTTGTCGACGATACTGCACATTGACAGAGCCTATTTGCTCCAATGTAAAACCGTCGTGAGCAGAGGGCATAACTCCACCTGGCATTATGATAGCGGGGATATCTTCATTTTGTGCAATCGCAATCAAATGCGCTGGGATTGCCTTGTCACAGGAGGATAAAAACAATGCCGCATCAAATGCATTTGCATTAATATGTACTTGGCACATTCCTGCTATATACTCCCTTGATACAAGCGAGTAGTTCATGCCGTCATGCCCTTGTGCGATACCATCACACATGTCGGTAACATACATCTTTGATGGCTTCATCATATTGTATTTTAGCGCGTCACAAGCATTGTCAGCAAGCGCATCAAGATGCACACTGCCTGGGTGACTTTGCCCATATGTGCTCTCTACTAAAATTTGTTTCATGGAAAGTTCTTTTTTATCCCAATCCATTCCCAGACGCAAAGCATCCATTTCGGGAGCGGCATTTTTAATATTCATTTAATTCCCCCTATATAATTATGCTAATATTTTAGCATAACAGAAGGGAAAATGCAAGAAAGAGCGATGTAAAATGCAATTTTAATTTGTATAAAAAATGCATGGTGTGCAGTTATGCACACCATGCTAATATTATTTATCCAATTATAGTTTCGCTAACAGTCGGATGTGGGAAAATTGTTTGCTTTAGCGCATCAATTGTGACACCGTTTTCGATTGCGCAAACAAGTCCGCCAATCATCTCGCCAGCGTGGTGGCACATCAGCACTGCGCCGAGCAATTTTTTGCTATCTTCGCAATATGTTAGCTTAACAAATCCACGCTCTGCACCCTCAATCACCGATTTTCCGTTGGAGGAAGTCAGAGTTTTTTGAGTTTTAACAGCAATGCCCTGTGCTTTTGCTTCATCAGCAGTCATGCCCACCGAGGCAATCTCAGGTTCAGTGAAAACACAAGAGGGGATGAGAGACATGTTTTTGTGAGCATAACCCTCATAGTTTTGGCTAACAAAGTTGCTGCCCTGTGCTTCGGCTGCGTGGGCAAGCTGTGTGCTGCCTAGGAGTACATCGCCGATTGCGTAGATACTATCAGCACTAGTTTTGTAGTTTTCGTCTACCGCGATAAATCCACGCTCCATATCTATAGTGATATCTTCGCTAAATAGATTATCCGTATTCGGAATTCTCCCTGTGCATACAAGCATTTTCTCTGCGGTAATAGTAGTTTCGCTACCTTTTACACTATAGGTACAGCAAACCGCATCTCCATCGTTTTTTATATCCACGACTAGGGCATTAGTCATTATTGCAACATCGCGTTTTTTAAATGTCATAGCAAGGCTTTGGCCAATTTCACGGTCGAGTTGTGGTAATAGTCGAGGTAGAGCCTCGATGATAGTTACTTTGCAACCAAGTCTGCTATAAATTTGCGCAAACTCAACCCCGATAACACCGCCACCAACTATGATTAAGCTTTTACAGTCCACCGAATTTTGCAAAAAGTAATCACTGGTATGTACATTTTGTGACTCTATCCCTTTGATAGGAGGTAGAGCAGGTCTGCTACCAGTTGCGATTAGGATTTTATCAGCGGTATAATCTATGCCATTTGCGGTAACTGTGCGCACATCTTTTATCATAGCACGTGAGTTTATCAGTGTGATTTTAGCTTTATCTACTAGCGTTTTTATTCCATCGCGTAATGTTTTTACAGAAGTCTGTGAGCTCTCAAACATTTTGTCCATATCGTAGGTTAAATTCTCCGACATAATACCAAGTGCCTGTGAATTTTTGCTCTCATGATAAACAGAAGAGCTTCTCAACAGTGCTTTTGTAGGGATGCACCCTCTGTTTAAGCATGTTCCCCCAAGCTCACTCTGCTCGAATAAAGCTACGGATTTATTAAGTTTAGCTGCGTGCAAAGCGGCAACATAGCCACCTGGTCCGCCACCTATTACAATTAAATCAAAATTTTCCACCTTGTACTCCATTCCGCAGACAAAATATAGGCTGTCTGCATTAAACTAGCTGATTTATTCTAAATCAGTTTTTATCATCTCTATGATATTAACAAATTCTTTTTCTGCTTGTGGATAAGTCTTTGCCATGCCATCAAACGCACTTACTAGCGCGCTTTTGCTAAAGTTTTGGCTTAAAAGGTTTTCTTTTATCATCTCAGAAAGCTTATCATTTAAAGCATCGGTGAAAAACTCCACCTCAGAAATAATACTGCCCTCCACCGAAAAAGCAAGTTCAGCACTACCCCAATCAAAGCGACGTGAGAAAATATAGTTATATTCACGCTCCACACCATAAAGCCATGTGTCCGACGAAAACTTCTCAAAGCGTTGACTCAAATCATTTTTATCAAGCCTATCTTTACTAAGTGGCTGTGAATTTAATCCATACACCGTATCAAAAGCGTCGATTAATGCGTTTTTAAGCATTGGAAGCGTGATGTTTGGGTTAAGCTCTGATAAATTCACAACACGTGAGCGCACAGATTTCACCCCGTGAGCTTTAAGTTTGTCGGCTGACACTGTGAGATAGTTTGCAAGCTTTGTCAGGTCAGCATTCAGCAGTATTGTGCCATGATGGAATTTATTATCGCGAGCGGAATAAAATGCGTTGCCCGAAAATTTTCTATCGTCGATAGAAATATCGTTGCGCCCACTTTTCTTTGCATCCAGTCCGAGTGTGCGTACTGCTGTTATAATAACATCAAGCTGTTTTTGCACGTCGTATGCGTCGGCTTTTGCTAAAAAAGTAAAGTTTAAGTTGCCCAAGTCATGGAAAACTGCACCCCCACCGGACGGGCGTCTGGCTAAAAAGCCGCCGTCCCCTTTTAGTGCTTCGACTTTGCACTCTGCGCGACAATTTTGGTTTTTCCCGATAACGACAGTGTTTTTATTTTGCCATAGATACATTATCACTTCGCCATTTTTTAGATTATGCAAAAGCGATTCTTCAAACGCTAAATTCTCATAAGGGTTAGTGCTATTAGAGATAATTGTATATAAATTACTAATCATTGATATACCTAAGCTTTGGTTTTCTTGCTGCTAATACTTCGTCCGGTCTACCAATTGGGGTAGTAGTTGGCGCATTGTGTAGCGCGTCAGGGTCGGTATAAGCTTTTTTAAGCAGTGAAATTACAATATCACAAGCCTTGTCTAAAGTTTCTTTTGACTCAGTTTCGGTTGGCTCGAACATCAAAGCTTCTTTCACGATTAATGGGAAATACATAGTAGGTGGGTGCATTTTATAGTCTAGCATTGATTTTGCGATGTCCAGAGCTGTAATACCAGTTTCCTTCTTGATATCCTCAAGCGACATTACAAATTCGTGCATACAAAAGCCTTCGTGAGCAATTTTGCAATGCTCCTCGAACCTTTTTTTCATGTAGTTTGCGTTTAAAACTGCAATTTCAGAAGCTTCTCTTAAGCCTTCTGCGCCTAAAGTTTTCATGTAATATAGAGCTTTTAGCGTCACGGCGAAATTACCGTAGAAATTTTTCACACGCCCAATACTTTTCGGCGCGTCATCAAAAATAATTCCGTCGTCAGTTTTAATTGGGTGGCATTGTGGCAGATATGGTTTAAGTATATCTTTAGCGCCAACTGCACCTGAACCAGGGCCACCGCCTCCATGAGGAGTAGACATAGTTTTATGTAAGTTTAGATGTATAACGTCAAATCCCATGTCACCTGGGCGAACAATGCCCATGATAGCGTTAAGATTAGCTCCGTCGTAGTAGTTAAGTCCACCTACGCTATGTATAATCTCTGTGATTTTTAGTATGTTTTTATCGAAGATGCCAAGCGTGTTAGGGTTAGTCAGCATTAGTCCAGCTGTGTTCTCATCCACTGCCTCGCGCAATTTTTCTATATCAACGCTACCGTCTTCGGTAGATGGTACATTCACCACAGTAAACCCTGTCATAGCAGTAGTAGCTGGATTTGTCCCATGCGCTGAGTCAGGCACAATAATTTTAGTTTTATGGAAATCTCCGCGTGCTTCGTGGTACGCTTTGATTAAAAGCATCCCAGCAAACTCGCCATGTGCTCCAGCAGCAGGTTGGAATGTTACTACATCCATGCCAGTTACTTCGCAAATTTTCTTTTCAGCGTCGATAAGCGCTTGCATTGCGCCTTGAGTTGTGCTGATATCCTGTAATGGGTGGATATTCGCAAATCCACTTAGGGAAGCTAGTTCCTCGTGAACTGCTGGGTTATATTTCATAGTACAACTGCCTAAAGGATAAAAGCCGTTATTTACACCATGCACTTGTTCAGCAAGCTCGGAGTAATGGCGACTGATGTCTATTTCAGATAGTTGTGGCAAATCTAAGCTGGATTGACGTCTTAAGTTTAGAGGCATCTCAACAGAAGGAACATCGCTTTTTGGAACGACCGAACAAAATCTTCCATTTACTGATCTTTCAAATAATAGTTTCATCTTAGAGTACCTCCTTAATCGCCAATATAAGCGCATCGATTTGAGCTTTGCTGTTTTTCTCAGTTGCACACCATAGTATGTCTTCGCCGACTACTAGGCCACCGAGTATATCTTTATCGGAAAGCGCATCCATAAGTTTTTGTGGGTCAATCGGACATGTTGTCACAAACTCGTGGAAGAACTCTCCGTCATATTTAAGTTTAAAGCCTTTAATTTTAGTAAGTTCGCTTGCTAGGTAATGTGCTTTTTCATAACAAAGCACAGCAGTTTCACTCATGCCTTTTTGTCCCATCGTAGCCATGTAAGCAGAAGCTATCATAGCGCATAAAGCTTGGTTGGAGCAAATATTGCTCGAAGCTTTTTCGCGTCTGATATGTTGCTCTCTCGCTTGCAATGTTAACACAAAACAGCGTCTACCTTGGCTGTCAACTGTTTCGCCAGCTATTCTGCCAGGAAGTTTACGTGCAAGAGCAGATGTGCACGCCATAAACCCAAGATAAGGCCCACCGAATGAAAGTGGCATACCAAGAGGTTGCCCCTCACCAACTGCGATGTCAGCACCATATTCTTTTGGTGTTTTGTACACAGCTGCTGCGATTGGATTGATACCCATGATAAATTTAGCGCCTACTTCATGTGTAAGCTCGCCGATTTTTTGGTAATCTTCAATTAGTCCATTAAAGTTAGGTTGCTCCGCATAAACGCAAGCATCACCTTTTGCAAGAGTTTCAGCCAAAAATTTTGTATCCGTTTTTCCGTCTTTTTGTGGTAATATTACAAGCTCCATACCATTGCCGAAACAATAAGTTTTTATCGTACCCAACACACCAGGATTGATGGAGTCAGAAACGATAACTCTATTTTTACCTCTGTCTTTACACATAGCAACAGCCTCTGCTGCAGCGGAAGCACCATCGTACACAGACGCATTGGAAGCGTCCATATCTGTAAGCGCACAAATCATGCTTTGGTACTCAAATATTGATTGAAGTACACCTTGGCTGATTTCTGCTTGATATGGAGTGTATGCTGTGACAAATTCTTCTTTTGCAGTCACACGCTTAACGATTGAGGGAATATAGTGATTATAAGCTCCAGCTCCTCTAAATATGGAGGAATAGACCTTGTTTTGGCTTGCTAAATTATTTGCGTACTCAACAAGTTCAGGTTCAGTGATACCGGATCTCAAGTCAAGTTTTGTGAGCATCAAATCAGACGGTACGTCCGAGAAAAGCTCGGTGGTAGAGCTTATACCGATGGCATCTAAAATTTCATCGATTTGCTCAGTAGTTGAGGGTATATAACTTCCCATAATTTTTTACTCCTGTAATAATCTCAATTTATTATAAACTATTTATAAATTCTTCGTACTCAGTAGCACTAAGCAATTCTTCAAATTCGCTAACATCGCTAATTTTTATCATCCACGCACCATAAGCATCTGAATTAATGCTTTCAGGTGAGTCTAAAAGCTCTTCGTTAATTTCGCATACTGTGCCACTTGCAGGGCTGTATAAATCAGATACTGCCTTAACGCTTTCAACATCGCCGAAGCTGTCGCCCGCGGATAGCTCGTCGCCTTCTGCTGGAAGATTAACAAAAACTAGGTCCCCTAGTTGTGATTGAGCATAGTCAGTTAGACCTACTACGACTGTAGAGTTTTCTAGCTCCTCAACCCATTCATGTGATTTTGTAAATTTTAAATTTTGTGGAATATTCATTTTAATTTCTCCTTAAATTTTATTTTTTATAAAAAGGTAGTGAAACAACTTCAACAGGGATTTCACGTCCTCTAACTATAACTATTAATTCTGTACCGATTTCTGCATATTTTTTCTCAACATACGCCATAGCATACGCGGAGCCTAAAAATGGGCAATGTGTTCCGCTTGTGGTTGTTCCAACTTGCTCGCCACTGCTCATGATAACTTCATTTTCACGCACGATGCCTCTGCCAGTCACCTTAAGTCCCACTCTTACTGGAAGGTTTTCCGGAGGATTGATTATTGCCTCCTTGCCGATAAAGTCGTCTTTTTCAGTCTTAATCGCAAAGGATAGCCCAGTGGAAGCAATATGGATAGCGTCGCTTAGCTCATGCCCATAAAGTGGCATAGAAGCCTCTAGTCTGAGTGTATCTCTCGCTCCTAGTCCGCATGGAAGTGCGCCACCTTCAATAAGTGCTTGCCATACTTTTGGAGCGTCAGCCACATCAAGATAAATCTCATAACCAAACTCGCCTGTGTAGCCAGTTCTGGAAACTAAGCAGTTTGCACCTGCGATTTGTACATTTTCATTAAAGCTATAATATTTAGTCGGCAATGCGCTTTCCTCACAAATCTTTGTGATAACTTCTTTTGCATTAGGTCCTTGAAGAGCGATTTGCGCAGTATTATCGCTGATGTCAAGCGAAGTGCATTCGCCGCTAAGATGCGAGTTTATCCAAGCGATATCTTTTTGAGTGTTAGAAGCGTTGAGCACGAGCAAATATTCGTCCTCAGATTTTTTGTAAACAATCAAATCATCGACTTGTGTGCCGTTTGGATAAAGCATAATAGTATATCTGCACGCACCTATTTGCATATTATCAAATTTGTTTGTCATAATGCGATTGAGATTAGCGAGGGCATCTTTTCCTTTTAAGATAAGCTCGCCCATATGCGAAACGTCGAAAATTCCAACATTTTCGCGTACTGCCATATGCTCAGCGATAACACCGCTATATTGCACTGGTAAGAGATAGCCTGCAAATGGCACGATTTTTCCCGATAATTTTACATGTTCATCGTAGAGTGGGGTTTTCTTTTCCATAAATTCCTCCAATAAAGATTGATTTTTAGGCAACAAAAAAAGGCGCACTTAATAAAAAGTGCGCCCCGTCATTAAACCTGAAAGATTCTCCATATAGGATTGCTTCGTCGGTACTGTTAAAAACAGATTTCCGGAGTTTGTCAAATATCGGTCCTTTTGCCTGAGAGTTTATTGCACTTTCCCCTTCGGCGTCGCATAAAGCAATCTCTCCCGATATCATCACCCATATTCAATTCTTACCATAATTATACTAAACAATCAAATTCAAGTCAATATATAAAACTAAATTTTTACTATTTCTTTTTGCCAAATTTGTTTTCTTCGCCCTTGATTAGTCGCTTGATATTGCTTCTGTGCATAAGCACAATTACTAGTGCGACGATAACTGAAAATATTGTTTCGGTTATCCAGTGTGGGTCTGCGCTTAGGTAAACTATTAAGAAGTTTGCAACTGCAAAAGCAATTGCACATAAAATTGAGCCCAGTGACACAATTTTTGAAAAAGCAACAGTTACGATGAAAACTGCTAGTGATATCAAAAATGCGAGCGGCGCAAGTATTATCATAACGCCAGAGGAAACTAAAATTCCTTTTCCACCTTTAAATTTATAGAAGATAGGGAAGAGGTGGCCTGCCAATGCGCCGAGTCCGACTAAATATTCTCCGAGCACAAAGTTTGAATCGCCTAAAATAAACATAAACAGCAGTCGAGCAATGACAACTGAGATAATCCCTTTTGATAAATCGCCCAGCAGCGTGAATGCTGCTCCTTTTTTGCCGACAGTGCGCAATACATTTGTCATGCCTGCGTTCCCACTACCGAAAGTCCTGATGTCTTTGCCAATCATAAATTTTGTCACAATAATCGCGAAATTTATGCTACCAAATAGGTACGCGATTATAACAGCAAGAGTTGTGATGAGTACATACAGTATATTATTATCCACAATATACCTCCCGTTTTTCTATTTTGGTTACTTAGTATCTTTTCTGTCGCGTTCTCGCACAATAAATCTAACTGGAGTTCCCGTTAAACCGAAAGATTTTCTAATTTGGTTTTCAATGTATCTTCTGTATGAGAAGTGGAATAAGTCTTCGCGATTTACGAAAGTTACAAAAGTTGGTGGATTTGTAGAAGCTTGTGTCATGTAGTAAATTTTCAAACGCTTACCTCTGTCAGAAGGAGGTTGTACCCTCGCTGTCATGTCGGAAAGCAAGTCATTTAACACACCGGTTTTAACCCTAAGTGAATTTTGTTCTCTTACATGCACGATAAGCTCATAAAGCTTATTTAGTCTTTGGCCCGTTTGTGCAGAGATAAACACAAATGGCACGTATGACATAAAGCTGAATGCGTCCTCTAAATCTTTTGTCATTTCACGCATGGTTTTGTCCGTTTTATTCTCAACAATATCCCATTTATTTACCGCAACGATACAAGCTTTGCCTTGTTCGTGTGCATATCCTGCGATTTTGCTATCTTGCTCAGTAAAGCCGACATTCGCATCAATCAAGATAACGCAAACATCACTGCGGTCAACTGCCATATGCGCACGCAGTACACTGTAACGCTCGATATTTTCGAAAATTCTAGATTTTCTTCTGATACCTGCTGTATCGATGAAAACGAATTTTCCGAATTCGTTTTCTACCATGCTATCGACTGCATCGCGAGTAGTGCCAGCAATATCGGATACTATGGCACGCTCTTGTCCTGATATTTTATTAATTAGCGAGGATTTCCCAACATTAGGCTTACCAACAATCGCAACTTTAATGAATTCTTCGCCATACTCGTCGGTATCATCAAAGAATAAATGTTCGTAGCAAGCATCAAGCAAATCGCCCGTTCCGTGTCCGTGCGCTGCACTAACTTCGACAGGGTCGCCCAATCCTAAGTTATAAAACTCGTATATATCTACAGGAGTTCGCCCAACGTGGTCACATTTGTTAACACATAAAACGATAGGTTTACCCGATTTCATGAGCATAGAGGCTACGTCTTGGTCTGTTGCGGTAACACCGTCTCTGATGTCCGTAACAAGAATGATTACATCGGCAGTATCGATTGCCACTTGCGCTTGTCTACGCATTTGTAGCAATATAACATCATCTGAGTGAGGTTCAATTCCCCCTGTGTCAACTAAGCGAACAACTTTATTGCGCCACTCGCTCTCTGCGTATATTCTGTCACGAGTAACACCTGGTGTGTCCTCGACAATAGATAGTCTTTGTCCGATTAATTTGTTAAATAGTGTGGATTTCCCAACATTGGGTCTGCCAACTACCGCGATTAATGGTTTTGCCATAGTTTTATCTCCTTTCCGCCAAAGATGGCGTATGCAAATTATACATCTATGTTTCTATTTATTGATAAGTGCGCTGAAAAAATCAGCACCATCACTTCCTATGATTTTTATCTCTACTCCTAGTTTTTGCGAAAGCTCCTCTACAGACATATCGTCAAGGAAAATATTTTCAGGTTTCCTTATCATTACGTCCGGAATTATTAGGTATTCCCCCAAGTCTTTGTCTTTTAGCTGGGCGATGATATCCGTCGCGGTGATTAATCCCGCCACTGTGATGTTCTCCCCGAAAAAGTCATTTTCTATCGCATAAACTTTTGTTTGCACGCCAAATTTTTCTTTTGCATAATCAGCGAGCTGTTTAATATATTTATATGCATCAACACCAGTGATACATGAAATTTCTCTGTTAATTTTTTTTGCGCCAATCGCTTCTGCCGCATCTGTGAATTCCTCGCAGAATAAGCTGAGCATTCCTACACCGTTATCTAGCTGAGGATAATCCTCATAATATTCGGGCGACTTTAGCTCTTTTTTTGCCTTGATATAAAACTCATCAGAGCAAAATGCCAACGAAGTATTATTTTTCGCTTTAAAGCTTGCAGCAAAATTTTCTACAATCTCGATTGTTTCACTAGCGCTCTCCTCGGTGTATGGAGAAAGCTCAAACAGCCCCTCACGAAACTTAGTAAGTCCCACGGGAACACAAGCGATACTCTGCAAATTAGGATAAAGCGCAGACAAATCCTCGAGTGTTTTTATAAGTTCCTTACCATCGTTTATTCCAGGACAAAGCACGAGCTGAGCGTTCATTTTTATGCCAGCATCGGCTAAAGTTTTCATATAATCGAGCTTTTCGCCCGCAAAACGATTTTTCATCATTTCTACGCGCAAATCTTTATTGGTACTATGCACAGAAATGTTAATCGGGCTAATCTTCATATCGATAATCCGCTTAACATCGCTATCTTTTAAATTGGTGAGCGTGATGTAATTTCCAAACAAAAATGAGAGCCTAGCATCATCGTCTTTGAAGTAAAGACTATCTCGCATCCCTTTTGGCATTTGGTCGACAAAGCAAAATACGCAGTTGTTATAACAGGAATGTTGCTCGTCCATTAAATAGGTATCAAACTCAAGCCCAATATCGTCATACTCTCCTTTGTTTATAACAAAAGCGTAGTAGCCACTGGGTTTTCTCACCACAATTTTCAATTTTTTTTGTGTCATATAAAAGCGGTAGTCGAAAACATCATTTATCGCATTATTATTGATAAAAGCGATAAAATCTCCTGCAGACACACCTTTTTTAAAACAAGGGCTGTTTTTTTTCACAGCTTTAATTTTTACAGACATAAATTCTCTCCGATAAAACGAAAAGACTTTCACAAAGGCGGCTTATTGGAAATTCATACTAAGCCCCAAGGAGTATAAAATCCAAATAAAGCGATTTCATATCGAATTACCGATATGCCTTACTGCGAAAGTCTTAATGCTTTTTGCATAATAAAATTATGCTTCTTTCTGAATAACTTGAACACCTTTATAGTATCCACACTCTCCACATACTTTATGCGGAGCTTTAAGTTCACCACATTGTGTGCATTTTGAAAATGCAGGCATGTCTAATTTCCATACGCTTGAACGTCTTTTGTCTCTTCTGGATTTCGAGACCTTTCTTTTTGGTACTGCCATGTTTGAGCACCTCCTTCATAGTTATAAAAAATCGTTATTTGAGCAATTCACCCAACGCCTCAAGACGGGGGTCAATAGTTACTTGTTTGCAATCACAGGCATCTACATTCTTATTTGCTCCACAAACTTGACACAAACCTTTGCAATCATCTTTGCATAAAAACTTAGTTGGCAAATTCATGATAACATCTGGAATAGCCATTTCGTCTAAATCTAGAGAATAACCGTCCAGTAGAATGTAATCTTCATCGTTTTCTGGTTCTTTTAAGCAAAGCGTATGGGAAAATTTAAAATGATAGTCACTTTTATACTCGTCCATACATCTGTCGCACTGATTATTAAATGTGAAGTCTAAATCACCTTTTATCGAAACTACTCCTGCTACATTTGACACTTGAGCGCAAATTTTGACAGGGGTGATAAATGGGAAGCAATTATATAATTCGTAATCTGCAAGCGAAATTTCTTTATTTATATCGAGCTTTTCGCCCTCTACATAAAATATATGCTTTAAATCTATCAACATAATAACACCTCTTCATGCTGTGCCATAATATTATAATATATCACAGGGTAAATGTCAATAAAAACATTCAAAATAGCTGTGTTTTTAGTATTTTGTCGGTTATTTTCTAAAAAAATCTTTTACCTTAAACATTTTATACAAAATTAACTAGCTGCATTTACGTCGATGATGCATTTTGAAGGGCATACCGCAACGCATTCTTTGCAGTTTGTGCATAAAGAATAGTCAATTCTTGCCTTATTATTCTCTACAAAAATTGCATTATGCTTACAAACTTTCTCGCATTTTTTACAGCCGATACAGCCGATTTTGCACGCGCTTCTTGTGTTCTTGCCTAAGTCACAGTTAAAGCATTTCACTACAATTTCTTGCGCTTTTTTACGAAGTCCGATTAATTCTTTTGGACATACTTTAGTGCACATGCCACAGCCAATACATTTTTCAGTATTAATAGTAGCAAGACTATTAATAATCGTGATTGCACCGTATGGACATTGCTTTAAGCAGTCGCCCAGCCCCAGACAGCCGTAATTGCATTTGCTTTTGCCTGCATAGTACATATTGCATGCATCACAAGTTAAAATTCCGTCGTATTCGAAAATGTCAGGGGTTATGATATTTGTACCGTTACAGTAGACTTCTGCTACGATGCTCTCAACAGCTTCTGCTGCTTTGCCTAGGATATTGCTGATATTTCCTGCTGTGTCCGATCCGCCGGGCACACATAAATTTGTTTTTGTATCAGGGTTATTTGCAAGCGCATTAGCGTAATCTTCACAGCCGGAAAATCCACAAACACCGCAGTTTAGCCCTGGTAATATATCTTTAATTTTTTCTGCGGTTTCGTTGGTTGGTACGGCGAAAATTTTTGAGAATATTGCAAGCAACAGCCCTGCTAGCGCACCTAAACCCACAAAAATCAGCGTAGGTAGTAATATTTCGTTTATGTTCATAATAATGCTCCAATTTAAATAAATTTGTACGACTAAATCATGCCGTTAAAGCCTAAAAACACCAGTGAAACGATGCTTGCCGCTATCAAAGTGGAAGGCACGCCTTTAAAGCTTTTGGGGATGTCAGCATGTTCCAGTCTTTCGCGCACTCCAGCAAACAAAACAAGCGCAAGAGCAAAGCCGATGCCGGCACCAAGTGAATTTACTAAGCTTTCCCAAAAAACAAAGCCTTCTTCTAAGTTTAGGATTGTAACGCCTAAAACCGCACAGTTTGTAGTAATCAGTGGCAGATAAACCCCAAGTGCATTGTATAATGGCTTGATAAATTTCTTAAGCAAGATTTCGATTAACTGCACAAAAAGTGCAATTATCAAAATAAATGCAACGATGTGTAAATACTCGAGCTTAAACGGTACGAGTAAAAAATGATAAATTGGATAAGTAACAGCGGTTGCGGCAATCATGACAAATATAACCGCACCACTCATTCCAAGCGCTGAGCTAATCTTTTTGGATACGCCCAAAAACGGACATACACCCAAAAATTTGGTAAGTACAAAGTTTTCAACTAAAATTGAGCTAACAAGGATAATTCCAATTCGTTCTAATATTGTAATAAATGCATCCATTATTTATCGCATCCTCCCTCGTCAACTTTTTCGCAGCTATCTTTCATAGGGCAACCTGCGCAACCAATTTGGGCTTTTGGAACCATTTTTGTTTTATGCGATGTTGCGTTAATTATGATGTTTACCACTGCAATTAGCACACCAAATACAAAAAATCCGCCAGCAGGTGTGATGAAGAATATCATAGGTTCAAACCAATCGCCAAAGCCCATGCCGAAAAATGAGCCGCTTCCGAGCATTTCTCTTATGCTACCTACAGCAACAAGTGCAGCGGTAAAGCCAAGCCCCATGCCTATTCCGTCAAAAACAGAAGCGATAGGACCGTTTTTGGAAGCAAACATTTCTGCTCTGCCCAAGATGATGCAGTTAACAACGATTAGTGATAAGAATACGCCAAGCTCGTCGTATAGCGATGGGATATACACCTCAAGCAAAAAGCTAACAAGCGTAACAAAGCCAGCGATTACTACGATGAATGCAGGTAGGCGCACAGATTTTGGTATAATGCCCTTTATTAGGGAGATAACCAAGTTTGAGCATATAAGTACAAATGTGGTAGCGAGTCCCATTCCAAGCCCAGTTGAGGCTAGGTTAGTTACCGCCAAAGTAGGACACATCCCCAATAGCATTACTAGCACAGGGTTTTCCTTGAGCAGTCCTTTTGATAATATTTTAAAATAATTCATTATGACATACCCCCTTTAACTTCTTCTAAAATGGATATAGCATAATTAACACCGTCGATTACACCTTGTGAGGAGTATGTAGCGGAAGTTATTGTGTCTACAGCGCTAATATCGTTACCACCGACAAAGCTTGCAAGATATTCTGGATCCTCGATTTTTGTGCCAAGGCCAGGGGTTTCGCTAGAGGAAACTATCGCAATGCCCGAGATTGTGCCGTCTGCATTAAAGCCGACTAGTATGCCGATGCCATCGCTATCGTATCCGTGTGTATGCACATGCAAAGCGATACCCTCGCCACTATCGGGAGTGTATGCTCCTTTGAAATTTTCTTCTACAAACGAAGTTTCTGCCAATGTTAGATTGCTCGAAGTTGGGATAACCATACTAGAGTATGTAACGAGCTCTTCCGGAGTGAATCCGTCGCCTAGCTCACCAACTCCTGTAACAGTGTAGGTAAGGCTGAGCAATAGCGCAATTACGCCAGATAAAAGCATTAACACAACTGCTGGGAGCACTATTTTCTTGAAATTATCCATTATTTACTCCTCCCAACTGCCGAGAAAGGCTTAGTTCTTATGTAAGTATCTATTAGTGGAGTTAATATATTCATGAAGAGTATCGCAAAGGATACACCCTCTGGATACGAACCGAATTGACGGATTAACATTGTGATAAGTGCGCAACCGAGTGCGAATACCACTTGGCCTTTTTTTGTCATAGGCGAAGTCGAGTAGTCGGTCGCCATGAAAATAGCGCCGAGCATTAGACCGCCTGATAGGATGTGGCTTACTGGGTTTTCACCAAAAGCCCACGCCAAGACAAAAACACCGCCAATGTATGTGAGCGGGATTACAGGAGTAATAATCCGTCTGATTACTAGGTACGCCCCACCGATTAATAGCGCAAGTGCGCTTGTTTCGCCTAAGCTGCCGCTGACTGTGCCTAAGAATAAGTCCATATAGGAAACAGCGCTTAAGTCTGCTAGTGGAGTTGCTTGAGTGATGATGTCCACATCAAATGGAACGAATGGTTCTATCCATGTTGTCATATGCGCGGTGAACGATATCATCAAAATAACCCTTGCAGTTATAGCTGGGTTTGCAAAGTTTTGACCAATTCCGCCGAACAACTGTTTTACTATAACTATTGCGAAAAATGAGCCGATTACGCAAATCCATAGCGGAATAGTAGCTGGCAGATTATATGCGAGCAATACCCCTGTGACTACTGCGCTAAAGTCAGAAATTGTGTTTTTGCGCCTCATCACAATTCTTGTTAACCACTCAAAGCCCACACAGCTTACCGTACAGACTAAAATCACTAGTATCGCTCTCATTCCAAAGATGAGCGAAGATGCGATTAGAGCGGGCATCAGCGCTATTATTACGTCGAGCATTATTGTTGTAGTTGTGGTTGTTGACAATATATGCGGCGACGGTGTTACCATAAATTTTTTCATATGTATAAGTTTCCCCTTCTAATGACTATTACTTGCGTGTAGCGGCTTTTCTTAAGAAGCCTTTTGCAAGTTGATTTTTTTGCGCCAAATTCCTTTTTGCAGGACATGCGAACGAACAACAACCACAGTTCATGCATAAATTTAGCTTAAGTTTTTCGAGTTCTTCTGCATTTTTTGCGTCATATGCTCTTTCAAGCAACATCGGCATCAAAATCATCGGACATGTAGAAACACAGCGTCCGCAACGAATACATGATGTTGTCTCGCGGCTTTTTATTTCGTTGGAAGAAAATGCAAGTATCGCATTATTATTTTTAACTATAGGCATCTCGGTATCGCTTACTGCAATCCCCATCATAGGCCCACCCATGAGTACTTTTTGCACATCTGATTTTACGTCACAATGTGCTAGAACATCACCGATAGGAGTTCCAATTGGAACGATTAAGTTTTTAGGGCTGCTTATAGCATCGCCATCGACCGTGATACGCTTTGATACAAGGGGTATACCGTCTTTTAGGTATTTGCCCAAAGAGCCTGCAGTAGAAACATTCATTACAAGTACGCCACAGTCAGCGGGGAGTTTCCCTTCCGTTACCACAATACCGGTTGCGGCATAGATTATGGATTTTTCCGCGCCTTGTGGATAAATCTGTTTTAATTTCACCACATTAAATCCAGGTTTATCTTGGGTCAATTGCGCCATATGCTCAATTGCAGCAGGTTTGTTTGTTTCAATTGCGATGTACACTTCGTCGATATTTAGCAATTTTTTCACCACGGAAATTCCGTCGATTACGTTTTGAGTATTCTCCATGCATTCTCTAAAGTCCGCGGTGATGTAAGGTTCACATTCAGCGGCATTGATAACAAGTTTTGTAATGTTTTGTATGTTTTTGTAATCAAGCTTTACATGCAGTGGGAAGCCAGCGCCGCCTAGACCAACAATGCCCGAGGCTTTCACAGCTTTAACTAAGTCTGCCCTATCATTTATTTTGGGTATCTTGATATTTTCACTAAGCGTGTATTCTCCGTCATTTTCGATTACTACTGCTTTTGTGGGTTTGCCCGAAACCGTAGTTAAATCGATAATGCGCAAAACTTTCCCCGAACATGTAGCATGTACGGGAACACTAAAATATTCTTCGCTGTCTCCGACGATATCACCAAGTTTAACTAAATCGCCGACTTTTACTGTGGGTGCGCAAGGTATCCCCATATGCTGTTGCATAAGGATAGTCACAGTTTTAACATCTTTTAACACCTGTGACTCAAAATCATTTGTGTTTTTTCTATGTGGGACATGCGCCCCTCTAAGAGATTTAACACTTCTAATAATAGCCATTTACAAAGCTCCGTTTCGTATGATCGTTTTCATTATTATATGCTGTGTTTATCGTGGGTTTTTACCAATAAATCACAGCAATCTAGACTAATTGTAATTCTAAATTGCCAATAAGTCAAGCGTTTAAATTTTAACAAAGTTTAGGCGCAAATTTGCACTTTAAAATTTGCATTTTTGATAGGAATTATGTATAATTAGTTTTAGACGGCGGATTATTCATAAATGGTTAAAAAACAAAAGAGAATATTACAAAAAATAATAAAAAATTTATATATTTTAGTGTTTTTGTATATTAAAATATAAGTAGGTGATTATGTGACACAGCAAACAATTACATATCTAAAAAAATTCGCAAATCATTTTTCGCATTTGTTCAACACCCAATGCACTATAGTCGATGTCTGCAATAAAAACTTTATTTTAGAGGCGACTGATAACGAAAATGATTTGCTTAAACATTGTACAAACGGTAACTGTAATTTGCTTGATTTGTATTTATATGGCTGTAACGAAGCTCAGCGTTGGGGTGGCAAGTATATTTATTATTGCTACGAGGGCTTAGTGTTCGTAGCGGCAAGTGTAACGACTGATGCAGGACTTCTCGAGGGAGGACTTGTTTTAGGACCAATTATTATGGGCGACATGGAGGACACACTTCTCACGCATGAACATAAGGTTAGTTACGAAAACATTCCAAACATTCAAACGGACAAAATACATGATATCGCAGAGATTTTGGCCGCGAGTGTTTCTTCTATTACCCATAGTGGTGAAGTGATACATACTTCGCACAAATCCGCGGATATTCTTCAAACGCTTTATTATAATAAGGAAGAGTACGAAGATTTAACGGAAATGGATTATCCATTTGAAGCGGAACGACAACTGCAAATGTGCATTTTAAACGGAGATAAACATGGTGCACAGGTACTATTAAATGAACTTTTAGGTAAGATTTATTTCATCTCAAAATTTGATTTAAATATCATAAAAATACGCACATCTGAACTTTTAGCACTGCTATCTAGGGCGTCTATTGAAGCGGGGGCTAATTCGGGAGAAATCATTTGGTTTAGCACAGGTAGCGTAAAAGAGATGCAAAACTGCAAAAGCATTGATGAGATTAGCGACTGGATTACAACAACTTTGTATCGATTTATTAATTATTCATTTGATTTTTCTTCGCTCAAACATTCGGACACGGTGTATAAAGTTATTGAATATATAAGAAAAAACTACTTTAAGAAAATATCACTTGATGATATCGCAAATCACGTTAATTTCTCAAAAACATATTTGAGCAGAATTTTTAAAGATGAGGTCGGCGAAAATATCTCAAACTATGTAAACAAAATCAGAATCGAAAAAGCTAAACTTTTGATTATCGACAAAAAATTTAGCTTAATTGATATAGCAAATCTCGTGGGCTTTGAGGACCAAAGTTATTTTACAAAAGTCTTTAAATCCATTGTCGGGATTTCACCAAAAAAGTATAAAGAAAGTAGAAGCAAATAGGAGGAAAAGGTTATGTCATTATTAGTTGAAATCAGTGAATTTCTTCAAAAAGGGAAAATGCCAAAAGTAAAAGAATTGGTAGCTCAAGCACTTGAAGAAGGTTTAGCACCAAAAGATATTCTTGAAGAAGGTCTTCTTTCAGGGATGGGAATTATCGGGGAAAAATTTAAAAATAACGAAGTGTTCGTGCCAGAAGTTTTAATCGCTGCTAGAGCTATGAACGGCGGTCTTGAAATATTAAAACCTCGCCTAGTTGAAGCTGGAGTTGAAACAAAAGGAACTGCTGTTATCGGCACAGTTAAAGGGGACTTACACGATATCGGAAAAAACCTAGTTAAAATGATGATGGAAGGCAAAGGCCTAAAAGTTGTTGACCTAGGCGTTGACGTTTCACCAGAAGCATTTGTTGCTGCTGCTAAAGAAAACGATAGCGATATCATCTGCTGCTCAGCTCTACTAACTACTACTATGGGCGAAATGAAAAATGTAGTTGACCTAGTTAATGCTGAAGGTTTAAACGGCAAAGTTAAAATTATGATCGGTGGCGCACCTGTTACTGATAGCTACAGAGAAAGCATCGGAGCTGACTACTACACTCCTGACGCTGCTACTGCTGCTGATGTTGCTTTGCAAATTTGTACAGCATAGTTATAAATATACATATTAAAACAGGCATTATCGGATTTCCGATAATGCCTGTTATTTTGTGCGTATAATTTTATAATGCGTACATATGGTTGAGCGGACCTCTGCCTTCGCCTAAATCAAGCTTGTCTGCGATTGCGCCAGTCAAATAGTCCTTTGCACATCTTATTGCACTTTGTACATCTTTACCTTTTGCTAAATTACAAGCAATTGCGGAAGAGAGCGTGCATCCAGTTCCATGAGTGTTTGGGTTATCTATGCGCTTTGCACTAAACCAATAGCCATCATTTCCGTCGAAAAGGTAATCTCTCGCCTCTACGCCTAAATGCCCACCTTTTATCAGCGCACAAGCACCATATTCTTCCCATAGTTTTTTTGCTGCAAGTATCATATCGTCTTCGGTTTTGATGCTAAAACCACAGAGGATTTCAGCCTCATGAATATTTGGAGTAACTACATCCGCTAAAGGAAAAAGGTTTTCGATTAGCGCATTTGTCGCATCGTCTGCCATGAGTTTACTGCCGCTTGTGGATACCATAACAGGGTCAAGCACAATGTTTTTTGCGCCATACTGCTGCAACTTTTTAGCGATAGTTTTTATTATATCCACATTAGCGACCATGCCAATTTTCACTGCGTCGGGTGGGATATCTTTAAAGATGCAGTCGAGCTGATTTGCTAAAAAATCAGGCTCAACACCCATAATTCCGTATACGCCAGTGGTGTTTTGTGCAGTCAGCGCGGTTATTGCTGTCATCGCATATAATTTATGTGATGTGATAGTTTTCATATCCGCTTGAATTCCAGCACCTCCGCTACAATCAGAGCCTGCAATCGTCAATACTTTTTCCATAGTAATCCTCACTTTATAAAATACTGCTTGCAATTTCGCGCAACTCTTTGCATTCTGCGCTGATGTCGCTTGCTTTAAATATAGCGGAAACTACCGCTACTCCGTCTATGCCACATCCTTTGAGTAATGGGATATTCTCTTTTGTGATACCGCCAATTGCTACTATTGGAATATCAACTGATTGAGCGATTTCGATAAGTGTTTCTCTTTTTACGGCATTGGCATCAAGCTTAGTCGAAGTTTCGAACACCGCACCGACACCAAGATAATCTGCGCCGTCTGCCTGAGCTTTTTTTGCTTGAGCAACAGTTTGAGCAGATACGCCTAAAATCATATTATCACCAATTTTTTTGCGCGCTATTAAAACTTCTGTATCGCTTTGTCCGATGTGGACGCCACTCGCATCGCATTTTATGGCGATGTCAATATTATCGTTTATGATAAATGGCACATCATAGCTTTTGCACAGAGCAGATAGCTTTATAGCCTCGGCTAAAAACTCCTCGTCGCTTAAGTTTTTTTCGCGCAACTGCACACAGCTAACTCCACCTTTTAGCGCTTTTTCTACCTGTTGTGCTAAAGTTTCGTCGCCAAGCCATGCTCTGTCAGTCACTGCATAGAGTAGCATATGCTTTTTATCGCAATTCATATTTTGCTCCTTTTTGGAGTTTATCTCCATCTAAATTATATATCTCGTCTATGAGATAGTTGCGATAGGTAGAGGTACCATCGCGCTCACAAAGCCTATCATAAGCAAGCTCACCACAAAGTCCCATTGCGCAAATAGAAGCCACGGTCGCAGTGAACATATCATCTTGATTTGCAGCAATGTATGCAGTCGTCATGGCGGAGAGCATACAGCCAGTGCCAGTGATTTTGCTCATCATAGCGTTGCCATTTCTGATAATCGCAGCTTGATTGCTATCTGCAACAATGTCGATAGCGCCTGTAATTGCGATTATTGCGTTAGTTTTTTTGGCGTATTTTTTCGCAAAAGCAACCACTTCATCTATGTTATCTTCGCTTACTGCATCCGCAATGTCAGCGTCAACTCCCTTAGTGCTGCCTTCGTTTAGCGCAAGCATCTTTATCTCGGAAATATTTCCTCTTATCACACTAAAATTTACTTTCTCCACAAGCTCCAATGCGGTTCCTGTGCGCAGAGTTGATGCGCCAACACCTACTGGGTCAAGCAAAATTGGATGAGAAAGCTCATTTGATTTTTTACCAGCAATCATCATGGACTCGATTGTGTTAGAGTTGAGTGTGCCGATATTTATATTTAGCGCTGTGCAAATAGAGGTGATTTCACCCACCTCGTTTTTATCATCAGCCATAATGGGCGAAGCTCCGCATGCAAGCAAAATATTAGCGCAATCGTTAACAGTAACATAATTGGTAATATTGTGCACGAGCGGGTTTTTCTCTCTAAGATTTATTAAGCATTGTTTTAACATGGTATGTTCTCCTTTTGTAATTATTTTTCTTTTCTACTTCTTATTATGTATACACAAAAGGCAAGCATAATCGGCAATGCGATGATTAAAAGCGAAATATGTATTAAAACTAAAGTGAGCGAGCTGAAATCTATCCACGTACCACCGCCACTATAATAGCTGAGAAGTAGAAGGATTAATAGCATTACATAGCCATAGATGGGGATGAGCTTTACCAACAGATGCTTTGCGAATTTTAAGAAACAATACTGTAAAATAAAGCTTATCAGCGCCACTGCTAGCAGTAATGAATATTCAAGAATAAAGCTCACCACATTAGCCATAATATCGCTCCTAATTTTTTTTTATTCGTCAAAAATTGTAACGATTTCGCCTTCTAAAATTCTGTTTGTATTCTTAACCGCACAGAAGTTTCCACACATTGTGCAAGTATCTTCTTTTTTCGGAGTAGAAGATGCTCTATAAGCTCTAGCTTTAACAGGATCCATCGAAAGATTAAACATCTCTTCCCAATCAAGATTTTTTCTTGCTTGACTCATTTTGTAGTCGTGGTCAGCAGCGTTTGGGATACCCTTAGCGATATCTGCTGCATGTGCAGCGATTTTAGCAGCGATAATGCCTTCTTTAACGTCATCAACATCTGGTAAGCGCAAATGCTCAGCAGGTGTTACGTAGCACAAGAATGATGCACCAGCGCTAGCAGCGATTGCTCCGCCGATTGCAGCAGTGATGTGGTCATAACCAGGTGCGATATCTGTAACGATTGGGCCTAACACGTAAAATGGTGCGCCGTGACAAAGAGTTTTTTGAATTTCCATATTAGCTGCGATTTGATTAATTGGCATATGCCCTGGACCTTCTATCATAACCTGAACATCGCGTGCCCAAGCGCGTTTTGTAAGCTCGCCTAATACGATAAGCTCCTCAATTTGAGCGGAGTCTGTTGCATCAGCGATACATCCTGGTCTGCAAGCATCACCCAAGCTTAAAGTAACGTCATACTCACGACAAATCTCAAGAACTTCGTCAAATCTTTCGTAGAAAGGATTTTCGTTGCCTGTCATTTCCATCCAAGCAAATATAATAGAACCACCACGTGAAACGATATTTGTTAAACGTTTGTTTTCTTTAAATCTTTTTGCTGTAGCTCTGTTGAGTCCACAGTGGATTGTCATGAAATCAACGCCATCTTCTGCGTGCATTCTAACGATATCAATCCACTCGTCGCTTGTAATTTTCATAAGCGCTTTGTTATAATAAACAACTGCATCATAAATTGGAACAGTACCAATCATTGCAGGGCATTCAGTTGTTAGCAATTTGCGGAATTTTCTTGTGTCGCCAAATGAGCTTAAATCCATGATTGCATCTGCGCCCATGTCGATAGCACTTTGTACTTTTTCAAGCTCAACTTGCATATCAACAGAATCTCTTGAAGTTCCAAGATTTACATTAATTTTTGTTTTAAGCATAGCGCCGATTGCGCCAGGCACGATGGATTTGTGCTCTTTATTACATGGGATAATGATTTTTCCCTGTGCAACGAGCTCTACTAATTTGTTAATGTCAAAATTTTCTTTTTCTGCTACAATTTTCATTTCGTTTGTAACGATGCCTTTTCTTGCTGCTTCCATTTGAGTTTTATACATATGCTTGCTCCTCTTGTCAGTATACTGACATACTTATTTTTTAAGCAGAAGACTTATTTCCTTTTAAGTAATTTTTTACAACGCTCATTTTCAGTAGCGGTATCACGATAAACGCAGATGCTACACTGCCCACTCCCGTTGAAATTAAAAACGGAATGACATATGCATAAAATGCTATCGCCACAGCATCTTGCCCCATTAATATTATTGCAATAGGGTAAGCGGATAAACCGCCCAAAACAGCTGTGCCAAATAGCTCGCCTAAAATAGCGAGTATCGTGTGCTTATATTTGCGGTATAAAAAACCGCATAAGAATGCGCCAAACATACTGCCGGGGAAGGCGAGTAATGAGCCTATTCCCATTAAATTGCGCAATAAGCTTGCAATAAAAGCGCTGCCTAAAGCGTACCAAGGGCCAAGTGTTATACCGATAATAACATTAACAATATGTTGGATTGGTGCACATTTACTACCTAAAAAAGGGAAAGAAATCAAGCTGCCCACAACTGCAACAGCTGTTAAGACTGATGCTATTGTGATTTTTGATACATTGGTTTTCATTTTTTACACTCCTTAAAATTAAAGGGCAAAACGTCATTATTATAGCGCTACCCTTTGCATGTGAAAAGTATTCACTAAATATAGTGAATAAGCTTTCATACAAAATTATACCTTAATATAAGGGCGGTTTAAAACTCAAAAGTTTCCTCTCACGCTGAAACACAGCTTCCCATCGCTATAAAAAATTTCCACGACATAAGGCGCTCCCCTTTGTCGATTTCGTTTTGCGCACCTCGCTTTCAAGAGAATATAAAAAAGAGATAAAAGTATTACCTGATACTTTTATCTCTTAATTGATGATAATAAGTTTCCTACGTTGGCATTACCCAAATCAGGTCAAGGGTCGGGACTATAATCCCCTCTCAGCCTGTCGCACAAGCTCCCCATTTATATGCGTTCATTATACTACTTTTATGCGCCTTTGTCAACTTGTTGCTCACAGCTTGCAATATGCACTTCATCATGTTAAGATAATAGGTAATAAATAAAATGGAGTTGGTTTTATGAGAAAAGTAACATTAGGCAGCACAAATATTACGGTTAATTTTAATGGTTTTGGTGTGCTACCAATTCAGCGAGTTCCTATGCAAGAGGCAAAAACAATCTTGCGCAAGGCGTACGATAACGGGGTTGATTTTTACGATACCGCAAGAGGTTACACGGACAGCGAAGAAAAAATCGGATATGCGCTATCAGATGTGCGTGATAAGATAATTTTAGCGACAAAAACGCCTTCCACTACACCTGAGGGGATAAGAGCGGATATTGCTACTAGTTTGGCGATGCTTAAAACCGATTATGTGGATATATACCAACTACACAATCCTGCTTTTTGTCCAAAACTAAACGACGGTACAGGCGTTTATGAAACTATGCTTGAGCTTAAAGCTGAGGGTAAAATTCGCCACATCGGTATAACAAACCACAGAATGCATGTCGCAATCGAGGCAGCAAATTCTGGATTATACGAAACAATTCAGTTTCCGTTTTGTTATCTTGCTGATGAAAAAGAAATCGAGCTTGTAAAGCTATGTCGTGAAAAAAACATTGGCTTTATTTGCATGAAAGCTCTTTCGGGCGGCTTAATCACTGACTCCGCAACCGCATACGCTTATTTAGCACAGTATGATAATGTGCTACCGATTTGGGGTATCCAGCGTGAAAGCGAACTCGATGAGTTCTTATCATATCATGATAATGAACCTGCTATGGATGATGCACGAGTGGCTTACATTGAAAAAGAGCGACTAGAGCTTTGCGGAGACTTTTGCAGAGGTTGTGGATACTGTTTGCCATGTCCAGCGGATATAAATATACCGATTGCTGCGAGAATGGCGTTACTGCTCAGAAGAGCGCCTACGAAAAAGCATCTCTCTGATGAAGGTAGGGAGAGTATGAACAAAATAAACGACTGTATAAACTGCGGAAATTGTGTGGCGCATTGTCCATACGGACTTGATACCCCTGATTTATTAAGGCGCAATTTAGTGGATTATATGAATTTTATTGGAGAGAAAAATGCGTGATACTAAGGCTATTTTAGAATTATATAAGCTTTGTTTTGAGTTTAATGTTAGAAGTGAAGACGAGGTCAAAAGAGCGCTCGCTCTGCCTGATAATGTTATTTTTACCGAAACGATGAACAGCGAGGTGGTATCCGTGTGCGTGCTAAATCAAAACACCGTGATTTTGCTGTGCACCGCGCCATCGCACAGGAATAAAGGCGCTGCGTCGCGCTTGCTCAATAAAGCGGAGGAGCATATTTCCCAAGGTGGGCATACCTCTGTGAAATTCTGTGACGGAGCAACTTACATCACACCTGGAATTCCTATGATAAATCGAGTAGAGGACCACTTCATTAAGCGTGGATATGTCCATTCTTGGGGAGGGGCAGAATGTGTGGACATGGACTTAAATTTATCTGAGTTTGATTATGACGAGCACAAAGTCGGCGATATGATAGATGGAATAAGATATCGTGTGGCGAATTTTACTGATTTACATGGCTTAGTCGATTGCGTAAATGATGCTGAGCCAAACTTCACGAAATATTATGAAAATAAGGCATTGTACGAAGCGAACACAACTGAGATTGTCTTTGTGGCAGAATGTGAAAACATCGTGTGCGGTGCACTTATCGTGAGCATTGAAGCCTCGCAAAAAGGTGTAGGTGAAGTGGGTTGCACCGTGACAAGAGTTTCGTATCGTGGAAGAGGTATTGCCACAAATTTAGTGAGACTGGGCACGAGATATTTAAAAGATGTCGGCTTGGAAAAAGCCTTTTTGGGATATACTTACACAGATATTATACCGATGTATCAGCGCAGTGGGTATGATGTGTGCATGAAATATTTCATGGGGGAAAAGAAGTTTACATAAAGGAGATCATATGAAAAAGTTAAACGCAACCAATTTTGTGCACGCTCATGTGAATTTTCATGTAGACAAATGCGATATTTGCATTGACGCAACTGCAGGAAACGGAAATGACACCGCATTTTTATGCGAGCTTGTCGGCGCTGGAGGTAAGGTGCTTGCCTTTGACATACAGGAATGCGCACTGGCTGCGACTGCGAGAACTCTGCGCCAAAAAGCCGCACCCGATGTGGCAAACCTAATTTTAGACAGCCACGAAAACATGGACGAATACGCAGAAAATGAAACTGTGAGTGCGATAATGTTTAATTTCGGCTATCTGCCGGGTGGTGACCATAGCGTGCACACGAGAGCGCATAGCAGCATAAAAGCGATAAATAAAGGGCTTGACCTGCTTAAAGATGGTGGGATAATGAGTTTATGTATATATCACGGCGGTGATACGGGCTACGAGGAGCGAGATGCGCTGTTGGAGTTTCTCAAAACCATAGAGCACACAAAATTCACAGTGCTCAAATGCGATTTTTATAACCGGCCGAATGATCCGCCGATTGCGGTCATAATTACAAAATCCAATTAGAGGTGAAATAATATCAGAAGATTTGACTACCATATTACAGCGCGCCATGACGGTGTGACTGTTGAAAATTTTTTGCGAAATGAGCATGGGTATTCGGCTAAGATTATACGCAAACTTAAGCGAGAAAAAGAGCATATCGCCTTAAATGGGGAGCATATCCGCATGGTGGACTTCCTTGAAGAGGGCGACGTACTCATGATAATTTTGGACGACACGCCTACCATAATACCAAACCCCGATTTAGATGTGCCAATTGTGTACGAGGACGAGGACATCATTGTGTTCAACAAACCAGTTAATATGCCCGTGCACCCCTCACTTGCACATTATGAGGACACGTTAGCGAATTTTTATGCACATCATTTAAACAAAAGCGGAGATACTGCTATTTTTCGCCCAATAAATCGACTGGACACCGACACCACTGGGCTTTGTCTTGCGTGCAAAAATCATCTTGCTGCAAAAAAACTTTCAAAAGCAGTGACTAAGCAATATACTGCGATTGCATGCGGTTATTTGAGTGAGAAATCAGGGCGCATTAATGCGCCAATAGGCAGAGATGACAGCGACTTGATGCGACGAATAGTGCGCGAAGACGGTAAAGAAAGCATAACCGATTATAAAGTTGTTGCAGAGAAAAACGGATACTCACAGATTGAAGTCGATCTCTTGACAGGGCGCACACATCAAATAAGGGTGCATTTCACTCATTTAGGGCATCCTCTTGCGGGGGATATGCTGTATGGAGGGAGCATAAAGCATATAACTACGCAGGCACTTTGTTGCACAAAATTAATATTTATGCATCCGATTAACAATAAAACGATGGAAATATGCATA
Source organism: uncultured Oscillospiraceae bacterium (assembly GCA_964370225.1). Taxonomy (GTDB): domain Bacteria; phylum Bacillota; class Clostridia; order Oscillospirales; family Ruminococcaceae; genus CAYJII01. The sequence continues at coordinate 10,139 of CAYJII010000021.1, read as the reverse complement.
AATATACCGAATTTCATGGAAAATATACTAAAGTAAGTATGAATAAACAATGTTTTAGCATTATTATGTAGAAAAACATATGCTTTGAATAAAAATACATAAAAAAGCTTGATTTATTAGCGAAACTATGATAAATTATATTAAGATATTATTTATAGAAAAACAGAAAATTTAAGGAGAATTTATATGAAAAAAATTATAGCTTTAGTGCTGACACTTGTTGTATGCACTACATTATTCGCTTCATGTGGCGAGAAAAGCTCACTTGATGCAATCAAAGAAAAAGGCGAAATCGTAATGTTCACAAACGCTGCATTCCCACCGTTTGAATATGTAACTGACGGGAACACTGTTGCTGGGGTTGATGTTGACATCGCTCAAGCAATCGCAGATGAAATTGGCGTTGAGCTTGTAATCGAAAATGTTGAGTTTGAAACTATCGTTGCTGGTATTGCAAGTGGTCAAGCTGACATGGCAGTTGCTGGGATGACAGTCACTGAAGACAGATTAGAGCAAGTTGATTTTTCAACACCATACACAACTTCTGTTCAATACATAGTAGTACCAGAAGATGTAGAAGTTGCTACTATTGAAGATTTAGCAGGTATGACTATCGGCGTGCAAAGAGGAACAACTGGTGACTTTATCGTAAGCGACGAAGTTAATGGTTATACCGATAGTGACGGAAACGCTGTTACAGGTGTTTTACAAGATACTGGCGCTAGCGTAGAAGGTTTTAGATCAGCTCCAGAGGCTGCACTTAGCTTAAATACAGGTAAAATTGATGCAATCGTAATCGACGCATTACCAGCACAAAATATCATTTCTACAAATGAAGGACTAAAAACACTTGAGCTTGTTTATGCAGATGGCTCTAACACTGTAGAAGAATATGCTGTTGCTATCAATAAAGAAAACGATGACTTAGAGGAAGTAATAAACAAAGTTATCGAAGAATTAATAGCATCGGGTAAAATTGATGAGTTCATCGTAACTCATTCAAATAGCACTGAAATAGCAGAATAATATAATGCAAAATCATCCCCCGTACCACGGGGGCTTTTTGCATTAAAATGGGAGGAATAAACTTGGATATTTTGATGGAGTTTTGGAGCGACATAAGTACGCAACTTTATATTACGTTCATCGAAGACAAAAGATATGAGCTCTTTTTAGAGGGGCTTTTTTACACAGTACTTATCTCGGTACTATCAACTATAGTGGGGCTAATTTTGGGTGTAGTGATAGCTTTGATTAGGGTTGAACGCACGCAAACAGGTAAGTTTAAAATTATCGACAAAATTTTAGGTGCATATGTTGCAGTTATCAGAGGAACTCCGATAGTGTTGCAGCTGCTTATAATGTATGGAATTATCCTTGTCGGTGTGGACACTGACTTTGCGTGGTTTGTTGCAGTAGCGGCTTTCGGCTTAAACTCTGCGGCATATGTGTCGGAAATTATACGTGCTGGAATAATTGCGGTGGATATCGGGCAAATGGAAGCAGGGCGCACACTCGGGTTTTCGCGCTTTAAAACAATGCTTTTCATCGTATTCCCACAAGCGATTAAAAATATTTTGCCTGCACTTGGGAACGAATTCATCACTATATTAAAAGAAACCTCAATCGCAGGGTACATCCCTGTAACTGATTTGACAAAAGCGAGTAATATCGTGCAGTCAAGAACATATGAGCCATTCTTCCCATTGATTGCTGCGGCAACATTCTACTTTATACTAGTAGTGATAATATCGCACTTCTTTAAAAAGATGGAGAGGAGGTTTGCAAAAAGTGATAGAGGTTAAAAATTTAGACAAAGCGTTTGGTGATAACCATGTGCTAAAAAATATTACAACAGAGATAACCCAAGGCGAAAAAGTAGTTATCGTAGGCCCCTCAGGTTCTGGAAAGAGTACGTTTTTGCGCTGTCTCAATTTGCTGGAAGTACCAACTTCAGGCGAAGTTTGGTTTGAGGGCGTAAACATAACTGACAAACATTGTGACATCAATAAAACCAGACAAAAAATGGGTATGGTATTCCAACATTTTAATTTATTCCCACATTTGACCATTTTGCAAAATATAACACTAGCTCCTGTGAAATTAAAACTCCAAAGCAAAGAAGCTGCCGAGGAAAATGCTATGCGCTTGCTTGAGAGAATTGGGCTTGTGGACAAAGCAAACACTTACCCAGCGATGCTATCGGGTGGACAAAAGCAAAGGATTGCGATTGTGCGCTCACTTGCAATGAACCCCGATGTTATGCTTTTTGACGAGCCGACGAGTGCGCTTGACCCTGAGATGGTTGGCGAAGTACTCGAGCTGATGAAAGAGCTTGCAGATGATAAGATGACAATGGTAGTAGTGACGCACGAGATGGGATTTGCAAAAGAAGTTGCAACTAGGGTGATGTTCATGGATGAGGGCATTATAAAGGAAGAGAACAATCCAAAAGAGTTTTTTGAAAAACCACAAAACCCAAGATTAATCGAATTTTTATCTAAAGTAATATAGTTAGGATGGTGTGAAAGTGCAAAAAATTAATTATTTTCAAAAAGATATCGAGACCATGCCACGAAAAGAGTTAGAAGCATTACAGCTTGAGCGTCTTAAAAGAATGGTCGATTACTGCGACAAAAATGTTAAGCTATACCACGACAAATTCGTGAAAGCAAACATTACTGCTGACAAAATTAAATCTTTGTCAGACATACAGTATATACCTTTTACTACAAAAGAGGATATCAGAGACACCTATCCATATGGCATGTTTGCGACACCGATGAAGGACATTGTGCGCATACACGCTTCTAGCGGAACAACAGGTAAACCGACAGTTGTAGGCTACACGAAAAATGACATCGATGTTTGGAGCGACGCTGTAGCAAGGCTATGTGTTGCAGTTGGTGTAACTGATGAAGACATAGCACAAATTTCATTTGGTTATGGACTTTTCACCGGTGCGCTTGGACTACATTACGGGCTTGAAAAAATTGGTGCTGCAGTAATTCCCGTGTCGAGCGGAAATACGCAAAAACAAGCGATGATAATGAAAGACTTTGGCACTACAGTACTAATTAGTACACCGTCATACGCTATGTACATGGGCGAAGTAGCACGCGACATGGGTGTGAAAAATGATGAGCTAAACCTCAAGATTGGTCTATTCGGTTCAGAGGGTTGCACGCCAGAACTACGCAATTTAATCGAGAAAAGCTTAAATATACTTTCTACCGACAACTATGGAATGAGCGAGCTAATGGGGCCTGGAGTATCGGGCGAATGTATATTCAGAAATGGGCTACATATAGCGGAAGACCACTTTATCGCTGAGATTATCGACTCTGCAACAGGACAAGTGAAAGAGCGCGGAGAGCAAGGCGAGCTTGTTATCACGACTATAACAAAAGAAGGCATTCCGATGTTGAGATACCGCACAAAGGATATCTCAAGACTAAACTATGATGTTTGCGCATGTGGTAGAACACATGTCCGCATGGATAAAATAACAGGCAGAAGCGACGATATGCTCAAAATCAGAGGGGTTAATGTATTCCCATCACAAATTGAGTCAGTACTTGCTGCATTTAACCAAGTTGAACCACATTATCAGTTGGTGCTTACAAGAAAAGACTTTACTGATTACCTTGAAGTGCGCGTAGAGCTAATTGATGCGTCACTACTTGAAAATTACAAAGGGCTGCAAGAGTTGCAGTTTAGCATAAAAGACAAAATTAAATCTGTGCTTGGAATTGATGCGAAGATTTCACTTTGTGACCCAAAATCCTTAGAGAGATTTGAGGGTAAAGCGAAAAGGATACTTGATTTGCGTTCAGATGAGAAAAAATAATTTACTTTTAACGCAAAAAATGTTAAAATGATATAAATTCAGTTTTATAGTTTAAAGGAGAGAGATGAATTGAAAAAACTAATGCTAGGGAATGAAGCAGTTGCAAGAGGGCTTTACGAAGCCGGATGTAATGTTATTTCCTCTTATCCAGGTACTCCTAGTACCGAAATAACAGAATATGCCTCGAAATATGATGAGATGTATAGCGAATGGGCACCTAATGAAAAAGTTGCAATGGAAGTTGCAATTGGTGCGTCTATTGCGGGTTCACGTTCATTTTGCGCAATGAAACATGTTGGGCTTAATGTTGCTGCTGACCCACTTTTCACTGCTGCTTACACTGGTGTAAACGGTGGTTTTGTCATCGCAGTAGCAGATGACCCAGGAATGCATTCCTCACAAAATGAGCAAGATTCACGCCATTTTGCGATTGCATCAAAAGTAGCGATGCTAGAGCCAGCGAACTCACAGGAGTCACTTGATTTTACAGTGCAAGCTTACGATTTATCAGAAGAGTTTGACACGCCTGTAATCGTAAAAATGTGCACAAGAATTTCGCATTCACAAAGCATTGTAGAAACTAGCGAGAGAAACAATGTACCTAAAAAAGAGTATGTAAAAGACCCAGCTAAATACGTAATGATGCCTGGTATGGCAAGAAAACGCCATGTTGTGGTTGAAGATAGAATGAAAAAGCTACAAGAATTTGCAGAAACTACATCTTTAAACAAAATTGAGATGCAAGACTCAAAAATTGGGATAATCACAGCTGGTACATCGTATCAATACGTAAAAGAAGTATATGGTGACAGCGTAAGCGTGCTAAAACTTGGGATTGTTAACCCACTTCCAACAAAACTAATAAAAGATTTCGCAGCGAAATTTGAAACAGTGTATGTGGTTGAGGAGCTTGACCCTATTATTCAAAATCACTGCAGTACAATTGGTGTGGAAGTAATTGGCAAAAAGCTGTTTACTAACATTGGCGAGTTTTCACAGAATTCTGTTGCTGCTGCAATGGGAAAAGAACTACCTGAAAACAAAATTTTCCCAGATGAGCTACCAGTACGCCCTCCAGTTATGTGCGCAGGTTGCCCACACAGAGGGATTTTTTATACATTAGCTAAAAATAAAGTAACTGTATCAGGCGACATTGGATGCTACACATTGGGTGCGCAACCTCCGCTAAATTCGATTGATACTACCATTTGTATGGGAGCTTCCGTTTCTGGCGTTCATGGATTTAACAAAGCTATGGGCGAAGATGGTGCTCGCAAATCAGTTGCTGTAATTGGCGACTCAACTTTCATGCATTCAGGAGTTACTGGGCTAATTAACATTGCTTATAACGACTCAAACTCCACAGTTATCATAGTGGACAACTCTATCACTGGTATGACAGGACACCAACAAAATCCAACTACAGGGTACAATCTAAAAGGTGACCCTGCGACTAAAATTTCGCTTGAGAATGTATGTCGTGCGGTGGGTATTAACAGAGTTAGTGTTGTTGACCCATACGATTTAAAAGAGAGCGAGCGCATATTAAAAGAAGAGCTTAATGCAAATGAGCCATCAGTGATTATAGCAAGACGCCCATGCGCATTGTTAAAATCAGTTGAGAAAAAACCACCGCTTACAGTTGATGCAGAAAAATGCACGGGCTGTAAAATTTGTATGAAAATCGGTTGTCCTTCAATCAGCATGAAAAATGGCAAATCTACAGTCGACAAAACATTATGTATCGGTTGTGGTCTATGTCAATCTATGTGTCCATTTGATGCAATCGAAAATTCATAATTTGAGTGAGGTATTTGAGTAATGAATGATGTAAAAAATATAATGATAGTAGGCGTTGGCGGACAAGGCTCCTTGCTTGCAAGTAGACTAATGGGTGCGGTGCTATTATCACAGGGCTTTGATGTAAAAGTTAGCGAAGTTCACGGAATGTCACAACGTGGTGGTTCTGTTGTTACTTATGTTAGATATGGCGAAAAAGTATATTCACCAGTTATCGACAAGGGCGAAGCAGATTTTATCGTAGCTTTTGAAGAGCTTGAGGCTGCACGTTGGGTTGAGTATTTAAAAAAAGACGGTAAAATGATAGTTAACACGCAACAAATCGACCCAATGCCAGTAATTATCGGGGCTATGAGTTACCCTGAAAACATTATAGGTAAAATGGAAGAATTAAACATCGACGTTACAGCTTTTGATGCGCTAACTTTAGCGGAAAAAGCGGGTAATGCGAAAGCTACTAATATAGTTATGATGGGAGCTTTAGCTAAAAATCTAGACTTTAGCGAAGATGTTTGGCAAAATGCATTGAAAGAAGTTGTACCACCTAAATTTTTAGAATTAAATAAAATTGCTTTTGAATTAGGAAACAAAGCGTAAAATATATTTATTTGGAGGATGGACCCATGCAAAATTATTTTCAGAAAGAAATCGAAACAGCACCGCGCGAAAAAATTATTGAAATCCAAACGCAAAATCTTATTAATACTGTAAAGCGCAATTACGAAAATGTTGAGCATTACAAAAATAAGATGGATGAGCTTGGGATAAAACCATCGGATATTAAATCTCTTGATGATTTGAAAAAACTACCGTTTACTTATAAACAAGATTTAAGAGATACATATCCATATGGGCTTTTTGCTTGCCCTATGGAAGATGTTGTGCGTGTTCATGCATCTAGCGGAACAACAGGCAAACAAATCGTTGTTGGCTATACTGAAAACGACCTAAACGTGTGGGATGACTTGTGCGCACGTTCGATCGTGGCAGCAGGTGGCTCAGCACATGATTTTGTGCATGTATCTTATGGATACGGGTTGTTCACAGGTGGTCTGGGCTTAAACGGAGGTGCGCAAAAGCTAAAAGCTACTGCAATCCCAGTTTCAAGCGGCAACACCCAACGCCAAATTAATATCATGAAAGATTTCGGTTCGAGCATCTTATGCTGTACACCGTCATATGCGCTCTTTTTAGCAGAGAGCTTAAAAGAAGCAGGAGTTGACCCAAAAGAGCTGAATTTAAAAGCAGGGATTTTTGGTGCAGAACCTTGGACGGAAGAGATGCGTAAAGAGATTGAAGATAAACTTTGCATAAAAGCGTATGACATCTACGGTCTATCTGAAATTATGGGTCCTGGTGTTAGCTATGAGTGTAGTGAGCAAACAGGAATGCACATCAGTGAAGACCACTTTATTGCGGAAATTATCGACCCAGATACAGGGGAAGTGTTACCTGAGGGAACACAGGGCGAGATTGTTTTCACATGCATTACAAAGGAAGCATTCCCACTAATAAGATACAGAACTAGAGATATCGCAGTGTTAACGCGCGAAAAATGCTCATGCGGCAGAACATTTGTAAAAATGAGCAAACCACGCGGACGTAGTGATGATATGCTAATTATTAGAGGGGTAAATGTATTCCCGTCACAAATTGAGTCTGTACTGCTTGAGCTAAAAATGGCGCCACATTACATGCTAGTCGTAGATCGTAAAGACAATCTTGACACATTAGAAGTGTTAGTTGAGTTGCCTGAAGATATATCCTTTGACGAAGTAAAAGTGCTTGAGGAATTAAGTAAAAAAATCCGCAATAAAATTGAATCGACTCTAGGAATTGCGGCAAAAATCACTTTAGTTGAGCCAAAAACTATCGCTCGTAGCGAAGGCAAGGCGAAAAGAGTAACAGATAACAGAAAAATATAGTTTGAGAGGAGCTACTTATTATGATTATAAAACAAATTTCCGTTTTTGTAGAAAATAAACCAGGCAGACTCGCAGAGATAACTAAATTTTTAGGAGATAACAAAATCGATATTAGAGCATTGTCAATTGCAGATACTACAGATTTTGGTATACTTCGCTTGATAGTTAGTGACCCAGAAAAGACTGTAAGCTTGTTAAAAAGCGAGAAGTACACAGTTTCGATAACACATGTAATTTCCGTTGCTATCAATGATACTCCAGGAAGTCTTGCTGACGTAATCGGCGTGCTATATAAAGATGGTATTAGCGTTGAGTATGCCTATGCGTTCATCACAAGAACTAGGGATAAAGCTTATGTTATCCTAAGAGTTGAAGATAACGACAAAGCGATAAAAATACTACAAGACAATAATATTGAGCTTGCTAAATCCGAAGATATTTATAATGTGTAATATTAATCTTTGAAATTATTATATTCCTCCTCATAATTGGGGAGGAATAAGCATTTTATAGAAGGAGTATTATATGAGAAAGTTTTCTGTAATTATTGTTGCAGGCGGGAATTCTACACGGATGGGTGAGATTGATAAGCAGTTTATATTGTTAAATGGCAAAGCTGTGATACAGCGCAGTATCGAAAAATTCACGCAAATGAGCGAAGTGTGCGAGATTATTGTGGTGACGAAACCTGAGAACTTCTCGCGAATTGCGGACATGTGTTCACATGTCCAAAAGCCCATTTTATTTGCACAGGGTGGCGATAGTAGACAAAATTCAGTCAAAAATGGGCTAATTAAAATCAGCGATGACGCTGATTTTATCGCAATTCACGATGGAGCTAGACCTTTAGTTTCATATGATACCATAAATAGGACTTTTGCTGATGCGGTTAAATTTAGCGCAACTACTGCTGGTGTGCCATCTAAGGACACAATTAAAGTGATAGACAGTGATAATTTTATCGCGGATACACCGGATAGAAGCACGCTATATCTCACGCAGACACCGCAAGTGTTTGAAAAAAAGCTCTATCTCAGTGCTATGAACAAAGCTGTGGAGGATGGAAAAGACTACACAGATGACTGCCAGTTAGTTGAGAGCATTGGCGTGAAAGTGCACATGAGCATGGGTGAATACAAAAACATAAAGATTACCACTACAGAAGATATTGCGATTGCAAATGCTTTTATAGCGGAAGAAAGCGAATAGGAGGATTGCTATGAGGATAGGTCACGGATATGATGTGCATAAACTGGTGAGTGGAAGAAAGCTCATTCTAGGTGGAGTGGAAATACCACATACTTTAGGTTTGCTTGGGCATTCTGATGCTGATGTGCTCCTGCATGCTATCACAGATGCGCTGCTTGGTGCAATGTGCAAAGGTGATATTGGTAAACATTTCCCAGATAACAGTGCGCAGTTCAAAGATATTGACAGTATGATACTGCTTAATCAAGTGGTAGAAATGATGAAAGCGGAAGGATATTCGCTTGTCAATTTAGATGCGACAATCATAGCGCAAAAACCAAAGCTTGCTACTTATATAGAAGAGATGAGAAAAAACATAGCAAAATCATTTGAAAGCGATATCGAAAACGTGAATGTGAAGGCGACTACAGAGGAGAAACTCGGCTTTACGGGCGCAGAAGAGGGAATTAGTGCGCACTGCGTGATGCTTATCACAAAATAGCTCCATTTTGCATAGTATGAATTGTCTTATATTTGCCCTGAAATATTAGGGCATAAATCTTTGCGTAAGACAATTAATTACCGAGCAAAGCGGTGGAATGGATAAGTATATGGGTGGGAAGTTGATATCATTGTTTTCGATCACCTACGCTTATAAAGCAAAAGCAATCTTAGAAAGAAATGATATTCGGTGTAAAATTGCTTCTGCTGCGGACAATTTGAAAAGTACTGGCTGTGGATACGGAGTTTATGTAAATCATAGTGAAGTAAATAAAGCTTTAATCATATTAAAGCGAAACGGAATACAGATAAAAAATATGTATTAGCAAAAAAGCTGCTAAAAAGGAGCGCGTAGTGATGCGTATTCTTCTTTATATATAATGAAGGCGAAAATTATACTGTACCTATAAAGAGATTATCTTTATAGGTACAGTTTTGTTTTAGTTTTTAAAAAAGGCTTTTAAAGCTAAGTTAAAAGTGGCTTTTTTATGGCGCAAATTGGTATCTGCACAAACTATTTTACTGAGTTTTCGTATGCTTCGATCATTTTTTTAACCATTTGTCCGCCGACTGAACCAGCTTCTCTTGAAGTTAAATGACCATTGTAACCTTGTTTTAAATTAACGCCAACTTCGCTAGCAGCTTCCATTTTAAATTTATCTAGTGCTTCTCTAGCTTGAGGAACAACAATTTTGCTTGACATAATAAATTCTCCTTAATTTTTATTTCTTGCGTTGTGTTATTATTATAATCACAGTTAAAATTATTATGAAAAGCAATTTTTGGTAATCAATATATATAGTTTTTCGCAATAATAGAACTTTTATTGTGAAAATGACAAGGAAAATTGCGAAAAAATAAATATTCGATAAATA
>CAYJII010000020.1:0-41500 GCA_964370225.1 uncultured Oscillospiraceae bacterium | reverse complement strand
AAATGCGAATAAACGTTGAAATGTATGAAAAAATTTTGTATAATATAGAAAAATTACAGAACAATATTGAGTCAGACATTTGTAAAATATAGTTTTGTATCATTTTTATTTAATCGTGAATATTTAGAGGTTTTCGTCATTATGTATGAAACATATGTGTGGCAAAAATCTTTGGGTATATAAACCGAAACAAATTCGGGAAAATTAAAAAGGAGAAATTAATATGAAATCAAGCACAAAAAAATTACTAGCTGCTCTATTAGCTGGTGTTATGATGGTTTCAGTTGCAGCTTGTACTCCTGCTACTACTGATGACGGTGGAGCAGATGCAGGCGATGACGCTGGTACTACTGATGACGGTGGCGATAGCGCTGACACAGGCGAAAAACCAGAATTATCATTCACTTCATGGGCAAACACAGGGGAAATCGAAGTTCTTGGAAAAGCAGTTTCTGCTTACAATGAACTACAAGACGCTGTAACAGTTGTATTTGAACCAACTGGTGGTGACGGTTACGAAACAAAACTTATCACTTCACTTGCTGGTGGTACAGCTCAAGACGTATTCTACGTTGGTGACGGCTACATTGGTAAACTAGTTAATGACGGCACTATCGCTGACTTAACTGATTTTATGGCTTCTGAAGATAGCTACGTATCTGTTGACGATTTCGAAGACGGTATGTGGGGCGCTGCTAGAACTGCTGATGGCAAAATCTACGGTATCTCAGTTGACTGTAATCCTCGTCTACTATATTATTCCCCAACAATGTTCGCTGATCTAGGAATCAAAACTCCACAAGAGTACTTCGACGAAGGCGCTTGGACAGTTGATGCTTGGACAACAATTAACGACGAATTAAACGCTGCTGGCAAAACTGGCTACCTATTCGGTGGTGACGCTAACGCAGTTTACAGTGTTGTTGGTATGTTCGGTGGTTCCGTATGGCAAGATGACGGCGCTACTTACAAATTTGATGAAAAAGCTGTTGAAGCTTTAAACTATGCTGCTGACCAAATGGCAAACGGCAACTGGGCTTACTCAGGTCTACTTCCTGAAGGCCAAGGCGAAGATGCTTCATTTATGTCACAACAAGCTGGATTTATCGCTGCTGGTAAATGGCAAACTCCTACATTCTTCGGTTCTGATATCGACCATGACTACATTCCTTTCCCATCAGAAGACGGAACTGAGTTCCCTCCACAACAAATCCATGCTGCTTACATGTCAGTTAAAGATGCTTCAGAACTAAAAGAAGAAGCAATGAAATTTGCTACTTACTACTGTGGTATCGACGGACAAACTGTACGTCTAGAATCAACTGATGGCGTTACTCCTGGTAATGCTATTCCTTCAGTACTTGGTGCTGATGAAGTTGCTACTGCTGTTGCAGTTCCAGAACACGTTTCTTACCTACTTGACGTTCGTTCAACTGGTTGGGTACTTGGTGGTGCAGAATACTCTGACTCACAATATCCTGGTCTTTCTGACGATCTTAAAGCTCTATTAGAAGAAATTTGGGTTAATGGTGAAACTGTTGACACAATTCTTCCACAATTAGAAGAAAAAGCTCAAAGCTACATCGATGGAACTAACTAATTTTATATTAGTAAATAGCATATAAACAAATAATATTTTCGGTATTCAAAGAAGAACATGTACATGTTCTTCTTTGTACTGAATTTACATTTTATGAATAAGCAGGTGAAGCACCATGAATAAAAATCGTAAGTATTGGGGTTTTCTTTTCGTAGCTCCGCAACTTATAGGACTGATTATCTTCTCGCTAGTTCCACTAATTCAAACTGTAGGCATGAGTTTCATGCATTGGGATATTACAAAGCCTGAGGAAAATCATTTTGTAGGAATTCAAAACTATTTAAACCAATTCGCAAACGAAGAATTTTGGGATTCTTTTGCAAATACAATTGAGTACATGTTATACTATGTACCAGCAAATATTATTCTCGCAATGCTCATCGCTATAGCACTTAAAAATGTTGCGGGAAAAACAATGTACAGACTATTCTACTTCATGCCAGTTATTTCGGGCTCTGTTTCCGTTGGTGTTATCTGGACTTGGATGCTTAATGCAGACACAGGTCTAATCAATGGTGTATTAGCACAAATGGGCATTGAAGGCGTAAAATGGCTTACTGATCCAGATCTAGTTCTTGCATCTATTGCAATGGTAACTGTTTGGTGGCAAGTAGGTTACAACATGGTTATTTTCTTAGCGGGACTTCAAAATATTCCGCAAACTTATTATGAAGCAGCATCTATTGACGGTGCAGGTAGATTTAGCCAATTCTGGCACATTACTTTACCGATGGTGTCTTCAACAACATTCTTTACGTTAATAACAACAATTATCGGCTCTTTCCAAATTTTCGACCAAGCGCATGTTATGACGCAAGGCGGACCTGCAAGAGCAAGTTACACAGTTGTTTATAATATTTATGACCACGCATTCCAAAAATTTATAATGGGCGAAGCGTCAGCAATAGCAATGTGCTTATTTGTAGTAATCTTAGGAATTACTGCTCTTCAAATGGCACTACAAAAAAGGTGGGTGAATTACGATGTCTAAAAAGAAAATTAGTGGAGCTACCATAGTAATACATATATTCTTACTAATAGGTTCATTCATTATGCTATTCCCATTTGTTTGGACATTAATGAGCTCATTCAAAAACATGGGACAAATCTTCAAAATTCCACCAGAATTTTGGCCAGATCCATGGGTGTGGTCTAACTACCCTGATTCGTTACAGGCGATGGACTTTGGACAAGGTTATATAAACAGTATTTACATAGCTTCAATCGTTGTTATCTGTCAGATGGTGACTGCTTCAATGGCTGGTTACGCATTTGGTAAACTAAAATTCCCTGGACATAATTTAGTGTTCATGCTATTTTTAGCAACAATGATGGTACCTGGACAAGTTGTTATGATTCCTATTTTCATCAACATGAGAAACTTAGGTCTTCTTGACACTCACTGGGCACTTATCCTTCCAGCAGCATTATTTAACGCATTCGGCGTATTCTTACTTCGCCAATTCATTCGCGGACTTCCAGATGACCTTGAAGAAGCAGCGGTTGTTGATGGTGCATCAACACCTAGAATATTTATTCAAATAGTATTCCCGCTAATTCGTTCAGCTCTAGCTGCGTTTGGTATATTCGTATTCTTAGGACAATGGAACAGTTACTTGTATCCACTGATCTTTATCACTAGCCCTGAGCTAATGACAGTACCTCTACTACTATCATACTTTAAAGGCCAATACGCTACTTTGTACCCACTACTTATGGCTGGTACAATAGTTGCTATCGTTCCTGTTTTGATTATGTACTTGATATTCCAAAGACAAATCATCGCAGGTATCGCTATCACAGGTATGAAAAGCTAGTATCACTTGCTTAAAATTTATTTGCCGATTTCGCTTTTTTATAAAGCGAAATCGGCATTTTGTTTTATCGTCTACCATATAAATAAACATTGTGCTAAAGCACGATGTTTATTTTTTTCTACTATGATAAAATTAAACTAGGTTAGCTATGCGTAGTAAATTATCCATTGCTTATTTCTTATATGACAAACGAGAAAACGCGAGAAAACAAGAGATATTGCGAGAAAAACGAAGAACTGCGTATTGGCTAGAAAATGTACTGGCAAAATCAGTTAAAGCAAGCCGCTTTATGCGCATATTAATTCTTGCGAAAAAGCGTAAAATAAGGTATAATTTTTATAACACATTATTTAAGGAGGAAATCAATTATGGGATTAATTAAAGCAATCACAGGTGCTGCCGGCGGAGTGTTAGCAGATCAATGGAAAGAGTTTTTTTACTGCGAAGCGTTAGAGGCGAGAACGCTTGTTAGCAAAGGCAGCAAACGTACAAGTGGAAGAAGCTCAAATACAAAAGGCGAACCAAATGTAATATCAAACGGATCGGTTATCGCAGTTGCGGATGGTCAGTGTATGATTATTGTTGACAACGGCAAAGTAGCAGAAATTTGTGCAGTTCCTGGAGAATTTACATACGATACTTCAACGGAACCATCACTATTCTGTGGCGATTTAGGCGAGAACATTAAGAATACTTTCCTAAACATCGGTCAAAGATTTACATTCGGTGGCCAAGCAGGAAAAGATCAAAGGATTTACTACATAAATACAAAAGAAATTATGGGCAACAAATATGGGACAGCTAGCCCTGTACCATTTAGAGTGGTTGACCAAAATGTTGGGCTTGATATCGATATTTCAATTCGCTGCCATGGTGAATATTCGTACAAAATCGTTGACCCAATGCTGTTTTACACAAATGTTTGCGGAAATATCAGCGATGATTTCAACCGTGAAAAAATTGATGGCCAGTTGAAAACTGAGCTATTAACAGCGCTACAACCTGCGTTTGCTAAAATTTCAGGCATGGGAATTCGCTATAGTGCATTACCAGGCCACACAATGGAAATCGCAGACGCATTAAATGAAGTTTTATCTAAAAAATGGGCTGAAATGCGCGGTCTGAAAATTCATTCGTTTGGCGTTTCTTCGGTTAAAGCGAGCGAAGAAGACGAAAACATGATTAAAGAGCTACAACGCAATGCAGCTTTCCGCAACCCTACAATGGCGGCTGCTCATTTAGTTGGAGCACAAGCACAGGCTATGCAAGATGCTGCTAAAAACGAAGGTGGCGGAATGATGGGCTTCATGGGAATGAATATGGCTCAAGGCGCTGCTTCTAACACAGGCAATTTATATGCTATGGGACAACAACAGCAACAAATGCAACAACAAGCTGCTCCAGCACCGGCGCCACAAGCGGCAGGTTGGGCATGCTCATGCGGTCAAGCAGGCAATGCGGGTAAATTCTGCAATAATTGTGGAAATCCTAAACCAGAGCCACAAAATGCAGCTGCAGGCTGGGCGTGTACATGCGGTCAAGCAGGCAATGCGGGTAAATTCTGTAATAATTGCGGAAGTCCTAAACCAGCTGAGGAAGCAGGATGGACCTGTACTTGCGGTAAAATGAATAAGGGCAAATTCTGCCCAGAATGCGGGAATAAAAAACCAGCAGATGCACCACTATATCAATGCGATAAATGTGGATTTAAACCAGTTGATCCGAAGAACCCACCAAAATTCTGCCCAGAATGTGGTGATGTTTTCGACGAGAGCGACGCACAATAATATATAAGCCACTAATCCTTTTAGGATTAGTGGTAAATCATGAAGATAAGGGGGGATTTCTTTGTCCGAAACAATGCTAAAATATCAATGCCCTAAATGCGGCGGTACATTGGAATTTAATCCGACAAAGCAAATGTTGGTGTGCGAATTTTGCGAAAGCGAATTCCATGAAGACATATTTAAACCAAAAACTGAACCTACAGCTCAGGCGCCCGGAGCTGCTGATGCACAAGGTCAAGAGCCTAATATGGACGATTCACAATACGAGCAAAATGATACTCGTGTTGACTGGAAAGTTGAGGGATATGTAAAAAAACAAGAGGTTATGGGGGATCAACCTGGATTTAACTGTACTTCTTGCGGAGCTGTGGTAGTTTCTGACGGAAACACTGTGGCTACTGAGTGTATGTACTGTGGCAATCCTGTGGTTATTGCTGGCAATGTTAGTGGCATGGTTAAACCAGATATGGTTATACCTTTTAGAATTGAAAAGGAAAAGGCAGAACAGCTACTAAAAGATTTTTACAAAGGAAAAAAACTTTTACCCGATGCGTTTACTTCAGGTAACCGCGTGAAAAAAATTACGGGTATGTACGTGCCATTTTGGCTGTTTTCTTGTAACGGTAACGGTAATGCGAAATACACTGCGAAAAAGGTAAGATCTTGGAGCAGTGGAGGATATAGATATGTAGAAACAAAAATTTATTCTGCGTATCGTTCTGGGACAATGGCGTTTGAGAAAATACCTGTGGATGCTTCTACTAAAATGGAAGATGACTACATGGATGGACTAGAGCCATATGATTACAGAGATTTTAAAGATTTTAACACGATGTACATGGCGGGGTATTTCTCAGATAAATTTGACGTCGATGTAAGCACAAGCTCAGTTAGAGCGGATGCGCGTGTTAGAGAGTCCGTAGTAAATGCGCTAAAAGAAACTGTAAAAGGGTATAGCTCCGTTACATGTGACACGGCGAGTGTTAACATGGTTGGGGAAGATATCCACTATGCACTATTGCCTGTATGGATGCTTAATACTAAATATGAAGGCAAGATGTATCAGTTTGCGATTAACGGGCAAACAGGAAAAGTTTCTGGAAATCTGCCTGTAGACAAAGGTAAATTATTAAAATATAGATTGCTGATAACTTTGGCAGGGTTAATACCATTTGGCGCCATAGCTTACTGGCTATTTTCATAAGAAGGAGGACTATACAATGAAAAAAATATTAAGCGTTTTAATCATCACAGTAACAGTGTTAGTCTCCTTTGCTTCCCCTGTTGTAGCAACGACAACGAGCTTTTTGGATGATGGGGCAGCACTTATTTATGAGTCTGATAGAGAAATATTTGAGGCGAAACTTAGCGAGTATGCAGCACATTATGGCATAGGACTCTACATAGTAACTGTGTCCGATGCTGGCGTTATGGCTGGGAGAACCACCGAGGAGTACGCTATTGATTTTGTGGAAACATATCAAGTAGAAGCGAGGACGCCCGACTCATTGACTATAGTGTTGGACTATGTTAATTTGCAATTACAGTACCACACGACGGGTGATGGGCACAATATTTTCACAACAGCAACAACAGATATGATTACAATGGATGTTAATGACTTCACAGGGACAGATCATGCGCCACTGTTTGAAGCGATGATATCGCGTGCTGCAGCAGCTGCAAGTGATTACACAGGATTAACTCCACCAGATAGCATAGTTGCTGTCGCATCTGGCGAGTATCGTGCGCTAATCGACAATGCTGACCTTTTCACAGCGGAAGAGGAAGAAATGTTAATCGCAAGGATTAATGAAATTAATGAGAAGTATAACTTTGATTATACAGCGCTTACTGTGACGGATAACGGGACATATTATGATTTAGTTGAGTATGCGGATAATTTTAGAGGGCTTGATGATGCTGCCGACGGTGTAGTTTTTGCTAGAAACATTACAACTCGCGAATATGCAACATCTGCTCGTGGGTATGGTGAAGTAGCATTTACATATCCCGATGCGTTTGATAGAATTGACGATATAGTTGTACCATTCCTTAAAAATGATGAAACATTCGATGCATATATGGCACATATCGATTTTACAGAAGAACTGCTTGAATCAGCGTATAATGGAGAAGTATACACATCTCCATGGTATGATCAAATTGAATGGGAATCAGTGATGATAGCAGGAGCAGTGGGCGTAGCAGTATCGCTAATGTTAGCGTTTGGGATAACTGGCGGAATGATTTCTGCTATGAAAACTGCAGTTAAGCAAACAAATGCGAGAAACTACGTGCGTAGTGGATCGTTTAGATTATTTGACAATCGTGATATATTCATTCGAGAATTCACCACTAAAACTAAAATTCAAAGCAGCTCCGGAGGCGGAGGTGGTGGAGGTAGCAGTTCGAATTCGTTCGGTGGCTCACGTACTAGTCGCGGAGGAAGAGCGTAACCTTATTAAATGGAGGAAGCGAAATGAAAAAATTAATTTTAGCATTATTAATGTTATCTATGTTTTCGTTAGTGGCTTGTGGAGAAAGCTCAGTATTAGGTGATGAAGACTACGAAGAACCTATAGCGGAAAAGCCAGTTATTTACCTTTATCCACAAGAGCAAACTGATGTAAGTGTTGAGCTTGAGTTTAATGGTGAGCTTATGTTCACGTATCCGGAATATGATGATAAATGGGAAGTTGTTGCTTATCCCGATGGCACAATCATAGATGACGGAGAAGAGTATTCTTATCTATTCTGGGATGGAATTAGCAATGTAGACTACGACCTGAGCGAAGGTTTTGTAGTAAAGGGAGAAGAGACTGAAGCTTTCCTAAAAGAGAAACTAGAGTTTTTGGGCCTGACTGCTCGTGAATACAACGAGTTTTTAGTGTACTGGCTTCCACGCATGGTAGAAAACGAGTATAATTTAATTTCTTTCCAAGGTGAACTTTACACTGACAACGCAAAACTAACGATTACTCCAGAGCCTGACAGCGTGCAAAGAGTCTTTATGGCGTACAAGGCGCTAGAGGAGGAAATTGAAGTGACACCTCAAGAATTACAACCGTTTCAAAGAAGTGGCTTTACTGTAATTGAGTGGGGCGGAGCTGAGATTATAGATTAGTTTTCAATATTAATATAAGCGCAGAAATCCCCGAGAATAGCTTGCTATTCTCGGGGATTTAATTTGTTTAGATTATCCTCTATCGCATTTATCGTATAATGCGATGACATATGGATGATCCTCGTCGTATGTAGTTAGCGGCTTAGGGTCGCTCGAGATGTAGCACTCTCGCACAGAGCTCCCTGTAATATCAAGATGCTCGTCGCCGAGTTCGGTGCGATATCTGTTTGCGACTGATTCGATTGCACAAACAATATCGGGGTTGTCGTCGTAGAGGTCGAATTCCTCTTTTATATCAGTGCGTAGATTATATAGCTTAGGGGAGTCATACTCTTTATCGTAAAAAGCAAAGTGGAGCTTCCAATCGCCTTTGCGAACGGCGTTGAGGTAGCCTCTGCCAGTTTCGCTTTGGCAGTAATATGCCATTTCGTCACGTAATACTTTTTCGGTATCAGTGAAATATCCGCTTATATCCACTCCGTCGATTGCAAGCTCATCTGGCAATACTGCTCCAATTAAATTGGCTATAGTGGGCAATAAGTCGATATTAGCAGCGATATTGTCGTTGACAGCACCGGACTTAATTTTGCCATTCCAATGTGCTATGAATGGTACACGCATTCCACCCTCCCAAGTGTGGAACTTGCTCCCACGCAAAGGTGCATTTGACGCACCGTCGGCTCCCCTTGAACCATTGTCAGAAGTAAAGATAATGAGAGTATTATCGTACACACCTAGTCGCTTGAGCTCGTGTACTATCGCCTTGCACGACCAATCCACTTCTGCGACACAAGCACCAAAGTCACCGTTTTTACTGCTCTCGACGAAAGTTTCAAGCGCATATAGAGGTAGATGCACGTGCATCTGCGCAAAATAGAGAAGGAAGGGTTTATCTTTGCTACTGCGCATAAATTCTTTCGCTTTTTCCACATAGCGCTCGGTTAAACTTCGCTGGTCTGGTTGTTGCTCGATAACTTCGCTCCCATGAATAAGAGGGAGAGGTGGCATCGACGCGAAAAAGTCGTTTTCGCTCCTCTGCACCTGTCTACCCATATCATTGCTATAAGGTAGTCCATAGTAGTCATCGAAACCAAAATTAGTCGGCAACACTTCCACTTGGTCACCACAATGCCATTTGCCGATAATCATTGTGCTATAGCCGTTGTCCTTACACAAATTGCCGATAGTATACTCGCTTGGGTTTAAGCCATATGGCTCGCCTGGGAATAGCACCCTGTTGATGCTTACTCTTGGCGGGAGTGACCCCGTCATTAGCGAGGCTCTCGAGGGAGAGCACACAGGTGAAGATGCGTAAAAAGAGGTGAATTTCATGCCATTTTCTGCAAGACTGTCGATGAATGGGGTTTCGTTTAACGAGCTACCATAGCATCCTAAATCTCCATAGCCTAAATCATCGCAGTTGATTATAACAATATTGGGTCTATTCATAAAAATTTCTCCTTATATTTTGTTTTTTTAATAGCTTCTCAGAAAAGTGGTGATTTAAAGGGGAAAGGATTGCAATTTATTGTTTAATATTATATAATATATCAGGGCTTAATGCAATAAATTACACAGTAATTTCTTATAATATGTGATTTAAATAATTATAAAAATTAACAAAATCATATTAGATTATATAAAAATTTATGTTAAGATATCTAACAAGCAATAATAAAAACAACCAATGACAATTAAAGGAAGTGTAAATTGTGTCAGAAGACAAACAAAATATTAACAAAAATGCAGAAGAGGACTCTACACCGAAGCGGAAACCATATTCGCAAATGACAGAGTTTGAGAGAGAAAACTATAAAAAACGTAGAGATGTAATGATTAAGAAGAAGATGCAACAGGTCAAGGAGCAAGAAGGGAAAGAGGACAAAGAGGCGATATATACCCAGCTCCACTCAACAGCTGTGCAAGTCAAGCCGACTACTTTTAAAGGGAAATGGGCAAACTACTGGTATCACTATAAATTTGTGACATGGATTACAGTTTTTGTGGTTGCGCTTGTGACGTTTTTTGTTTACGATATGGTGACAAAACCAGAGTATGATTATGATATTATGTTATTGAGCGAGATTAATTATATGCCGGACTATTTAAGCAAAGCAGAAGAAGCTTTAATGCCACTGCTCGATGACGTAAATGGCGATGGCGAAGTTAACTTTATGTTGCAATCGGCGCTATTAACTGGCGATGAATCTGCAGACCCTTCATATGTAATGGCAGGACAAGTGCGATTTTCTGGAGCGATAAGTGATGGGCTAAATTATATTTTTGTGGTGGATGACTATACTTACGCATTCATGAAATCACAGGAAATCGAGCTTTATGACTTATCACAATTAAGCGATGACCCAAATGTGGATGGCGATAAATTTCTTTTAAACGAGACACCTGGATTTTCTGAAATGCTATTAGACAATAATTTATATCTTGTTATTAGAGACCCTGAGGGCGTCTATACAGAAGATGAAGAAGCAGTTTTAGAGAGATTTGAAGACCAAATAGGATTGGTTGAAGACATCATCAATTTTAAATAATAATATTTGAGGATAATTCTTATTGGGGGATTATCCTCATAGCTATTTAAAAAGATTCATTATATAAGACAATAAATTAGAACGGAGTGTTTACTATGAACAAAGCGGCAATAATATTAGCAGGTGGAAAAGGGACAAGAATGAAATCAGCGCATCCAAAGGTGCTAAGCAAAGTGCTCTTTCAACCGCTTCTTGGCTATGTGGTTGAAAACTGTATCAAAGCAGGCATCAAATCCATTTGTGTAGTCACAGGTTACAAAAGTGAGCTTGTATGCGAATATCTAGAAACGGTGAAGCAAAAACATCCCGATTTTGAGATTACAACAGCATACCAAGCTGAGCAAAAAGGTACTGGACACGCAGTTATGTGCGCAGAAGAATTCATTAATGCGAATGAAAACGCATACATCACAGTGTTAAGTGGAGATGCACCTTTTATCGACGCGACAACGCTTAATGATGCGCTTGATATGCATATTGAGCAAAATAATGCTGTCACTATTATCACAGCTGAGATAGAAAATTCCACGGGCTATGGTAGAATTATCCGTGATGGCGAGAAAGTTTTGGGCATAGTTGAACAAAAAGACTGTGATGTTAATCAAGCAAAAATCAAGGAAATAAACTCGGGTGCGTATTGGTTTAATGCGCA
Source organism: uncultured Oscillospiraceae bacterium (assembly GCA_964370225.1). GTDB lineage: Bacteria > Bacillota > Clostridia > Oscillospirales > Ruminococcaceae > CAYJII01. The sequence continues at coordinate 29,968 of CAYJII010000020.1, read as the reverse complement.
AAAACTAAGTCAGTCATTATCAAAGCTTGATACGAACAATGCACAGGGTGAGTATTATTTAACAGATACGGTTAAAATTTTAGCAAGCGAGAATATCGGAGGATTTATTTGCACAAATTCAGACGTAGTGCTGGGTACAAACTCACGAAAAGACTCGTTAATGCTCACAAATAAACTTAATAATGAGGTTATACTAAAACATATGGATAATGGTGTCGAGTTCATCAGCACGGATGGTGTTGTGATAAGCGAAGATGCTGTAATCGGTGCGGATACTACCATTTACCCGGGTACGGTGATAAAACAGGGAGTAAAAATTGGCGAGGGATGCACAATTGGTCCGAACACATTAATTGAGAATTCTCAAATTGGCGATTTCGTGAAGCTGAATGCGGTACAATGCTACTCCTCTATAGTAGAAAATCACGCTGACATCGGTCCTTTTGCACATATTCGTCCGAACTCGCATATAAAACCATATGTACACATTGGCGACTTCGTTGAAGTGAAAAACTCGGTCGTGGGCGAGGGAACATCAATTTCGCATCTGACATATATCGGGGATAGCGATGTTGGGCGCAATGTTAACTTCGGTTGTGGTGTGGTAACGGTTAACTATGATGGTATCAACAAAAATCGTTGCGTGATAGAAGACGAAGCTTTCATTGGATGCAACACAAATTTAGTTGCGCCTGTCAAAATCGGAAAAGGAGCATATACTGCTGCTGGATCCACCATCACAAAAGATGTGCCATCACAGGCATTGGGTATTGCTAGAAGCAGACAGAGTAACAAAGATGAGTTTGCAAAAAACAAGTTAGAGGGGCGCAAACTTAAGTTTACAGAATAGATATAGCAAATTGCACAAAAACACCAGTAAAATATGTACGAGATTTTACACAAAAAACATGCAGAAAATTTAGACATTTTTATGTTTTTATGATAAAATAGAATATTATACTATGTTTATTTTACAGAAAGAAAGAGGATTTTTGCATGAAGTACGAAAAATCCTGTGGCGCGATAGTTTACAGAAAATATCATGGCAACACCGAAATTTTGCTTATCAAGCATTCGAATGGCGGGCACTGGTCGTTTCCTAAAGGGCATGTTGAGGGCGATGAGACTGAGATTGAGACTGCTACAAGAGAAATTTTGGAGGAAACAGGTATCAGTGTGATTTTGGATACATCTTTTAGGAATGTGGTTTCATATTCCCCTAAAAAGGATATAAAAAAAGATGTAGTGTATTTTTTGGCAGTTGCAAAAAACTTTGATTATTCACCACAGGAAGAAGAAGTTGCTCAGATTAAATGGGTGGAAATTAACAGGGTTAACGATTTGTTGAGCTATGAAAACGACAAACAGCTTATTGCAAAAGCAAAAGCTGTGATTAAATAAGCTAGCTTATGGATTTCCTTGGTTAAGAAAAATATGCAAGAAAAAACCGATTGTACTTTTGTACAATCGGTTTTAAATTTTCGACAGTGAATTTAAGCAAATGCTTCGATTACTCTTGCGGATTTAGTTTTATCAAATTGCCCTGCAAACTCAATCGTAGCGCAATATTTATCGACACAGCTAACGATAAATGACTCGGTGTATTTGGGAGTAGCCCAAATGGTCATCGGCCACATATGCGTTTTGATGATATCAACTTCAATATTTGATAAACTGAAAATTGATGTCGCATAATTAACTGCTTTTTTTGGATGTGTAAATAATAATTTAACCGGGTGCGGCCTAGTAGGGATTGCACTTATAAATTCAAAATCGTGCAACAGCCCCCCTCTTGCGGCTGCGTGTGCATCTAAACCTAATTTGCGACAAATAAGAAATGATATATATGCAACATACATTGAGTGGTCGTATCTGTTATTATCCTGGGAATGTTGTGCGATATTTTTCATCGCAATAACGTCTTTATGTGTAGCTATTGGTTTTATAACTTCGTAAAATTCTTTTTTGAGATCAACTATATTGTCGGAATGTTCTTCACTTTCGATTAAAATCTTTTCGATTGCCTGTGGTTCCATTCTCAACCTCCGTTCTGTAATTCATGCTAACATAGAAATGTATACAAAACAACAATTTTTTATGAATTTTTTGTGAAGTTGAGGGTAAAGAATTTAATAGAAAATATGTAACCTAATTATTGACAAATATATTTGCACTTATTTGTCTGATATGGAAAAATCTTTTTCTTATTTGCGACTTTTTACGAAGATGGTTAAGTTGATTGTAATAATATTTGCAACAATGGCTATTATTGGCAAAAGAACAGTTTGAAATGTGCTTTGAGCAGCTGTGCTCAGAAAACTTAGTGAATCGAGTGAAATTAGAGAATAAAATCCCATTGCAGTAATCACGCCAAGTACCACAGTGATAAGCCTAGCTTTTGCAAACCCGTATATCAAGAGAATAGGGGTGTTGACTGCCACATAAATTAGAGAAAATGACGCTCCGATGATATAGGTGGATGGCTCTAGTGCGATGAAGTTGCCTCTATTTAAGATGAATGCAAATGCAGTTTGCCCTATGAAAATAAGAACCGTGCCACAAAGAAGAAAAATGTAACTAAGTACGAATTTTTCGAGAACAATGTCTTTTTTCTTGTAAGGTAGTACCTCGGCAAGCTGGCTCCACTTAGATTGTTCATCATAGTAAATTGAATTTTGCGAAAGTAGTATGCAGTAAAAAAAACCTAAGACAGTCATCGTGCCACCCGCTGCGGTCATTATAGGTATCAATACTGCGAAAAACCATAATTTTTTATTTATAACTTGTAGGTCTTTGTATAGTAATGCTTTCATTGTAATGCTCCGTTCTGCCGTTGTGTCGGCGACAATATGTAGTGTTACGAAATCAGTGTTAATTTTTTCTCGACAGCAATAAGATGATATCCTCAAGCGATGAAATCTCAGGTGTAACCTCTACGGGAACTTTGCTTTTCTCCATGAGTAAGGTGTAGCCAAAATGAGTTTTCATCTTGCGAATATATGTATCATTTGCTACCTGTAGCGCTTGCTTTTCGCTAAGTTTTACGATAGCGTATTTCTCAAGCAATATATCTTTTTCCTCGCAAATCGTGAGCTTTCCTTGCTGTATAAATGCGATGTAATCACAGATTTTTTCCAAATCGCTAACGATATGTGAGGAAATGAGTATGCTATTTTCTTCATCCCGTGTGAACTCGTTTAAAATATCAAGTATGCTTTCTCTTACAAAAGGGTCAAGACCGCTTGTAGGCTCGTCTAAAATAAGAAGCTTTGCTTTATGAGAAAGTGCGACAGCTAGTGAAAATTTCATTTTCATACCACGTGAAAAGTCTGCTAGTGGCTTGTTTATAGGGAGGTTTAGCTTGTCTGTATATGAATAAAAAAGCTCGCTATCCCAGTTTATATATGTATACTTCATGATTGTCTCAATTTTTTCTGCTGTCAAAACATCTGGAAAATGAGCCTCGTCTAGCACTACTCCAATGTCTTGCTTTGTGTCAATAAAACTCTTGTCACTAGTATCGATACCAAGCACGCAAGCACTGCCAGCATCAGCGGTTATAGCGCCTAATAGAAGTTTAATCGTAGTGGTTTTGCCAGCGCCGTTTTCGCCGACTAGCCCCATAATTGTGCCTTTGGGTAGGGTTAAATTTAAACCCTCCAGTGAATATCCGCTGTAATGTTTTGTTAAATTGTTTGTTTTAATAGCGTCCATTTTTAGCCCTCCTTAGATAAAAGCAAAAGCATCTCGATTAATTCTTCCGAGGTGATATTGCACATTGGCGCAATGCTTAGTATTTTTCGCATATGCTCTTCGATTTCCGTCAAATATTGTTCGCGCATAAAATCCAAATTTTTTTCAGCAACATAAAAACCTTTTCCTGCAACGGAGTAAATATACCCGTCTTTTTCAAGCTCATCATAGGCTCTTTTTGTGGTGATAACGCTAATCCGTAAATCCTTTGCAAGATTGCGTATCGAGGGGAGCAAATCGCCCGTGTTGATTTCGCTCGATACAATTGCAAGCTTGACTTGATTATATATCTGCTCATATATTGCTTGGGAGCTTGCGTTGCTCACAATGATATTCATACTCTCGCCACCTAACTGTATATATATAATATAAACAGTATATACTGAATATGCTCAGTTGTCAAGAGGTTTTTCAGAAAAAAATCGCCAGATAAAAAGCAAGATAGACAATCATAAGCGCAAATTTTTGGTGATAATCTTGATTTTATTAATAATAATTCGCAAGCCTTGAATTACTTTGCTAAAAATGTTAGAATATTATATGGATATATGCGACCAAAAAACAGTACTTATGCGACTAAGATTTCACTTTTCGTTTAGGGGAATACATAATGAAAACTAAAAAAACGCTTTCTAACTTAATATCTTCTGTTATGCTACTGCTGACGGTAATTTTAAGCGTAGCAATATATGTGAATAATGTAAACGCTGAACTTAATAATGCAACTGTTACTACGTTGAACGAGTTAGCGTCACAGCAAAATGTCTTTTTTGAACGAGAGATCAATGACCAGCTTGACTTATTAAATGAAGTTGGCGATACAGCTGTTGAAATGGGATTTGGCGTTAGCGTAGAGCTCGATGAACAAGAATTGTCTGATTTTATCGCTTTTTGCGAGGAGAATAGTGCGCTTAGCGATATTTATATTGCGCAGAACAACGGAATTGCGTACACAGCCACAGGAGTTTTATATGATGTGTCGGATTTTTACGATTACTACGAAATTATAGAAAATGATGTTTATGTAGGCGATTTGGACTTATCAGAAGAGGAAGACGGAAGCAAGGTTAAGATTGCAACTTCAATAACGGATAAGGTTGGCAATAGAATAGGCGTGGTTATTGGCAATTTGTCAGCATCAAGGTTTGATGATTTGCTTGTTTCTACATACGATGGAAATGGGTATGCTTTGCTCTTTGATTCAAAAGGAGTAACTATCGGTGCTACTGATAATAGTACAGTGCAAGATGGAGAGAGTTTTTTTGACAGATTAAGTCAATTGGATTTTGAGAATAATATTGCCTCTGAAGGTTTAGATGAACTATTAAGTGTGGGGCAACGAAGCAACTTAAAATACGAAATCGACGGAGTGCAACGAGAACTCGCTTTTGAGCCACTTGAAAATTCGGATTGGCATTTAGCGGTATCAGTACCGTCTGACATTATAGCCTCGGAGGCTAATAATGTGCTAATTCACACATTTTTACTTTTTATTGAGTTTGTAGTAATTGCGATAATTGTGTTCGTGCGCTTTAGATTAATCGAGAAAAAGCATAGGTTGCTTACAGAGAAAATCGCATTTTATGATGAGCTTACAGGGCTACCAAATCTTAAAAAGCTTAAGATAGACATGGAATATGCACTTAAGAAAAACCCAGACACGCAGTATGTAATAATGAAGTTTGATATAATAAACTTCAATGTTATAAATAAGCTGTTTAGTTTTGAGGTTGGGGATGAAGTGCTAGGTTTAGTGGGTGAATTTGGGCGCTTGGAAACGAGCGAAGGTCATGTTTTTGCTAGAGTAGCGACGGACGAGTTCCTATTATTTGGGACGCATAAAGATTTTACTAACACGAAAAAACGTCGGGAGCAGTATGAGAAGATATTTAAAGATCGGATACCTATTATTGCCTCGTATGACATTAAATTTAGATACAGTAGATATCAAATCCCGCTTGGGGCTACAGATATCAACGAAATTATTGACAATATAACCTTGACACATAACTTTGCTAAAAACCAAAAAAGCAATGAAGTATTTGACTTTGATGAAAAAATTAAAGCACAAATCCTACATAACACTTACATTTGTAGTATTATGCATGAGGCGCTTGAAAACGAAGAATTTGTAGTATATCTGCAACCTAAAAATAATCTGGATAATTTGTCTGTTTGTGGGGCGGAGGCGCTAGTTAGATGGAAGCGCCCAGATGGAACTTTTATATTCCCTAATGACTTTATCCCAATATTTGAGCAGGACGGATTTATAGTCGAGCTTGATAAGTATATGCTAAGAAACACCACAAAAATTATTAAGCGATTCATTGATGAAGGTTTTCCGCCGATACCAGTGTCGATTAACTTCTCGAGACTTCATATGTTAAACGAAAATTTTGTTGATGAAGTTACGCAAATTGTTGATGAAATTGGTGTTCCAAGAAAGCTTATTGAAATTGAGATTACAGAAACGGCTATCCTAGAAGATGAAAAGCTGTTTGCAAATTTATTTGCCGAGCTACATAATAGGGGGTTCACTCTATCTATGGATGACTTTGGAGCAGGTTATTCGTCGTTCCAAACACTACAGAATTTGGAGTTTGATGTGATAAAACTTGATAGAAGCTTGCTTGAGTCTGAAAATATCGAGCGCAGAAACTTTGTAATTGAGACAATCATCGACATGGCTAGCAAACTGAACATTAAAACTGTGTGCGAAGGAGTCGAAACTATTGAGCAGGTAGAATTTTTAAATTCGATAAACTGCGATATTGCACAGGGATACTATTTCTCTAAACCAATTCCGAACGAACAGTTTAGTGAATTGCTTGAGAAAAACTAATATAATTGTATAATTTGCACCTTGACATAATTTGTCAAGGTGCACTTATTTTGCATACTAAATTGCTCCAATTAGATTTTTTCACAATAATTTATATTTTGTTAACATATATCTTAGTTGATTATGTTACTATATAGTTACAATAAAGAAACAAAAGGTTACAATTTCTAAAAAAATAGACAAAATTTTGGTAATAATACTGTAAAAAACAAAGAATTTTTGAAAAAAATGAAAATCATTGAAATCTTACTAGATTTTAATGCAAAATTCTTGCAAAATTCATAAAAATTAGGTACAATATATATAAATGAAGATGTTTTCTAAAAAAGCGTTGGCAGAGGCATAATACGCTTGATGGAAATATGTTCAAATTGATGAAGTCGCAGAGGCGGCGGAATGGAGTGTTATTATGTCAAACAGACTATTTCAAGGTGTAATGCATCAAATGCGTGAAACCGTAGGCAGAATCATCGGAGTTGTGGACGAAACTGCAACAATTATCTCATGTAGTGAGCTATCAAAAATCGGCATGAACAATGAGTTCATCGCTTTAGATTTAAATGAATCTCACGACATCTTTGTGCGTGATGGTTATACGTACAAGCCTTTTGGCGCCCATATGAAAGCGGATTATGCTGTATTTGTTGAGGGGGTTGACGAAGTTGCGTCAAAATATGCTCAAATACTTGCAATCACACTATCTACTATCAAACAATACTATGACGAAAAGTATGATAGAAACAATTTCGTTAAAAATGTAGTTTTAGATAATATCCTTCCTGGGGATATCTACATCAAGGCAAGAGAACTTCACTTTAACACTGATGTAAGCCGTGTAGCTTTGCTAATTCGCATACTTTCAGTTAATGATATCTCAGCTTATGATGTTGTACAAAACCTATTCCCGGACAAGCAAAAAGACTTTGTGTTTAACATAAGCGAAACTGATATTGTTTTGATTAAAGAAATTAAAACAGGTATTGAAACTAAAGATTTAGAAAAACTTGCGCGCTCAATTGTTGATACATTAAGTAGCGAGTTTTACACAAAAGCTATTGTTGGTATCGGAACAGCTGTTACTGGCATAAAAGATTTAGCTAAATCATTTAAAGAAGCTCAAGTAGGGCTTGAAGTGGGTAAAGTGTTCGACAACGAAGAGAGCATTGTAACTTATGACAATTTAGGTATTGCTAGACTTATATATCAATTACCAACTACTCTTTGCGAAACTTTCCTAAAAGAAGTATTTAAACAAGGCTCTATCGAAAGCTTAGATCACGAAACTTTGTTCACAATTAGAAGATTTTTTGAGAACAATCTAAACGTATCTGAAACTTCAAGAAAACTGTTTGTACACAGAAATACGCTAGTGTATAGACTAGAAAAAATCAAGAAACTTACAGGCTTGGATTTAAGAGAATTTGACCATGCAATCGTATTCAAAATCGCATTAATGGTTAAAAAATATCTAAGCTCAAATCCTGCAAAATTTTAGTATAATCAGGGGAATAAAATGATAGAGTTAAACAACGTGTCGCTAAAATATGACAATGATACCAGAGCGCTAAAAAACGTAAACTTACAAATTGACAAAGGAGAATTTGTCTTTATCGTAGGTTCTTCAGGTGCAGGTAAAAGCTCTATAATAAAACTAATGTTAAGAGAACGAGTTGCAAATGAGGGCAAAGTTATCATTAATGGGCATAACTTGAATAAGATAAAAAATAGGCATATCCCAAAATTTCGTCGTTCTCTGGGCGTGGTTTTTCAGGACTTTAGGCTAATCCCCACACTTACAATTTATGATAATGTGGCATTTAGTCTCAGGGTTACAGGAGCTTCGCCGAAATATATAAAAACACGTGTCCCATATATTTTGAATTTGATGAAGCTTTCGCAAAAAGCGAAAAGGTTTCCGCATGAACTCTCCGGCGGTGAACAGCAAAGGGTAGCGCTAGCAAGAGCGCTTGTTAACGACCCACCTTTAATCATAGCAGATGAGCCGACTGGAAATGTTGACCCATTGCTTTCTTATGAAATTGTTGAATTGCTAAAAGAAATCAATTCATGTGGCACTACCATAGTAATGGTTACGCATGATCACGATATAGTGCGCCATTTTGGAGGTAGAACTGTAAAAATCGAAAACGGTAGCATTGAATTTGATGAATATATAGGAGGAAAGCATGAAGAGCAGTAGCTTTGGGTATTTATTAAAACAGGGCACAACAAATTTATGGTCAAATAGAATGATGACATTAGCTTCTATCGGAGTTTTGACAGCATGTCTTTTGATTGTGGGTTTTGCTGTGCTATTAACTGAAAATATTAATAACATGGTAGGGTACATAGAATCTCAAAACGAGATGGTTGCCTTTATGTATAAACCAGATGAAATGGAAGCGCTGGATAGCCAAGAAGAGCAAACGGATGGCGCAGAAGAAGGCGAGGGCTTAGAGTCGGTAGCTCTGACTCAGGAAGCGGTCGACGCCGAGGAGCAAGCAATCATTGATGATATTTACATTGAGATAGATAGCATTGCGAACGTATCCGAGATACGCTTTGTTTCAAATGATGAGGGATTAGAATCTCAAAAGGAGCAATTAGGCGAGCTTGGGTCTTTACTCGAAGACTATGAGGGTGAAAGAAACCCCATTAGACATTCATTTGTAATTAAAGTTCACGATTTATCAATGCTCGAGCAAACGGCTGATGAAATCCGAGAAATAGAATGGATTTATCAAGTTAATGCAGCGGGGGATGTAGCTAGCACCATCACAGGGATTAGAGATATTGTTAATATTATCGGCTGGTCCATAGTGGCAGCGCTTGTTATAGTATCGCTTGTAATCATCTTTAACACAATCAGAGCAACAATTTTCTCAAGACGTAGAGAAATTAATATTATGAAATATGTAGGCGCGACAAATTTCTTTATAAGAATGCCATTTGTGGTAGAAGGAATTTGTTTAGGGATAATATCAGCGTTTTTCGCATATGGTATTATTTGGCTGGGTTACTCTTATATAGTTGAGGGATTTTCAGTATACGCGTCGGAATGGATACAATCGGCGGCGGAAAATATCATGCCGTTTGAAGCAATCGCAGTAGATTTAGCGATATTTTTTGCATCAGCAAGTGTGCTTATCGGGGTAATCGGTAGTGCACTGAGCATAAGAAATCATTTAAAAGTATAGGGGGCATTATAAATGCAGATAGGTATCAGTAGAAAACATAAAGCAATGAGTATGATTTTAGCTATCATTGTTTTTATAACTTTTGTTTTTGTCCCGACTTCTTATAAAGTTGAAGCAAAAACTGTGTTAGAACTTAACCAAGAGATTGCAGATTTGCAGGCACAGCGCAATGAGCTAAATGAAAATATAGAGAATTTGCAAAGTGAGATTGATAAGGAAAACGAAATTCAAGCGGGATATATTCAAGATATTGCGCTAGTTAAAGAACAACTTGACCTTTATCAACAACAAATTCAAGTAGTTAATGCGAAGATTGCAGATAACGATTTGGAAATTACAGAGCTTAATGCTAAGATTGACAAAAAAAATGTTGAGATAGAAGAGAAACAAGCTGAGTTTGATGAAACAGAAGCGTTGTTTTTAGATAGGCTAGACGCTATGTACATGGCGGATGCAAGCAACTCGATGTTGGGATTATTATTTGGAGCAACAACTTTTACAGAGTTTTTAAGTATCAATGAAGCGCTAAAAAGCATATCGGAAAATGATAAAGATATCATGAAAACTTTATCATTACAAAAAATTGAGCTTGAAGACTTAAAAGAGCAACTCGAAGACGATAAAAATGCTGTAGAGTTTGTTAAAGCTCAAAATTTAGAAGATAAAGCTGAGCTTGAGAGCATAGAAGCTAACTTCCAACAAAAATCTGACGAACTAAATAATCTATACACTTTAAGCGAAACTACAGAAGCGAATTTAGAAAATAACCAACTTGCACTCGAAGCAGAAGTAGCTAAAACTGAGCAAGCTATAGAAGATAGCCAAGACGAAGTATTAGCAATATTACAAGCACAAGCAGAAGCAGAAGGTACTACACCTCCTGACTATATTCCATCATCAGGATTTATTTGGCCAACACCGAACGCGGGATATGTTTCCTCGCCATTTGGACCTCGTTGGGGTACATGGCATTACGGTATGGATATCGCGGCAGCTGGCGGAACTCCAATAGTTGCATCGAAAACAGGTACAATCATTAGAGTACAGGACATAACTACAGGATATGGCAAAAACATCATTATGTCACATGGTGATGGTACATACACATTATACGCACACTGCTCGGCTATGTATGTTACTACAGGACAATTTGTAGAACAGGGAGATGTTATCGCAGCTGTTGGTACAACAGGACATTCAACAGGTAATCATCTTCACTTTGAAATTAGGTTGGGTTCAGATAAATATGACGCTGTTGACCCAGCATTATATGTAAGAAGATAAAATATTTTATTAAAACATTCCATTATTGCAAAACAATATGGAATGTTTTATATTGATATCGCGGATTTGCTTTATATTCTTTTGACTTATCCGCTAAATTTTAGTATAATACAAAAAATCATTGCACGGAGGTTAAAATGAATAAGAAAATATCACTTGGCGTAGCAATTATGTTCATGGGGATAGTGGCGAGCATTGTTTTTGTGCTCACAATGCTATTTTCACAGGACATTTTTAATAGCATGCTTTTTAATGTAATGCAACGCGAGAATATGTATGAAAAAATTGGGGAAATTGAAGCATTGCTTGATGCAAATGCGATAGAGTCCGTTACAGATGAAGAGCTGATAAATGCGATTGCTGATGGAATGGTAGACAGCCTAGACGATACATATGCAGACTATATGACAGAGTCCGAATATGAAGAAAAACTTCTAGAGGACAAAGGTGAGCTTGTGGGCATCGGAATTAGCGCAACAATAAATGCTGAAAATGGATATTTGGAAATTGCAAATGTCTATGAAAATTCGCCAGCGATGGCTGCAGGGATAGTTGCAGGGGACATAATCGTTAAGGTGGACGACGAAGATATAGCGGTAATAGGCGGAGAAGCTGCTTTTGCGCTAATTCGTGGAGATGAGGGCACAAGGGTGCGCGTAACAATAAGACGAGATGGCGTAGATAGCGAGTACACTGTTGTTAGGGAAAAAATTGAGGTGCCATCGGTGTTTTACTCAATGATTGAGGAGAACGCATATATTAAGATTGAAGATTTTAATGATAGTTCAGTAAATCAGTTTGAAAGTGCAATTGAATATGCGTATGACAATAACGCAGAAGGCATTATCATCGACTTACGTGATAATGGGGGAGGCACTGTAAACTCGTGTACGGACATGATTGATATGATTATACCAGAAGGCGTAATTGCAAGCGTTGTCGATGCTAGTGGTGAAAGCGAAGTGCTCGCACATTCTGATGCTAACCAAGTGAGCTTGCCTATAGTGACTATAACTAACGGTAATACTGCTAGTGCAGCGGAGCTTTTTGTTATGGCGCTAAAAGATTATGATAAAGCTAATTCTGTGGGTGAGACCACATTCGGTAAAGGCGTAATGCAAACCACATATCCGCTAAATGACGGTAGTGCGGTGAAGATTACGACAGCATACTTAAATCCACCGACTAGCTCAAACTTTAACGGTATAGGAATTGAGCCAGAGTACGAAGTTATAGTGACACCAGAAGAGAAGCTTGAGATTGATCCAGAAGACTATACAACTGACCGTCAGCTGATGAAAGCAATCGAAGTAGTAAATGCACAATAAAATTTGCGATGCAAACAGTTTATTATAAACTGTTTGCATTTATTTTTTGCACAAAATCTTGTAAATCACATGTAAAAACAGCGTAGTTTGTCCGTCAAAGACAAACATTTTTGTACGGCGAAAACATTTTCGTTCAAAAAATATTCAAAATATTTGTATATACTATTTGTATCTATATGTTAATAAATAGCTTTCAACATAGCCTTTTCAAACTTTCAGCACCCTATTTTAAGGAGTTTTCCACACTTTCAACAGAGTTTTCAACAATCCCAAGCAAAAGTTTTCCACGTTTTCAACAGAGTTTTCAACCATGCATATTAAGAATAAAACTACAATATGTATATAATCTATGTATGTGGTACATAATCATTTTGTAAAATTAATTTACTTATAGTCATAAAAAAATGTATCATGAAAATTTATGTTGCAAAGAAGGTAGAAATATGATAAAAGGTGTAAATAAACGGATTATTGAGATAATAAATCCTAACGACGAATATTTTGAAAAAGTGGTGATTTTCCTCTCGCCGAAAGTCGACAAAAATCTACAGGTGATAAATAGTAGAGCACTTGAGTATGTGGACAACCTCTGTGTGAAAAAACGAAAAAGAAAACCAAAACCTGTATTTTTATCCATCGCCAAAATACTTCTCCCCGCAGTTGTTGGTAGTGTCCTGACAACTGTTATTTTGCTAATATAGAATAAATTTTTAGTTTTAGAATATAAATATAACAACAAACTTATTTTAAGGCGGTGAATTTATGAGCATGTGTCCGAGTAATTTTAAGAAGTTTGAAATTGTAGGATTTTTTATAGTCAGCGCATTAGCAGTTATTTTCCATTTCCTATATGATTGGTCGGGTGGGAATATGGTTCTCGCTTTTTTCTCACCAGTCAACGAGAGTGTATGGGAGCATGTAAAGATTGTGGTATTTCCGTTTATATTATATGCGATTGTTGAGCTTTTCTTTCTGGATTTGGATTTGAAAAAATTTGTATTTGCAAAAACCATGTCGCTGTGGATAATGGTCATTTTGATGATAGTGTTCTTTTACACATACACAGGAATAGTGGGAGAGAATATTATGGCTGTGGATATAATATCCACATTTGTTTACATTGCAATCGGCTTTATAGTTTCGTACAAAATTATGTGTAGCTATTTAGATCCAGAGAAATACTTCAAATTCTCACTAATTATGCTACTATTACTTTTAGCACTAATTTTTATTTTCACATTTTTCCCACCGCAAATCCCACTGTTTTTTGATACAAGCGCAGGTTATTACGGAATAGAAGGCTAGATAAAGATTACTGTCACATTAATTTGTGGCAGTTTTTTGCTATGTTTATTTTCATTTTAATTGCCAATAATAGTAATATTAAGCAATATTTGCAATAAAAGAAAATGGAGCGTAAACATATGAACTTCCTAAAAACATACTCGCCTTTTATAAAAGCATTCTTTATCTCGTTGATACTTTTGTCCATGCTGTTTTATGGCTTTTACCTATATCAAAGGGATTATTTTAATGCACAGCAATCACCAGTGGATATGGTTAGCGCAAACGCATATGTCCCCACAGATAACGATAGCCTAAACATACTGCTCATAGCTTGTCCGACAAAAAATTTATCTGCGAATTTATTCGTATTACTGCGCTTTGATGCAGTTACAAACAAATGTTATGTCACGGCAATCCCACACGAAATATCAAGCACGGTGAACGTTAAGACGATGACATTAAGCGAGCATTACGACTATGGTGGCACGAAAACTGCTGTAAGTGCGGTGGAAAATATGTTTTTAATCTCGATTGACAGGTATATAAGGCTGGACAAATACAATATTAAGTCACTAGTGGACTACTTTGGGAACTTGAGCTTTGAAGTTGAGCAGAGCTTCAAAACAAGTGAATATACGTTTGACAGCGGTGTAAACTCGCTTGACGGAGCTAGGTGCTCAAACATGATGCTAGAGGCGGAAATAGACATAGCGGCTCAGCTTGTGAGCGAGTTTATCGACACAAATTTCAATCCGCAGACGCATGACGAGCTCGATTCGTTTTTAGACTATCTCTTTGCAAATTGTGATACCAGCATAAATCGACTAGATTTCCAAAATTATTCCAGGCCAGCGAGCGCATTTTTTAACACAGTGCATCCAAAAATGGAAAATATAGAGCTTGTGACTGCATTTGACGAGGAAAAGCAGGTGACGTATATCGAAAAAGCTTCGATTAATCGAATGAAGCTAGTGTACGATGGTGACTAACTATATAAGAAGGTAGCAGAGCGCTAATACGAGCGGAGTCGATGCGTTTTCCTTTACAAGTAAAAATACGAGCAGGAGTATGATACCCGTTTCCTTATCTATGTTAAACTGTGTGAAAAGTGAGTCGGGTATCAAATTCAGCGCGCTTGCAGGGTCGCGTGATGAATCAGCGTTGCGATTTGGTGCAGTAGCTTGCTGGTGTGGCTGTGATTGCACACTCCCTTGCGCTTGTCGAGGTGGAGAAGAGTTACCGCGCGCCCTAAAGTTGGGATTTTGCATACGCGCATTAAAATTTTGAGTATTGTGTGTGCCTTGTCCTACATTATTAGTTGCTTGCCTTGCGCTCTCGCTCGATGAATTGTTATTAGCCTCGCTAGATGGTTCTGTCGCAGGGGTTGCGCCTTGAGCATAGTTTGTACTGCTATTCATCATATTATTGCTCTGACGCAGTCTTTCCTGTGAGCGGCGCTGCATCTCTCTGACACGTGTAATAGCATCTTCTTGCATAGTCCTTATTTGATTGGGCGAAAAGTCGTTTTGAGCCATACTGATTTACTCCATTCTGCCGATTATGTCGGCGTGTGTTTTTAGGTCTACATATTTATCCGAGCAAATTACCGAGAATACCGCTGTCTTTAAGTAGCGGAAGCACAGTAAACAGCTTGAGCATCTTGACTGCTTGATCAATTTTGTTTTTACGTTCATCTGAAAAATGAGGGCGCAGTGCTAAAAGCAAATTTGTGTTGATATCGTCATTTTGATTAAACGCACCCAGCATTTGTTGTATGCCCATGAGAGCGCCGAGGTTTAGTCCGCTGTCACCTGTGCCTTTATCAGAATTGCCAGAAAGTAGTCCTGACAAAGCAGAAAAGTCAAAACCGCCTGAGTTTGAGCCACTTGCGGAATTGTTTTGACTATTTGCATTTTGACCAAGCATTGAAGCGAGCTGTGATATATCAAAGCCACCCTGTGTGTTTGAGTTGTTTTGCGAGCTGTTGCTACCATGATTTTGCGAATTGAGCCCGAGCGCATCAGCAAGGCTATTGAGTTGGGCTTTCCCCTCCTCTGTTGATAATATCTCTTGCATTTTTGCAAACATGTCGTCCATAGCATCTTCCTCCTTGTGGCTGCCCCGATTTTTTCGGGACAGCTCGTAAGACTATATTTATTTGCTCATCATTTTTTTGAGCATTTCCATTGCTTGTGGGTTTTCCATCATTTTCTGCGCCATTTTAGGATTGTTTAGCATATGCTTAACGCCCTGTGCTTGAGCGGGTGATAGGCTATTCATCAGTTGCTCAAAATTGCCATTCTCCAACTGTGCTTTTAGCGCTTCGGGATTTGTGCCAAGCTTTTGGGAAGCAGTTTTTATGAGGCTTTCCATATTTTTGTTGTTAAAATTCATAAGTTTCCTCCACTGTCGATATGTATTCGACCAAAATTTCGGCAAAAGCTTTTGCACAGCAATTATTTAACATAATACTATTGAAATTGTGTAGTAAAACATGGTATTATGTTAATACTTATGCTAGCATTAATGTAGCTATTACTTAAAGAGGGATAAAGATATGGACATGACCAGAATAATTGTCGTCTCAGACACACATGGAAGCTTTTTAAAATTCAATGAAATCATAAAAAAACATATGCATGAAGCGCACTGTTTTATTCATCTAGGTGATGGGTATGATGAAGTGTGCAGTGCAATGATGCTCTACCCAGATTTAACATTTTATGCAGTGCGCGGAAACAACGACTTTTTCTGCGATTTGCCAGATATCCGCACAATCGAAGTCTGCTCAAAAACCATAGCGTTCACCCACGGACATACTTATTATGTAAAGTCGGGATTAAATCCACTGATTAAGTGTGCAAATAACATATCTGCCGATATAATATTATATGGTCACACCCACAAAAGCTTTACAAATTTTGATGACGGACTATATATTATGAACCCTGGAAGTCCGTGCTATCCAAGTGGCTCAAGCCCTAGCTACGGTGTCATCGATATCCAAAAAGGCAATATTGTGTTAAACCTAGTAAAATTAAGATAAGCTTAACTTTCTACAAAATGACGAAATTGAGCGCAAATGCCTTATGCAATAACACTAAAAATACGAGGATTTTACATTGTATCTGTAATTTTAGCTTAATATGAGGAATGAACTTTGTGCATAATCACTAAAAATATCTTTTGTTTTTGCTTGACAAATGCTGACCAAACACGTATAATTATCTAAAAATAGTAACAAAGTGTAACTTTTTACGATGTCTGTGAAAAGTTTTTCCGTTTGAAAGTATAAAAGGAGTTACATATAGTGGCATCATTAAATTATTTAAAGAACACAAAAGTGTATGTTCGTATCCTTGTGTTAATCGCATTCTGCATTTTTGCAGTAGCGTTACTCATTGGTATGAACACAATTTCGTATAGGATAACTGTGCTTGACGAAGAATATTCTTACACAAAATATTCGCTAACAAATAATTTGGACGAAATTATCGAGAATGAAAGCATTGAGTTAGGCGAGTTTGATGTAGTGCAGTTTTCGGGTTTTGACGAAAACAAAAGTGCAACGATAAACATCTTAAGAGCATTTGAGGTTACAGTTAGCGCAGACGCTACCGACATCGAAGTGCAAATAGCACATGGTACTGTAGAAGATGCACTTAGTCGAGCGAACGTAACGCTGGGTGAAGAGGATTTAATCAACACAGAGCTTGGCACTGAACTTGTTGAAGACATGCAAATAACAATTAACAGGGTGACTTATGAGGAGGTTCCTTCCACTGAGGTTATACCGTTTGAAACTATTACAACCGAAACTCCGTTAATTAAACATGGCAGAGTAACTGTTGATGTGTCGGGGCAAGATGGCGAGCGCACAATAGTAACGAAAAATAAACTAATCGACGGAGTTATCGTTGAGAGCGAGATTATTTCTGAAACTATCACAAAAGAGCCTGTTACAGAAAAACTCATTGAAGGGAATATGTACGTGCATGCGTCTACTCTTGATTGGGGCGTAGAACTTGATGCTAACGGAAACCCTGTAAACTATATTAGCAAGCACACTGGTAAAGCAACTGCTTATAGCAACTTTGGTCGTCCGACTAAGCTTGTACAAGGGTCTGTTGCGATGAATTTAAGCCAATTCCCAAAAGGTACAAAACTTTATGTTAAGACGCCTGACGGAAGCTTTATTTACGGAAGTGCGGTTGTTGGGGACACCGGGACTGCGGTTAACGATGGCTCAGTGCTAATTGACCTATTCTTCGTATCGTATGACGATAGCTGTAGATTTGGCGCAAAAACTATGGATGTATACGTTTTACCGTAAAAATTATAGAATAATTAAAGAGCTTTAGCAGAGAAAACTGTTAAAGCTCTTTTTGTTTGCCTTGCAAAAATTGTATAGTTATGCTATAATAAAGCATACAATTTAGCTAGAATTACGAAAGGACTGTGCAATATATTGTGCATTGCTATGGTGTAATATGAAGAAAGTTTTTGAGGAAGTAACGAAGATTATAGTTGGAGAGGGTACGCCGACTTTTTTGACGATTATCTGTGTTTTAGCAAGGGGACATCTGCTTATTGAAGATGTGCCAGGTGTGGGGAAAACGCTGTTAGCATCTACTTTAGCTAGGTCATGTAATATAGATTTTGCGAGGGTGCAATGTACTCCCGATGTTTTGCCGGGGGATATATTAGGTTTTAGTATGTACGACGTAAACACGGGAAATACCAAGTACATTGAGGGTCCTGTTATGACTAATCTCTTACTCGTTGATGAAATTAACAGAGCTTCACCCAAAACGCAATCTGCCCTGCTTGAAGTTATGGAGGAGTATAAAATTACAGTGGACTCTAATATGATGAAAGTGCCACAGCCGTTTATGGTTATAGCAACGCAAAACCCAATTGAAAACGTGGGAACTTCGCCACTGCCTGAGGCTCAACTGGACAGGTTTACAATGCGGATTTCAATGGGGTATCCTACTTTTGATGATGAGCTTTTGTTGCTGTCTCGCTTCCGTACGAGCGAGAAACTGCCCAGCGTAAACTCAGTTTTGACAGGGGAAGAAATTCTAACGCTACAAAAAGAAGTTAGCGAAATAGAGGTCAATGTTTCTGTGATGAAATACATCATAAATATTATAAAAAATACGAGAAATCATCCTAAAATTGCGCTTGGTTGTTCGCCTAGGGCATCTCTTGCACTAATGCGATGTGCACAGGCAAAAGCATATATGCACGGCAGGGATTATGTTGTGCCCGACGATGTGGATTTTTTAGCTCCACATGTGCTTGCCCATAGACTGATTTTGACGAATAAGCTGCATGGGCTCACAAGTGCAAAATATTCAAAAGAGATAATAAATGAAATCGTACAAAACCAACATGCGTAACGCAGAGGTTTACAGCTTATGAAAAAGACGAAAAGAGTAAAAGGTCAAGTGAAAAAGCCACGTATGTATTTGTATGGGTATGTGGTTTTTCTAATACTGTTTTACCTGATATGCATATATTATGGGAGCTATATTTTGTGGAGTACATATTTTTTGTCAGTAGCACTGCTTATAGTGGATTGTGCATATTTTTACCTAATTGTAAAAAGGGTTGAGGTGTCGCAAGCTCTATCGAGGAATAAAGTTTTGCGAGAAGATACTTTTTACTTAAACATTGAGATAGAGCAAAAAAGTGATTTTTTTGCACCGACATATGTCGTTTCCTATAAACATGTGGGGGAGGATAAACCCACGTATTTGCAAATTCCTGCAATATTTGAAATTAAGTTTACAGCTGGGAAAATCGGTAGGCATTATTATGGTGCAGACATGGTTTATGTGAGGAGCTTTTTTGGGCTTTTTCAGATAGCAGAGGATATTAACCATAGCAGAAGCGAAAATTTATCAGTGGTAGTTTTACCGAAAAGTAAGATACTGACACTTGAGCCATACATCATTGAGGAGCGCGAGAGCGTGAAAGATGTGAATGTATACAAACCTACAAACTTTGATGATTTTATCGGGAATCGCGCTTATATTCCTGGTGACCCGTTAAAACTTATCAACTTTAAGAAGTCTGCTGCACTGAAAAAAACCATGGTGCGCGAGTTTTCAGCTCCGCTTAAGGGGACGAGCGCTAATATTTTGTTAGATAGATATAATTTTCACTCGTATGACATGGCGGCAGAAGCGCTTTTAGCGGTGGTAACGTATTATCTCGACTGCAACTGCGAGGAAGTGCGCATCACATTTTTTGATGGGTCAAACGCGGTGTATACCAACCAAAATATCAACAGCTTGCCGATGGATTTAGCGTTACACACGCTGATTACCGATGAAGAGGTTGACTTATTAGCGGCAAATAAGGATGATATGCCTACTGGATTTATAATGTCAGAGTATGATGCGAAAAGAGATATTTCTTTGCTCGCAACATTGCCTGAGGATAGCATCATTTTTTTGGCATATGATGCGATAAAGTATAAACAAAAGCTTGAGCAAATCTTTAGTAGCACGATGGGTGCAAGAATAGTTATTGTCGATGAAAGCTATTTCACCGAATAGGAAAGTTGAGTTAATATGGGGAAAACAAACTCAAAAATACAATTAAATGATGTCATAAATTGCGCAATAAATGGATTTATCTTTGGTTTACTCGCCTCAATAATCTCATTTGTAGTTTTTATGAGCATTTTAAACATCTCGAGTGAGTACTTCTTGCAGATATTCTTTGCTAACTTGTTTTTGTGGGAAGCAATCTCATTCTTGCATATCCGTAAGTTATACGCACTATCATTTTTGGGCGTAGGGATATTGTGTGCGCTATTTTATGTTTTTCTTGTGGAAAAGGAGCCCCTTATTAACTATGTAGGCGAGATTAGCGCTTTTATCTTGAACTCAAGCCCTAGCGAGGCGGTATTTACCCACGAAAAATATGGCGATGCGATAAAATGGGGCGGCTACTTAGCTTTATGTGTGCCACTGCTTGCACTCTACTACCTCTCAGCTTTCCCGATTGCAGTCGGTATATTTGGCGTGCTTGCAACTGCGGCATTTGTAGTGTTAAGCCAAGTAGCTACATGGAATGACTACACGGTGCTGTTTTTATCATTTTTGTTTGTGGTGGCGCTACTGTTTAATCTGTCGCTATATAAAAAGGGGTTGCGAAAAAACACGGTGACACAATCGTACCATCGCTTTCAGATAAAGCGAGTGGTGGCGATAAGTACCGCTTTTGCTATAATGATTACAGCTATCCAGTTTGTGCCAAGAGACTACTACTCGCGAGAATTTATCAATGAGGTAAATGGGGTGGTTGACGACGTTTTTGACAGTTTCGACTACCTTGAAGACATGTACACACAAGTATTTGTAAACGAAGATGAGAGCATTCTATTGGGAGGAGATTTACGCCAAAATGATGAGGTGTATTTTACTGTGAGCACGTGGAATGATTTAAAGCTCAAGACAAATGTCTATGATTATTATACGGGGGATGGGTTTGAAAAAACAAAATTGCTCACCGAAGATGAGAATTTGCCATTTCACACGGAATTGGATTTTATGAGAATGGGCAATATTGGGGCAACATATTATGAAATAGTTTTTGAGGAGTATAATAGCCAGTATTTTCCACAGGAAAAAAATATTATACAGCTAACAAAGATAGTTAATAACACATATGCGCAAGCACCTGAGTTTAAAACAAACGAATATAGTGAGATTTTTTCTGAGGGAAATTTTGAGCAAGGCGATAGATATGATGTGATGATCGCTGAATATTCTGATGAGTACTATGACTTTATCATGGCGGGGATGCTTAACGAAGACATGTTAGAAGTGGACGATATGTATTTGCAATTACCAGACACGGTAACGCAGAGAACGCATGATTTAGCTGAGCAGATTAAGCTTTATGCATTGGGTGAAGTAGAATATCCAGAGCATTACACATATGATGAAGAAGTCATGCGTGTGAGTGATACAATAAAGCTTGCAACTATGGTTACGGGATATTTACTGCAAGAGTATGAATACAGCACAACACCTGGTAATATTCTTACAGATGATTTTGTGGATAGCTTTTTATTTGAGCAAAAAGAAGGATATTGCACATCTTTCGCTACGAGTTTACTTGTGCTACTGCGAAGTATGGGTATCCCGTGCAGATATGTTTCAGGATATGTAGTGAATAATGATGACTGGGAATACTTGGAAAATTTAGAGATTACAGGTGAAAACAAACATGCGTGGGTTGAAGTGTTTTTGCCGGGCGTAGGTTTCGTTGATTTTGATCCAACTCCAGCGACGAGTTCGGAGAATATATCCGAGCAGCAGTACTTAGGTCTAGCTGCGTTTCTTAATGGAGAAGATGACGCACAAGACAGCGCAGAGGAAGATGTCGACAGTAGCGTTGACACGGGCGAAACAGAAGCTCCACAAGTGCCTGATATGCCAGAGATGGAGCAAGAAGTATTGCCACAAAACCCTCTGGAAGTAGTGCAAGAGGCGCAATCTTCGGGCGAAAGTGTTTTTGTTGCGGTGCTTAAATTTTTACAAGAAAGCATGGATATATGGCTGCCTCCGCTGATGATATATTTTGTAGCAGTGGCATTATCGCTATCTGCGATATTTTATATAGATGCTAAAAAGCGCAAAATTAAGGTGATGATGGCATCTAATGACTTTGAGATTGTGTACAATTCCCTTACAAATCTATTGGCTATGGTTAGATTAAAACAGGGGGAAACGGAGACAAGCAGACAATTCTTCTACCGAGTATATAAATATTACCACCCATTTGGTGTGGAGGAACTAAGCAGTTTTCATGTAGGTAGCAAGGCGGGTTATAGCGACTTTTCGCCGAGGATGAGTACTGAGCTAGAGCGGATAGTCACAATGCTAGAGGAGTGTAAATACAAAACGGGCGGATATAATGGCGATGTTAGTGTTATAACAACGTTTAGAAACTCAATTGATTTGCATATTAGAAAATGTATTCCAGAGATTTTTTATCTCATTAGAATAAAGATTATTAAAAAGAATAAGAACGATGCAAGCGAAAAGATGCGCACAAATGTGGTGGCAGAACAGTAACGCTAAAGGAGAAAATTTACGATGAACAATAGTATTTTGCACAGACAAAATTTGCATAGAATACCTGAACTTAGCGACAAAGAGTATAAAACGAAGGAATATATACTGAATGTCTTAAAAAAATTAAACTGTGAGATAACCGAAGTGTTAAACACGGGAGTGCTTGCCTATTTTAATGCAGGTAAAACTCAAACTGTCGCATATCGTGCGGATATCGACGGACTGCCAGTGCTAGAAGCGACAAATCTCTCTTATGCCTCAGAGCATGAGGGAAGGATGCACGCTTGTGGGCATGACTGCCACACAGCCATGCTACTGGGATTTGCAGAAGAATTAAACGAGCTACCTAGATCTGCGTTTGAGAATAATATTTTGCTAGTATTTCAACCAGCAGAGGAGACGATAGGTGGCGCAAAAAGAATTTGCAGTACGGGAGTTTTGGATAAAACTAACACAAAAGCAGTGCTGGGTTTTCACGTGCACCCTAATATTGGGAAGGGGCAAATCGGCAGTAGGGCGAACGAGTTTATGGCGCGCACGAGCGAAGTGGATATCGTTATCACTGGAAAAAGCGCGCATTGTGCTGAGTATCAAAATGGAATTGATGCGATTGAGATTGCATCTAAGTTGATATTGCGTTTGTACGAAATGGAGAGGGAAGAGATTGCGCCGAGTGAACACCGCCTGCTTAAATTTGGTCAGATTGTCGCTGGGACTATGCGCAATATTTTGCCTGACACCGTGACGTTAAAAGGGACATATCGCTGCTTTGATGATAGCATATTCGACATGATGATGAGGCGCTCACACGAAATTTTTGCAGAGTATGAGGCTTTGTATGGTTGCAAGATTGAGCTGAGCTATACAGAGGGGTACCCAGCTTTGTTTAACGATGAGGGTGTATATTCAAAGGTAAAGGGCATATTGAGCGACATGGTTGACTTTCACGAGTACGAAAAGCCATTCCTAATCGCGGAGGATTTTTCGTTTTACTGTAGGAGTAAACCATCGTGCTTTATGTATTTGGGTACAGGCAAGAATATTGCTTTGCACAATAACAAATTTGATATAGACGAAGATGTTTTAAATATCGGAGTACAGGCGTATTTGGCGCTGATGAACATTTAAAACTAAATGAAAAAGCAAAAATGCTGTGAGAGTTATATAACTCTCACAGCATTTAAATTTGTAAATTACCCAACCATACCAGCTGGAATGTAGTTAAGTAGTATAATTTCTACTACAGTATCATTTTCATCAAAGTACATTTTAAGTCCGCTCATACCGCCTGTAACTTCAAGCTCGTACGAAGCAGATGGCATATCAGTTGTATTGTCTGTGCTAAATGGTTCGCCTAATATGCTGAGAGTTTCGCTTCTGGACATTCCAGTAGTCACGCCTAGCAAATAATAGTTTTGTGGTGCGTTTTTATGTAGGGTGATAGTTTGGATTGTACCATTTTTATCTACGCTCACGGATACATCTTCATGTTGATAAATCGTGTAATCATTAAGCTCGTCTGGTTGTGTTCCCAATAATACGCCTAAATCCGACTTAATATCATCGTATTTATCTGTTTGGTAGTATTGTGCATAATCCACCGTGTTATCAGGTTTTGGATCTTCTGCGGGTTCTGAGGAAGTCTCGTCTTCAAAGGAAGTTTCATCTTCACTTTCGTCTTCACTCTCGTCTTCGCTTTCATCTTCTAATTCAGAGGAAGTTTCGTCTTCTGAAGAAGTTTCGTCCTCGGATTGGCTTTCATTTTGGTTGTTATCTGCATCGCTGTCGCCGCCAATAGGAGTACAACCGCTTAATAAAAATAGTGCCATTACTAAAGTAAGTGCTAATAATCTAGTTAGTATATTTTTCATAATTTACCTCGTCCTTTTTATATTATATCTATTCTATTATATATAATACCGCATAAATAGCGCTATATCAAGTTACAAGGTGATTACATTTTAGTAAAAAGATGTTAAACATTATCGATATGTGGATATACCAAAGGTAGCGGGAATAGCGCTCTAGCGGTGGGATTTAGCTCCTGGCCAAAGCTAGTTTGAGCGCTAATGCATGAGAAGATAAGCTGTATCGCTGTCAAATAATCCACAGAAATATCAGGTGCATCCAAAGTTGGGATAACACTCACGACATTATCTTTGCATATTACTTTTAATTTTTGCACGCCTTTAATTTCTATCACAAAGCTGCCATCAGGGACTTTTGTGTATGAAGTTTTAAGCTTTGCAAAAGTTTGCATGGTGCTCAAGAAATTATAAATAGCAACATTGCACGGCGTTTCGATATGGAAGTATTCGCACACTTTGCTGAGGTATGTCATTTTTTCAGTTTCATTTGGTAGCACATCAACTATCTTTAGCGCTTTTTCTTTTTCAGTGTGTGAAAAATAGAAATCATACAGCACTTCACCCAAAGTATCATTATCATACAGCTCAATTTCACAGATGGAATAGCCATCTTTTGAGAGTACGAGATAGCCTGCAAGTTCGTCTTTATTGTAGATAGCAAAAGGTTTTGCCTCCCAAGTTTTTAGCACACGCAATAAATTATCGCTATCTCTATCTGCATGTACGGACTTTTTATTATACAGCCTGAGAATTTTGCTAAGTGCGACATCATGTGACACAATTTCTCTAAAAGTATATTTTGTAGTTTTATCGACACCGAATAAATGCAAAAGATTATGTTTTTCCAATGCAAACTCCATGCTCACGCCTGATGGAGTAAATCCGAAGTATTCATAGCGCTGTCTATGTCCGCCGAGTACGCCAAAGTCATATTTGCTCGACTTAATATCGTCAATTGCCTGATTCATGAGCAGTCGCATATAACCATTTTTGCGAGCGTCATTTGACACGCTAACCATGCCGATGCCAGCTACTTTTAGCTTTGAACCCAGAACATTAAGCGACAATGGAATAGCGGCAACATTTGCTTTGATTTTGCCATCGTCTTTGAGGATATAGTGGTGCTGCATTGTGTCAACACCGCTTTCGTATAGTTTTGGTAGCAGTGCGGGGAAGTCGGTTTCTTTACCAGTTTCGCTCACGATAAAAGCTTCCCCAAGCATTTTCATTAGAGCTGAGTAATCGTCTATATTAGCTTTATCTATTGTTATCATAATTGCCTCCAAAATTAAAGGGGAACTACTAAGAAAAGTAATTCCCCTGATTTCCAAACGAGAAATAAATTACTCCTTATTTGGGTATATTATTCAAAATCAACTACTTGTTGTAGTTCATGTGATTTAAAGCAAGCTTCTAGTAGTTTGAACACGCGTAGAACTTGATCATTTTTAACGATGATTTCAGCTTCACCGTTGATTGTAGCAACAACATTGTTGTAGTAGTCTAAGATATCAGCAGATACTTTAGTAATTTCAACTTCTTTAATGCTATCATCAGTTCTTGGTGCCATTGTTTTAGTCAAACCAGCTGCAGTAACGATAGGAGTAGCCTCGCCAATGTCAAAGTTCACAACTTTAACCATTTGACCGGATAAATCCCACTCAACTGTAGCAGAGCCGTTTAGACCAGTTACGTACCAACGAGGTAGGTTGATGAAGTTGTTAGTTCCGATTTCTACATGGAAGATAAGTCCGCTTTCGAAAGTAAGGTCGATGTAGCAGCCGTCATCTACTTCTGCGCCAGAAACGAAAGTTAGGTGTGAGTACACTTTTTTAACTTTTTCAGGAATCATCATTAACGCTTGGTCAACTAAGTGAACAGCCCAGTCAAGAACCATGCCGCCACCATGAGCTTTTTCTTTTCTCCAGTCGCCTGGGATGCCTCTTGAGCCTAATACTCTTGATTCAATTCTGAAAATGTCGCCTAGCATATCTTCGTCGTACATTTTTTTAACAGTTAGGAAATCTTCGTCCCAACGTCTGTTTTGGTGTACAACAAATACTTTGCCTGTTTCTTTTTGAACAGCGATGATTTCTTCTAGCTCTTGAGAATTCATACAAACTGGTTTTTCACAAACAACGTTTTTGCCAGCGCGCATAGCTGCAATAGCGATTTCCTTGTGAACATCGTTTGGAGTAGCGATAAGCACTAAACCAATGTTTTCATCAGCTAGTAAAGCTTCGCGGCTTTCGTAAGCAGTTAGCCCCTTTTCGATAGCCAAATCTTGTCTTTCTTGTCTAATGTCGAAAGTACCTATTAAATTGAGCCCCTCGATTTCAGCAATTTTTTTTGTGTGCCATTGAGCCATTCCGCCAAAGCCAATGATGCCCATTCCAATTTTTTTGTTTGCCATTGTTTTTTCTCCTCTCATAAATAAAGTAGCGCCATGCAATCAAATAATTAATTACGCGACGCTACAAAAAGTTCACTGTACTATAGACAAATTATGCCCAGAATACTTCGCCTCTTGATTCAAAGATTAACACATCTTTTAAGCAAGCAATTGCTTTAGATAATCCTTCTTCAGCGCTCATTAAGCTATCTTCGTGCTCAATGCTAAGTGCACCGTCGTATCCAGCAAGTCTAAGCTCAGAAACGATATCTCTCCAGAATGTGTAGTCGTTGCCATAACCTAATGAACGGAAAATCCATGAACGGTTTAGTTCATCAGCGTAATGTTGAGTGTCTAGCACGCCGTTGATTGCTGTGTTGTATTTGTCGATTCTAACATCTTTAGCGTGGAAGTGATAGATTGCACCGATTTTGCCTAATTCTCTGATACAAGCAACTGGATCCATGCCTTGCCATACAAGGTGGCTAGGGTCGAAGTTAGCTCCGATTTCAGGACCAACAGCATCTCTTAATTTTTTTAGTGAGTGTAGGTTATATACGCTCATACCTGGGTGCATTTCAAGTGCAAATTTATGCATATTATGTGCTTTAGCAAACTCAACTTTTTGAGTCCAGTAAGGGATTAAAACTTTATTCCATTGGTAATCTAAAACTTCTAGGAAGTCTTCAGGCCATGGGCAAGTTACCCAGTTTGGTAGTTGTGAAGTTTCGCTATCGCCAGGACAACCTGAGAATGTATTGATAACATCAACGCCAAGTTTTTCAGCAAGTAAGATAGCATTTGTTAAATCGTCATCGAATTTTTTAGCAATTTCTTTGTTTGGGTGAACAGGGTTAGCATGGCAGCTTAATGCGCTGATTTGTAAACCATGTTTTTCAATTGTAGCTAAAAACTCTTTGCATTTAGCATCGTCATTTAAAAGTTCTACAGGGTCGCAATGTGCAGTTCCAGGGTAACCGCCACAACCGATTTCTATTGTTTGTACGCCTTTGCCAGCTAGGTAAGCACAAGCTTCGTCAAGTGTTTTATTAGCAAGCAATACAGCAAATACGCCTAATTTCATAATATTATCCTCCGTTAATTTATACTATATCATTTCTACTTTTTAGTTTCATGTCAAAAGATATGTTTTTATAGTCAAAAATTGCTATAATAGTCTTTGTGGAAACTAATGTAATTTATAAATATTTATATTTGTTTTTAAGGTTGTTCATACCTGTTGATACAGACTCAAACTCGTCGCGAGTTTTGCTTTCATCTTCCATAACAAGCCATTTTGCGCCAATTTCGTTAGCAAGATCAAGTACGGATTGAATATCAACTTCGCCTTCACCGATTGGTGTGTCTTCGGTTTTTGTTCCGTCTTTTAAGTGTAGTGAGATGAATTTGCCACTATATTTTTTGCAGTACTCAACAAAGTCGTAACCTGCATTGTATACCCAGTAAGTGTCAACTTCAGGAACTAGTCCATCAACACCTTCAAAAATCATGTCAAGAGCTAATTTTCCATCATGCTCAATAAATTCGTTAGCATGATTATGATAGCCTAGGTGCATACCGTTTTCTTGTAGTTTTTTTGATGCTTCGTTGAATTTTGCGATAAGCTCAATAAGTTTATCTTTGTCGTCTACATTTGAATAAGGGCAGATGATATAATCACAGCCGATAGCTTTGTGGTATTCAATCACTTCATCAAGATTATTTAAAATTAAATCTTCGCCAACATGTGACCCCATTGGTACAAGACCAACTTCTTCTAGGCAAGCTTTCATGTCTTCAGCAGGAATTTTAATGAATTTTTCTTGTGGGATTTTAAACATAGCTTCGATGCCGCCTTGTTTAATCAGTTCAAGTTCTTCTGCTCCTAATTGATTAAAGCCAGCGAACTCAACGCCTTTAAATCCGAGCTCTGCAACTTTTTTTAGTGTTGCTTTATAGTCAGCTATGAACGCTTGTTTTACGCTCCATAGTTGTAGTGCTAGTTGTGCTTTCATGTCGTTGACTCCTTATATATTATTTTATTTAGCAATAGGCAGACTATACGCCTGCCTATTAACTATTAAGTTTTAGTAAATATTAGTCAAAATATACTGCTTTGCCTGTTTTAGCAGACTCATAGATAGCTTCTAGTAGTTGAGTTACAACTAAAGCTTGTTCTGGTAAAACTGTTAAAGGAGTACCTTTTTCAATTGCATTTAAGAATACCATTTGCTCTTTAACTGTTGGAGTTTCAACAACACCTTCGTAGAAAGCAACGCCGCCGCTAGCTTCGTTTAGTGTTGGAACTTCAACAACTTGTGCGTTGTTTTTAACGTAGTTTAGTCTTACGCCGTCTTTCATGTCAGCTCCGCCTAAAGTACCGCAAACAGAAGTTTTAGCTTCATCCACGTCAAGAGTGTTAAGAGCCCAAGCAGCTTCTAGGTTGATAGTAGCGCCATTTTTCATTTTGATGTAACCCATAGCTGAATCTTCAACTGTGAATTCTTTAGGATCCCATTCGCCGAATGCGTTAGCAGTTTCAGTTTGGTTGCCTAATTTTTTGTAAACAGAACCCATAACAGATTCTGGCTCATAGTTGTCCATTATCCATAGAGTTAAGTCAAGTGCATGAGTACCGATATCGATTAGTGGACCGCCACCTTGTTCGTATTCGTTTAAGAACACGCCCCAAGTTGGAACTGCTCTACGACGGATAGCGTGTGCTTTACCGTAGTAAATATCGCCGAATTGGCCATCAACTGCACATTTTTTTAGGTATTGTGAAGTTTTGAATTGTCTTGTTTGGTAACCGATAGTTAAAAGTTTGCCAGTTTCTTTAGCAACTTCAACCATTTCTTTAGCTTCAGCATAAGTTTTAGCCATTGGTTTTTCACACATAACGTGTTTGTCAGCTTT
>CAYJII010000019.1:16212-41856 GCA_964370225.1 uncultured Oscillospiraceae bacterium | reverse complement strand
GCAGGAATGCCCCACATGGCAGATTTATATTTCACTGCGTGAAATATAAATAATCCGAAGGATTATTTATTAGGCATGTGCCCGTTTCGTCGGGCACGCCATATGATTTTATTGCCGTGTGACATTAAGGAGATTACGATGAAAATTTTATATATTTCCGATTTAGATGGAACTTTACTAAATAAAGATGTGGAATTAAGTGAGAATACCAAAGCAGGGATTAATAAAATTGTTGCTTCAGGTGATTATTTTACAGCAGCTACTGCAAGAAGTTATGCTACTGTAAAATCAATACTTAGTGGAGTAAAAGTTAATGCACCAATTGTATTAATGAATGGTGTATGCATATATAATACAGAAAAAGAAGCGTATGAAAAAGTGTGCCTAATAAATAGGGACTGCAAAGAAAAGTTAATTCGAGCGATTAAAGGGGAGCAGGTATCCATCTTTGTGTATGTGCTTGAGGGGAATGAGCTTAGCACGTATTATGAAAATGTCCACACAAAAGAGGGTGAGGAATTTATTAAAGAGCGAGAAATAAAATACAATAAAGTCTTTACTCAAGTGAAATCGTTCGTTGATATTATTGATAAAAATTGGATATATATGTCAGTGGCAGATACACAGGAAAATTTACAAGGTATTTTTGATAGGATAGAAAAAGAAAGTGATTTGCATATCGAATACTATCACGATATATATAATTTAGAACATATGTACCTAGAAGTTTGCTCATGTGAAGCCTCAAAGTTTAGTGCAGTTACATATCTTCGAGAGAAATATGGCTATGACAAAATTATCGGATTTGGTGATAATTTAAACGATATACCACTATCAAAAGCATGCGATGAATTTTATGCTGTAGCCAATGCAAAAGATGAAGTGAAAAAAGTTGCGAATGCTATATTAGATAGCAATAATGATGATGGAGTAATAAAATACATATTAAATAAAAAGTAAGAAGGGGATTTGAAAATGAAAAGTGCTGTTTTTTACGCGAAACATGATATCAAAGTGGAGGAAATTTCAATGCCAATAGTGGGCGAGAACGATGTGCTCATAAAAGTAATGGCGTGTGGAATTTGTGGTACAGATGTGCATATTTACGAGGGTGACGAGGGCGCAGCAGAAAGCCCACCGAAAACAGTTCTCGGACATGAGTTTTCTGGTGTAGTTGAATCAGTAGGGGCTAATGTGAAAAATGTAAAAGCTGGAGACAGAGTTTGTATCGACCCTAATGAACTTTGTGGAGAATGCTATTATTGTAAGAGTGCGATCGGACATTTTTGTGAGAGCATGAAAGGGTATGGCACAACTTCAAACGGTGGTTTTTCTGAGTACTGTGTAGCGGATAAAAAGCAAGTGTACAAAATTGGGGACAACACAAGCTTTGAAGAAGGCGCAATGGCTGAGCCTGTAGCTTGCTGTTTACATGGGATTGATATGTGTAATATTACAGCAGGAGATGTAGTTTGCGTTATCGGTGGCGGTATGATAGGGCTAATTATGCTACAGCTTGCAGCTATTAATGGAGCGCATGAAATTATTATGTTAGAGCCTGTAAAAGAAAAACGTGAGATAGCAAAAAAACTTGGTGCAACAATTTGCATTGATCCATTAAATGAAGATGTAAAGTCAGTGCTAAAAGAAAAAAATATACATAGAATAAACTGTGTAATCGAGTGTGTAGGACTGAAAAGTACAATGTCACAAGCGATTGACTTAGCTGGGAAAAAATCTATTGTTATGATGTTTGGACTAACAAAGCCGGACGATACGATTGATATAAAACCTTTTGAAATATTTAAAAAAGAAGTAGAAATAAAAGCTTCATTCATTAATCCATACACTCAGACCAGAGCACTTGATTTGATAAATTCTAAAAAAGTAGATGTTAAATCAATGATACATGATGTTAGACCGCTTGAAGATTTAACAAATATATTAAGCGATGGAAAACTTCGTAGTAAGGGTAAATTTATTATCAACCCTTGGCTATAGAATTTTGGAGGAATATAAATTGTCAAATCAAACCACCAGTTTAGGCACAGAGAAAATCAGCAGGCTGATGTTTAGGCTTGCAGCTCCAGCAATATTTGCGCAAGTAGTAAACGCACTTTACAATATCGTAGATAGAATTTACATAGGTAACATGGCAGATGTTGGGCATTTAGCGCTCACAGGTGTCGGACTTACTGCACCAATTATCACGCTAATTTCAGCGTGTGCAGCACTTATTGGGCTTGGAAGTGGTCCTTTTTTAGGAATGGCATTAGGTGAGAAAGATGAAAAAAAGGCTGGGAAGATAATCGGATTTAGCTTTTTGGCAATAATCGTATTTTCAGTTGTGCTTACAGGGGTCATCTTTGTAATTAAAGAGCCATTCTTAAGGCTGTTTGGTTCAAGTGAAGAGATATTTAACTACGCAAACGAATACATAACAGTGTACATTATTGGAACAATTTTTGTAAGTATAACATTAGGACTTAACCCCAGCATCAATGCCCAGGGATTTTCAAAAGTAGCAATGTCAACAACGATAATAGGTGCAGTATGTAATATCATACTTGACCCAATATTTATTTTCGTGTTTGATTTAGGGGTGCAGGGTGCTGCGATTGCTACAGTAATATCGCAGTTTATTTCGGCGGTTTGGATATTTAGGTTTTTAACCTCCAAAAAGGCAACGATAACAATTAAGCGAAAATATGTAAGATTTGATAGCGAGCTTTGTGCGAGGATTTTTTCATTAGGAGTATCGCCGTTTATAATGCAAGCTACGAACAGTTTAATGATTATTGCAATAAACTACCAGCTATCAGTATATGGCAATGACTATTACATTGGAGCGATGTCTATCATCACGAGTATAACATCGTTTGTATTTCTCCCAACTCAAGGTTTGGGAACGGGTGCACAGGCTATAATTAGCTATAATTATGGCGCACAAAACTATGAGCGAGTGCGAAACACATTTAAAATTTTGCTTAAATCATGTTTGATTTTCACCACATTTGTTTGGGCTTTAGTCGAGTTATTTCCTGAGATGTTTGTGGTTATATTTAATAATGACCCTACATTGGTGGAAATATCCTCATACGGACTGAGGATACAGATGGCAACAGTATTTGCAATGGGAGCACAAACAGCATGTCAGCAAGCTTTTGTAGCGTTAGGGCAAGCAAAAGTATCTGCTTTCATCGCACTTCTTAGAAAAGTATTTTTACTTATCCCACTAACATTTGTTTTGCCACTGTTTATGGGAGTTGATGGTGTATTTTATGCAGAACCTGTTGCGGATATATTATCAGCAACTACGTGTAGTATAATATTTGCGAATTATTACAAAAATAATTTGTCTGAGAAAAATTTTCCTAAAAGCGAGGAAGTAGTAAATGAACTTAAATGAGTGTAGAAAAGCAATTGATGAAATAGATGAAAATTTACTAAAACTATTTTTAGAGCGAATGGAAGTCGTTGAGAGTGTGCTTGATTATAAGATTAAAAATGACATTCCAATACTTAATGCGCAAAGAGAAAAAGAAGTTATAGCGGACAAGCTTGATAAATCACCAGATTGTTTAAAGGGGAATGTGCAAGCGTTCTTCCAAAATTTGATGGAAAACAGCAGAACTTATCAACATATGCTAATGGACAAGCCTTATAGTTTCAACTATGAAGAAAGTGATGTGGATACAAGCGCTAAAACTGCGTGTCAAGGCAGTGCTGGAGCGTACTCTCACATCATCGCAAGGACGATGTTTCGTGATGAAAACATAGTATTTTATAAGACTTTTTCTGATGTGTTCAAAGCAGTCAATAGCGGTGAAGTTTCATATGGAGTTATTCCGATAGAAAACTCCACAGCGGGCGGTGTGTTTGAAGTATACGATTTGCTTAAAGAGTACGATTTATATATTAATGCATTAAAAATGCTAAAAGTTGAGCATAATATCGTAAGTAAAAATGCAAGCGATATGTCGCAAATTAAAGCGATATACTCGCATAATCAGGCGATAATGCAGTGCAGCGAATTTCTTAAAAAATTCCCTCAAATCGAAGCGGTTGAGGATATCAACACGGCTCTTGCTGCAAAGCGAGTGAGTGAGAGCGAGGATAATATTGCAGCGATTTCATCTGCGCAAGCGGCTGAAATTTATGGGCTTAATATCATAGAAAGCGGAGTGCAAAATCATCATGAGAATTACACAAAATTTATCGTGGTGTCTAAAAAACTGCTAAGCAAAAGTGGCTTTGGCGAAATAAGCATTTGCATGAAAACAAAAAATGAGCCGGGCGAGCTTAATATGCTACTGTCAAAATTTACATTATACGGAATTAACCTGAAAAAAATCGAGTCAAGACCTATTATGAGCAAGGATTTTAATGTGATGTTTTATATAAATTTTGCAGGTAATTTGAGCGATGAAAATGTTACACATTTATTCTCAG
Source organism: uncultured Oscillospiraceae bacterium (assembly GCA_964370225.1). Classification (GTDB taxonomy): domain Bacteria; phylum Bacillota; class Clostridia; order Oscillospirales; family Ruminococcaceae; genus CAYJII01. Next base: position 37,404 of record CAYJII010000019.1, on the reverse strand, counting down.
ATTTATGTGATTCATATGATTTTATAAAGCTTTTGGGTGCGTATAGCGAGCCTAAATATGAGTAAGGAATTAATCTTCTTTATTAGCCAATACTATTGCAATAAAGCATGATTAAAGATATAATTAAACGAGTTAAAAGATTAATAAAACTTAAGGAGTACTATTATGTTAGTAGATAAAAACACAATAATCGGAGATATTTTGGATTTCGACCCAACTGTTGCAGACTATTTTTTAGAAATGGGTATGCACTGTCTTGGTTGCCCTGCTGCTAGAGGTGAAACTGTTGAGCAAGCTTGTCAAGTACATGGTGTGGATGCAGAAATACTTGTTAATAAGCTAAATGCTAATATCAAAAAAGCGTAATGACTAAATTGTTAAATAATGTTTTAGAGGTGGAGAATGTCAAGTAAAAGACTGTTTGCATGTGCAGGTTTTGTACGTGAAAATGCAAATGTGTGCGACGTTGGTTGCGACCACGCTTATTTGTCATGCTATCTTGTGAAAAATGGGATTGCAAAAAATGTTACCGCAACTGATATTAACGAAATGCCGCTTGAGAGTGCGAGAAAAAACATTGCAGCATGTGGTTTTAGTAGCAAAATAAAAACTATGATATCCGACGGGCTACTTAATGTGAAACTTAGCGAAATTGATGATATTATTATAGCTGGAATGGGCGGGGAGCTAATACTAAAAATTATCGAGCAGAGTATGGAGCGTATCGATGAGAATATGCGACTGATACTCCAACCGATGACGAATATTCCTACACTCAGATATGGACTTTATGAAAACGGATTTGTCATAGAAGATGAGATTGCGGTCTTTGAAAAAGGGCATTGGTACACGATAATAAAAGCAAAGTACACAGGAGACGTTAAAAGCATCGACATGATTTTTGCAAAAATGGGTGCGCATGTGAACAAAAGCTGCGATGAGAATTCGCGTGAGTACATAAAATATATGCATGCAAAGAATGAGAGAATACTAGCAAATCTAAAAAAATCTCAAAACCCAGACGAAGAAAAAATTAGTGAATACGATTTTTTTGTGAGCGAGCTTAAAAAATTAGTATAAGTTTAACTATTATAAAGGGGAGCTTAAAAATGTTAGTTAGAGATATCTATAATTTCATGGACGAGTATGCACCATTTAACACAGCAGAAGAATTCGATAACTGTGGTCTGATACTAGGCGACATGGATGCAAAAGTAGAAAAAATCGGTATGGCTTTGGATTTAACCACAGACATCGTGGATAAGGCTGTTAAAGCGGGGATTAACCTGATAATTACGCACCACCCACCGATATTTGATTCGATAAAAAGAATAGTTAAACCATCTGTCATAGCAGATGTGTTGGAAAATAAAATTAGCGTTATTTCTGCACATACTAATTTGGATAAATGCAGAGGTGGCGTCAATGATGTGCTTGCAAAATACTATGAATTAGAGGATGTTGTAGACCCAATCGAGATTAGAAGTCTATGTCGAGTTGGGACATTAAAGCAAGATTTGAGCGTAGAGGAATACGCTGTAAAAATTAAGAATAATTTGAAGGTTAGCGCTGCAAAATATTACGATAGTGGTGTTAAACCTAAAAAAGTAGCATATATTTCTGGTGGTGGAGCATCGATGTTTACTGATGTTCAAAAACTAGGAGTCGATACATTTATCACAGGCGATATTAAGCTTGATATCTATGTCACAGCACAAAACGTTGGAGTAAACATCATAGAAGTAGGACATTTCGACAGTGAGAATGTGATATTCACCGCATTAAGCGATGAAATCAAAAAAATATATAAGGAAGCAGATATTACACTGCTAAGCAAAGAGAATGCAGTAAAATATGTCTGATACGGTGAGGAAAATTGGCGTTAGACGGTTTGTTTTTACATGTGGTAAAAAAAGAATTGCTAAGCATAGCACAAAATGCGCGTGTCGATAAAATACATCAGCCCTCAAAAGATGAGATTGTAATAAATTTGCGTGGAAAAGGAATGAGTGCAAAGCTGTTGCTGACAGCAAATGCCAACAATCCCCGAGCACATTTTACTAATATTGCGCTAGAAAACCCTAAAGCGCCCCCGATGTTTTGCATGCTTTTAAGAAAACATTTGAGCACTGCAAGACTGGTGAACATACGTCAAGAGGGACTTGATAGAATAATATATTTTGATTTTGAGACAGTTAATGAACTCGGAGATTTTGTCATAATCACGATAATATTAGAAATCATGGGAAGACACTCAAACATAATAGTAGTTAATCAAAATGGCAAAATTATCGATTCAATTAAGCGCATTACTGAGGATATGTCCTCGGTAAGAAGCATTTTGCCAGGCATTACTTATACACTGCCTCCTATGCAGGATAAAGTCAATTTTTTTGACTTCGACAAAGAGGAAGTCAAAAAAATCTTTATCGATGGCAAAAACCAAGATTTCGCCAAATCAATAGTTTCTGTGTTCCAAGGAGTATCTCCGCTACTAGCAAGAGAGATTGCGCATTATGCGACAGGCGGACTTGACCTTATGAAAAACGACGTTTCAAATTTTAGATACGAGCGAATGTTTGAGTATATCCAAATGCTAGGTCGCAAAATTGAGAACGACGACTACAATTTCACGATATTGCTAGAAAAAGATAAGCCGAAGAATTTTTACTTCACGGATTTAGAGCAGTACGGTTCATATTTAGGAAAAACTCAGTACGAAAGTGCTAGCGAACTTCTTGATGCCTATTATTCGGAAAAAGATCGAGTAATTAGGGTGAAACAGCGCTCAAATGATTTACTAAAACTTATAGTAAACTTAAATGATAGGGTACAAAGAAAACTTATCGTACAAAAAAGTGAGCTAGCTGAGTCGAAAAATCGCGACCTGTATAAAATGTATGGGGATCTGCTCAACTCAAATTTATTTGCAATAAATAAGGGTGATAAAAAGATTGAGTTAGATAATTATTACGACCCTGAGTATAAAAAAGTGATAATACCACTAGATATAATGCTTACACCTGCGCAAAATGCACAGAAATATTACACTGAGTATAGAAAAGCGAAAACTGCGGAAGAAAAGCTAATCGACCTAATTCAAAGAGGTGAAGAGGAGCTAGTTTATTTAGATAGTGTGTTTGATGCGTTGACTAGGATAAACGGAGAGAGCGATTTGCTTGAAATTAGGTTGGAGCTTATTGAACAGGGGTACTTAAAGCATAATAAAAAGACGCACAAACTGCTAAAACCATTGCCTCCAATTAAATATAAATCAGACGACGGATTTACTATTTTATGCGGAAGAAACAATATACAAAACGATAAGCTTACATTAAGAGATGCAAAAAACTATGATATGTGGCTTCATACACAGGGGCAAGCGGGCTCGCATGTTATCATAGTTTCGGATAAAAAGGAAATTTCCGATAGGGCGATTGAACAAGCTGCGATGATAGCAGCATACAACTCAAAATCACAGAGTTCAGCGCAAGTACCGGTAGACTACACATATGTCAAAAATGTAAAAAAACCAAATGGTGCAAAGCCGGGCATGGTGATTTTTGATAATTACTACACCTGTTATGTCACACCTAATGTGGATGAAATAAACAAACTTTTGGTAAAATAATTGCATTAAGAGACATAATTTTGTATAATGGTAAACAAATATATAAAGCTGTCACCATGTTGGGGCAGAACTAAGGAGCATTTTATGAAAAAAGAGATGGAAAAGGTTTATTCTCCTAAAGATTTTGAGGATAGAATATATAAATTTTGGGAAGACGGAAATTACTTTCACGCTGAAGTGGATGAAAATAAAAATCCGTATACAATAGTTATTCCACCGCCAAATATCACGGGACAACTGCATATGGGACATGCGCTAGATAATACTTTGCAGGATATACTGATACGACATAAACGTATGAGTGGATATAGTGCACTTTGGATGCCTGGGACTGACCATGCGTCAATCGCTACTGAGGCAAAAATTGTTGAAGCGATGAAAGAAGAAGGCGTTACAAAAGACGATTTAGGGAGAGATAAATTTTTGGAGCGCGCATGGGACTGGAAAGCACAGTATGGTGGGCGCATAGTAGAACAACTAAAAAAGCTAGGAGCATCATGTGACTGGGAGCGCGAACGTTTTACTATGGACGAAGGTTGCTCAAAAGCAGTTAAAAAAGTTTTCGTAAACCTATATAATAAAGGGCTTATCTACCGTGGTGAGCGCATTATTAACTGGTGTCCGACTTGCTTGACTTCAATTTCTGATGCAGAAGTAGAGTTCGAGGAAAAACAAGGCAATTTCTGGCACATTCGCTATCCTGTTACAGATGGTAGTGCTTGGTTAACATTAGCAACTACTCGCCCAGAGACTATGCTTGGTGACACGGCGATTGCAGTTAATCCAAACGATGAGCGCTATAAAGACCTAATCGGTAAAACTGTTACTTTGCCATTAGTAGGCAGAGAAATTCCAGTTATCGCAGATGATTATGTTGATATGGACTTTGGAACAGGCGTAGTGAAAATTACACCTGCACATGACCCTAACGACTTTGAAGTAGGGCTAAGACATGATTTGCCGATAATCAACGTGATGGAAGATGATGCTCAAATTAACGCAAATGGTGGTAAATATGAAGGATTATCAAGATATGATGCGAGAAAACAAATTGTAAAAGACCTTGAAGCAGAGGGCTTTTTAGTGAAAATTGAGGAGCATGTGCACAATGTTGGGACATGTTACCGTTGTTCGACTGTAGTTGAGCCAAGAGTATCGCTACAGTGGTTTGTAAAAATGGAAGATTTAGCAGCACCAGCTATAAAAGCGGTGCAAGAAGGCGAAACTAAATTTATACCACAAAGATTTGAGAAAACATATTTCAACTGGATGGAAAATATCAGAGACTGGTGTATATCAAGACAGCTTTGGTGGGGACATAGAATACCTGCGTACTACTGCAATACTTGTAATGATATCATCGTTAGTGAGGAAGAAGTTTGCACTTGTCCAAAATGTAATGCTGCTGTAGTTCAAGATAACGACACACTTGATACATGGTTTAGCTCGGCACTTTGGCCTTTTTCCACGTTGGGTTGGCCTGATAAAACACCTGAACTTGAATATTTTTATCCAACTAACACATTAGTAACAGGGTATGATATCATATTTTTCTGGGTAGCAAGAATGATGTTTTCTGCTATCGAGCAAACAGGTGTAGTTCCTTTTGATACTGTGTTTATGCATGGGATTGTTAGGGATGAAAACGGCTTGAAAATGTCTAAATCACTTGGAAATGGTATCGATCCGCTTGAGATTATCGAGCAGTATGGTGCAGATGCGCTAAGATATATGCTAGCTAGCGGGAATTCACCAGGGAATGACATGAGATTTTCTGATGAAAAAGTTAAAGCAGCAAGGAATTTTGCAAACAAGCTTTGGAATGCAACAAGATATATTCTTATGAATTTGCCTGAGGGATTTGTTGGTGGCGACTTATCGAAGACATTAACGCTTGAGGACAAATGGATAATCACAAAATGCAATACAGTAGCAAAAGAAGTAGGCGAAAACTTAGATAAGTTTGAGCTTGGTGTAGCGTCTGTAAAAGTATATGACTTTATCTGGGACGATTTATGCGACTGGTATATTGAGATTACAAAATCACGTATTGCAAAAGGTGGAGAGACTGCACAAAATGCGCAAAAAGTGCTGCTATACATCATTACAAATGTAGTAAAACTTTTGCACCCGTTCATGCCATTTATCACAGAGGAAATTTGGCAATCACTACCGAATGTAAGTGAGACTATAATGACAGCAACTTTCCCTCAGTACGATGAAACATTAAACTTTGCTGCTGAACTGAAAAGTTTTGAGATGATTAAAGAATCTATAAAAGGGATAAGAAATTTAAGAGCACAAAGAAATATTCCACCAAGCAGAAAAACAAGCATTTATGTAGAAACTGAAAATGCTGAGATTTTTGAGCAAGGAACAGGCTATTTTGAGCGACTCGCATCGTGTAGTGAAGTAATAATTGCAGCAGAACATAACATTGAAGATGCTATAACTGTGGTAACTTCTGCAGCGAAAATATATATCCCACTGGGTGAGTTGGTTGATAAGCAAAAAGAGCTTGAAAGACTTGATAGAGAAAAAACAGCTTGTCAAAAAGATATCGATTTCCTTTCATCAAAGCTAAATAACGAAAAATTTGTGATGAAAGCTCCTGAAAAATTAGTAGCGCAAGAAAAAGAAAAACTACAAATAGCTATAACTAAACTAGAAAAAATCAATGAAAGTATTGATGCGTTAAAATAACAAGATTAAGGGTGCAATTAGTATAACTGCACCCTTAAAACGATTATAGGAGGACGAAAATGCAAAACTTATGTTTTACTTATGATGACGCCGTTGACTATATCCACTCATTTGGAAAATTCGGTTCAGTGCTGGGTCTTGATAGGATAGAAAAGCTTTTGAACATGTTGGATAACCCGCATAAAAAGCTAAAATTTATACATGTTGCTGGTACAAATGGGAAAGGTACTACCACTATGATGTGCTCGAACATCTTATGCGAGCAAGGGTACAAGGTAGGGACGTACATTTCGCCATACGTATCAAATTTTAGAGAGCGATTTCAGATTAATTTAGAGATGATAAGCGAAGAGGAATTTATCCAACTGGTGGAAATGATAAGACCTCACGTAGCTAAAATGAACGATGATGGCGACATAGTGACGGAGTTTGAAGTGATAACTACGATTGCATTTTTGTATTTTCAAAGGCATAACTGCGACATTGTCTGTTTGGAGGTTGGTCTTGGAGGCAATTATGATGCGACGAATATCATTGACACGCCACTAGTCGGGGTAATAACCTCGATTTCGATGGACCATATCAGCATTTTAGGCGATACGATTGAAAAAATCGCTGCTGAAAAAGCAGGTATAATAAAACAAAACACCACAGTGGTAACCTATGCAAAACAGGACGAGAGCGCTTTGGCTGTGCTATACGAAAAATGCGCAAAAACAGCCTCGCAACTAATAAAACCAAATGCAAATGCGGTAGAAATAACACATAGTGGGATTGATGGCAACAGCTTTAAATATTCTGGTGAGGAATATGAGATTACAATGGGTCTTGAGCACCATGTGTATAACGCAGTTACAGCAATCGAAGTTATGCGACAGCTTAGTGCGCAAGGGTATAAAGTGAGTGAAAATTCAATCAAAAACGGGCTGAAAAACACTAGATTTATCGCTAGATTTGAGATATTATCAAACACACCACTTATTATTGTTGATGGTGCGCATAACTATGAGGGTGTTTCGAGTTTGGCGCATAGTATTAAGCATATTAAAGCGGATAAAAAAGTCGTTATCATGGGAATGCTTGCAGATAAGGATTATGAAAAATCACTGAAAAGCATTTGCAATGTAGTGAACAAAATTATCTGTGTGCCTGTTAATAATCCAAGAGGACTTGAAGCTAAACTTTTATGTGAGACTGCAAAGAAATTTATAGGTGATGCTGATTATTCTGATGATATTGACACTGCATATGATTTAGCAAAAAATGCATTGGATGAAAATGATATGCTAGTTATCTGTGGTTCGCTATACATGGTTGGAGATATGCGCAAAGTTATAATTAGAAATTTAACGGAGATAAAATAAAATGGGAATATATAAATATGAAACGCATATGCACACTTCTCAAAGTAGCGCTTGCGGGCTAAATACTGGAAAAGAAATGGTGAGAATGTATAAGGAACGAGGCTATGCGGGCATTATTGTCAGCGACCATTTCTTTAATGGGAACACTGCCATTCGACGGAATATGTCGTGGAAAAAGCGTATTGATGCTTTTATGAAAGGGTATGAAGAAGCAAAAGCTGAGGGAGATAGAATAGGTATAGATGTCTTTTTTGCGTTTGAGTGCACGTATATGGGCACGGATTTGCTTGCATATGGGCTAGATAAGGGATTTTTGCTCAAGTACGAAAATTTGGATAGATATACAGCAGAAGATTTTATCGATATTGTGCATGAAAATGGCGGATATATTATACATGCTCATCCGTTTAGAGAAGCGGACTACATACCAAGCATCGTGCTGTTTGGGAAATTAGTGGATGCAATTGAAGTAGATAACTACTCGCATATTGATCCTAGCTTCAATGAAAAAGCACGAGCATACGCACAAAAGCTTGATATGGCGATGACTTGTGGGAGTGATGCGCACAATGTGGAAGTGACAAAGCTTGGAGGAGTAGGTTTAAGCTACAAGGCTAATAGCATAGATGATATAATTAAAGAAATTAAAAATAAAAATGTTAAATTACTATAAATAAAAAGAATGCAAAACTTGAAGTTTTGCATTCTTTTTATTTGTTTAAACCTAAGTGGAAAAGCTATATAGAGGTATGCCTAAAACTGCAATCTGTGAACAGATAAATTTTTACTGCATAGTATGTATTGTTAAAACAAATATAATTACTATAAAATTAACCGACAAGCAAAGGTATAATATAGTTTATCAAAGTCGAAATTATACTGTTTTAAAATGTTTTTTGCTTGAGAAAGAGGCTTTGTATGTTAAGAAATAATAAAAGCATATTAATAGCGGGCGGGGATTTAAGACAAGTACATTTAGCCAACATGTTTTCTAAATACATAAAAGTCTATGCACTTGCATTTTCTGATGATATAGAGTTTAACGAAAAAGTACGACGTGTCAAAGATTTATCTGAGCTAGATATAATTTTTGATTTCGTTATACTTCCTATTCCTGCATTAAAGGAAAAGGAAATAATCAACTCGCCATTATGCGATTATGAAGTGAAGATAAAGGATGTTTTGAGCAAATGCGATGAGGAAACCGTAGTTTTTGCTGGAAAAATAGGCGAGGATTTAGAAAAGACACTTGAGAAAAATAATATAAAATATTTCGATTACCTAAAAAGGGAAGAGCTTGCGGTATTAAATGCAATCCCAACAGCAGAAGGCACAATCGGGATAATACTAGAAGAGCTACCGATCACAATATATGGCATGAAAATTTTAATCATAGGTGGTGGGAGAATATCAAAAGTGCTGAGAACATCGCTAGTGTCATTAGGTGCAGATGTGTCAGTATGTGCTAGAAAATGCAGTGACTTAGCGTGGGTGAAGATAGATAAATGCAGTGATATCAAGATAAAGAATATGTCAAAAGAGATACATCAGTACGATGCAATAATAAATACAGTACCTGCTAAAATATTAGACGAAAGCATGCTCTCAAGAGTAAAAAAAGAGAGCCTTATTATAGATTTAGCATCAAAGCCTGGTGGAATAGACTTTGCTAGTGCAAAAAAACTGGGGCTAAAAGTAATTTGGGCGCTGTCATTACCGGGGAAAGTTGCACCGATTTCAGCAGGTGAGATTATATTTGACACCATCACAAATATTATAGACGAAATGAGGGATTGTGTTGAATAAAATTAGATTGGGCTTTTGCGTGACAGCGTCGTTTTGTACGTTTGATATTGCGATAAATTTGATGGAGAAGTTAGCTGATACATACGATATCATTCCGATAATGTCGGAAAACTCCACTAAATTCGATACAAAATTTGGAAAGGCTCAGGATCATATAGATAAGATAAAGCAAATTACTGGCAGAGATATTATAAACTCTATCGTGCAAGCAGAACCTATCGGTCCACAGAATTTGACGGACATTATGCTAGTAGCACCATGTACGGGCAACACGATAGCAAAGCTTGCAAACTCGATTACAGATACGACTGCAACAATGGCGGTAAAATCGCATTTGCGAAACTCACGACCTGTTGTAATTGCAGTTTCTACTAACGATGCCCTTGCTGGTAGTGCTAAAAACATTGGCACATTGCAAAACTATAAAAATTACTACTTCGTACCATATGCGCAAGATAACTATAAGCTAAAGCCAACGTCGATTGTCGCAGATTTTTCAATGACGGAGCTTGCTATAAAAAATGCGCTTGATGGTATACAAATTCAGCCACTAGTGCTACAAAAATAATATTGTAGTTTCAAGCTTGCTTGACACAAATTAATTTTAGTGGTAACATATATTAAAGTGGCAATACGGATAAAAAAATTGGAATATTTGTCGTATTGCTATTTAAAAACAGAGCATATGTCCAACGTATAATGTTTCTCTTTCTGGTTTTGAGAGAGAAACATTATTAAAGCATTACTGAAGGACAAGCCCAGACTATTCTGCTTGGACTGTAAAAGAAAAGGGGTAATTTGATGATTAACAGAAGTTTTAACGATGGAGACAAAGAGCACTCACTGCTAGGTTTTGGTGCAATGAGAATGCCGAAAAATGAAGATGATACAATTAATTTTGATGAAGCATGTGCACTTGTTCAAAAATCATATGAGGGCGGAGTAACTTATTTTGATACCGCATATGTGTATCACGAGCAAAAATCAGAAGAGTTCCTTGGGAAAGCGCTAGCAAAATATCCGAGAGAGAGCTATTTTATAGCTACAAAACTACCTATGTGGGAAATAAAATCATACGAAGATTTAGATAGAATATTGGATATCCATCTAAAGAGACTTAACACAGAGTATATAGATTATTACTTAACTCATGCACTAAATAAAGAGAGAGTGCAATTAATCAGAGATTTAAACATAATCGATTGGCTAAAAGAGAAAAAAGCTGAGGGGAAAATTCGTCATATCGGCTTTTCTTTTCATGATGAACCATCATGTCTTGAAGATGTACTAACTTTGCATGACTGGGAGTTTGTACAACTGCAAATTAACTACGCTGACTGGAATGCAAATGACGGCAAAACAATTTATGATATTGCAACAAATGCAGGTGTACCAATTATAGTTATGGAACCGGTACGTGGAGGAATGCTTGCAAATCCTGCTCCTGAGGTTGCAAATCTGCTAAAAGATAGTGCGCCTGAAAAATCATGTGCTAGTTGGGCTATGAAATTTGTTGCAAATCTTCCAAATGTTAAGCTTATCCTAAGTGGAATGAGCGCTATGGATCAAGTGGTTGATAACCTTGCTACTTTTGAGAGTGAGGAAAGCGTGAAATTAAGTGATGATGAAAAAGCAGTTATCGAAAAAGCTATGGATATCCTCGATAATCTAAAAAGCATTCCTTGCACTGACTGCAAATACTGTATGCCATGTCCCGTTGGAGTGGATATTCCAGCATGTTTTGCGCTATACAATAAAGCTAAAATTTTTGGAAATGCGCCATATGATAGCCTTGAAGAAGATAAACGCGGTGACAACTGTATTTCTTGCGGTGCATGTGTGAGCCTATGTCCACAAAAAATTGAAGTACCCGAAAGACTAGGCGAAGTGAGCGAGTACTTTAACAAATAATTTTTCGCATAAATAAAAGCTGTGACTTTATAAAGTCACAGCTTTTTTGCATAATCTTAAATTGTACGAGCTACAAAAGCAAATATTGTGCGAGGTGGAATTTGGATTTGCTTAATATTATTAGTTATAATTTTAGGAGTATCTTTGTTTGTGTTAATTTCAAGTTTCCACCCCATATGAGCAGGTGCATTCGGCAAAGTTATAGTAAGCGGTTCCCAAAATGTATTTGCAGCGAGATATACTAAATCTACTTGTCTGCTGTCTTTTTCCATACCACAGAACATTACGCCAACATAATGGTCAAAGGAGGTATATGTTGAGCACCATGGCTTAATACCGTGGAAGCTAATATCAGGAATTCCAAAAGCGCCATCACTCATATTCATGCGCATACACTTGTGTTCTTTCCTAAATTTTATCACTTTTTTGAAAAAATCAAATATTTCGCTATTTTTTTCTTTCAATGTCCAATCAAGCCAAGAGATTTCATTATCTTGACAATATGCGTTGTTATTACCAAATTGTGTGTTACCAAATTCATCACCAGCTAAAAACATCGGGATACCTCGACTGCACATAAGCGTGGTGATAGCATTTTTCATCATTCTCAGACGAAGCTCATTGATGTTTTCGTTGTCGGTCTCTCCCTCAACACCACAGTTCCAGCTGATATTATGGTCTGTGCCATCTGTGTTGTGCCAACCATTTGCCTCGTTATGCTTGTAATTGTACGAATATAAATCATTTAGTGTAAAGCCGTCATGACAGGTCAAAAAATTAACCGAAGCATTATCTCTATGCAGTGGATTATACATGTCGCTTGAGCCAGCAATTCTGTTTGCGGCGATATGCGCTGTATTGTCGTCGCCTTTTAAAAAGCGGCGAATATCATCTCGGTATGCTCCATTCCACTCGGACCAGCGATTGTACGATGGGAATGTCCCAACTTGGTATAAACCGCCAGCATCCCATGCTTCTGCTATAAGTTTAGTGTCTGCAAGTATAGTGTCATATGCAAGTGATTGTAGTAGTGGCGGGGAATTCATAGGAGAGCCGTCTTGGTTACGCCCTAAAATTGAGGCTAAATCAAATCTAAATCCATCTATATGATATTCTGTTACCCAATAGCGCAAACAGTCGATAATCATGCGCCTAACTGTTGGGTGGTTGCAGTTGAGCGCATTGCCACATCCGCTGAAATTATAGTAGTGTCCATCGGGTGTAAGTAGATAATAAACATTATTATCAAGACCTTTAAATGAGAAAAAAGGTCCTAATTCATTACCTTCAGCAGTATGATTAAAAACGACATCTAAATAAACTTCTATTCCGTTTTCGTTTAGCGCTTTAATCAGTTTTTTAAGCTCATTTCCTTCGATATTATGCTCAGCTTTTGAGGCGTATGCTGTATTAGGTGCGAAAAAGCTGACTGTACTATATCCCCAATAATTGCATAGATCTCTACCTTCGTGGTTGCGATATTCAAGCATCTCATCGAACTCAAAAATCGGCATCAGCTCAACAACATTTACGCCAAGCTCTAATAAATATGGGATTTTCTCAATGAGCGCTTGGTATGTTCCTGGGTATTCAACTCCAGAAGAGCTATGCTTAGTGAAGCCTCTAACATGCATTTCATAGATAATTAAATCCTCTGCTGGAATATTTAGCTGTTTTGAGTTGCCCCACTCGAAATTACTGCGAACCACTCTAGCTTTATAAAAATGGTCAGCACAATTTTGAACGCCCCAATCACGCTGTTCAGCAATAGCTTTAGCGTATGGGTCGAGCAAAAATTTATCTTTATTAAAGATTAAACCTTCCTTTTGTTGGTATGGGCCATCAATTCGATAAGCATACTCAAATTTTTCGATGTCAAGTCCGAAAACAATCATGGAAAAAACTTTGCCAATTCTGTAACTATCTGGAAATGGGATTATAGCGTAAGGTTCATCCGAAAGTCGTGGAAATAACACTAGTTCCACGGATGTTGCGTTGTGTGAAGATATGGTGAAGTTAACGCCACAGGGGATAACAGTAGCGCCATTTACTTCGTAAAATCCTGGTCGTATATCAAATCCATTGACCGTATCCATTGGTTTTAGGTTTATGGATTTAGTGTCATTGATGTTATAATTATGATTATTTGTATTCATATGCACTGTCCCTTCTGGATCATCACTAATAATAGATGACAAATGCACTGATAGTATTATCTATTCTATATCTTTAGTTGAATATACTATTTGTCGCTCGTCACAATATTCACACTCGATAGTATCGGTGTGGCATATATATGATTTGCTTAAATAAAGCTCAGTATTCGTAATACATTTAGGATTTTTGCAATCTATACTAAGCTTGCTGCCTTTTGATTCATTATAATAAACTTTATCCTCGAGTACACGCATAATAAGCGCCATGCGGGCATAAACCCCGTAAACCGCCTGTTTAAAGTAAACAGCACGTGGGTCCTTATCCACATCAAGCTCAATTTCATCCACACGAGGTAGTGGGTGCATTACAATTAAATTTTCACTCGCTTTTTCCATTTTAGTCTTGTCTAAAATATATACGTTTTTTTGCGCATAATATTCCTCGGTGGAGTGAAAACGTTCTTTTTGAATTCGTGTCATGTAAAGCATATCAAGAGAGCCGATGTTTTCCTCGAGTGACTCAACTTCAACGTAATCAGCATTTTGTGCATGTAGATAATCTTTGATATAGCGAGGTAAAGTTAGCTCGCTAGTAGATATGAGCACAAATTTGTTGCCTTTGTACATTGAAAGCGCCTTAATTAAGGAATGCACGGTTCTGCCATTGCGCAAATCTCCACAAAAACCAACGGTTAAATTGTTGAGACTGCCTTTTTCAATTTGCAATGTCACCAAATCTGTAAGAGTTTGTGTGGGGTGCAAATGTCCACCGTCGCCAGCATTAATAACAGGGCAATCGCTATATAGCGAAGCTGCTCTTGCTGAGCCTTCTTGTGGATGCCTTACAACTAATACATCGGCATAACCGCCGACAATCTGTATAGTATCCGTAAAAATTTCACCTTTTGATACAGATGAAGTTTCAGGATTATCAAAACCGATTACTTGTCCACCTAGCTTAATCATCGCTGTTTGAAACGACATTTGTGTGCGAGTGGATGGCTCGTAAAACAAGGTAGCTAGTATCTTGTTTTTACAATAATCCGAATATTTGCTTGCGTTTGCTTTGATATCAAGCGCTAGTGAAACGATGCTGTTCCAATATTCGACAGAATAATCGTTTAAATCTATCAAATGGTTATAACTCATAAAATTTCCTCCGATGAAATGAAATAACTGCATAATATTGCTTATATATATTATATCAAAAAATATGGCTTTTTTCAATGTAAAAAGTTATAATATATTAACTATATTTATTGACAATGCTTGTGCATTGATGATATACTATGAAGTATAAACGTTTCACTTTTGAAAAAATACAAGCTGGAGGTAAAAATATGCCATTAGTTACTACTAAAGAAATGATGTTAAAAGCGCAAAGAGAAAATTATGCAATAGGTGCATTTAATACTGAAAATATGGAAATGGTTATGGCAATAATCGATGCTGCCGAAGAGATGAAATCGCCTGTTATTGTGCAAACTACAGGCTCGACTGTTACATATGCAAATGCGGATGTGTACTTTGCTAATGTTGCTGCATACGCAAAAAGTGCGTCTGTGCCGATAGCGATGCATTTAGACCATTCAACTTCATACGAGCTTGCGGTAAAAGCAATGTTTGCAGGATACACATCAATTATGATAGATGGTTCGCACTCATCTTTTGAGGATAATATTGCCCTTACAAAATCTGTTGTCGACATAGCAAAAATTAGCGGTATTGCAGTCGAGGCTGAGCTTGGAATGGTTGGAGGAAAAGAAGATGATATTGACGGCGGAGATGGCGGATACACTGACCCTGATCAAGCGCTTGAATTTGCGCAAAGAACAGGCGTAGACTCGCTTGCAATCGCAATCGGGACTGCTCATGGTTTGTATGCTGGTGAGCCTAAACTTGATATAGAAAGACTAAAAAAAATCCGTGAACTGATTGAAATTCCACTGGTGCTTCATGGAGCTTCGGGCGTTCCTGACGAGAGCGTACGCAAATGTATTGCAGAGGGGATTTGCAAAGTTAATTTTGCAACGGAACTAAGAATAGCTTATAGTGACGGGATAAAACAAGTGCTAAGCGAAAATCCAGATGTTTTTGACCCTAAGGTGTATGGCAAAGTGGGTATGAAAAATGTTAAAGAACTTGTAATGCAGAAAATGAAAGTATGCGGAAGCGTTAACAAAGCTATATAAATCAATTACATAAGTGAAGGTAAATTGCATGGAAAAACTTTTGATGGGCATAGACTTAGGTACGAGTGCTTGTAAAGTCGCGCTGTTTAATAAAAATGGAGAAGTGGTAGCGTCAAACTCGGGCGAATACCACGTATACCACAAAAATCCAGGTTGGGCGGAACAAGACCCAAACGAGTGGTGGGAAGTTATCGCTAAGACGATAAAAGAGATGCTTGAAAAATTTCAAATAGACTCAAAACTCATCAAATCAATTGGAATTGACGGACAAAGTTGGTCGTGTATTCCGATAGATGTAGAAAAAAATGTGCTACATAACACTCCGATATGGTACGATACGAGGAGTGCATCAATTTGTAAAGATTTAAAAGAAACTATAGGCGAAGAAGAGATTTTTGCTCTTTGTGGAAATCCTATTGAGCCTGGGTACACTCTGCCAAAAATTTTGTGGTTCAAGGAAAATGCACCCAATATATACAATGATACATACAAATTTTTGCAATCGAATAGCTTTATCGCGATGAAGCTGACGGATAGCATCACACAGGACCTATCGCAGGCATACGGACTGCACTGTTTTGATATGAAAAATGCAGTCTGGAGCGAGAGTATGTGCGAGAAAATGGGAGTGGATATAAACAAACTCCCTGATATTTACCCTTGTCACGAAGTTGTAGGTAGCATAACAAAAACTGCAGCAGTTAAAACGGGACTTTGTGAGGGTACACCAGTGGTAGCTGGCGGATTAGATGCTGCTTGCGGGACGCTTGGAGCTGGGGTAATAAATAATGGTGAAACACAAGAGCAAGGTGGCCAAGCTGGTGGGATGAGTATTTGCATGGATGAGTATAATGCGAATGAAAAGCTAATTTTAAGCTTCCACGTCGTGCCAAATAGATGGCTGCTGCAAGGTGGTAGTGTTGGTGGTGGCGGCGCTATTAACTGGTTTGAAAAAGAGTTTTGTAATCAGGAAAAATTAGCTGCGAAAGAAAATAATACTAGCTCATTTGCAGAAATGGATAAACTTGCACAATCGATAAATGCTGGTAGTGACGGTGTAGTGTTCTTGCCGTATATGGCGGGAGAGCGTTCGCCAATATGGGATGAAAATGCAAAAGCGGTTTACTTTGGACTTGATTTTGCAAAAAGTAGAGCGCATATGATAAAAGCTAGCATGGAAGGCGTAGCTTTTTCGCTAAAACATAATCTTGATACAGCTGAAAAAGCTGGAGCGAAAGTCGATGTCTTACGCGCGATGGGTGGAGCTGCAAACAGTCGTTTGTGGACACAGATAAAAGCAGATGTCACAGGGAAAAAAATTGTGGTACCATCTTCTGATACTGCAACTACACTTGGTGCGGCGATTTTGGCGGGAGTTGGAGTAGGATTTTACGAGAGCTTTAATCAAGCGGTAGACATGACTGTGAAGATAACCAGAGAGCATGTGCCAGACCCTGATAATGAAAATACTTATGCGAAAAATTATGATGTATACTTAAAACTTTACCAAAATTTAAAGCAAATCATGAAAGAGCAGGGGGAATAATTTCGATGAAAGCTTGTGTGTTATACTCAAATGAGAATATTAAATGGGACGATTATGAAACGCCCACAGTAGGCGATGGGCAAATAAAAGTTAAGGTACGAGCTGCTGGGATTTGCGGGTCGGATATACCACGCGTGTTTAATAATGGAGCGCACTATTATCCAGTGGTATTAGGACATGAATTTTCGGGTGATGTAGTAGAAGTCGGGTGTGGTGTCAAAGACATTAAAGTGGGGGACACCGTTTCAGGTGCGCCACTGTTACCATGCTTATCCTGCGAAGATTGCCAAAAAGGAAATTACGCTTTGTGTAAAAAATATAGTTTTATCGGCTCAAGGGAGCAGGGGAGCTTTGCTGAGTACGTTGTACTGCCCGAAATTAATGCGATTAAGTACGATAGTAAAATCCCATATGTGCAAGCAGCGATGTTTGAACCCTCTACAGTAGCGATACATGGACTGAAATGCGCCGATTATAAAGGCGGTGGCGATGTCGCAATTTTAGGTGGTGGCACTATCGGTCTTTTTACAATGCAATGGGCAAAAATTTATGGGGCGAAAACAGTTACAGTTTTTGATATCTCCGATGAAAAATTAGAGCTTGCTAAAAAGCTAGGCGCAGATTTTACGGTGAACACATTAACTCAAGAAATTGAGAAAAACAAGTATAACTATGTGTTTGAAACTGCTGGACAAATTCCGACTATGCACATGGCGTTTGAAATAGCTGGCAATAAAGCGAGTGTGTGCTTTATAGGAACACCGCATAAAGATTTGACTTTTACCCCGAAACTATGGGAATGTATGAATAGAAAAGAGTTTAAACTTACAGGTTCGTGGATGAGTTATAGTGCACCATTTCCAGGTGATGAATGGCAACTAACAGCACATTATTTTAAAACTGGACAACTAAAATTTGATGAAAAATTAATTTATAAAACCTTTGAAATGCAAGACGTGGATAAAGCTTTTGCGCTGTTTAAAAATCCACAGGATGTAAAAGGTAAAGTGATGCTAGTAAATAATTAGGAGGGAACATTAATGTTAAAAGGTATATCGAAACTTATTTCACCAGAGCTTATTAAAGTGCTAATGGAGATGGGGCATGGTGACGAAATTGTATTTGGGGACGGGAATTTTCCTGCTGCTGAAAATGCGAGAAGGCTTATCAGGGCAGACGGACATGGAATACCAGAACTGCTAGAGGCGATATTGGAGTTGTTTCCGCTTGATACATACGAACAACCTGTTTTTACAATGCAGGTGACACCAGGAGATCCTGTTGAAACTCCTATTTGGGATGAGTACGAAAAAATTGTTGCAAAACATTCTGATGCAGAAATCGGAAGAATTGAGCGCTTTGCTTTTTATGAGCGTGCGAAGAAAGCATATTGCATCGTGGCGACAGGCGACAGTGCTTTATATGCTAATATCATTTTGAAAAAAGGCGTTGTTATCTAAATGTTTATTTGCTTAAAACAAAAGCTGTGACTTATTATAAGTCACAGCTTATTTTTATTGCCGTGGGACATTCTTGCCCCACGGCAATAAAAAATGGAGTATCAGTTTATTTGCGGACAAACGTTCAGGGATTCGCCTTTAGATACCACAATTTTTTGAAAAAATTGAGTAAAACTTCTATTGGGTTTGCCACAGATTAGTATAAGGAGTAATTGTCAAAATTTTGTTGCTCGCCATTTTCTATAGCTTCCATATATTCATCTTCTGTATAAAACCAAGGGAGCATGTAATGATCAAGAAAATTGTCTGTAATAGCTTCATGTTCAGTTACGTCAGCTCCGATAATATGTACTTGAGAAACATTATAATAGTAAAACTCACTATAATCGATATCGTCATTGTGTGATATTGAAAGTGTATTAATTACATCAAAATTCAAATATTCCAAAGGTGAGAAATCAGTGATTTCATTACCGTCAAGAAAAAGCTCATAAACATGGATGTCTAAGCTTAATGGAGATATGTCGGTTATGTTATTATTTGATAAAACTATGGTTACACTTGAATATGCATCATATGCTATAATATTCGATAAAGGCGATATATCGGAGATTTGGTTATTAGAAAAATTAATGTAGTAATAATATGCAGGATTAGGCAGATTTGAGATATCTTGTATCTGGTTATGTGAACCATCAATACTTGTGATGGCTACGTGGTGTGTTAAATCAGGTAGATTTTGCACTAAATTTTCTGAGAAGTAAAGATTCTCCAGACTAGTGAGGTTTATGAGTGGGGATAGATCTGAAAGTAGGTTGCTAGATATATCAAGCGTATAAATATTATATAGCGTAGATATCGGTGAAATATCCGAGATTTGGTTTCCTTTAAGCGTTAATATTTTTAGATCATAGTAATTTTCAAGAGGTGAAATATCGGTTATCATATTTCCATTTGCACGAAATTCGTACATATAAGTAATATTAGCTAGCGGGGATAAATCTGAAATTTGGTTATAGCTTATATTAAGACTGAACACATTGTCATACGATTGGAGAACAGAAATATCTGTAATTTGATTTGAGGAAATATCAAGAGTATCAATATTTTCGAATGCACTTAAAGAAGTTATGTCAGAAATCATGTTTTGGCTTATATCTAACGCTATAAGCTCCTTTAAATTCTGTAATGGGGTAATATCGACAATTTCGTTTGAAGAAATGTTAAGGTAATAGAGATTAGTTAAGTCTACAAGTGGGCTTAAGTCAGAAATATTGTTACCAATAAGAATGAGTGTTTCTAAATTAACAGCACCGCTAAGTGAGCTTAAGTCAGTTATCCAATTATTATTAGCAGTGAGGTTTGTTAATTTTTTAGCAGTAGAAATTAGCGAAAAATCAGTTATTGATGTAGATGTCACATTAAGTGTTTCTAAATTCTCGGCATACTGAATTCCCTCTAGTGAAGTTAGTTTCAAATTATTAGAAACATCAAGAGTAGTGATATGTGGGATTTCAAACAAAGCTTGTAAAATCTCATCGGTAAGATCACAATCGTTTATATATAGCTCTCGCAGATTTGGCATGTTCATAAAATCTTCTACATTTTCCAAAGTAACTTCTTCTAAAAATAAAAATACAAACTCGTCATCCATATCATATTTTGGAAAATCTTCAGTTTCGGCACTAAAATCGTAGTCTGAATCATAGTATTCTGGAGTTGACATATAGTAGAATATCTGCTGTATTATTCCCGGTGCGAAATTAAACAGAAATAATAAGACTAATGCAACGACTATCCCAATCCGTAGTTTTTTGTTTTTTTCGTTTGTTTTTTGTTTGGATATTTCTGCTTGTTTTTGCCATTTTTGTATGTCGGACTGATACATCTCCTCGGTGTATGCACCGTTTGCTGATTGCTGGCTGTTTATATTTGGTGAATGATGTAAATGTCCAGTGTTATCGTAGTATATACTGTTGTCGCTTTCTGCGGTGTTGATAGTTTCACTAGTTACTGAATAATCATCGTTCCTAGCGTCGTAAGATGAAAAATATTCGGTCATAGGTTGACTTGTATCAGAATTTTCAGGTTGTTTAGGTGATGTGAAAACAACTTCATGTGTAGCAGTGGACGCAGTATCTGTTGGCTGTTCCCATGAACTTTTATAAGCAGGATTATCAAGTGGATCGGCTGAAGATGGAGTGAAAACTAAAGGTTTCACAGTCGGTGTGGCTTCTGCCATAGGAGCTGGAGTAGGTGCACTCACAGGAGCTGGAGTAGGTGCACTCACAGGAGCTGGAGTAGGTGCACTCACAGGAGTTGGAGTAGGTGCACTCACAGGAGCTGGAGTAGGTGCACTCATAGGAGCTGGAGTAGGTGCACTCATAGGTTTGGCGTATTGATTGCATGAGAGTAATTCCGAG
>CAYJII010000019.1:0-16112 GCA_964370225.1 uncultured Oscillospiraceae bacterium | reverse complement strand
TGGAGTAGGTGCACTCATAGGTTTGGCGTATTGATTGCATGAGAGTAATTCCGAGAGCATAGTATCAAAGTTTTGGTATCTATCTTTTGGAAGTGGCGACAGTGCCTTAAGCAAAATAGCTTCCGCTTCTGGTGAAATGTCGCTATCAAGTTTTGATGGAGCTTTTAAATCGTCGATGAAAAGTCTTTTTGTCGCCTCTATCGGAGTGATACCAGTCAAAGCTTTGTACATGCAAGCTGCCAGAGAATAAACATCGGTAAAAGCACCGTTTGCTTCACCGCGTTCATACTGTTCTTTTGGAGCAAAACCTTCGCTCAAAAATTTATCTCTACTCATGTTGAATGAGGAGTCAAACGCCTTTAAATATCCAAAACCTTCGGTTAAAAATAATGAATTTTTCGCATATATTATACTTGAGGGGCTAATGTCTGCGTAGTACACATCTTTTGTGTGGATTTTTGCAATTGTCCCCATGATAGGAGTGAACAGATTAAAAACTATAGTAGCGGAGATTTTTTGGTTTTGCTTAATATGCTCTTTTAAAGTGAGACTGCCCTGATATTCATTGATTAGGTAAACGGTATTGTACTCGTTTACTATATCGAGTACCTTTTCCGCTGAAGGCTCAGCAGAAAATTCCCTTAACACTTCGCAATGAGCCAGATACTCAGACTTACCGCTTCCAAAAAGCTCAGTGGAGCTTGAAAAAGATGGCTTAACTTCAATTGAAACCATATTGTTTCTAGATGCAATTTCAGGCGGATAATATTCGTGTATTATCACTTGTTTGTTAAGCTCAGTATCAACAGCGATATATGTTAAGCAAAAGCGCTTTTCGCGAAGCACCTTGCCTACTAAATATTTCCCAGCAATTGGGGTGGAAGGTGGCAAATGGTGTGCTTGAGGTGAATATAGCGCATTTGTTGATTTACACACAGGGCATTCGTGCAAATCATTATTTATTTTTGTCATACAATTATAACAATAAAAATTCATATTATAGACTCCGTTTCATTAGGTGTTTTAAGTATCCGTCGTAGTTCTTATACTTAAAATTATACCATATTTTGCGTCAATAGACAATATGGAACAAATTGAATAAATATTGCAGCAGAGGGTTAGTAATATTATGCAGTTTACCAAATGTGATTTTTTGGCTTAAATATTGCTTATTAAACTGAACTGTGATATAATTAAATGATTATATTTTCATGCCAAACGATAAAAAAAGAGGTGCTCGTCATTAAAATTATAGGTGTAGACCCAGGGTATGCGATAGTGGGAGTGGGCGTAATTGAGTATAAAAATACTAAATTTACCACATTGGAATATGGTGCGATAACGACGCATGCCGATATGAGTTTTCAAAACAGATTAAAGGTGATATACGAGGATTTTAACTTAATCGTGCAAAAACATAAACCAGATGCTATTGCAGTGGAAAAGCTGTTTTTCACAACAAACCAAAAAACAGCGATTGATGTGGCGCAGGCTAGAGGTCTAATTTTATTAGTAGCGAGTTTGCATGGGATAGAATGTTTTGAGTACACACCACTGCAGGTTAAGCAGTCAGTTGTAGGGTATGGCAAGGCGATAAAATCGCAGGTGATTGAGATGACAATGCGCATACTTAATCTGAAAAACAAGCCAAAACCTGATGATGTAGCAGATGCGCTAGCGGTGGCGATATGTCATGCGCACACTGCACCGTCGTTAATAAATATCAGAAAATACGATGAAATGTTAAAAGGGAAATAATTATGATATATAGTGTAAGAGGAAAGTTATGCGTAAAAGAGCCGAATTTTGTTGCGGTTGATGTTGGTGGAGTAGCATATGGTATAAAAACTACATTTACTACTGTTTCAAAACTGCCGACACAGGGCGAAGAAGTGTTCTTATACACATATTTACATGTGAGAGAAGATGCAATGGAGCTTTTTGGTTTTTCTTCAATAGAGGAGCTAAACTGCTACAAAATGCTTATAACAGTGTCGGGTATTGGACCAAAAGCGGCACTTTCAATTTTGTCAGATAATACACCAGAAAGCTTTGCGTTAACTGTCGCTTCGGGAGATGCAAAAACGCTCACAAAATCACAGGGCATAGGTCTGAAATCTGCACAGAGAATAGTATTAGAGCTTAAAGATAAAGTTTCAAAACAACAAGTGAGCGATGGAATTACAAGCAAAGGTGTAGTACAAACTGCTGTTGCAACAGGCAACACATCAGAGGCTATTAGCGCTTTGATGGTGCTAGGGTATCCACAATCACAAGTAACTCCGATAATAGCAGGAATTGACCCTGCAACATCGGTGGAAGACATGATAAAAATTGGACTGAAACAATTAGCGACAAACCTATAACGGAGGAAAAATATGTTTGATAACCAGCATGACCAAGCGGATTTTGAAGATGTAAATCTTGATGAGAGAATGACCGCGCCCGAGATGACATCACAGGATATTGATGTTGAGTTTTCGTTAAGACCAAAAACGCTAGAGGATTATATCGGGCAAGAAAAAGCAAAAGAAAACCTCTCGATATTTATACAAGCTGCAAAAGCCCGTGATGAATCGCTAGACCATGTGCTTTTATATGGCCCTCCCGGACTGGGAAAGACTACGCTTTCAAATATTATTGCAAACGAAATGAATGTAAACATCAGGATAACATCAGGTCCAGCTATCGAAAAACCGGGGGACTTAGCTGCACTGCTTACTAACTTAAATGAGAATGATGTTCTGTTCATTGATGAGATACATCGTCTTTCTAGAGCGGTAGAGGAAGTGCTATACCCAGCTATGGAAGATTTTGCACTGGATATAATTATCGGAAAAGGACCTGCAGCTCGCTCGATTAGGATTGATTTGCCGAAATTTACTCTTGTGGGTGCTACTACGAGAGCGGGACAACTTACTGCACCACTAAGAGATAGATTTGGGGTGCTATTAAGACTTGAGTTATATACACATGAGCAACTTAAAACTATAATTCAGCGCTCAGCGGGAATACTTGGAATAGCTTGCGATAACGACGGCGCACTCGAGCTTTCAAAACGTTCGAGAGGCACACCAAGGATTGCAAACAGGCTGCTTAAGCGTGTGCGAGATTTTGCACAAGTGTTAGGTGACGGTGTAATCACAAAAGAGATTGTTGCTACAGCGCTAGATAAACTTGAGATAGATGAGCTTGGATTGGATAATATTGATATTAGGATGCTAACCACGATAATCCGCAACTACGGCGGAGGTCCTGTCGGACTTGAAACTTTGGCAGCAGCATTAGGAGAAGAGGCTATAACCCTTGAAGATGTGTATGAGCCGTACTTAATGCAATTAGGCTTTTTATCAAGAACACCAAGAGGAAGATGTGTAACACCACTTGCTTACAAACATTTGGGTATGGATATGCAGGGGCAACAGATGTTTTAGTGGGGTAATTTGAATTTTAGGGCGATAGTGTTTTATGTGAATAAAAACTATTGCTAAAATATATAAATATCAGGAGGAAGCATTATGGGAAGATTATTTGGGACTGACGGAGCAAGAGGGGTTGCTAACGAGGAACTTACATGTGAGCTTGCAATGCAAATAGGTAGAGCAGCAGCGACAGTGCTGACAAAACATGTTAAAAAAAGAGCGAAAATTATTATCGCACAAGATACAAGAATTTCAGGACATATGTTAGAGAGCGCATTGGTAGCGGGGATTTGTTCGCTTGGTGTGGATGTTGAGCTGTTAGGTGTAATGCCAACGCCAGCGATACCTTGGTTAATTGGCGAATACGAAGCAGATGCTGGTGTGATGATTAGTGCATCACACAACCCAGTTGAGTTTAACGGAATAAAATTATTTTCGGGTACGGGCTACAAGTTATCTGACGAGTTAGAAGAGGAAATCGAAGATTTAATTTTGGATAACCCACAAAATATAAAAACAGCAAACCCTGATGAAATCGGGAGAGTTTCATATAAAACTAGCGCAAGTATCGACTATATTAACCATGTAAAAAGTACAATAAAAGGCGATTTGACAGGGCTAAATATTGCGGTAGACTGTGCAAACGGAAGCGCATCAGCTACAGCACACACGCTTTTTGCAAGTTTGGGAGCAAATGTGCACACTATCCACTGCGAGCCAGACGGGTTGAATATTAATCACAAATGTGGCTCGACCCATACAGATAGCATCTGCGAATATGTAAGAGAAAATGGATGCGACTTTGGCTTTGCTTTTGACGGAGACGCAGATAGATGTTTTGCTGTTGATGAAAATGGTGAGGTTGTAGATGGGGATCAAATCATGGCAATTCTTGCAAATGAGTTTAAACAAAAAGGCAAGCTTGTGGATAATACTTTAGTAGTTACTGTTATGACAAATTACGGAATGCACGCTTTTGCTAAAGAAAATGGTATTAAACTAGTATGTACCGCTGTTGGTGATAGATATATACTTGAGGAAATGGTTAAAAGTGGATATACTCTAGGTGGCGAACAATCGGGGCATATCATCTTAAAAGATTTCGTACAAACTGGTGATGGTCAACTAGCGGCAGTACAATTAGCGAGCATATACAAAAAATATGGTAAAAAGATGAGTGAGCTTGCAAACACTATGGAGAAAATGCCACAAGTATTAGTTGGGGTAAAAGTTAAACCAGAGGATACAGACATCATCAGTACAAATGCTGAGGTTATGGCGATTATAGAAGAAGTCAAAACTAGACTTGGCGATGAAGGTAGAGTTTTAGTGAGAGCATCGGGGACAGAGCCGCTAATCAGAATAATGATTGAGGGCAAGGATGCAGACGCTATAAAAGCTGCTTGTGAAGAAATAGCAGACGTGATAAAAGCAAACATATCATAGTTGTAGGAGAAATAAGGGGAAGTATATGCGAATATCCGATAAATGGACTGATTATAAAATTATAGATACCTCAGGCGGTGAAAAGCTTGAGAATTGGGCGGGAACAACACTTGTGAGACCTGACCCACAAATTATATGGGACACACCAAAACATCATAAAGGCTGGCAAAATTTTGATGGGCATTATCTGCGCTCTAGTAAGGGTGGCGGAGAGTGGGAGTTTAGCAGAAACTTCAAACAAAAAGCTTGGCAAGTAAAATACAAAGACTTAGTATTTAACATTAAACCTACAGGTTTTAAACATACTGGACTGTTTCCAGAACAAGCGGTTAACTGGGATTTTTTACAAGAAAAGATAAAACAAGCAAATCGCCCTGTTAAGGTGTTAAATCTATTTGCGTATACTGGCGGAGCTACACTGGCCTGTGCAGCGGCTGGCGCAGAAGTTTGTCATGTCGATGCCTCAAAAGGTATGGTTGCGTGGGCGAGAGAAAATGCTCAAAGCTCAAATTTAAGCGACAAACCAATCCGTTGGATTGTGGACGATTGCGAAAAATTTGTAAGACGTGAGATTAAAAGAGGGAATTTTTACGATATACTTATTATGGATCCGCCTTCATATGGTAGAGGACCAGGTGGCGAAATATTTAAGCTAGAAGAGCATATTTATGATTTGGTAGAATTATGTAGTGGGGTGCTATCAAAAAAACCACTAGCATTTTTATTAAATTCGTATACAACAGGACTTTCACCATCAGTAATGTCGTATCTACTCGGAGTTACTGTAGGAAAGCGCCATAAAGGGAAAATTTCAGCAGACGAAATTGCATTACCCGTGGAAGAAAGTGGATATTATTTGCCATGCGGTTCAACGGCAATTTGGGAAAGTGAAAAATAATATAAAGGTATGTGTTATTAGTGGGAAATATTATTGTTGGAGAAAACATAAAATATACGTATGCTCATGAAGGTGAAGCAGAAGTGCTGACACTAGACGGGGTAAATGTTGAGATAAAAAAGGGTGAATTTGTAGCAGTTTTAGGGCATAATGGTTCTGGCAAATCCACGTTAGCGAAGCATTTTAACGCGATATTATTGCCGACAAGCGGTGATGTTATAGTAGACACGATTAATACAAAAATAGAAGAAAAACTTTTTGATATACGCCAAAAGGTGGGCATGGTGTTCCAAAATCCCGATAATCAGCTTGTTGCGACTATTGTGGAGGAGGACGTAGCTTTTGCTCTTGAAAATTTAGGTGTTGAGCCAAAAGAGATAAGACAGCGTGTTGACGAAGCGTTAAAAGAAGTAGACATGTACGATTTTAGAGAGCACGCACCGCACCAACTTTCTGGTGGGCAAAAGCAGAGGATTGCGATTGCAGGAATATTAGCAATGCGCCCTCAGTGCATAGTTCTCGACGAGCCGACTGCAATGCTTGACCCAAAAGGTAGACGAGAAGTGCTCAAAACAATAAAAAGACTTAATAAGGAAAATGGAACGACGGTTGTGCTCATAACTCATTACATGGATGAGGCGGTTAAAGCGGATAGAATTATAGTGGTTGACCATGGTAAAATTGTTATGAAAGGGCAGCCAAAAGAAGTTTTTAGCAATGTGGAGCTGCTAAAAGAGATAAGGTTGGATGTACCACAAGTAACGGAGCTTATGCACGAACTTTCTTTGAGCGGGTATGATGTTTTAGGTGATATTATCACAGAGGAAGAATGTGTGGACATGCTAGAAAAAATATTATCAAGTGAAAGAAACGGAGTAGAAAACTAGTGATTAAGATAGAGCATTTATCCCATGTGTACAGCAGTAAAACTCCTTTTGAAAAAGTTGCGCTTGATAATGTTGATGTCGAGATTGCAAGCGGAGAATTTGTTGGAGTGATAGGACATACTGGTTCTGGTAAATCCACGCTAATCCAACACTTAAACGGACTGTTAAAGCCAACTTCAGGGAAAATATATATTGATGGGGAAGATATTTGGCAAAGCAAAGAAAAATTAAGGGAAGTAAGATTTAAGGTGGGACTAGTGTTCCAATACCCCGAATACCAGCTTTTTGAAGAAACTGTTTATAGCGATATAGCGTTCGGACCAAAAAATATGGAGCTACCCGAAGCTGAAATAGATGCTAGGGTCAAAGAAGCTATGGAGATAGTGGGTTTAAGGGAGTATTATGCGAAAAAAAGCCCATTTGAACTTTCGGGTGGACAAAAGCGAAGAGTTGCGATTGCAGGAGTAATTGCAATGCGCCCTAAAGTTTTAATACTAGATGAACCTACTGCAGGGCTTGACCCAAAAGGTAGGGATAAAATTTTATCACAAATAAAAAATTATCATGAAACTACTGGTAGCACCGTGCTTTTAGTATCGCATAGCATGGAGGATATAGCAAAACATGCTGGCAAAGTTATGGTAATAAACAAATCGAAAATTTTTGATTATGACGAAGTGAGACATGTTTTTGCACGACAACAAGAGCTTGAAAATGAGGCTATCGGTTCCACAGATTACAAAAGTTTTCATGGAGTTAAGACAAAGAGGGTTTGAGCTGAATGATGTTTACACAGTAGAAGAAGCTCAAGCGGAGATTAATAGATATTTAGAGAGTAAAAAAGGGGGAGCACAGTGTTAAGAGATATCACAATTGGACAGTATTTCCCCGGTAAATCGCTATTGCACAGACTTGATCCACGAATAAAAATAATCATTACAATTATTTTTATCGTTATGCTATTTGTAGCAGCAAACTCGCTTAGCATTGCGCTAACTATTGTATTTTTAGCGCTAATAGTATCGCTGAGCGGTATTCCGTTGAGACTAATAATGCGCAGTGTAAAGCCAATAATCCCACTGATTATATTTACATCTATACTAAACATATTTTTTGTGGATGGACAAGTTTTGTTTCAGTATAGCTTTTTTAAGATAACATACGAGGGTGTAGAACTGGCAGCAAAGATGATAATCCGCATACTAAGTCTTATTATGGGGACGTCGCTTTTGACGTATACTACATCACCGATTGCTTTAACAGATGCTATCGAGAGGCTACTAAAACCGCTGAATAAAGTGAAGTTTCCAGTTCATGAAATGGCGATGATGATGACGATAGCTTTAAGGTTTATACCGACACTTATCGACGAGACGGATAAGATTATGTCTGCGCAAAAAGCTAGAGGTGCAGATTTGGAAACAGGCAGTATTGCTAAGCGTACAAAAGCGCTGATACCGATACTGATACCACTGTTTGTATCCGCTTTTAGGCGCGCAGAAGAACTAGCGCTTGCGATGGAGTGTAGATGCTATAAAGGTGGCGATGGAAGAACAAGAATGCGACAACTCTATTTAGTGAAAAGCGATATTTTTGCGCTAATGGTTTCACTTGTTGTAACTGCTGGAGTGATTGCGCTGAATATTTTAAGCCCATTGGCATTTTGAGGATAGTATGAGAAATTTACTGATAAATATAGCGTACAATGGTGCGAATTACCATGGGTATCAAGTGCAAAACAACGCGATAACTATTATGGAAGTAGTGCAAGATGCCATAGAAGAAGTTTTTAAAATTCGACATGATATCGTAGGATGTTCACGCACTGACAGCAAAGTGCATGCTAACAGCTACTATTTTGGCATGAAAACAGAGATAAACGTTAAACCACATAAACTTGTATTCGCACTCAATAATTTTTTGCCTGCGGATATCTGTGTGAAATCCTGTGTTGAAGTTGACGAAAATTTCCATGCAAGGTATAATGTTTTAGCGAAAGAATATTTATATAAAGTGCATAATAGCAGCTTTAAAAATCCGTTTAGCCATAATTTAGCGTTAGAGTATAAAAAGCCAATTGACGTGGATTTGCTAAACAGAGCAGCAAAACATTTTGAGGGAGAACATGACTATACAGGTTTTTGTTCCGTTGGAGGAAAACTTGCAAAGCCTGTGAAGATGATATATTATTTTGATGTGTACCGCGAAGGCGATTTCGTATATTTTAAAGTTTGCGGTAATAACTTTCTGTATAATATGGTGAGAATAATGGTGGGCACATTACTCAGAGTAAATGAAGGGAAGATAAAAGAAGACGAAATTCCCGATATTATATTAAGCAAGGACAGAAAAAGAGCGGGGAAAACCGCAGGCCCGCATGGGCTTTATCTAAATAAAATAGATTACGGAAGTGATGCTTTTGGCGAGAAAATTCGATTTAGATAGCTACAGGAAAAATTTAAGGCGCAAGCGAATGACAAATAAGATATTACTTGTGTTTTTCATACTCATAATGATTGTTGCGATACTTTATTTTGTTAGAACAGTCTATATCGGCGGACAAATCGCAAATGAAATTCCCTCAGAGTTCCCCGTGAGTTTGAAAAATGAAGTACCATCTCATATTTATGCGTCAAATTCTGGTATCGTAGTTATTAGCGATGTTGAGATTTTGTTTTTTGCAGATGACTCTGTGGAAGAAAAATCATATTTACATAATTATGCAAACCCAATTGCAAAAGTAGCTGGAAATAGAGTGCTAACATATGACCAAGGTGGGTATGCACTGCGCGTGGATACCAAATCGGGGAATATGTTTGAATTGCAACTTGAGAATACTATGTTGTTTGGTGAGATAAACTCCGCAGGATACATAGCAGTAGTCACCTCGGACGAGAGGTACACATCTAAGCTTTCTGTTTACAATAATAATTATGAGTTGATATATAATTATTACACTAATGAGCATATAGCAGCGCTCGATTTTACGAGCAATAATGAATGTGTGCTAATCGGGAATAAAACAGATAATGGCAAGATGAATACAGCTTTATATAAGCTGAGTTTTGATAGCGAAACTGAAATCATGGAGCAAATCATACCAGACTTTTTCGGGTTATCGCTTGATGTAAAATCTGATGGGAGCATGGCGTTAATTAGCAAAGATAAACTTTTGCTATTGAACGAAGATGGCGTGGAGTTAAGCGAGTTTACTTTCAATTCACCGCTAGTAAATATATTTGACGAGCATGATGAATACACTGTAATATCGGTGCAGGATATAAAAAACCCAAATCACACCGATGTGCATTTATTTGACATGAATGGAATGTTGATTAATCAAGTAACAGTCGACGGTGTAGTGGATGATATCAAGATTGTTGATGAGAAAATATATATTTTAACACAAAAAAATCTTGGGATATACGATGCTGAGCTTGTCGCAAGCGATACCGTGGATAACGGCAGTGGTCTGATAAAAATAACAGGACTTGATGGAGAAATTTATGCTATAAGCAACGAATTTTTGTATAAAATCGGTGCAGAGTAAACAAGAATTATTGTAGGAGGTTATATGGAATTTTTATCATATGGAGTAGATTTATTAATAGTGCTAGTGTTAGGGATAGTAACTTATTTTGGGTATAAAGATGGCTTTATCAAAACTTTTGTGAGCCTGTTAAGTTATGCCATAAGCATAGCAGTAGCGTTCTTGCTAAGCGCAATTTTAGCAAATGTGATAACAGAGTTGTCACGACAATGGTTCATAGACTCAATGCAAACTCAGTTAGCAGGACTGACTGTGGAGCAAATTGGGGATAATTTAACAAGGATTATCGAAAGTTTCCCTGTGTTCTTACAAAGCTTTGCAGAAAATATTCTTGAGTCACAACAAGACATGATTTCGCAAAACGCAGAGCTAGTACAGTACGATATAGCAACAACTGTAGCGGATACAATTTTACTTCCGATGTTTAATTTATTTATTAGGACAATAGTGTTTATAATTCTATTTTTAATATTAAGAATAGGTTTAAATATAATTGTAAGACAGCTAAATATTATCAATCATATCCCTTTTATAGGTGGTGCAAACAGATTTTTGGGCTTAGTTTTAGGCTTGGTGTACGCACTGGGAATAGTAGTCGTGATAGTAAATGCGGTAGATTTATTGCTAGCATTCACATCAGCACCGCTTGGCGACGGCTTCCTTTACCCGCTATTGAGCGAAATTAATCCGCTGTCTTTGATGAAAGAATTTGATATAGCAAGCACTTAATTTTAATAATTAGACACAAAGTATTATCAATAATTTAATTATTTTTATTGGCATTAGGTGTATAATAATATTTGGACAGATATACTCAATTTTCATTATAATTGTGTAGCAATATAGATTTGAGGAGAAAAATATGACTTGTAGTAGATGCAAAAAAAGAATGGCAGTTTTGTTCATTTCAAAAGTGGACGGGGACAGCACTAGCAATGAAGGGCTTTGCTTACAATGCGCAAAGGAGCTAGGTATACCGCAAGTGGATTCGCTGATGAAACAAATGGGAATTTCAGAGGATGAACTCGACGAAATGAACAAGATGAGTGAACAGCTCATGGAATATACAGATGGTGATTCATTTGAACTTGGTGGTTCTGAGACCATGCCGAATTTCATGCAAAACTTCTTAGGTAACATCATGAACAACAATAAAAAAGATGAAAATGCACTTGATAAACCTAAAAAAGAAGAGAAAAAAGATAAATCAAAACATAAAAATAAAGAAGAAAAACCAAAAAGAAAATTTTTGGACACATATTGCACAAACTTAACAGCGAAAGCACAAGATGGAGAGCTTGATAATATTATCGGGCGCGAAAGCGAAATTTATCGTATAATCCAAATTTTAAGCAGACGCTCAAAAAATAACCCTTGCTTAATCGGTGAACCCGGTGTAGGAAAAACTGCGATAGCGGAGGGTATTGCGCAAAAAATCGTGGAAGGTGATGTGCCATTTAGACTTCAAGATAAAGAACTTTATCTGCTTGACTTAACTTCGCTCGTAGCGGGCACACAGTTTAGAGGCCAGTTCGAGAGCAGAGTTAAAGGGCTTATCGACGAAGTGAAAGCAGCAAAAAATATTATCTTGTTTATCGATGAGGTGCACACACTTGTGGGGACAGGTGACTCAGAAGGTTCGATGAGCGCTGCGAATATCCTAAAACCAGCGCTTTCAAGAGGCGAAGTACAAGTGATAGGTGCTACAACATTTAACGAGTACAGAAAGCATATCGAAAAAGACTCAGCGCTTGAAAGAAGATTTCAGCCTGTAAAAGTAGAAGAACCTACAATTTCACAAACTATCGACGTGTTAAAAGGCATCAGGAAATATTACGAGGCTCATCACAAAGTAAAAGCTTCGGATTATATAGTAAATTTAGCTGCAGTGCTATCAGAAAGATATATCACAGATAGATATTTGCCAGATAAAGCGATTGACTTACTTGATGAGGCTTGTGCGTGTTGCTCAATCAGAAGTGTTGAGTTAACGGAGTACGATAAGCTTAATAAGAAACTAAAAGTGCTATATGACGAGCAAGAAGAGTTAAATGCGGAAACTGAAGAAGTTGATTTTGAAGCTATTGCCAGAAATAAAGGTGATATCATCATGGTTAAAGAGGAGCTAAAAGAGCTTGAACCTAAAGTTGTTGATATCCAAGTAGAAGTTAGCGATGTAGCGAGAGTAATTGAGTTATGGACTGGAATTCCTGCAGAAAAAATTGAGGAAAACGAGTACAAAAAAATCAATGAGCTTGATGGCAGAATAAAAGAAAAAATTGTTGGGCAAGACGAAGCTGTTGAAGTTATTGCTAATGCAATAAAACGCAGCAGGGTAGCGCTCTCTGATAAAAAGCGACCAGCATCATTTATATTTGTAGGACCAACTGGTGTTGGTAAAACTGAGGTAGTAAAAGTGCTTGCAAATGAGCTTTTTGACTCGGTTGACCCATTGATAAGACTGGATATGACAGAGTATATGGAAAAACATGCTGTGTCAAAATTAATCGGATCACCTCCTGGATATGTTGGCTATGATGAAGCAGGACAATTAACGGAGAAAGTTAGACGTAAACCATATTCTGTAATATTGTTTGATGAAATAGAAAAAGCACATCCTGATATCATGAATATTTTATTGCAAATACTTGATGAAGGTAGAGTTACTGATGCTCAAGGGCGTGTAGTAAACTTTGAAAATACAGTAATTGCGATGACATCGAACGCAGGATCTTCAGATAAGAGCGGGATTGTGGGCTTTAATAAAACGTCAAACGAAATCGCAAAAGAAAAAGCGACAAAAGCTCTTTCGGATTTCTTGCGTCCTGAATTTTTAGGAAGAGTCGACGAAATTGTAGTGTTTAACACATTATCGCATGAGAATTTAAAAGTTATCACAGGGCTTATGTTAAACGAGCTTGTAAAACCGCTTGAAGATAAGGGGATTGAGTTCACATATACAGATGAAGTGCTGGATAAAATAGTTTCACTTGCTGATGGTGGTAAATATGCAGCTAGAGATTTGAGAAAAATCATTAGAAAGCATGTTGAAGATTTGATTGCAAATGTCATCATAGCAAACTTTAATAATGTGCCTTCCGCGGTGAATTTACTAGTAGAAAATGATGAGCTTAGCATCAAGTATTAGATTTTTTACAAATATTTAATACTTAAATGAAAGCTTTAGCTTATAATAATATTGCAACGTAAAATATATAGCGAAAGAATTAGACGAAAAGAGGGAAGACTTGTTTGGGTATATAAAACCGTTTAAACCGGAGATGAAAATGAAAGAATTCGACACCTACAAAGCGGTGTACTGCGGTTTATGCAAACAGCTAGGAAAAGATTATGGGAGACTTTCCACTTTCACATTAAGCTATGATTTTACATTTCTAGCAATGATTTTTCTAGGCATTTCAGATGAGAGACCTAGTTTCAAAAAAGAAAGATGCACAGTAAACCCACTGAAAAAGAAAGCTTGCCTTTCATATTGTGGAGACTTAAGTTTTTGCGCATCTTCTGCTATGACGATGTTTTACTATAAACTTGAAGATAACTACGTAGACGGAAAATTTGCTGATAAAGCAAAAGTGTTGTCAGTAAAACCCTATGCGAGTAGTATCCACAAAAAATCAGCGAAGGAATATCCTGAAGTTGAAGTGATAGTAAAAGAATGTATGCAAAGCCAACTTTTAGTGGAAAAAAGCGAGAATCCTTCGCTTGATGCAGCAGCAGAACCGTCGTCGAATGCATTGGGCAGAATAATGCAGTTAGCGTCAACTGATGAAAAAGTACAGCGAATTTTAAACAGATTAGGGTATTTGATAGGCAGATATGTGTATTTAATCGATGCGCTAGATGACCTAGACAGTGACATATCAAAAGATAACTTTAATGTGTACAATAATAAGATGAAATCTGAAAACATGAGCCTAGAAGATGTAAAGTTATATGCAAAAGAAAGCATAAACTTGACTATATCACAGATAGCCTTGGCATATGAATTATTAGATTTTAAAAGATATAAAACAATTTTAGATAATATTATTTATTTGGGATTACACGATACACTTACTAAAGTTATAAACAGAGAGGAAAAAGTAAATGATAAATCCATATGAGGTTTTGGGAGTATCTTCTTCAGCATCTGATGAAGAGATAAAGCTAGCATACAGAGAACTCGCAAAAAAATATCACCCAGATAGTTATGATGATAGCCCGCTTAAAGATTTAGCAGAAGAAAAAATGGCGCAGGTAAACGCTGCTTTTGACTCGATTATGAATGAAAGACGAGTGAAAAACACAAGAACTGCAAATGCTTCTTCGCAAAATGGTAATAGTAGCGGACAAGGTTCTGGGCTTAATGATATAAGAAACATGATAAGAAATAACCGTTTAGTAGAAGCCGAAGAGCTTTTAGACGGGATACCGGTACCAAGACGAGATGCAGAGTGGTATTTCTTAAAAGGGAATATTTATTTTACGCGAGGTTGGCTTGAAGATGCAGCTAATCATTTTTCTACAGCTTGCCGATTAAATCCTCATAATCCAGAATATAGAGCGGCGCTCAATCGTATAATGAGCCAACGCCAAGGCAATTTTTCAGGGCCAAATGGTGGTTACAATCCATATAGAACAAACCAAAGCATGGGCGGTTGTTCTACTTGTGATATGTGCTCTGGCTTAATATGTGCGGACTGTTGTTGCGAGTGCATGGGCGGAGACTTAATTGCGTGTTGTTAATTTGATGTTAAATGGGCTTTAATCTTAAAGCCCATTTATTATATTTGTGTAAAGGTGATAGCATGAAAAAAAGTTTTAAGATTGCTTTTAGCTCGATGGTAGTAGCGCTTAGTCTGTTATCGATGTTTTTAGCAGGGATTTTCCCTTTTGCAGAATACACTTTTCCAGCAATATCGGGAATACTGCTAACGGTTCTTGTGATACATTTTGGGTACAGATATAGTTTGTTAGCGTATCTAGCGATATCGATACTCAGCTTGATACTTACTCCGAATAAAGAAGCGGCAGTATTATTTGTAGGATTTTTTGGGTATTACCCAATAATTAAAGCGCTTTTTGAGCGAATAAAAAATGTTGCGATGTCTTTTGTTGTGAAGATACTCGCATTTAATATTTCGGTTGTACTATGTTATTTTGTGATGATAAATATTTTCTCGATGACAGAGCTTATATCAGACTTTGAATTCATAGAGTATGGACTTTTTGCAATAGGAGTTGTGGCGAATATAACCTTCATTATATACGACTTAGCTGTGAGTAGAATAATCTCATATTATGTTCATGTTTTTGCTCCAAAATATTTATTTAAGTTTTTTTAATTTTTTTTAAAAAAAGGCTTGCATTTTGTTTTTAAATAGTGTATAATAATTTAGGTGATAACAAACAAGTTTGTTTCACCAAAAATATGCGGACGTGGCGGAATTGGCAGACGCGCTAGATTTAGGCTCTAGTGAAGAGATTCGTGAGTGTTCAAGTCACTTCGTCCGCACCATTTAAAAGACAGTCGAAAGACTGTCTTTTTTTCTGCGTTCCAACTGGTACTATTCGATTAGAACTCCAAATTTTATAGAGTGAATTAATTGACAATGATACCAAAATAAGATACAATAATGTTAATAATATTTTAACACATCAACACATTAAAAAAAGGAAGTAATCGGAGGAATTTTATGAGAACACACAGCAGAAAAATTTTATCATTACTATTATGTATAACGCTCGTGGTGGGGGTATTCCCAACACCTATTTTAGTGAGTGCACAAGACACTTACAATACGTGGGACGAGGTAGCGGCATCCGCAAAAAGCGGCATTGACTACACCTTGAACATTGGCAATATGAAAATCCGCACGGCGGCAGGGCTTGCGTATTTTGCACAACTA
>CAYJII010000018.1:23394-43273 GCA_964370225.1 uncultured Oscillospiraceae bacterium | reverse complement strand
AGAATAATGGTAAAAAAATATTTGTAGCCATTTTGTAGCCACTGAAAAAGAAAAATCCCCGAAAACCCTGTATCTATCAGGGTTTTCGAGGATATAGAAGTTATTCCCACTCGATTGTGCTTGGTGGTTTTGTTGTAATATCATAGACGATTCTATTGATATTTTTAACCTCATTTACAATTCTGCTTGAAATCTTTTCTAGTATGTCATACGGTATTTTAGCAAAGTCAGCTGTCATAAAATCTGTAGTAGTTACGCCTCTTAATGCTAATGTATAATCATAAGTTCTAAAGTCACCCATTACACCAACTGAACGCATATTAGTCAAAACTGCAAAATATTGATTAATACTTCTGTCCATACCAGCTTTAGCAATTTCTTCACGGAAAATAAAATCAGCATCGCGCAACAAATCAAGCTTATCACGTGTAATTTCACCAATTACTCTAATAGCAAGTCCCGGACCAGGGAACGGCTGGCGCCATACTAATACTGGATCAAGCCCCAGCTCTTCGCCTAAAGCACGAACTTCGTCTTTAAATAAAAGTCGTAATGGCTCAACTATATCTTTAAAATCTACATGGTCAGGCAAACCGCCTACATTGTGGTGGGATTTAATTACATGTGCATCCCCTTCCCCTGACTCAATTACGTCTGGGTAAATTGTGCCTTGTGCTAAGAAGTCAACGCTTCCTATTTTATTTCCTTCATCTTCAAACACGCGAATAAATTCTTCACCTATAGCTTTACGCTTTTCTTCTGGCTCAGATATTCCAGCTATCCTATCAAGAAAACGCTTTTCTGCGTCTACCCTTATAAAGTTTATATCCCAATCTTTAAACGCATTTTCTACTTCATCACCTTCGTTTTTGCGCATAAAACCATGATCAACGAAGATACATGTTAACTGGTTACCTACCGCTTTTGCTAAAAGTGCTGCTAAAACAGAGCTATCTACCCCACCCGATAACGCTAAAAGTACTTTGCCATCTTTAACTTTTGCGCGAATATCTTCTACCGCAGTTTTTGCGTAGTCTGCCATTGTCCAGTCACCTTTTGCATTACATACATTATATAAAAAGTTGTGTAACATTTTTGTCCCAAACTCTGTATGGTTTACTTCTGGGTGAAATTGTATTGCATATAATTTCTTTTCTTCATTTGACATTGCTGCACAAGGACAATCTTTAGTCGTTGCAACAACCTCAAATCCGCTTGGCAATTTTGAGATATAGTCAACATGACTCATCCAAGAAATCGCTGTTTGAGGAATGTCACCGAACAGTTTTGATGTAGTTACATAATTTGTCTCTGTTTTACCAAATTCTCCTACTGGCGCAGTTTCAACCGCTCCTCCTAATGTTTGTGCCATCAGTTGTGAACCGTAGCATAACCCTAGCACGGGAATCCCTAGTTCAAAAACTTCTTTGGATATTTTTGGAGAGTTGTCATCATAAACACTGTTTGGCCCTCCTGTAAAAATTATACCAATAGGATTTAATTTTTTTATTTCCTCTATAGATATTTTGTATGGCTTTACCTCACAATAAACATTACACTCACGCACTCTACGAGCGATAAGCTGGTTGTACTGCCCTCCAAAATCTAACACTAAAACTAATTCATGTGCCATAAATATCTCCTTTCGCAACAATAATCTAATATCTGTAATCAAAAACAGTGCTCACACAACGCGAACACTGTTATTTTTTTAAATAAATAGCGGTGACACAGGCTTGTCCTGATAAATTCTTGCAATTGCCTCCGCAAATACCGGTCCTACTTTTAACTGCGTTATTTTTGGGCTTTGCTTTTCTTTTGGTAATGTGATTGTATCAAGCACAATCACTTCTTTTATAATACTGTTTTCAATTCTACTTATTGCAGGTCCAGAAAGCACTGCATGCGTCGCACATGCATAAACTTCTTTTGCTCCACCCACTTTTATTATGGCTTCTGCTGCATTACATAGCGTTCCCGCAGTATCTATCATATCATCAACTAACAATACTTTTTTATCTTTTACGTTCCCTATTATATTCATAACTTCGCATTCATTCGCTTTTTGTCTGCGTTTATCTATAATCGCAAGCGGTGTTTCTATCCTACTCGCAAAATTCCTAGCTCTAGTTACCGAACCTAAATCTGGCGAAACTACTACGATATCATCAAGCGAACCCTCAAATTTTTCGATGATATGCGGAGCTAAAATAGGAACTCCTAACAAATGGTCAAGAGGAATGTTGAAAAAACCTTGAATTTGGGGTGCGTGTAAATCCATAGTCAAGACTCTGTCTGCCCCAGCGGTAGTTATTAAATCAGCACATAACTTCGCTGAAATAGGGTCTCTTGCACGGGACTTTCTATCTTGTCTAGCATAACCATAATACGGAATTACTGCGGTAATGCGGCCAGCTGATGCACGTTTGAATGCATCAATCATAATAAGTAGCTCCATCAAATGATGATTTACAGGTTGTGATGTGGATTGGATTACGAAAACATCGGACCCTCGAACAGATTCTTTGATTGTGACAGCAATTTCTCCATCACTAAAAGTTGATACTTCCGAAGCACCCACGGGTAAACCTAAATCCTTAGCAATATCTTCTGCGACTTGCTTATTGGCATTAGCTGCGAAAATTTTGATGTCTTTACCGTGTAAATTCATTTTATTTCTCCTTAAAGCGTAAAAATATTCAGTTTTTGAGATATGTTATACTAATATTTTACACCTTTTTTATAGTCGTGGCAATAGTTAATAAATTATTTTATTAAATTTACACATCTTTTTTAGTCTCCTAGTGGCTGAATTTGTTTTTTGTACACTGCTTTGTATAAATATAGCACTGCAAAAATCGCAAAAATTTCAGCAAATGGGAATGCAAACCATATATACTGTACACCAAAAAACGACAGAACATATGCTGCTGGTAAAATGAACACTAATTGTCTTATCAATGAAATGTACATACTATTCTTCCCATTACCAACTGCTTGGAACAATGTTGAGAATATTATGCCCACTGCAGCAAATGGGAAACCGGAGGAAATTGCTCTTAGTGCATATGTACCTATTAATAACACTTCTTCGGTCGGATTAAACATTCCTAGGAGTTGCTCTGGGAAGAACATAAACACTAATGTTCCTGCACACATGATTATCATCGCCATAATAGTACCTGTTTTTAGTGTTTTAAGCAATCTTTTTTTGTTTTTCGCTCCAAAATTATACCCCATAATCGGCATTAATCCTTGTGTCATACCAAACACAGGCATCATTATAAATGACTGTATTCTAAAGTATATCCCGAGTACCGATACCGCTGCATCGGAAAAGCCAGCTAGAATTGCGTTTAAACCTACTGTTAAGAACGAGCCAACTGATTGCATTATCATTGAAGGTAGCCCAACTCTATAAATTTCTATTACAACTGCTCGGTCAAATTTGAAATTTCTAAGACTGATATGTACTTCTGTTTTCTTAACTTTTAACGCAACCAGCGCAACCACCATACCAATACATTGCGAGAAAACTGTAGCAGTTGCTGCACCAGCAATGCCCATTTCTGGGAAGCCAAAATATCCGAATATTAGTATCGGGTCAAGAGCAATGTTTATCACTGCACCAGTGAGCTGCGAAATCATTGGTAACATCATATTACCTGTAGCTTGTAGTATTTTCTCAGCGGAAATCTGCATCAAGATACCAATCGATGCTATAGTAACTATTTTTAGATAGATACTACCCATTTCTCGAATAGACTCAGATTGAGTAAATCCACTAACGAAGATATCCGCGAATAAAAATCCGAGTATCGCAAAGACTATCCAACTAATTACTGAAAGTACAATCGCATGTGATGCAACAGCACTCGCAGTGTCGAATTTTTTAGCTCCTAAACTACGTGCAATTAGCGAATTAACCCCGATTGCGGTACCGGAGCCCACCGAGATAAGCAAAAACTGTGCAGGTAATACTATCGATACTGCAGTTAGTGCATCTGGTGAAATTTGCGAAACAAATATACTGTCCACAATATTATAAAGAGCCATTACCATCATTGAAAGCATAGACGGCAATGACATTTTCAGAATAAGTGAAGTTATCGGAGCTGTGCCCATTTTATTTTCTTTAAACTTGTCCATTATTTACCTCTCTCTATTTTTTATACATACGGATAATTATACCATAAAAAAAATACACATTCAACAAATATATTTTTTTGTATGAAAACATATAAAAATATTGTGTTTTATATATACATTAGGAAAAAAGTTTGTTATAATAAGCAATATAATAATTACAAATTGCATATAAATATTAGTAACTTATGACAGATATTTTTATCGCTATTTGTTATGACTATGCTTTTTACGCATATATTTTTTCATAGCCGCAATGAAAATACATATTGACGCAAATAAAATATAGCGGCAGTTAGGAAATGTCTATGTACAAAAAAATTATAGGGTTTTTAATGATTTTTTTTGTGTTTGCTACCACCATTCCAACAACAATCGCTACTGCACCAGTAGCTGACTTCACTATCAACGCAAAATCAGCCGTTTTAATAGAAATGAGCACTGGAAAAATCTTGTATGACCAAAACAAAGATGAGCCCCTCCCCCCTGCTTCTGTAACAAAAATTATGACAATGCTTTTGACTCTTGAAGCTGTAGAACGAGGCGAACTTTCACTCGACGATATTGTCACTGCAAGTGAGGCTGCAAAAAACTTAGGCGGCTCACAAATCAATTTAAACACTGGCGAACAAATGACTGTTTACGATTTAATGATGTCTACCGCTGTAGCTTCAGCTAATGACGCTAGCCTTGCACTAGGTGAGCATATCGCGGGAAGCGAAGATGCTTTTGTAGACATGATGAATTTACGTGCTATTGAAATCGGCATGGGTAACACTAATTTTGAAAATCCGCATGGTCTTCCAGCAGAAAATCATTACTCTAGCGCATACGATGCGGCGTTGATGTCCCGCAGACTAATAGAAACTCCACTTGCTATAGATTTTACTAGCACACAAACCTATACCATTAGAGCAGATTCTAACCCATATCAAATGCGCAATTCTAACGCACTTCTCGCATCGTATCCAGGCATGATTGGGGTAAAAACAGGTAGCACCGACGAGGCTGGGTATTGTTTGAGTACTGCTGTTACTCGTGATGGCATGACTTTAATTGCTGTAATCTTAGGTGCGCCAAGCACAT
Organism: uncultured Oscillospiraceae bacterium; assembly: GCA_964370225.1. Lineage (GTDB taxonomy): Bacteria > Bacillota > Clostridia > Oscillospirales > Ruminococcaceae > CAYJII01. Next base: position 38,041 of record CAYJII010000018.1, on the reverse strand, counting down.
CTGTTCGCAATAGCGAAATGACAAAGCTACTCGACTACGGTTTTGCAAATTACGAAATGTATGAAGTTGCGATTGAACCGTTTACTATTTCTGAAATAGAAGTAGCACATGGTGTTAGCGATAGTGTTGCAATAATTAATCCGACAATGAGCATAGAACCTCAAGTTATACAAAAAGGTACTACCCCAACGATAGTACAAGAGGTTGATATCCCTGATGTTTTGACCGCGCCTGTCGAGGAAAATCAAAAAATCGGTAACATTAAAGTTTATCTTGACGGGAAGTTAATCGCAGATAATTCTATAAAAACTGCTAGTGCAGTCGAAAAAATGCACTTCTTTAAGGCACTAGAGATACTTATTAAATCAATTGTGACCCTGTAATTTTGTAAAAAATTCTGTTTATTTTTAAAATTTTTATAAAAGAATTGTTCCAGACTTGAAAAATTGTTAGTTTTGTAGTAAAATATATGTATAGCAGTTGAAAAATAATTTACTGCGTGTATACAGTTTAATTGGAGGAAGTACAGTGGCACTAAAACTTAATGACAAATATTTATCCGGATATGTAAATGAACATGAGCTTGACGCAATTGCACCTATCGTTAAAGCTGCACACGAAAGTTTACACAACAAAACCGGACAGGGCAACGACTTTTTAGGTTGGGTAAATCTACCGACTGACTACGACAAAGAAGAATTTGACAGGATTATGAAAGCAGCGGACTATATCAAAAATAACGCTGACATTTTAATCGTTATTGGAATTGGGGGCTCATACTTAGGTGCTCGTGCAGCAATTGAGCTTATTAAATCTCCTTTTTATAATAACTTAAAAAAAGATACTCCTGACATTTACTTTGTAGGTAACAATATTAACCCTACCTATTTAAACGAAATTTTATCTATATGCGAGGGCAAAGAAATCGCTGTAAATATTATTTCCAAATCAGGAACTACAACAGAGCCTGCTTTAGCTTTTAGAGTATTTAGAGAATTACTCGAAGAAAAATACACTAAAGAAGGCGCAAAAAGCAGAATCTTTTGCACAACTGACAAAGCTCGTGGCACACTAAAATCTTTAGCAGACGAGAGTGGTTACGAAAGTTTTGTGATACCTGATGATGTTGGCGGACGTTTCTCCGTTTTAACTGCAGTTGGACTGCTACCTATCGCTGTTAGCGGTTGTGATATCACAAAAATTATGCAAGGAGCAAAAAAAGCTGAGGACGCTCTTGCTTGCGAAAACTTAAATGATAACGATTGTTATAAATATGCAGCATATAGAAATATTCTATTAAACAAAGGGAAATCTGTCGAAATGTTCGTAAGTTACGATCCTGCTTTCACCATGATGGCAGAGTGGTTAAAACAACTTTTCGGCGAAAGTGAAGGGAAAGACCAAAAAGGTATTTATCCTTCTTCAGCAATTTTTTCAACCGATTTGCATTCTTTAGGTCAATTTGTTCAAGATGGTTCTAGAATTATGTTTGAAACATTGATTGATGTGCAAGTTCCTAAAAGCGACTTCTTCGTTAAAGATGACCCAAATAATTTTGATGGATTGAATTTCTTATCCAATCAAAATATGTCAATCGTTAACACTAAGGCTATGCAAGGTACTATTTTAGCTCATACTGAGGGTGGCACTCCTAATATAGTTTTAGAATTGCCAGAAATAAATGAAGAAGAGTACGGCTACATGGTATATTTCTTTGAAAAAGCATGTGCTATTTCAGGATATATGCTTGGAGTTAATCCTTTTGACCAACCTGGAGTTGAAAGCTATAAAAAGAACATGTTTGCTTTATTAGGCAAACCAGGCTATGAAGAAGAAAGAGCTTTATTGATAGAAAAATTAAAATAGTGTTCTACATTCGGCTGAGTGTAACAATATATAATTGGAGGAAATTAAAATGATGAAATTAATCGTAGGTAGCAAAGGCAGCGGCAAAACTAAGCTATTAATTGACATGGTAAACCAAGCAGCTAAAACAACAACAGGCAACGTAGTATGCATCGAAAAGGCAATGAACCTAAATTTTGAAATAGTCCCCTCCGTAAGACTTATCCACGCTGACGAATATTGCATAAAAGGAGCTGATTCTTTTTACGGCTTTATTACTGGTGTCCTAGCTGGAAATTATGACATTAAAGAAATTTTTGTTGATGGTATATTAAGAATTATTGATAGAGATATGGATGCATTCGTTAAATTAGTAGCAAAAGTTGAAGAGATTGTTAAAGATGAAGTTACAGTTGTATTCACAGTTTCTGCTGATGCTGATAGCATTCCTGAAGAACTAAAAAAATACTTATAAGCGATGCTTAAATCTAAATAACACGAAAAAAGGATGTGATTTTCACATCCTTTTTTAATACTCTAATTTATTCTAGCTTTCATTATCCTTGCATAATTTTAGCATATTATTCGCTTGTAAAAACTCCGCTTCCTCTTCATCATGTGTGATTAAGATCACTGTTTTGCCTTTTATCATTTCTTTTGTATATTCCATCACACTTAATTTTGTATCAACATCAAGCCCTTTAAATGGCTCATCTAAAAATAATATATCATATTCACTAAGTAGCGCTCGGAGTATCGCTACTCTCCTTTTCATACCGCCAGATAACTTATTTACTGGGAAATATTCAAATTCACTCAGTCCTATTTTAGCTAGTGCGGATAAAATTTGCGGTTCAGATTTATTTGTCACGAATTTTATATTTGCTAGCGCATTTAGATTTTCACACAGTCTATCCTCTTGGAAAACTACTGCTATTTTCTTAACATCAAGTCCTGATATTTCTCCACTATCCATTTTTTCTAGCCCACACATCACCCTGAGCAAGGTCGTCTTCCCCACACCAGACGCGGACATGATAGCGTTTACTTTTCCATATTCAAATGTCGCACTTAGCTTATTTAGCACAAGATTTTCTCCATACGCTTTACTAACTCCACTTAATACTATATCTTTCATTTTACGCCCTCTCCAAATGCTTTTTCATTTTCCGTAAAATGAAAAGCACAGTCTTCTCAAACGCAAGACTTAATATTATAATCGCTACTGTCCAAGCGAATAAAGCTGCTGTGTCCAAATAGATTTTCGCATTAAACAAATTTTCACCTATAGAATTATTGGGTATTCCTATAACTTCTGCTGCTACCCCTGCTTTCCAACAAAGTCCTAGCGATATCGATAGCGCTGAGTAAAAAAATGGATATACCTCGAAAAAATAAATATAACGCATTTGCTTAGATTTTTTAACAGTAAACACCTTAGCCATCTCTAGCAAATTTTTGTCCGTCCGCGAAATTCCCTCGAATACATTTGTATAGATAACTGGAAGCACCATCAGAAAACTAATTAGTATCGCCAAATTATCTGAGGTAAACCATATTAGCACCAGTATAACAAACGATGCTACTGGCACCGATTTTATTGTGAGCATAAACGGAGCTAAGAGCTCTTTTATCAGTTTAAACCTAAACGCAAGCACCGCGAGTAGTATCGCTATTATCACCGCTGCGAAAAAACCTAATGATATTCGAAATAGCGAAAACAGTAGCGACATCCAAAACTCTGTAGTTTGTACCAACAAAAAAAGTTTTTCCAAAACCGACAAAGGAGATACTAATAGTATCTCCTGGTCTATAATTATTGCTGCTATTTGCCATACTATTATCCAAAACAGTACCGCCCATAGTTTTATTTTATTATTATTATTCTTATTCACTTTGCGCTTTGTAATAGAAGTTTTCATCTGGTAATTCTCCGCCTACTGATTCTGGATTCTGCGTGAATAGTACATTTAGATAGCCTGAAAGTGATTGTTCCATTTCATCGCCTACTATATAAGAAATATTACACTCAGGTATAGCTTTTACCGCTACTTGTTCTGATACGATTTCGTATTTGCCAACTAAAGCAGCACCAGCTTCAACATCCGAATTAACATACTCTACCGACGCTTCATAATGCTCTAAGAAAGCTTCAACTGCTTGTGGGTTTTCCTCTAAAAACTGAGTTCTTACGATTAATACTCCAGTGATAAGTTCAGATGGAGTTTCACTGTCTGTTTGAGTTTTTTCCCATTCTTCCGTTAAATCGAGACGCACTGTCAGTGCTTCATTTTGTGTCATAGCAGTAGCGACAAATGGTTGTGGTAGCATAGCGATTGCGTTTTGCTCTGCAGCTATTCCCGCTACAACCTCTGCATGTTCGCTTTTCCACTCAATTGTAACGTCTGTATCAGGATTGATTCCGTTTTGCTCTAAAATATATCTTAGTGAGTACTCGGGTGTCGCTCCTTTACCAGAAGCATAAATAGTCTTCCCACGTAAATCCCCAACTGATGTCACAGTTTCGCCGTTTTCAACTATATACAGCACTCCCAAAGTATTAATCGTAGCGACTTTTACACCTTTTTCAGTGTTATTATATAGCACAGACGCTAAGTTTGCAGGCACTGCTGCGATGTCAACTTCGCCTTTAGCTACAAGTGCAGCAATCTCATCAGGCGCACCCACTAAGCTGAAACTGTAATTATTATCTGTGATTATACCATTGTCTACATCGTCCATAAATTTAACCATACCCATTGCAGTAGGTCCTTTTAAAGCAAGTGCTCTAACATCGACTGGATCTGCAACTTCTTCCTCTTCCGCTTGTGAATCTGGAGAAGTTTCATCTTCTGCTTGTGAAGAAGTTTCGTCCTGTGATGATGTTTGAGCTGCATCATCTGTTGTTGGCGTGCAACCCACAAAAAGCAATGTGCTTAATACGATTGATAGTAAAATTGTTAAAGTTTTTTTCATTAAATATACTCCGTTCTGCTAACTTTGTTTAATATTTAACACTATAACATATAATACTTAATTAGTCAACAAAAAGAATCTAACTCACTTGTATAGGATTTTTTGTTATTCTTTAAGCACTACTCTTTCGTAATTCTCACCTTTTTATATGCATCTTCCGCCATTTTCATTACATTATCTGCCATTTCCTTATTATCCACCTCAAGCGAGTATCGCACTCCTTCGGGCTTTAAACCGCATTCAAATAGCGCTTTCATATCATCATATTGACAGGATATTTCTATTAATTTACCCGCTGCTTGAATTTCCTTTAAAAAGTCTATCCAATGTGCAGCTGTAGCTTGCCCTGCGCCATAAACCCACTGAACACCATGAATTTCTGGCATTGCTAGCAACTTTTTCGCATGGCGCTTTGACCCGATTCCATCTAAGTGAAATATATTATTGCCGATTGCGCAAGCTTCCCTTTTAATACTGGCTAAAGAAAACTCATCGAAATTATCTGGCGAAATGAGGTAGATAAAATCAGACGAGGAGACATACCATTCATCAGATTTATATATACCCATCCAATTAATATATCCTTTTTGCCTACCATTAAACATTTCATACGATTTTTTTATCACTATATCAAACACATCTTGTACTTGATTTAAAGCAATCTTTACATTCTCGGGGTCATCATACAAGTCCATGCACAGTTTTTCAGGTCCTCTTAGCGAAACAAGCGCGTCCATACCACCGTGCAAATCGGTCACTCCGACTAAATAATCTCCATTCGAATCACTGAGCATTTTATCAGTCATTTCAGCAATTTTTTTCCAATATACATTATTCTCATCAAAGCTAAAATTCGCACCCTCCCAACTTTTCACATTGGGGATTGCGTAAGTAGTAGTGTCCTCATACCCTAGCTCACAGCCGAGAAAAGTAGCAAAAATATCTGGCCCCAAATTTGGGAAGAGTGAGGGCAAGGACTCGCCAGCATAGTATGTTCCACTCATACTCGCCCGCGCTTTTTTTATCAAATAATCTGTATCCCACCAGCGCTCTTTAATCGTGCCATCATACGTGAATTCTATTTGAGCTGTATCATCTTTTTTTGAAGTGACTGCAATTATTGGTCTATCGTGATTTTTCTTATCCCAGTACTCATCATAGCGTGCTAATCTTTCAGATAAATTTTTTACATACATAAATAATTCCTCCTAATCACTTTTAAAATCATGCACCAATACTTTTAAATTAAGCTCATTATATATTCAAAATGTGCAACTTGTCAATGTATTATAGTGTTAAAAATAAAATTTTTATTTATTTTCACAATTAGTCTTGCTTAACTCTTCTAAATTATTGCATAAAATTTGCTTGGTTTTTGCTCTAATCTTTAGTAATGACATATTTCGCTTTATGTGATATAATAGTAGTATTATTTTATATGGAGTTGAATACTTATGAAGAAGATTTTTAGTCTATGTCTTATGCTCTTAGTTTTGTGCAGTTCATGCTCAAATGCTGGTGACAACTCAGATGTAGATGATGTAATAGTGCATGACGCGGATGATATAGTTAGCTTTAGCATTGCTTTTGATGGGATGGACTATGATGGTATTACACAATACCAGGTTGAATATAATCAAGGTGTAGCTATGGTAGTTTTATCTGGCGACGATTATGGCGAGTTCGAGCACGAGTTGGAAGCGGAAGATGATTTGCTAAGCGATATTGCCGATGTAATAAGCAGTTATGATATACGCAGTTGGGAACCATATTATGTATCCGAGGTTGCTGTAGTAAACGGGATGTCTTTTACACTCGATGTGGAGTTTGGTGATGAAAGCACAATTGCTGTATTCGGGCAAGACGCATTCCCTGCTAATTTTAGTGAGGCATATGATGAAATTGAGCTTTTGCTAAAACCTTATGTAGATGATTATAAAGACTCATTTAATTTTGATAGAATATTGAGACAGATTAAGTATTATATAAATATTTTCTAAAACAAAAAAGCTATTGCAGTTATAACTGCAATAGCTTTTATTTATATGTGTACGATTAAGCTTGTGCTTTTCTAATTTCTTCTCTTGAAACTTCGATTTGTGGTGCGCCCCAAGTTTCACGGTAAGTTTGTGGACAAGCCCACTCAACTGCATTTTTGATGATAGTTCTTACATGCTCGTTGTAGTATGATTCATTAGTTTCATGTCCAGGTTGGAAGTAGAATATTTTACCATATCCTCTTGTCCAAGTACAACCACTTCTGAATACTTCGCCATTTTCAAACCAGCCTAAGAATAGTAGCTCGTCCGGCGCTGGGATATCAAATCTTTCACCATAGCACTCGTCGATACCAAGCTCAATAACTTCTGGAACTCCTTTAGCGATTGGATGTGATGGCTCGATGCAGTATAGTCTTTCGTATACGTCATCAACCCAACGTAAATCACAAGTAGTGCCCAATGTTTTTTTCATAATTTTTGAGTAGTGTGAAGAATGAAGTAGGATTAGTCCCATTCCTTTTAATATTCTATCGTGAATTTTTTGTACTAATTCATCAGGTACTTCATCATGTGACATATGTGACCACCAGATAAGTACATCAGTTTTTTCTAGTAATTCGTCAGAAATACCACAGTTTTCTTCAAACAATGTACCTGTTACTACATTTACATTGTCCATTTCATTAACGATATCAGCCAAAGTTCCGTGGATACCTTTTGGATGTACTCTTCTTACTTCATCAGCATATTTAGCTCTTCCTGCGATTTGTTCTTCTGTTGCATCAGGAAATCTTTTTAACATGCCTTCTCTAATACTTTCTAGTGTCATTCTTTCTGCTGTGCCTTCATTCCAAATTGTTACATTCATTGTCATATTCTCCTTTGTGTTTTTTGTATTATTTCTTTAGTAGTATACCATATCTTTCTGTGCTAAATGTTAATTAATTCTAAAATTTCATGCTTATTTGGCATGGATTTTAGCGCGCCTTTTTTAGTCGTTACTAGCGATGCTGCAGCATTAGCAAATGTCAGCATTTCCATAAGTGTATCAAAACTTAAATTATCAAGCCCATTGTCAATTATAGCGCTCAGCATCGAACCGCAAAAAGTATCGCCCGCTCCTGTAGTATCAATAGTTTTAACGCCTGTGAACGTGCTTTTAAAACCAGTGATATCTTTATAATAAAAACTACTTCCCTCTTTGCCCATAGTTGCAAATATCAGCTTGATATTTCCAAATTTAGCTTTTACTGCTTCCACTGCTTTTGTAATATCACTTTCACCTGTGATAAACTCTAGCTCTTCTTCCGAAATTTTCACGATATCACTTACGCTCAAACCGTATTCAATTGCTTTTTTCGCGTCCTCTAAATCACCCCAAAGCGGTGGTCTTAAATTTGGGTCAAACGATATCAGCACTCCTGCTTCTTGCGCAATCTCAACCGCTTTTTTCGTGGTATTTGTAATCCCAGGCGCAGTCATCGAGAGCGAACCAAAATGGAAAATTTTCGTGTTTTTTATAATTTCGGGATTAATCTCGTCCACTGTAAGCATCATGTCTGCACCAGGGTTTCTGCAGAAGGAAAAACTTCTATCCCCAGCTTCATCCAAATGTACAAATGCTAATGTTGTATGAATATTGTCATCAAACACCAAATTATCCGTGTTTATCCCAAGCTCATCAACTGTTTGCTTTAGCATAACGCCAAATTTATCTTTGCCAACTTTGCCGATAAATGCGGTCTTTTTCCCTAATTTTGATAGTATTGCTAGCACGTTACAAGGCGCACCACCAGGATTTACCTCTAAGGTTTTGTTTCCTTGCGCACTAATACCATCCGGTGTAAAATCAATGAGCAATTCGCCCATTGCAACTACATCAAACATATATATTCCTCACTATTTACTGTATTTTTAAATACCAAATGATATCCCCATACTTTTTGCAACATCAATCATTTGATCCTCAGGCGTAACTAATTTTGAAACTCCAGCTATATCCGAAAGTTTATTTTCAGTTACAACACCGTTCACCATAGCTACTGTCACCCCAAAATTTTTTTCCTTAATCAGTTTTGCTGCGTATGCGCCAAACTGTGTGGATAACACTCTATCATATGCAGACGGTGTCCCACCTCTTTGAAGATGCCCAGGCACAACTACTCTAGTTTCGCAACCAGTTTCCTTATTAAGATAATCTGCTAATTTTACAGTCATGTTGCTGTATCCTGCTTCTTGTCTTAATTTTAGTCTTTCTTTTCTCTTTAGCTCAACCTCAGAAATTTCTATCGCGCCCTCTGCTATAGCTATAATCGAAAAGCCCTTGCCTTGCTTTGCACGCTTAGTAACCGCAGCTGCTACATTTTTCATGCTAAATGGTAACTCGGGTATTAATATTACGTCCGCCCCACCTGCTATACCAGCATGAAGTGTCAACCAACCTGATTTGTTTCCCATAATTTCCACTAACATTACCCTATTGTGGCTTGCAGCGGTAGTATGTATTCTGTCGATTGCCTCAGTCGCGATTGACATAGCTGAATGGAAACCAAAAGTTACGTCGGTGCCAAATAAATCATTGTCGATAGTCTTTGGCAATCCGATGACATTCAGCCCCTCTTCTGCTAAGAGAGCTGCAGTTTTGTGTGTTCCGTTTCCACCTAAAATTAAAAGTGCATCTAGACCTATTTTATTATAGGTTTCCACCATGCTTTTTACTTTATCTACATTATCTTCCCCGATAACACGCATTTGTTTAAAAGGTTGGCGGGAAGTTCCTAAAATTGTACCACCAAGAGTTAATATTCCCGAAAAATCAGATTGCTTCATCTTTTTGTAATCGCCGTTTATTAGTCCACGATATCCGTCCGCAATGCCGTAAATTTCCACATCTTTCATTGTTTCATAAGAAGCTTTTGCAACTCCTCTAATAACAGCATTAAGCCCCGGACAGTCTCCACCACTTGTCAAAATTCCGATTTTTGTTGCCATAACCATACCGACCTTTCTTATATTGCTTTATTTTTATTCAAACACTGTGCCATCTACTGTTCCTAGGTCTGAAAATAGCACCCAGCTTTTCCCTCTATTTACTACAATTTCATTTCCGCTTGCATCTTTAATTTTTAGCATATCTGATGGGCCACCTTTTTCCCAATTAACTGCTGTTTTTGTTCCATTAGTTAGATAGTATCCTGTTCCTGAGGTTAAATCAAAGTCTTTTAGATTACTAGTTGCCATCACATAATTTGCATATAATACGAACACATTATCAAGTGCTACTGCTTCATTGGTGTTTCCATCTATTGTTTGAACATCGCTTTGCGCTCTGTTGTATTTTCCACTTGCAGCATCATAAGTAAATACAGTAGTTCCATAATATGATGAAGTAGGAACTGTTACTTTTGTAGCTATAGTATCTTCAAATTTCACTGAGTCTTCCTCAACATTATAGTTAAATGCTTGTGGATTATCTCTAGTAGTTTCAAGTGATAAATCTGCAAACGCGCTTTCTAGCTGAGTTGTGTCAATAAATCTGCTATGTTCGATACCACCTCTGCTTGAAGCTAGGTCGTAATCAGTTAAGAAGAAGTATCTGTCGCCATAGATCATGCCATCAACGTTTGTAACGCCCAGCGCTGGGATTGTGTCGTAAGCTAGTGGGCTACCACCCCAGTGCATGAAGATTGGGTCATATGGATAAACTAGCTCAACAAAGTCATGTCTAGCAGAACGAATCGAGCCCATTCTTGGCACTACAGTAGGGTCAGAAAATAGCGCAAGGCATCTTGTGTAACCACCTTCAACAGGTAATTCGTACACAATATCTGCACCAGAGATACCATAATGTGGCCATGCATCTTTTGAGTTGTTTATCATAAAAGTAACTACTCTTTGGTTTAATGTGCTTTCGTCTTCTACTTCCATCCCATTAATTGGGTGGTATATTTTCTCTGGCTCAGGTTCAGGTTCAGGCTCTGGCTCAGGTTCAGGTTCTGGCTCGTCCGCTTGAGAAGTGTTAACTGGCACTTCTGCCTCGTCTAAATCTTGTGCGCACGCAGCGAACATAGTCAGTGACATCATTCCGATTAATAAAAGTGCTATGATTTTTTTTGCATTGTTTTTCATATAATTCTCCATTCCTAAATTAGTGATTGTAATTTAACCGATATTACATTATCTTCGACATAATCGATGACATTGTATATAAATAGCACATTTGAGTACTCATCAAAATTTATATTATTCAGCGTACTCTCATCTGCGTATTTTAAATCTATTAGTCTTATCTCTTCATAATGAATGTATAAAAATTGAATTAGTGGGTCTGCATAGTCATCTCTAAAGATAAGCAGTTTTTTGTCGTTATCCACTGTTGTATTAACCAAAACCTCGCTACTATCTTCACCCAAAAATACTTTTTGTTTTTGCGATGTTTGTAGATACTCTCTAAACAAAACAGAGGGGTTTTCTTTAATCTGGTTTTCATCAATCAATGTTGTTGTGGCAGATACCGACCCATTTGCATATTGGTATATATCTATTGTATCTTCTTTTTCGTTTTTAATCAAGGTTTTATTATATAAATCTCCATAAAAAATATCATTTATATACTCTACATCAAACATATTTTTTGCAGCAGGTATATATCCCAAGCTACCAGAAAGCGAGTTGTATCCGCTATATGCCCCTAGCGAAGTCCAGTTGCTATGGCTATTATAATATATTTTTTCTCCCTTTTGAGTCAACAAGCCAGTGGACATGTCGACAGTGTATCCTGGCTCAAAAAGCCCGTAAGTTTTGGATATAAACTCTAGCTGATCGAAATTTATTGCGACATTAACAAAATCATCCCTATATATCTCAATCGCAGTCGGGATAAGAGCTATACTAAAGTTTTCGGGATTGCCGTACTTATTCATTAGTGCGAGTATCGCTTCTGTATTCTCGTTTCCTATTGCAGTAGTTGCAACCACAGGATTTTCCGCCATTTTATCTTTTGCAATCGCTACTGAGTTAATCTCATTTTTAAAAAGAGCTACCTCAACATTGTTTTTCACCGACAAAATATTATCTTTAAACAATACATGGTCTGACAAATATTTTTGTATGTTTGAGTCAAAACTGCCCGAAAACAATGTATCAAGGTTAAGTGTAGGAAGTGGTGTTAGCGATTTGTTTTGAACTTCCGAAAAATAAGATTTTGGCATGAACACAGTAAAAACTAATATCAACATCAGTATGAAAAAGCTGATTATTGCAGGTAATAGTTTTTTGTTAAACATAAAATTCTCCTAAAAATTAACGCTAAAAGTATATAAAAAAGTTTGACATATTACTCGAGTTTGCGATGCAATAGACTATGACCAGTATAAAAATTACTACTTCATATGTATTTTTAATCGCAAGCCATAAATTTGGTTTTTCTTGCTCATATCTTTTTTCTAGATTGCTCCAAATATTAAGACTTAAAACTACCGCTAATATTATCCAAATATAGTTGTTTTGCAATAATTCAAATGTCGTTACATCCACAAATCCTGCTTCATTTTGCATGAATAATGCGCTAAATAGAGATGCCATCGTTTCAAAATTTACCGAAGAGAATATCGCCCACCCAACTGTGAGTATAAATATCGTGTATACTCTTTGTATGAGCACGGGGAGCTTTTCAAGTAATGCTCCTAAAAACAGCTTTTCCATTACTATGATAAATCCGATATATACACCCCAGAGCAAGCACGAAATCGCAGTGCCATACCATAGCGACATCACAATCCATATGCCAAATAATTTCACTAAGTTTACTAATAGTGAGTTGTTGTTTTTCCATAAAGGGGTGAAAATATATGTTTTACAAAACATAGTTAGCGATATATTAAATCTTCGCCAAAACTCCACTATACTCTTCGAAACATATGGATAATTAAAGTTCATCGGTATCTCAAAACCGAACATCTTAGCGATACCTCGCGCCATGTCCGAATATGCTAGAAAATGAAAATATATCGCAAAACCAAACCCTATTACACCGAGCCATGCTGTTGCGGATGCTAGCTTGTTAAAGTCGTATGAATACACATTTTCATACATCAATATCATATGGTCTGCAACGAATACTTTCTTTGCCAGTCCACGTAAAAACATGGAAAAACCACGTGAAAATGTATTGCTATTTACTTCCCTCTCGTGTAGTTCGTTGGAAAAATCTCTGTAGCGCACGATGGGGCCACATATTATCTGTGGGAAAAAGGATATATACAGCGCGAAATCCACAAAGTTTTTTTGTAGCTTTATGCGGTTATATCTCAAATCTATGATATAAGATATCGCCTGTAGCATGAACACTGAGATTCCAAGTGGGGATAAAACATTATATATATTTGCAGTTATTCCCTCGAAAATATCAAATGAAATTACTGTACTAAATAGGTACTTGAACACTATCAAAATGATTACATTCACAGCCATACAAATCGTGAAGAGCAAATTTTTTGCACTCTTGACCTTATAGTTTTTGTAAATGAAAAAGCTTATCATATAGTTAAAGATTATGACAAATAGCAATAAGAAAAAATGAATTGGCCTAGTCCAAAAATAAAATGCAAAGCTTGCAATTAATAGCACTAGATTTTTCCTTGGTTTTTTTGCTGTAAAATAAAATAACAAGGTCAACGGAAAGAAAATAAGTAAAAATATTAGTGATGTAAACTGCACCAATCCACCTCCTTTTTTATGGTAATCCCGCAAACCGCGGTGAGAAAAAGCAGTTATTCTTGCTCTGAATTTATTACATACTGCTCAAATTCATCATAGCTCATGAAAATATTTATGACAGATAATAATGCATTCGCGGACATGTAACTCGGCAAATTTAAATGTGCCAGTAGCATTTCGCGCTTTTTTGCGCTATTGTCTTTTCCAATAAAGCCAGCTTCATAAAAATCAAGCTTCATTATCATATTTTGTTTGTTTTCGCCTTCTTCAAATAAAACATTTTGGCTTATAAGCAGTGATTTAAGCAAATCTATATTAAGTCCCTCAACCCCCAATGTTCCTTCGCTTGATGGTTTGAGCTTTCGTTTTTCTTTTCCTTCAATCTGTGGGATATATATATGCGTGACATTTTCGTTTTTCGTGATGGATTTAATGAAATTTCGTATCTTAAACCCAGCCACATCAGAATCAGTTATTACGATAATCCCAACGCTTTGTGCAAGACTTTTTATTAGTGTGCACTTTTCCTCATCTTTAAAAATTTTAAATCCGTCGGTAGTGATTATCGGTGCGTCAATAATCGCAGATAGCTTTATTTTATCGTATTTCCCTTCCACGATTACAGGCTTATTTAATTTTATCAATAACGTCACCCTTTAAATCAGTTTAGCTTTTAACATATTTACATTCATCATTTCGCCCAACATTTTTTCTAGCAAAATTTTGTTATCAATCTTAGAAGATTTTATGAGCACATCAGTTTTATGGAGTACTGCAATACAGGCTCTTATCTGCTCTATCGAAAATTTTGATAAACTAGCTGTCAGTTTAGTCACCACATATGAAGACTTATATTTAAAATCAGTTATTACCTGAGTTGTGCTAACATTTGCAATGCTTGCGCATTTTAGCCTATACAAATTTATAAAGCTTGAATTAAGCGCTCCAAGTATCATCACTGGTTCATTTTTATGATAAAAAAGTCTGTCGAGTATCTCAAATGCATTTGAGTAATTGCCATATAAAATAGCATTAGCTAAGTCAAATGTAGAATTTTGAATATTTTGCACGCATAAGAGTTCCACCATATCCATGGTTATCTCACTTTT
>CAYJII010000018.1:0-23384 GCA_964370225.1 uncultured Oscillospiraceae bacterium | reverse complement strand
TTTATTCGCATATTGTATGAGCTTATTAACCTCACCCATAACTAAGAGATAGTCACTCCCAATATAGTCTATCACTTGATCGCAAACTTTAGTTGTAATAGGAGTGCTATACTTTTTACACAATGCGAGCATATCTTTTTTTATATCGCCTTTGCTTTTTTCTTGAAAGTTTGCAACTGCCCCTATTTTTTCTATTATATCATAAATTTTACCTGAATTTGAAGTTTTTTTGTACTCAAAATTTATATTTGTAAAATATACCAGTAAAACAGTGGAAATATTAGGCGTTTCAAGCATGGTTTTAAACATATCAAGCTCGCTTGAAGATAGCTTATTTAAGTCCACGTCATGCAGTATTACACATTTTCGCTTTGACATCATAGGCATCGCTGTGTACGCAGTTTGCATATCATTAAAATCAAAATGCTCCTGTGTGAATTTTTGCAGGTTAAAGCTCTCAAATCCTTTGTCCACTACTTTTTTACAAAGCATATCTACTAGCGTTTTTGTGGCATAACTATCCTTCCCATACAAAAAATAGCATGGGTAATACCTCTCAG
Organism: uncultured Oscillospiraceae bacterium; assembly: GCA_964370225.1. Taxonomy (GTDB): domain Bacteria; phylum Bacillota; class Clostridia; order Oscillospirales; family Ruminococcaceae; genus CAYJII01. Next base: position 22,824 of record CAYJII010000018.1, on the reverse strand, counting down.
CTTTTATATCTTTTTTTATTTCATCTATATTTTGATATTTCATATACTACCTTCCCCCGCTGATTACAAGCTTTAAATCTCCATCTATCGCATAAACATATTCGGAGTTTACCCTAATCTCATCGTACTGCCTGTCTAAAATAACAGCTTGTCCCATCGGGATATCAACTTGCTCACCCCAAGTTTGTCCGCTGATGCAAAAAATATTATACTCCTCTGTCTGAGGTATGGAGTAATACGCACTGATACATCCACCGAAAACATCTGTATTAATACTTGTTATGAGACTTTTTCTGTCATAATAAAAATTTATGCTTAAATTATCTTTAATATTTATTGTCATGTCATCTATTTCATAGATATTAGCACCGACATCAAAATCAGGTACAATAACCTTTGCAAATGTATTATACTTATTAATAAACACATTATCGACAGCTATATTTTCTGCTAATATCTCAGTATCATTATACGCCTCAAATTCGTCATATGCAATCACTAAATTATCTATCTTTGTTATGCCCATTGCATTTAGCTTATTTAATGTCAACTCATCGATATAATTGTTGTCGCTCCCCAATATCACTGTAGCACTGTTGGCGTATGTAATCGCGATATTTGTACGATTACCATCGGTTATTGTATGCAGTGATATCTCGCCCTTTGAAGCAAACAGTGTGTATGGTGTGATAAATAGCGCAACCGCACATATCGCAACTATAGAAGCTTTAAGCAGTTTAACTCTTTTCCGCAACACGTAACTTAATATTAGTAATGCCACCGACGCTAAATACCACGCAAAAAACATCTCATTATCCAGTCCCATTACCGCTAGTTCAAAATCAGCAAACACTTCTACTAAATGATTTTGCAAGTCGATAAATCCTGCTGTTATTTCACTTAATATTCTCGTGATAGAATCAATAGCACCGAAGTTTACTATAATTAAAAAGACAAAACCTAAACATAAAACTATAGTGGATACTGGTAACACAATTAGATTTGATATCAAAAAAATTGTAGACATCGACTTGAATATTATTATATACACAGGCAGTATACCAATTGTTGCCGCAATACTTACGCAAGATAGCGACACTATTTTCTGTGCAAAATCTGACTTTAACTTATTCTTACTTATAACATACTCACTAATTATAGGATGCAGGATAATTATTGCTCCTACTGATAAAAACGACATGATAAAACCAACATCGCGAATGCTAAAGATATTCGTTGCTACTATCAAAACTCCTGCAATAAATAAGGAGTTTACCGAGTCACTTTTTAACCTAAACACATTGCCAAGCAAAAGCATCCCCACCATGATACCCGCTCTAATCGTCGGGATATTAAAGCCTGTAAATGCAACGAAAAACAGTATAAACCCCATCGCTGCAATGCTACTATACCTCTTACTTAAACCTAACTTCGTAAAAATAAAATATACAAACGAAAACAATATTGATAAATGCAATCCTGATATTGAAAACAGGTGACTAAGACCTGTTTTATCATAACTGATATCAAGATTTGTTTCGTCATAATCATCAGTCGACAAAAGCAGATTTTTCATAACAACTGCTTGTTTTTGGTCGAAATATTTGTCAATCTCACTACTCAAATCATCATTTAAAGTTTTAATTTTATACATCAGACTTTGTGAATCCACGCCAAAAGATGTGATGTTCATGTCGACTTCATCTGATAAAAAGCCCAGCAGATACACGCCTTTTGACTTATAGTAATTATAGCTATCAAAAGTAGCACTAGGAGTCGGCACAATCACATCAGCATAAAAATTGACCTCATCGTAATAGTCAACTTCCCTATTATATCCGCTGTATAAATTCATGAGAAATGGCTCTACGCTTTCACCATTTATGCTATCCACTAAAATAATATAGGTACGCTTGCCCGCACTGGATTTAATTATATCACTGACTTCACCCTCGATATACGCACCGTCACTATCTTTAATAAAGCTTTTTTCGCTATAAATTCTCTCAGATTGACTATATGTAGCCATACCTACTACAAATAGCGCAAGAAATACTACAAGTGGTACTTTGTACGAAAACTTCATTATAATCAGCGTAAATAAACACACAAACGAACATATAGCAATTATTGCCATATGTTCATTTATTCCGATATTCGATGCTATAAATGCACCACTTAAAAATCCGCCACCTATAACTACAAACGGCCGTTTCATTTCACGTCAAATTAACCGGGAGGCCATGCAAGCGCACGTTTTCCCAACACATGAAAATGCAAGTGTGATACTGTTTGTCCTCCATCTTTACCGCAGTTGTTAACAATTCTGTATCCGTCTGCTAAGTCTAGCTCTTTTGCTATTTTGGCGATGCACTCAAATATTTTTGCAACAACCATTGAATTTTCTTCTGTGATATTATCTGCATCCACTATATGCATTTTAGGTATCACTAAAAAATGTACTGGCGCTTTTGGGTCAATATCATGAAACGCAAATACATTTTCATCTTCATAAATTTTATTTGATGGTATATTGCCATTTATAATTTTGCAAAATAAACAGTCCATAATAATACTCCATTCTCTACAATAATACGCTTTATTCTTTAAACAAGAAAAACATATTCTGTTAATAAAATTATATCAGAAAACATATCCATAATGCAACAATTTTCATGATTTTTATCACAATATGAGGTAAATTGCATTTTGGGTTGAAATCGCTAACAATATTTGGTATAATATAATTTGTGTAACTAAAAAAAGATGGCATACTCGACGAAACCGCACATGCCTAATTTTAAAAAAGTATACTGCCATAATTGAAACGAGAAGTTGGTGTGATTGTGAAAATTTCATTTAGTGAAAATAAAAAATTGCTTATGCAGATAATACGCTTTGGTGTTGTCGGTGGTTTAGCTTTTTTGATAGATTTCGGACTGCTATATTCATTGACAGAATTTTTAAGTGTACATTATTTTATCTCAGCGTGCATCTCATTTTCTGTGTCAGTAATATTTAACTATATTGCTAGTGCTGTATGGGTGTTTGATGTTGATAAATCAAAAGATAAAAAAACTGTATTTTTAGTTTTTATTTTACTTAGCATTGCAGGTCTCATAATAAATCAGATAATCATGTATTTAGGTGTTGATATCATACATGTTCACTATCTTTTTGTTAAGATTTTTGCAACAGCTATAGTTATGATATTTAATTTTATTACAAGAAAAAAATTTATGGAATAAAAAATGGAGGACAACATGAATAAACGAATTGTATTTTTAATCCCGTGCTATAACGAAAGTCAAACTATTGAAAAAGTTGTAAATGATTGTAGGGCTAGTATCCCCGAAGCAGATATCTATGTGTATGATAACAACTCTAGTGATAATACTGCTGAAATCGCACGAAACGCTGGTGCGATTGTAAAATTCCAAAAACAACAAGGCAAGGGTAATGTTATCAGAAAAATGTTTAGGGAAATAGAAGCAGACTGCTACATCATGCTTGATGGTGATGATACTTATCCTGCTGAATATTCCAGAGAAATGGCAAACAAAATATTAAACGATGAAGTCGACATGGTAGTGGGTGATAGATTATCTTCTACTTATTTCACTGAAAACAAACGACCTTTTCACAACTTTGGTAATAGCATAGTAAGAGGTTCTATCAACGTTTTATTTAATAGCGATATCAAAGACATCATGACTGGATTTCGTGCTTTTAGCTATAGCTTTGTAAAAACTTTCCCTATTACATCAAAAGGTTTTGAAATCGAAACTGAGATGACCATCCATTCACTTGCTAATAATTTATTAGTCGACAATGTTGTAGTTGACTATCGCGACCGTCCTGAGGGTAGTGAATCAAAACTTAATACATATTTTGATGGGATGAAAGTATTGAAAACAATTTTTAGGCTTTTCAAAAACTACAGACCTCTAGTTTTCTTCTCTTTATTAGCTGCATTTTTATTATTAATATCACTCGTAATGTTTATACCTGTCTTGCTGACTTATTTCAGCACTGGTTTAGTTCCTAATTTCCCAACATTAATTGTGAGCGGATTTATCTGCGTTTCTGCGCTGATTTCCTTTTTCACCGGACTAATATTAGATGTATTAGCAAATAACAAACGTCACGATTTTGAATACAAAATGACTCAAGTGACCATTTCAAAGCAAAGGCATGATAATGTTTCTGCTTAAAATATGACTACAAGGAGCGTTACTTTGAAAACACTATCAATTCGTTTGGAAATAATTATTTCAGTCTTAGCGATGTTTTTATGCGCTATTGCAATAAATCATTTGCACAACAACACTTTCTTAATATTCCCTTTTATCATTATTGTCGCTACTTTATTTATAATCGGATGTGTTTTTCCACAAAAAGCACAAATTGCGTTTAATGCATTAGTGAAATATCGTTATTTGGTTGCTTTAGCTATATTTATTATCTGTGTAATATTTCAATTGCATGGTAGTTCGGTCAATCATTACAATAACTACTTTACAGATTTACCATTTGCTCATGATACCTTGTTCGGCGAAGCAAGAGCTTTGCGAAGTGATGAGTACAATGTGCAACTTCCCTACTATTTTTCACAGTACTATAACGATTACCAACTCATGAGCAATCAGATGAGTATCTCTGGACAAAATATGATAATCGGATATAATTCCCCAGTTTTAGATATCACTATATTATCAAAACCATTTACATGGGGATATATTTTACTCGGTAACTCGTATGGGCTTGCTTGGTACTGGAGCATGAAGCTAATTTTGTGCATTTTATCTGTGTTCGAACTTTTTATGATTATCACAAAGAAGCACCCTGTTATTTCTATAGTAATGGCATTCATGCTCGTATTTTCCCCCGCGATGCAGTGGTGGTTTTCCCCACATATGTATGATGTCTTTTTCTGGGCAGTAAGTCTATGTGTAGTTGGATATCACTTTTTCATTTCTAGCGGCAAATTCAAATGGTTTTTTACAATATTAGCAGGCTTTACCGTACCTGGATTTGTACTGGCTCTTTTTCCCTCACTACAAGTAATCGCAGGGCTTACTGTAATAGCTTTGCTCATAGGATTATTAATCAGGGATAAAGCAAAAATAGTATTTGCAAAAAAAGATATATTTAAGCTTGCCCTTGCTATAGTTATCGCGGGTAGCGTAATCGGCTATTTCGTACTAGTTTCTTTTGATGAGATTATCAAGCTATATAGCACAGCATATCCCGGTGAAAGAATAAGCGTAGGCGGGGATTCTTCCTTCCACCACCTATTCACTAACCTAACTAATTTTTTCACACCATATAAAGCTAGCAATGTTTTAAACGACTGCGAAGTTAGCTCGTTCATACATGTAGGTGTGTTGTTTTTAATCTCATTCCCATACCTATTCTTTAAGCGCACAAAAGAGAGTAAGCGCGATTTAATCGTAGGTGCGTTCTTGTTTTTCACTATGCTAGTGCAAATAGAATTTATGTTAATAGGAATGCCAGAAACTCTAGCGAAGATTACTCTATTTTCCTACATCAACAGAATGGCTATTGCATATGGTTTTACTGCTACAATATCATCTTGTTGGCTGATTTATTATCTAACTCGCTACAAAGCTCAGCATAACAAACTCGTTATCTTTGCATTAACTGCTGTGTTCATGGCAGCACAGTACATTGCATTAACTCCTGAAAACATGCTTTATATGCCATGGTATTTTTATGCTGGTATTATCCTATTGTTTGGCGCAATTATTGTTTGCGTACCTCTTAAAAAATATAGATTGGCTATTACTTTGTCCTTGCTCCTATCCCTATTTAGTAGTGGCACTGTAAACCCAATCGCATATGGAACAGACGCAATCTACGGACATTCTATCTCAAAAGAAATCGCAAAAATTTCGCAAGAGACCGACTCTTTTTGGATTGCTACTGAATCTACTATGACTCAAAACTTTTTACTTGCAAATGGCGCAAAAGTCATGAACAGCGTTAATTTTTATCCCGATGTTGACAAGTGGGATTTGATTGACCCAAGTGGTGCTTCCACTGATTCATACAATAGATATGCCCATTGCGAAGTGGTGTTGACCGATGATAATTCTCAAGTAATGCTAAATTTTGCAGATTCGCTTACCGTGCTATTAAATGTTAATTCGCTCGAATCTTTAGATGTAAAATATATTTTAACTGGCAGAAATTTAGCAGATTTATTTAATAACAATGGTATTGAGTACGAAATTGTGTACGCAGATATTTCTGGATATATGATTTACGAATTAACTCATTAATAACGATTATCTTTTATATTTGCATAAAAAACCGCTGTAACTATATGGTACGGCGGTTTTTATTGTCTCCCAAAATAATTCCAGAAAATTAGTGTAGTATTAGCTTGACAAAGTGAAATAACTAAGTTATAATATCATTACATCGTGATATTATAATATTATAGGAGGCGACTAACATGAAACTCTGCTGCAAAACCCCAGAAAATGTTATAAAACTAATCGAAAATGAGGCAATATCAGAAAACCTATCGTTTTTTTTCAAGGCACTCAGTGAACCTATCCGCATAAATATTTTACTTGCGATGCTACATAATGAAATATGTGTGCAAGACATCGCCACTTTATTGGGAGTATCACAACCGAGAGTATCCAATCAGTTAAAGTTGCTCAAATTAGCTAAGCTCATAAAATCCCGCAAAGAGAAAAACAACATTTACTATAGCCTAGACGACAAGCATATACAGGACATTTTGAGCATAGGCTTAAGCCATATCGAACATTCGGAGGATAAAATATGATTACTTATCTAGAAAATTTATGGGATTTATTTGTTGATATGTCCTTTTATATTGTAATTGGGCTTATCTTCACTGGACTATTACACGCGTTCATAAAAAAAGATACTATTCTAAAGCATATCGGGAAAGATTCTACCACCTCCGTAGTTAAAGCCTCAGTTATCGGAGTCCCTCTCCCCTTGTGTTCTTGCGGAGTAGTCCCCACTGCAATGTACTTAGGCAAAAGTGGTGCGTCAAAAGGCTCCGTTGTTAGCTTTTTAACCTCTACTCCACAAACTGGAGTAGATAGTATTATTGCTACATACGGTTTGTTAGGCCCAATTTTTGCGGTATACAGAGCAGTTGCTGCTTTTATTTCGGGTATCATTTCGGGCATCATCACTAACCTATTTTGCAAAAAGGATAAAATTAATTATACTCAAGCGAAAACTTCTTGTGCTTGCTCAGATAATCACGATGCACACGATGAGGAAGGTGATTCGTGCTGTTCAAGTGAACGTCAGCATGAGCCAAGCTGTTGCTCAAGTAATCACACCCAAACAGAAAATAAAAAAATTTCATTTTGGGGAAAAATGAAATTAGCTTTTACATATGGTTTTGGCGAATTTTTAGATGAAATTGCTGTTCACTTTATTGTTGGACTACTAATAGCAGCGCTAATCAGTACATTATTGCCTGCTAGCATTTTTTCAAATTTTACAAATCCACTCATTACCATGATCTTAATGGTTATAATCGGCATTCCTATGTATATCTGCTCCACTGCTTCCATCCCGATAGCTGTTTCTCTAATGATTAAGGGCATTTCACCTGGCGCTGCGTTCGTTTTCTTATTTGCAGGGCCTGTTACGAATATTGCTTCGCTTTTAGTTTTAGGTAAAACTCTAGGAAAAAAAGTTACTGCGATATACTTAACAGTCGCTGCTTTGTGCGCAATTGGATTTGGTTTGCTGTTTGATTATATGATAAATATTTTCAGCTTAGGCGAAGTATTTAATGTTGACAACTACCACTCACACGAGCACGAAATGCCAATTTACATGACAATAGTTGCAGTGTTATTCGGCATTTTGGTAGTAAAAAGCTTAATCAAAAATTTTATGAAAAAGTCCTCAAAAGGCTGCGCTTGCTCAAGTAGCAGTAGCGAAAGTTGCGGTTGCACTTCACTAAAAGCTAAATAGCTAAGAAGAAAAAAGAGTAAAGATGGTATCAAAAAAACTATAGTGATAATAGTGGTATTATTTTCCCTGCTTTGCTCTTACTTAAAAACACAAAATTGAACTCATGCAAAATCTTGCTTTCTTTAATTCTAAAGGTAGCAAGATTTTTGTTTTTCTTTGAAATTATATCGTATACAAACGAAATTGCTAATCCATTTTCAACCGCACATTCTATAAGCTTATTGCTACTAATTGAGGACTTATCCTTAAACGAATCCACTGAATACCCCTGCTTTTGCAAGAAATTTTCGAGCACATTTCTTGTGCCAGACCCTTTTTCTCTTAATACAATTTTATGTTCAAAGAGTTCACGTACTGCTATTTCTTCAAACGCAAACGGATGATCTATCGCACAAATTCCTACGATTTCTTCGGTTGATATTTTTTGATATTCGTATTTATCTTTGTCCACATACCCCTCTAAAAGCAGCAAATCCAGCTCAAAATGATTTAGCTTATCTATCAGGTTTTTGGTATTATCTATAACAATATTAACTTCATAATCATTCTTACTAAGAAGCAAGCGTAGCGCACTATCAAGCTTATAATCTCCAATTGTTTTCGTTGCTCCAATATTTATGAGCACTTTGTTACTATGCGTCATTTCCTCTTTTGCAGACATATTCAGCGAAATTATCGTTCTAGCGAATTTTTCAAGTTCCATGCAATTTTTAGTCTTGAGTAGCTTTCTATTTGAATAATCAAATAATTTGCAGTTATACGACTCTTCCAAAAATTTAATATGTTGTGTCACAGCCGGTTGAGTCATATTTAAATTTTCTGCAGTCCTATGATAATTCATCGTATTGCATAACTCCAAAAAAGTATAAATTCTTGAATCAAGCATATTGCACCCTCTTAATAAAATTAATTTATCAATAAATAATTAATGATTATTTTATTTTATCATAATAATATGTTAAAATCAAGATGTAAACAATAATACTATAGACATATGAGAGGTTATTATCATGCTTAAAAAAACAATAAAAATTATTCCTGGAGTTGTAGTTGCAGTCCTAATCGCTGTTGTTTCACAGTTTATCGAAGGACTTCTACCCATCCACTTAATCGGTGCATCTGTTATCGCATTGTTCATCGGGATGACAATAAACAGCCTAGTAGACACCACAGTTTTAAAAGAAGGACTAAAATTCACTTCAAAAAAACTTCTTAAACTTGCAATCATCCTTTTAGGCGCTTCCTTGAGCATCGGGCAAATACTTACAGTCGGCTCGCTATCTCTTGCTGTTATGTTTTTCACGCTCCTCACCTGTTTTGGCGGTGGCTACTTCATCGGGAAATTACTAAAGCTTGACTGGAAATTATCCAATTTAATTTCTGCTGGCACTGGCATATGTGGTGGTTCAGCAATCGCTGCAATCGCTCCAGTTATCGACGCAGAAGACAAAGATATCGCCTACGCTATGTCTGCTACATTTATATTTGATATGCTAATGATTATCGCTTTTCCCTTTATGGGTCATTGGCTAGGCTTAAGCGATATGGCTTATGGGTTGTGGGCAGGAACCGCTGTAAACGACACTTCTAGCGTTGTCGCTGCAGGTTATGCTTATAGCGAAGCTGCTGGAGATTTCGCTACTATGGTAAAGCTCACAAGAACGCTTTCCATCATACCAACTGTACTAGTATTTGCTTTTATAAATATTCGCTTAAAACAAAGAAATCCTGTAACTTGCGCACAGACTATTAACCACATCAACAACAAAGCTGAAAAATACGAAGTTTGCCAACTGGACAAAATGAGTGGTACAGCTCAAACAAAAAAAGAAACTCCAAAAGGTGTTTTCGGAAAAATTAACTTTCTCAGCATTTTCCCTTGGTTTATCCTTGGTTTTATCGCACTAGCTATTGTAAATAGCCTTGGTGTAATCCCCACAGAAATTAACTCTGTTACAAAAGAAATTAGCAAATTTATCATGGTTTGTGCACTCGCTGCAATCGGCATGAACACCAACTTTAAAGATATGAAAAAATCTGGATTTAATCCAATGCTCCACGGATTTATTATCTCAGCTCTCGTTGTTATCGTTGCGATAACTGTAGAGTGGTTCATGGGTATAGTTTAATAAATACAGCTAAAAAAGGAAGACATCGGTTTAGTACCGATGTCTTCCTTTTTATTATTTTTTACTGTAATACGAAAGTTTATTTGCTTGTTTTAAATAGCTTTTTGAATCATAAGGAGCACTCCCCATAACATAATGGTTATTACCACTATAGTTTTTGCTGCTCCACTCAAGCAGTAAAAATTCTCCATTTTGACCAAGGTCAACTTCTGCTAGGCGAATTGCTTCGTTCGCAGGAAGTTTGCTTGTACCACTTGCCAGTATTTGCTCTGTTTGCATATTCATTACAAAATACGTAATCTCTACTTCTTCTGGCGTGTCGTTTGCTGCAACTACAGGTAGTTTATTTTTCTCATTTGGCTCGTCCACCATCAAGCAAATTGGTTGTTGACTTGTCTTGATATAATCAAAAGCAAGTTTTTTCTCCATATAATAGTCAACAACTGCATCAGAAATTTGCGGACAACCATCGAGTATATTCCACCAAATGATACCTGTTCTTCTCCATTTACCTATTCTAAAGCGCTCGATAAAATATTTTTTAGCTTCTGCTTGTGATATTTGGCTTAGCTGCACAAACTCTTCAAGATTATCTGGAATGTACCCAAACAACACTTTAATTTGATTTGACATCAAAGGAATACGATAAACAGTAGGTGAATTTTCAAGTACAGGCGAAGATGAATGAAGTAGCCATTCTTCATTATCAATGCATGGCCATAATGCATCTTCGGATATAAATTTTTTCAGTGAATTTATCGAATTGCAACCATGATATCCCGTTTCACTCGCAAAATGAGCAAGTGCATAACGATAATAGTCACTTTTAAAGTAGTCACGAGGTCCCCAAAGATGCTCTTCAGTAATCAGCTCTTTGCCAACTTCGCAAGCTTTTTCATCCATATACGGTGAACTAGGTAAGAAGTCACGCACATAATCATGCTGTAAGATTAAACTTGGCATCAATTTTCTTGTTATCACATTATCATTTGGATTGATAAATCCGCCTGCCCAATCAGTAGCACAGTCACATTCATTATCTCCAGCCCATAGGCAGAGAGATGCATACTGACGGAATTTTTTAACTACATGAATAATTTCAGTTGAAAGTTTTGCTAAAAACTCGTTGTTTTGCGGATAAATTCCACAGCCTAGCATGAAGTCTTGCCACACCATTATCCCTTTAGCGTCGCAGTATTCGAAAAATGCTGGGTCCTCGTAATAACCGCCACCCCAACAGCGAATCATATTACAGCCAATTTCGTCCACAAGGTCTAGTGCAGCCTCGAGTTTTTCTTTTGAGCGAGAAGGCAGTGAATCCAGTGGCACCCAGTTAGTACCGAGCACAAAAATTTTGCGACCATTAACTATAAAGCAAAACTCACCATTACCATTTTCATCCGTTACACTAGTTCTGTCCAGTTTCACTGTGCGCACGCCGAACTTAAATTCCTTAGTATCTACACACTCGCCTTTGTGGTATAGCTTAACTGTCGCATTATAAAGTGCCGCTTCTCCTTGTCCTTTTGGCCACCACAAGGCAGGAAATTTAATTTTGTGCTTAATATACCCAATTTTCCCCCAAGCGCGCTCTGAAAAAGTTTGCACTTCACCATTGCGCTCCAATGTGCATTCTACTAAGCTATCTTTATAAGGGAATCTGCCAAAGTCAATATCAAAGAATAAATCTATGTCTGCATATGCATGATTTTCTGCAATGCTGTTTGTAAAAAGATATGTTTGTACGAGTGAAAGTGGTTTTACTTCCTCGATGTGCACATCACGCCAAATTCCTGATGATACCATGCGTTGGAAAATGTCCCAACCACCCATGTAATTTGCCTTGCGCACATGAGTCATATCGTAATTATATTTTTGCATAAAGTTTGAAAATTGGTATTCAATTTCTCTAGCTTTTATGGTAGTAGGGTGGATATGCACAAAAATTTCATTTATCCCTGATTTTAAGTTTGCGCCCGATATTGTATGCGAAATAAGCATGTTATCCGTGCTAGCTACGAATTTACCATTTATGTAAATGTCCGCGAAGGTGTCAATTCCCTCAAAAACAATTTCGCGCTCATATGCACAATCTTCTAAAGTAAACTCCTTTGAATAAAACATGTGGTACTGTTCTAAATCTTGTACAATCAGTGGATTTTTCCCAAAGAATGGGTCATCTAGCAAACCAGCAGTCTGCATATCTATCTCCAAATTTCCAGGCACTGTTCCACTAATTTGAGTTATTTGTGTATCTATAATTTCAGCGTATGTGGTGAACTCTTTATTGATTTGCGTAAAAACTGAATCGTCGCATATTCCTAATTTCCAATTACCGTTTAAATTGATTGACATGTTATCTCCTCTTTCCTTTATTCATTAATCATCGCTACTGTTATCGCTGCATAGTCCCCCACCTTATCTTTTAAATAAGATGGTAAAATTTCACATGCTTCAAGTGATTGTGGCAGTGCTTCTTTTTTAAGCACTTTGTACATTTTATCTTTTAGCATGTTTTCGCACCTAGTATAAATACTGCCTATTATAATACACTCTGGATTTAGTACATCAACAAGAATTGCCAAGCCTTTTCCTAGATTTTCTGCGCAAATATCTACTACTTCTTGAGCGAGTTTATCGCCTTCTTCAGCTTTTTCAAAGACCATTTTAGCTGTAATGTCCCCGATATCTTCATTGCTGCTAGCGAGAGTAGTTTTTTCACCGTACTCTAACGAGTTGCTCACAATAATTTGAGCAAGATGCTTAATTCCGCCGCCACTGCAATCTCCCTCAAAAGAACCCTCTTTATGGTACCCAATTGGTCCATTCTTAGCAAGGCGAATATGCCCAACTTCGCCCGCCATCCCAGATGCTCCATCGTAAATTTGCCCATTTAATATTAGTCCTGCTCCTAAGCCCGTTCCGAAAGTAAGGAAAATCACATTGTCTTTGCCTCTGCCATTGCCAAACTGCCATTCGGCTATAGCGCATGCATTTGCATCATTTTGCAAATATGCAGGTATCCCCAGTTTTTCAGCAAGTATCGATGTGATTTGAATATTCTCCCACAGTGGCAAATTCGGTGGTGCTTGGATTGTGCCAGTTCGACTATTTAGTGGGCCACCACAGCTAATTCCACTAGCAACAAATTTTCTATTATCATCGCCATATTTACTCATTAAGTTTTGTGCGATGATTATAAGCTTATCTATTATGTCGCAAGGTGGCATTTCTCTGCTACTTGGAATTTCGATGCGCTCATAAATTTCCCCACTACTCTCACCAGCGACTACTGCGCATTTTGTTCCGCCAATGTCTATTCCTAAGTATAATTTTTTCATATCATCACTTCCCAAAAAAATCATTTTCAACACATGCACATATCAAATGATAAAGCTGTATATGAAACTCTTGTATTCTATAAGTTTCACTAGATGGAACTTTTATGGTAATGTCGCAAATCTCACTCATTTTACTATCCTGCAAACCTGTGAAACCAACTGTTATCATTCCTTTTGCTTTTGCAACAAGTGCAGCATTTACTATATTCGCGGAATTCCCCGACGTGCTCAATCCTATAAACACATCACCTTTATTACCATATCCCAATACTTGTTGTGCAAAAACCATATCTGCGCTAACATCGTTAACAAATGCTGTCATCAATGATGTTTGACTAACAAGCGAGTATGCGCGAAGTGGGGTTTGCAGATGTTTTATTAAATAATCCTTCTCTTCTGCTTTTATCGGTAATGTATCAAGTAAATCTATGTTTTCTTGCTCAAGTTTGCGTTTGAGCAAGAATCCTTTCATTAACTCCCCAACGATATGTTCAGCGTCGGACGCGCTCCCTCCGTTGCCCGCTGTTAATACTGTTCCATCGCCCTTATACGCAGCTATCAGGCTATCAATGCAGTTTTCCACATCGGATTTACACATTTTTAAAATTGTGTTTTCTTCGAAAAAATTTTCAATATATTGCTTTGTTGTCGTTTTCATTACACTTCCCTCTCTTAAACTTTTACTCTAAAAATAAATTACATTTGAATACTCTTTTTATTGACATATAATATATTAAATATTACAATAGTATTAGATAGTTAAATCCGTATAGGAAAATAAAATCATTTTACTAAGAAGGTTAACATGCTTAATCCATACTTATAGCACTAAAGGAGAACAGAATGCCAACACCAAAAAGCCAAAAAGAAATATCGATATTAAACCAGTTGCGTGTATTACAGGCAATCTGCCAAAATAATTATATATCACGTGCAGAAATTGCAAAATTAACTGGACTAACATCTATGACCATCACTAATATTGTAAGTAGGCTCATTGCTGAAGATATCATCATGGAAACGCCCAATATTGTAGTAGAGTCCACCTCTGGCAGAAAGCCAATCGGACTAGATATTACTGATAATTCCCCAGCTGTACTCGGTATAAACATCTCTCGCCGTCACATTAGATTAATGGTTGTTGACTTGAAAAATAATTCCTTATTGCAAAAAAAATTACCACTTGACGCTCTTGACACCAAGGAGAGTTTCCTGTCTGCACTCGCTGATAATTGTATGGAGATGATTTCCTCAGTAAAACGAGATATCATCGCAGTTGGTGTTGCGAGTATTGGACCTATCGATGTGAAAAGTGGTACAATTATCGACCCACCAAAAAGCTTTTATCTCCATGATATACCATTAGTTGACCATCTAAAAAACGTGCTTAACATTCCTGTTTATGCTATCAATGATGCTAGTGCCTCTGCTCTGGCTGAGAAAACATATGGCGCTGGAATTGGTATAGACAATCTACTTTTATTTAGGATAAATTATGGCGTTGGCTCTGGCATCATCCTAGGTGGCATCTTGTATGACGGCATCAATGGCATGTCTGGTGAAATAGGACATATGTCGCTCAACCCTGATGGTCCTCAGTGTAGTTGTGGAAGTCGTGGATGTGTGGAAACATATCTAAATAACTCAAGCTTTGAGGATATGATAAACGAAAGATATTCCTTTGACCCACCACTTGTGTGGGAGGACATCGTATCGCTTTATAATACAAAGCAAAAACTATTTAGTAAAGAGTTTGAGACCTATTGCAGCTATATCTCTCATGCGATCATCAACACGGTCAACATGCTTGATATTCACACTGTAATTATGGAATATCTCGGCAGTGAAAATGGCGATGCGCTTGAACAAGAAGTTTCAAGGCAAGTTAACAACATGGTTCTCGCCAAGCGGATAAGAAAAATCCAAATTGTAAAAAGTGGCATAAAAGAGACCTCTTCTTTGCTAGGCGCTACAACTTTTATACTCAAGAAAATTTTCAGCGGAGAGATTGCATATAGATAGTTATTTTGCAATTCAACTCTATTAATAATATCATTTTACTAATTAATCGTTATTTTGTCAATGATAATAAAATTATTTTAGATATATAAATATTTTAATCAGAACTTTTTTGTAAACAATCACAAAAAATAATCATTTTACAATTTCCCCAGTGCAGTGCTTTTCATCAATCGTTATAAAAATAAATCTATTTATACGAACGGAGTGACAACATGAAAAAAATCACAGCATTACTTACTTTTTTATTTCTCTTAACAGGTTGCGGACTAGGAATTAGTACCGCAGAAAGTGAAGATAGCGACGTGTCAAGTGAATCAATTAATATTGAGGAGCTGGGTGATATCACGACATTTAAATTCAAGCATGATATACCGATGGAAGGAATTTTTACAGTGAATATTACAGAGGATTGGTTTATGGCTCACTTTGATTTCGAAACATATTTCGATTATTCCGAAAATTCTGATCGTCATGTTGTTTCAGACAAAAAAGTAGGCAAAGCAATTTTCAAAGAAATTGCTTCTATATGCGAAAAATATGATATCTATTCATGGGATGGATTTGATAGTGAAGCTGGTGAAGGTGTGATGGATGCGGATAGCATTTCCCTCACTATAGAATTTGATACTGGCAAAACTATATCCGCGTATGCTAGCGGTGGTTTTCCAATAAATTCACAGGAGTTCATTGATGAGCTACATGAATACACCCTAGAAATAGCTAAATAGTAGCAAATATCTAAGCTTTCAAATGACAGAAGGTTACAAATGATATTGGGATAAATTATGTAAATCTCATGTTTTTATCTCAAAAAACAAAAAAACTAAGTGAGTTACTCTCACTTAGTTTTTTTGTTTATAACGCTTATTATTAGTCTAGTACAATCTCTTTATGTGATTGCGCTGAGTCATACATTGCTTGCATCATTTTTGATGTAAGTATAACTGTATCAATATGGGAAGGTAGTTTCTCGCCAGTTTTGATGCATTTTACAAACGCATCAATCTCATTTTGGAAGTGGTCGTTTGTTTGATAAGCAAACTCAGTTGTACTTAGCATATTATTTTTCGTGGAATAAAGTTTAAACGCCGCACCATATTGCAATCTTATGCCACCTTTGTCCCCCATAAAGTCGATGTACATTTCGTTCTCACCAATATTTTGTGCCCACGCTCCGTTAAATGTTATTATCGGACCGTCAGTTCTAACCATACCAGTTACTGAGTCATCAACATCATAAATTCCACCTTTTGTAGCGGGGCCTGCCCACATATTAGTAAATACGTAGTCATCGATATTTTTACCCAACACGCTAAACTGTTCTGCTGAAACTGTAAGTGGTTTTGGGTCTCCACAACAGTACATCACGATATCAAAGAAATGTACTCCCCAGTCGATTAATACTCCCCCACCTGAAATGTCTTTTGTAGTAAATGCGCCCCCAAGACCCGGAATTGAGCGGTGACTTCTAAAGCTAACGTAAACATGGTGAATATTTCCAAGTTCGCCTTGTTCGATAAGTTCTTTTATTTTGTTAACTCCATCGTTAAATCTGTTTACAACTCCGATGTTTAGTATTTTCCCGGTTTTATTTTGTGCTTCTTTCATTTTTTGTGCTTCTTCATAAGTTCTAGCAGCAGGTTTTTCGCACAATACATCTTTCCCAGCATTAAGCGCTGCGATAGATATTTTCGCATGACAATCATTAGGAGTACAAATTGAAACTGCTGTAATCTCCTCATCATTTAATATTTCTTCGTAGTTTAAAATCGCAGTTCCACAGCCATATTTTTCAACTGCTTCATCTGCACGCTCCTTAATAATGTCGCAAAAATATTTAATCTCAACATCATCGTTGTTCATATAAGACGGAATATGTGCTATATTTGCAATTGTACCGCAACCGATTACCCCAACTTTAATTTTAGCCATAATAATAACCTCTCTCTATAAGTAATATGTGTATATTATATCTAACTTTGCAAATTTAAGCAATATAGAATTTGAGTTTTTATCATTTTTCATGTTTGCAATAAAAAAGCTAAGCATTTATATTGCTTTTCTATATTTTTTTGCCCAATTACAGAAAAAAACACTGTTTCAATACTGAAACAGTGTTTTTAATTATTAGCGATTATTAGAATTTGCCTGCGTTAGCAGCTTCTTCTAAGCTAACTGCAACTGCAACTGTCATACCAACCATTGGGTTGTTTCCAGCGCCTATAAGTCCCATCATCTCAACGTGAGCTGGAACTGAAGACGAACCTGCAAATTGTGCATCTGAGTGCATACGTCCCATAGTATCTGTCATACCATAAGAAGCAGGGCCTGCAGCCATGTTGTCTGGATGAAGAGTACGACCTGTACCTCCGCCAGATGCAACTGAGAAGTAAGCTTTGCCTTTTTCGTTACATTCTTTTTTATATGTACCAGCAACTGGATGTTGGAAACGAGTTGGGTTAGTTGAGTTACCAGTGATAGAAACGTCAACGCCTTCTTTCCACATAACAGCAACGCCTTCTGTTACATCGTCAGCGCCGTAGCAATTTACTTTTGAACGAAGACCAGTAGAATATGATTTTCTGTAAATCTCTTCAACTTGTCCTGTAGCGTAGTTCATTTTTGTTTCAACAAATGTGAAACCGTTAATTCTTGAAATAACTTGAGCAGCATCTTTTCCAAGTCCGTTTAGGATAACGCGTAGTGGGTTTTTACGAACTTTGTTTGCTTTTTCAGCAATACCGATAGCTCCCTCAGCAGCAGCGAATGATTCGTGTCCTGCTAAGAAACAAAAGCACTCAGTGCTTTCTTCTAGAAGCATTTTTCCAAGGTTTCCGTGACCTAAACCAACTAAACGTTGGTCAGCAACAGAACCTGGGATACAGAAAGCTTGAAGGCCTTCACCGATAGCAGCAGCAGCGTCAGCAGCTCTTTTGCAACCTTTTTTGATAGCGATAGCAGCGCCTACTACGTAAGCCCACTTTGCGTTTTCAAAACAGATTGGCTGAATGCCTTCTACCATTGTATATACGTCAAGTCCTGCATCTTTAGTAATTTTTTCAGCTTCTTCGATAGAAGCAATCCCATAACTGTTAAGAGTCTCATCAATTTGCTTAATGCGTCTCTCATATGATTCAAATAGTGCCATAATTGGACTCCTCCTTCAATTATTCGTGTCTCGGATCGATGATTTTTACTGCATCGTCTACACGTCCGTACTGACCTTTTGCTTTGTCCCAAGCAGTTGTTGGGTCATCGCCTTTTTTAATGAAATCAGTCATTTTGCCTAGGCTTACAAACTGATATCCGATAATTTGCTCTTCTTCATCAAGTGCGATACCTGTTACATAGCCTTCAGCCATTTCAAGATATCTTGGTCCTTTTTTAAGTGTACCATACATAGTACCAACTTGTGAACGTAGTCCTTTTCCTAAATCCTCAAGACCTGCTCCGATTGGAAGACCGTCTTCGGAGAACGCGCTTTGTGTTCTGCCATAAGCGATTTGTAAGAAGAGTTCTCTCATAGCCGTGTTGATTGCATCGCAAACAAGGTCGGTGTTAAGAGCTTCTAAAACAGTAAGTCCTGGTAGAATTTCAGATGCCATTGCAGCTGAGTGAGTCATACCTGAACAACCGATTGTCTCTACTAGTGCTTCTTGGATGATACCTTCTTTTACATTCAGTGTTAGTTTACATGCGCCCTGTTGTGGTGCACACCAACCCACACCGTGAGTAAGGCCCGATATGTCGGTAACTTGCTTTGACTTAATCCATTTCGCTTCCTGTGGAATTGGCGCTGCGCCATGCTTAACGCCCTGTGCAACTGTACACATATTTTCTACTTCATGTGAATAAATCATGCTTAAACCCCTTTCAATATGCATAAATTTCTAATATGGTATGGCTTTAGTACCATATCTAAATATATTCTCTCATAAAAATCGATTTTAGTCCAGTGTTTTTTGAAAAAAAATAAAAAAAATATTGCATCATGTCGTTTTACATGTTAAAATTAATATAAAAATAATGAATGGAGTGTTTATTTAGTGATAAGACATATAGTAATGTGGAAACTTGAAGATCAAACACCAGAAGTTAAAAATGCTAACATGGCAAAAATGAAAGAGCTACTTGAGAATTTAGTAGGAAAAATCGACGGGCTACTTTGTATGGAAGTTAACCCAAATATTAAAGAGGGTGGATACGACCTTTGCCTTTATTCAGAGTTTGTTGATGAAAACGCGCTTGACTACTACCGCTCACATCCACTTCACAAAGAAGTGCAAAAATTTGTACACAGCGTTATCTGCGAGCGTGGCTTTTGCGATAACGAAATATAAATATCGTAGTAATATAATAGAAAAAACAGATAGCCTATATGGCTATCTGTTTTTTCTTCGTTGTATGTAATTATTTTATCACCATAAATAAAGGTCCAGCCACTATTAGCACCACTCCTACTATTGATTTCCACGTAAAGGCATCGCGCAGGAACAAAACCGCTAAAACCAGCGTAAAAACAATGCTCAGCTTATCTATAGCTACTACAGCAGTAGTATTTCCCCCTGTTTGTAATGCCCTGTAATAACAAAGTCAGCAGGCTCCTGTCGCTACACCAGATAAAATTAAGAATATCCAACTTCTTCTACTAATCTCTGCTAGTCCAGATTGGCTATTTGTAATAAATACCATTCCCCCATGCCACGGCTAGAACTACCACTGTCCTAATTGCTGTTGCCAAATTTGAGTTGACACCATCAATCCCCATTTTTGTGTGTCATTTCATCATAACTATCATTTGTAATCGCTGACCAAACATCTGAAATGCTGGTAGTGGGTAGCTTATTTTTCATAGAATCTTTTGAGCTCATGGTGTTTTCTCCTTAATCTAATATAAATTCACAATATTAATCCGCTTTAACTAAGTATCAGCGTAATCCTAGTTACATTCCAAAAATTATACCATATATCCCTAAAAAAGCAAACTCGCTTTCATATTAAAGCTGCTATGATAAATTTTTGTTTATTCAAATTACTGCATAGCATTATTTTAAATGAAAAAATGCAGTAGATATTTTATAATGATAAATATAATTTAAACTTAAGGAAGTGTAGTATATGACTAGTAAACAACTTACTATAAACACGTTGGAATTTAAAAACACCGACGGTAGAGTACCAAGACAAATGTGGGTATTACCTTGGGCTGAAATGTTTTTCCCCAAAAAGCTAAAGGAAATTGAAGATGATTTTGTTTGGGATTTGGTCGGTGCACCTAGCAAATTAGCAATAAAAGGAATTTCAAAGGGAGACATGTATGCTATTGGTGAAGCGACAGACGATTGGGGCTGTAAATTTGAGAATATCCACGAGGGTGTTATCGGAGAAGTTAAAGACCCACTTGTAAAAGACGATGAGTGGGAAGATGCGTCTAATGTACATATACCAGAAGAGTGGTTATCTTTTGATATAGACGCTGTTAACCAGTTTTGCAAAGATAATGATAAATTTGTCATGTGCGGATGTTGTCCTAGACCTTTTGAGCAACTACAGTTTATAAGGGGGACTGAAAATTTGTACATGGATTTAGTATATCCACCTGAAAAAATGCTTGAGTTTATTGCTAAAATGCATGATTTTTATTGTAGGCTACTAACTAAATGGGCTCAAACGGATGTTGATGCTCTTAATTTTATGGATGACTGGGGTTCACAACAAAGCTTACTCATTAATCCTAAAATGTGGGTGGAAATCTTTAAACCTATGTATAAAGATTATATCGATATCGCTCACAAGCATGGTAAAAAGATATTCATGCATTCAGACGGCAATACACTCCAAATACTTCCGCATTTAATTGAGCTTGGGCTTGATGCGATAAACACGCAAATTTTCTGCATAGGTGTGGAAAATCTAGTACAGTTTAAGGGGCAAATTACTTTCTGGGGAGAAATTGACAGACAGCACCTTATCCCAAATGGCTCTACTGAAGACATTCGCAATGCAGTTGACTCGGTATATGATAGTTTGTGGGATAATGGTGGTCTTATCGCTCAATGCGAATTTGGACCTGGTGCTAACCCTGATAATGTACATGAAATTTTTAGCCATTGGAGTAAAAAAGCATAATTTGCTGGCTAAAATTATCAAGTATTTTCAAACGTAAAATTGACAAATCGCTGAAAATATGCGAATATATATGTAGTGAAACTAACGCCTTATAGCAATGCTAGTGAGCATTAATTATGTGGAAAGATTGTTCAGTTGTACTAATTACAAATTATATATTCAAGAGGATTTATGAGCGAGATATATGCAAATAATAAGCGTAGAACCGTTTTCGGAAAAGACGATATCAATATACCGAGTGTGGAGTTATTTGGGTACTCAAATTTTTTGAAAGCTACAACTCCTTTAGAAACTCATCTGCATATGAATTGCATGGAATTTGTTTTCGTTTTCAAAGGCGAGCAAATCTACTATGTGGATGAAAAAATTTATTCTCTCACGGGTAATAATGCATTCATTGCGCTAAAAAATCAGAAGCATTCCACTGGTGGAAATTCGCAAGGACTTGGTGAGTTTTACTGGTTTCAAATTAATGTATCTGATAAAGATAATTTTTTATGCTACAATGAAGTGATGTCTAAAACAATAGTTGAGCAATTATTAGAGATAAACAAAAACACTTTCATAATAAATGATGAAATACGTTCACAACTCAAATTTATTTTAGAAGAATTAATCGAAAACCCTACTTCTCCGCTCATTGCATCAGCTTTTATGCATATGCTAAACTTAGTAATTAGTTGCGTAAACAAAGAAAATGACAACGACAACAAGCTAAGCGCAATAGATTTATATATCGATAACAATATTTACACGGAAATTAGTATTGATGATTTATGCTCTGCATGTGGGTTTTCTCAATCCACTTTGCATCACAGCTTTAAAAAAAATTTCGGCATGACTGCAGGTGCATATATAAACTATAGGAAAATCACAAAAGCAAAACAACTTCTCTCCAATGGAGAAAATGTGACGAAAACTGCAATGCTTTTAGCTTATGGCTCAAGTGCATATTTTGCGACTGTGTTTAAAAAATTTGTAGGAATTAGCCCTACACAGTGGAAAAAAGAGAATAAAAATAAGTAAAGCAAAAAGCTTTATTTGTTTCGTATTTAAAGCATCTGATTGTTTAAGCAATCAGATGCTTTTTAATGTTGAAAATTCCTATTTCACAAAAATTTTAGTATTATAAATAGCAGATTAATAACATTTTTCTCGCTAGTTTAGTCGCATATTCCTTTAACTTTATCACGCTAAAT
>CAYJII010000017.1:8065-44475 GCA_964370225.1 uncultured Oscillospiraceae bacterium | reverse complement strand
TATGGAACAGGCTGCTAACCCTGAAACCGGAGAAATAACTCCATTTGCTCCGGGTATTATTGTGGAGGGAGCGCCTACTCCATGGGAGACTAAGTGAAAGTAGCAAATCAGCATGATAATATAAATAATCCTTCGGATTATTTATATTATCATGTGCCCGTTTCGTCGGGCACGCCATATGATTTAATTGCCGTGGGGCATGAATGCCCCACGGCAATTAAATGGAAACAACCCTAATAAATGAACTTTATATAATATTTTAATGATTTATATTGACACAATCAGGCAAAAATAGCTATAATGAAAGTAAATAATTATATGAGGTGATTATAATGACATTAAAAGAAGTTGCTGCAAGATATGCGGCTAAAATTTCAGATGAGTATGTATCAAAGATGTTTGAAAGGTGTTTTTTGAACACGTATGATACTACAGCGCAAATATTTGATGACGGTAGCAGTTTTGTAATAACAGGTGATATCCCAGCAATGTGGCTAAGAGATTCATCTGCACAAGTAAGCCATTACATTCCTGTAGCTAAAGAGTCAGATGAAGCGTTTAGAATTATTTCAGGTCTTATTAAACGTCAAGCTGATTGTATTTTAATTGATCCTTATGCAAATGCATATAACAAAGAAGCTAGTAATGCGTGTTATAATGAAGACAGAACTTTGCACAATCCACATGTTTGGGAACGTAAATACGAAGTAGACTCGCTATGCTATCCGATATGGCTCGCTTATAGATTTTGGAAAGAAGCTGATACTACAGAGCATTTTACAGATACGTTTAAAAAAGTGCTTTATACTATAGCTGACTTATGGGAATTAGAGCAAAACCACGATAAATCAGAGTATTATTTCGAAAGATTTAACTGTCCTCCTACTGATACATTAACAAATGAGGGCAAGGGTACTCCTGTAGGCTATACTGGTATGACATGGTCAGGATTCCGTCCAAGTGATGATGCATGTGAATATGGATATCTAGTGCCATCAAATATGTTTGCAAGTGTGACTTTAGGATATATGTCGGAGATTGCTACAAAAATATATAGCGATACTGATCTTGCGGAAAAAGCATTAAAACTTCAAACAGAAATCAATAGTGGGATAGAAAAATATGCTGTAGTAAACCACCCAACTTACGGTGAAATGTACGCATATGAAACTGACGGTTTAGGTAATCATAATCTTATGGATGATGCTAATGTGCCGAGTTTACTTTCTGCTCCATATCTGGGCTATGTTAAAGCCGAAGATGAAAAATATCAAAACACAAGAAAATTCATCTTAAGCAAAGAAAATCCTTTTTATTATGAGGGAACTTGCGCTAAAGGCATCGGAAGCCCACATACACCTCCAAATTATATTTGGCATATTGCACTTAGTATGCAAGGGCTTACTTCTATCTGCGAAGACGAGCTAACCGAGTTAGTAAGACTGCTTTCTACTACTGATGGTGAAACAGGATTTATGCACGAAGGTTTTCATGTAGATGATCCTAAAAAATTTACTAGGGATTGGTTTGCTTGGTCTAATAGCATTTTCGCTGAATTTATAATCAAACGTATTAATGAAAAAGGTAGTCTATAATACTGCACTTAAAGAAACAAGCTGACACTTTTAGGTGTCAGCTTGTTTCTTTAAGTGCAGTGGTTTATGTGTAATTAGCTTTTTAGAATTTACTAATAAGCCGTATTTCCACAACCATATTTGTTCCTTAGTTTCTAATATCTTTTTTCACAAAAATGATACAGCCAATCAAACTGATTACTACTGCAATTGCAACTAAAGCAATCGCACCCAATGTCACATTCAAATCATAACCCATTCCCCAAATGCTATTGTAAAAATCAGCTACTAATCTAATCATACCAATATTCATATATGGAAGAATGCTGTTTCTTACAATGCTTGAGGAAATAAATAGCGCTCCTATTGGTGCTGATAGCATATAAAGTATCATTGTAAAACCAAGTGAGAATATTGCGCTTCTTGTAATTGTTGATAGTATTACGAGTAGCGCAATGACAAGTGCCATTCCACTTAAATATCCGTACATTTCAGGATTTTCGATAACAGCACCGAATGAAAAAATAGTATTATTTACTCTATTTTAATAAATCTATGACGTCCTCTTGCTTCAATGTCAAAAGCATTTGGGATTTTATAATATCCCTGACGACACCCCTTGCTTGGTGGTTGATTTTCATTATCTCACCTAAAGTATGCCGTCCCTTGGGCAATATGCCAACTATCACATTATCGACTGCAAATAACTCATTCAAATCGTAAAGTTGAGTTCTTCCGTCCGTGCGACTAGCCTTACTTCCGTTTGCAACATCATTTTTTTGTGAGGTAAATTTCAATTTTTTATCATCTATGAAAAAGCGCACATAGTATTTACCAAGTGGCAGATTTTCAAAGCTGTATTTACCCCCCTCACCGCTCAAATCACTTCGAGTCGAAGTATACCTAATAAATGTCCCGTTCTCATCATAGAGAACGACTGCAACGTCGTTTACAAAGGGTTCATCTTGCGTATAAAGCCCGTCTATTTGCTCATCAACCCACGCAAATCCCGAAATTCGCCCTGTCTCTGGCGCACTTTCAACTATTTCAACACCGACTTTTTCGGGCTCGATTGCAAGGAGATGCTTGCTTTCACCGTTCAAATCCTTGTAGCTGACATCTGTGGCAAAGGAGTTCCAAGCGACGAGCGAAATCGGTATGCCTACAGGGGCGGAGGCATTTATCGCAACTTTTAATGTTTGTGACGGCTTTAGCACCACATTTTTTGTTGTTACTTTGAAAGCTCGCAAAAGACTTAAATCTTCTGGTGCGTTTTCAGTCCAATTGTCGTCACTACCGATAATATCGAATGTCGGGCCAAATCTTATCGGGTCTGTCGAAGTGGAATAAGCAATATCAAACTGCGCCTCGTCGTTTTCGGGCATCAGAGTCGCAACTACTTCACTCAGTGCATAAACTGGAAATTTACTATCGCGTTTTACCCCTGTCTCTATTACCCCAGTATCTCCGATATGCGGTAATATATCGACAATTTGGATTTCTTCAAGGTCAGCATTTCCAATATTTTTGACAGTGATGAGGTATTCAAGACTTCCGCCATTTACTGTTTTGCCGACATTTGGCTCCTCAGTATATTGCGTATCCAGTTGACCTTTTACTTTTTTATTTGATGCAGTGCTCACAAAAAAGAGAATTGTATTTTCTACGATGTTGCTCTTGGCATAATTTTTTGATACGCTCTCATAACCTGCGATATTATCCTTGTCGCTATAAATATCAACAGAATTTGGGATAACACCTATGCTGTTTTCTGTGTTTAGTAGTGCGAACAAAGCAATACTTCCGAGTGCGCCGACAGCGACTTTTACATCAAAGGAAATGGTGATTGTAGACAGCTGCTTAAAAGAAAATGCATAAGTTTCGGTGAACATGAATTTAACCAAAGTATCTCCAACTTCGTTAAAATTGTACGTGATTTCAACCGGTGGGGACGGTGGAGAGGAGTTTTCGAATATATCGCTGTAACGATAATTTTCATTTCCGATATAAACAAGCTCCTTTGGCATTAAAAATGCGAGTATCGGCTCTTGCAATCTCGAATTTCGACAATTCACATTAAATGTTAGAGTAAATTCTTCATTCGGGCGAACGGGATTATTTCCGACAGACGAGGAGAGAGATGGGCGCAGAGTGCAATAATTCGCAATAAGCGTTGTCGAATTTTGCACCCTCTCGCTTGTTCCGCCCTCGTCGTCAAATATCAAGTGAATGTGGTTGACCAAAGAGCTTCCTTGTGCCACATTTGACTTTATTATACCCAAAAGTTCGGGGGAAACTTTGCTCTCTACACCTATTCCCAAAGATTCAAGACGCCAAAATAGCTTTGAGAGAACATCGCTCCCTTGTAATATTTCGGTCAAGTCAACTTTTGTGTTTACATCCGTGTTGTAAGGTCCTAGCTCTCCGACTGCACCATTCTCAGTTTCATAGTCAATATAGTATGATGCGGAGAGATTTTGTTTTATAGCAGCTATATGAAATGAACCCGTGCTAAATTGGTAGTAGTCCACTTCTGTTGGAAGATTATTTTCAAAGAGAGAGTTTTGCAAAATTTGATTTCCGACATTTTTAATCCCCATTCGATAGCAAATAAATTCGCTTGGCAAACTGTAATCTGGGGCATAAAGCGATATGCTTGCATCAAAAATCGGTTCGGCAAGGTTAAATTCATGAAGCTCGTCAGACTGCGATACGCTGTCTATGCTCCAATTAACTGTTGTTGTGATTTGCTCTCCCACTTCTAAATCATTCGACAAAACCGCTCGGTAAATAAATTCGTACCTCTCCCCACGATAAGCAGGAATTATAAACTTTAGCGAATTGTTTTTAAAAGTGCCGAGGATATCATTGGCGCTTGTATCGGGAAATTTTGTCGAAGTGTCCTCACCTTTTACGATAAAGCTTTCGTCTATGTCAAGAAACTGCGTGCTTGGGCAAACTATCTCGACCTTTTCAATCGGTGCACCTAAGTCACCGAAATTTTGCAAAGTGACCTTGTAAAACACGGTACTGCCAGATGATGGCGTCGCAATCGGAAGGACTATTTCTCTTGACAACTCAAACTGTGAGGAAAGCATAAGCTCAATTTCGTCACTGATTGACTCTAAAAATTCCTCGTCGTTTATGAACATAATCGGGCGACATATGAACGTAGTGCCACTCGGTGCTTCAAGTGAGAATGACACCCCAAACCCAAGGCGCACAGCTATCCCCAAATCTTCGATTTTACCAAAATCGAACACGACTTCCGTTCCCTCAGGTGTTTCGGTTTCGATCACTTTTTTTATAGAGCCTCCGATATCACCGAGAAATATATTAAGAAAAGATGGGAAAAAAACTTTTATCTTTGCTGAGTCAATGTCGCCTACAACTCCATTAAAACTTGCATTTAGGGTATAGATGAAAACCTGCTCATAGTTTCCAATGGTTGTATCGACTTGAGTGAGTACTGTTGGCATTGTCAAGTCATCTCCTTTCTTGGCAACACTACATAACTACAGTGTGGAAATCATGCGATGTTGCTATACGATGCTTATTTATTAATATTATATTAAAAAAAAATGATCGTGACACTATTGCGAGCTTTGTAAAATCGATTATATAAAAAGAAAAACACTTGCAGTTTTTAATCTACAAGTGTTTTTTTATGATAAGTTGCTTGATTATTTTATATTCCACCCATAAACTTACTACAGATAAAACAATATCAGTTAAAATTATAGTTTGTTAATATACTTTCACGATTTAAATTAACATCATTAAAATACTCAAAGAAAGAAATTCCGAGAAAACTTCCTGAAATATTATAATATTGTCATATCCGTTGGCTTTTAAGATTTGTGAAGTATAATAACTTCTATGAGAAGAGCGGCAATGCAGATAAACAGGCTTGTCCCTTGGGATTTCATTATACCTTTGACGAAGTTGACTAAGCGGAAGATTTACAGCACCTTTTAAGCGATTACATCAATACGCTTAGAAGTATCAGTTTTTGAAATTGCTTGAGCGCCTAAAACTTTACCAGTCGGCACTTCATAGATAAGCTTAAAGAAAAATGGAGTTGTTTCTGAGGTAAAGCCAATTTTGTCAAACGGAATTATATATGTAATAACATAATTAACTCCATTTTCTTTGCATGCATTTTCATTTAACTCTGTAGAAGAACCATTATAGTTAAATGCTTTGACACTGCAAGTCCCAATATACCCTTTATTCTGGGAATGAATTCCATATATATGATTTGCCGTTTGATGAGCTTGACTTTTACAAGCTTATTCTTACGGTCAATTTCCACAGCTTCCTTTTTTTCACTTGCAGATAAATCTTCAAGACAAATAATTTCTGCGAACTCGTCCAGCCTTCGTAATCTGGCTGCAACAGCTGCTCCACCATCTATATTTCCAATAATTACATGTTTCATTTTACTTCTTCCTACTATATTAATTGTTCAGTTAAAAGTTAAACTCCACAAAATTTCAAAACTCGCAATATAAGAAGATGCCTTACTCAACAATTTCAAGCACATCTTTTAATCTTTTTATTTCATAATTAATTTGAATTGATGTATTATCATTTACATTACCGTTGGGATTAAACCAACAACAGTCAATTCCAACATTATTTGCTCCAGCCATATCGCTCGATATTGAATCGCCAATAATTATCGCTTCTTCATGTTTGAAATCTAATATTTCGCTAAACACAAATTGGAAATATCTTGCATCTGGTTTTTGCCATCCAACTTCATCTGAAATAAAGACTCCATTGAACAATTTATCTAAACCCGTTTTATGTAACTTTTTATTTTGGGCTACAGCTGTACCATTTGTAACAGCATACTGTCTTTTGCTTTTTTTCAAATATGCGCAGACATCATAAGCATCATTAAACATAACCGCATTATCACCAAGCGCAACTTGAAATAGGTTGTTCACTTCTTCGCAATCAATTTTATCCAATGATAACTGCCGAGTAAAATCCTCAAATCTTCGATTTAATAAAGTTGCTTTTTCTATTTTTCCGTGTGCTAACAATTCCCAATAATTGCGATTGATTTCAGAGTATATTCCCACATCCTCATCACTCAAAACAACTCCAAATCGTTCAAAACACGTTTTGAGCGCCATTCTTTCCGAGCTCTTAAAATCAATCAATGTATCATCTATATCCCATAACAGGTATTTATAATGCTTTTTCATAATATTAAATCTCCATTACTCTTATATTAAATAAGTATTTTTTTGATACAACATCGACGCCTATGGTTGGTTCGTCCAAAAATAAGATTTTCGGATTATGTAAAAGTGCAGCAGCAATATCAGATTTAACTCTCTGTCCAAGGCTCATTTGTCTGACAGGGATTTTAAACTCTTTTTTTAGATTTTTTACCTTAAACATGTCTACACTCCCTTGCTTTATAGTATTTAGATAAAACTAATACATTTTTAAACACAATTATAACATTTCTAGGAATTATAAGCAAGGGGGATTACAGCTATATAAATTTCCGCTAATTGAGTTTTGCAAATGACGCTGCGATTAGTAATTATTGCATGATTTTCATTTTTTTGCAATCTCCCCCATATAAATTAATATAAAAGATAATTTAAGGGGTGTGTGTTTGTGGGTGTTTCAAGACGTGAATTGTCTAAAGGTAAAATACTAATTATAGCTATATTCAGCCTTCTTGCCTCGGTTAATATAATTTTTTTCTCTGATGACGATAATATTGCTGTACTTACTTCGTCAACTTATACGGTGGAGCAAATTATCATTGATGCTGGCCATGGCGGTGTAGATCCTGGTGCTACGGGGGTAGGAGGCGAGACCGAAAAAGACATTAACCTTAGCATAGCGCTTAAACTTGACTATTTATTTACGCTATGTGGCTACGATACAATTATGATGCGAAATGAGGATATTTCAATACATGATGAGGATGCTATAACAATTCAACAGCAGAAAACTTCTGATTTGAAGAATAGGCTAGAAATTGCAAATAGCAACCCTAATTCGTTGACCGTTTCTGTGCATCAAAATACTTATCAACAGTCCGAGCATACGGGTGCGCAAATGTTTTATGGGAAAAATAATCCGCTTAGCGAAAATTTGGCAATAAAACTGCAAGAATCTTTTGTTGAGATTTTACAACCAGATAATACTCGCGAGATAAAAGAAGCTACAAAATCCGTCTATCTAATCAATAATTCTGACACTCCAACCGTTTTGGCAGAATGCGGTTTTCTCTCAAATGCAGAAGAAGCTGCTATGCTTACTTCAGAATCATATCAAACACATGTTGCATTCACGTTATTTCATGGTATAATTGAATTTGTAAACGAATTAGATGAAAGCAATAAAATTTCTGAGGAATAAAAAATATATAGGACGTGTTAATTTTATGAAAACTAGAGAACTATTTACCTGTCGTGATTGTGGATTTGAAGCACCAAAATGGTATGGAAAATGCCCTAATTGCAACGGTTGGAATACATTTGAGCAAAGTGTTGCAGTCACAACTACTGCTGCTTCAAAAAGTAGAGTAAGTGCCGCACCAGGGCAAGTGGCCACCATATACAATATCAAAAACGTCGATATTGACGATGAAATCCGATTTATGACAGGTATCAGCGAAATGGATAGAGTATTGGGTGGTGGACTAGTAAAAGGCTCGCTTGTACTTCTAGGTGGTGAACCCGGTATAGGTAAATCGACTTTGCTTTTGCAGATTTGCTCTTATTTAAATGATGGACTGAAGATATTGTACATCTCAGGTGAGGAAAGCGCAAGGCAAATCAAGCTACGCGCAGTACGTCTTAGTGTTGAGAGTGATAATGTATTTATCAGCGCTAACACTGATGTCGAGAGCATTGTCGCTACTATAATGGAAAACAAACCAGATATCGTAATCATCGACTCAATTCAGACTATGAGCATACAACGTCTTAACTCCTCCCCTGGTAGTATCATGCAAGTACGAGAAAGCACAAATGCGTTTTTGCGATTAGCAAAGTCTGAGGATATCGCTATAATCTTAATTGGGCATGTTAACAAAGAAGGGGCAATCGCAGGTCCTAAAGTATTAGAGCATATTGTTGATGCTGTTCTTCATTTTGAAGGGGATAAAACTAGGTCTTACCGCATACTTCGCGCTGTGAAAAACAGGTTTGGCTCCACAAATGAAATTGGCGTGTTCCAAATGATGGAAAAAGGGTTAGAACAAGTGGAAAATCCTTCACTAATGCTATTATCAGGTAGACCTAAAGACGCATCTGGTACTTGTGTTGCTTGTGTAATGGAAGGAAGCAGACCAATTCTAGCAGAGGTTCAGGCTCTCGTGAGCAAAACTGCTTTTGGCGTACCTCGTCGCACTTGTACGGGATACGACTATAACAGAATGGCATTAATTCTAGCAGTACTTGAAAAAAGATGTGGCTACTTTTTCTCAAATTTAGATGCATATGTCAATGTTGTAGGTGGACTAAAACTCGATGAACCTTCTGCAGACTTACCAGTAGCATTGGCGCTAATATCTAGCTTGCGTGACAAGGTAATGGGTGACGATGTGATGGCTTTTGGTGAGATAGGACTCGCTGGAGAAGTTCGAAATGTTTCAGATATTTCTCAACGTGTAAAAGAAGCTAAACGACTAGGCTTCACCAAATGCATAATCCCGCAAAGCTCCCTAAAACAGCTTAAGGGCGAAAAAATTACCGATATCGAAATCATCGGTGTAAGCAATATTAAACAAGCTGTGAGCGAAATACTAAAATAAATATTCATTATATTAAAAAAGGCAATGTGAAGATAACTTCACATTGCCTTTTTATTCATTTATGCGATTTATATTTCACACAGTGGAACCTAAATAGTCCAAAATGTTATTTATATTAGCTTCGCAGCCTCTTTAGGGGAAATTGTCTTGTATTTCCCCTCTTTAAGAGTCCACCGGACTGTTAAATTCACCCCTTTGCCGTTTTCACACCGCTAAGTATTCCGCTTGTCTGCGGACAAGCGTCCAAGGCTTCGCCTTCGGAAACCACGATTTTTTGAAAAAAATCGAGTAAAACTTCAATATGGTGCGCCCGACGAAACTGCACATGCCTAATAAATAATCCGAAGGATTATTTATATAATGCTCCATATGTAGCACACGCTCTATAGTCTGCACTCTCAAGGTCAGTAGTTCCAAACGCAGCCCATGAATGTGGTCTAAAGATTTTATCTTCATCTACGTTATGCATTGAAACTGGAATTCTCAACATGCTTGCTAATGTGATAAGTTGTGCACCAATATGCCCATATGAAAACGAACCATGATTTGCTCCCCAATTTGCCATAACAGAGTATACATCGCTAAACGCATCCTTCCCTGTTAGGTTTGGAGCAAACCAAGTTGTAGGCCATGTGAAGTCAGTGCGCATATCTATTGTTTTATGTACGTCATCTGGAAGCAGTATTGAGTGACCTTCTGCAATTTGGAGCACAGGCCCTAGTCCATCGATTAAGTTAATTCTCATCAATGTAATTGGCATTTTTGCTCCTGTACTAAACTGCGAAGAAAATCCCCCACCTTGGAAATAGTTTGATGCTGCTGCACACCATTTTGTTGCATCTAAGCATGCTTGTGCATCTTCATCCGTCACATCGTACCAAGGCTTCATTACAGCATTTCCATTTTCATCTTTACACTCAGCCGCAGCGTCTAATGCTGCTGGGCCTGAGTTAATCAGATGTATAAATCCATTTTCTGCATCACCTGTTGCTGTCCAGCCCGTAACACGTTTTATAGCGTCTGGACTCCAATATGTTCTCACATCTGCAAACACGGATGCACTATTTGTAATCAAATGTCCAAACAACATGGATACTGCGTTTAATGTGTCATTCTCAGTTGCTAAAATAGTTGGTTTTCTTACACCATTCCAGTCAAAGCTTGAGTTTAATATAGCCTCAGCAAAGTCGCCAATAGGTAGCCAGTCGCTCCACATTCTTTGACCTTGGAAACCTGCTGCTATCGCATTTCTACCCAGACTTTCTTCATAATATCCAAGTTCTTTTAGCTTAGGGTTACCAAGCATGATATCGCGGATAATAATAGCACATTTCACTACTTTTTCCCACTCATCTTTTTTCTCTTCCTCAGAATGCCTGTCCTCCACAGCATTTTTGTCAACGCCCTCTTTGCAGTTTTCTTTCGTCCACTCAAGTGCTTTTTCGTACTCTTCTTTATCATAAATCTCAAATTTCAGTCTTCTCAAAAGCTCAGTCATATCAACAAATTCACTTCTTACACCTAGATATTTTTGGAAGAAGCTATCATCACAATATGATCCCATTATCCCCATGGAAACCGAGCCTATATTTACATAGCTTTTGTTGCGCATAGTTCCAACTGCGAGTGCACAACGCACAAAATTTAAGATTTTTTCTTCCACATCTTGCGGTATAGTTGTGTCTTCTTTATCCTGTACATCTTTTCCGTAGATTGAGTATGCAGGTAATCCTTTTTGTGCATGAGCAGCCATTACCGCTGCAAGATAAACAGCCCCTGGGCTTTCTGTGCCATTAAATCCCCACACTGCTTTTATCGTCATAGGGTCTGTATCCATAGTTTCGCTGCCATAGCACCAACAAGGAGTAACACTCAAAGTAGCTACTACATTTTCCTTAGCAAATTTTAAGGCGCAATCCCTTGATTGTGCACTACCGCTAATCGTTCCATCTGCTATAACGCATTCAACAAAATTTCCGTCACTATCTTTAACTTTGCTCTCAATTAATGCTTTTGCTGAGTATGCCATTTGTATTACTCTTGCTTCTAGTTTATCTCTTTCCGCTTTTCTACCGTCGATTATAGGTCTTATACCAATTTTAATTTTTGACATAAATTATCTCCTTATATAAATGTATTAATATAAATATACCAATTTTTTTCATTATGTCAATACTTTTTTTGTGAAAAAATATTTTTTCGCAAAAAAAGTAAAGTTGCATATTCGCATGCAACTAAACAACGATATTAAGGGGGTATTGAAAAGTAGTTTTACTTTTCATCATACAGGACAACCTAAAATTATAAGGAGGCGATACTAATGCTTAAAACAAAGGAAAAGTTATTTGGTTATTATTATCACAAACTCAGGAACGTCAAAGAAGCAGCTATAAAGGCGGGCTACTCCAGTTTTTTTGCAGAGAAAAACGGGACAAGGTTGATGGCTAGGAATGATGTGAAGGAGTATATCTCAAAATTAGACGAAAAGCAATATGATGATGTTTTATATTTTGATGTTATCTCAGGACTCAAGCGTTTAGCTTTTGGCGATATCAACGATGGCGTAAAACTGATATTTAAAGATGAAGCTTTGCTCGAAGATTACATAGACAGCTTAAATCTTTATAATGTAAGCGAAATAAAAAAGCCAAAAGAAAATGCGCTTGAAATCAAGTTTTTTGACAGGTACAAAGCACTCGAAATTCTTTGTAAGCTAATGGAAATGGGCGAGGGTAAAAAAGGCGTAGATAGTTTTTACTCAGCACTAGAAAATAGTGTCCTTACCACTGAAAAGGACGATATTGATGATTGAATTTAAGTCTTTTTCAAAAAAGCAGCTAACCCTGCTTACTTGGTGGTGCAACAAAAGTATATACAAAGATTACGACGCGATAATTTGTGACGGTGCTGTAAGAAGTGGCAAAACTTTGTGCATGTCAATCTCTTTTGTCTCGTGGGCATTTGCGCATTTTTCTGACTCAAACTTTGTTATAAGCGCTAAGACAATCACCTCTTTAAGGCGCAATGTTATCACCCCGCTGTTAGGCGTGCTTACACAATTGGGTTTTACCTGTGTGGAAAAACTCTCAAAAAATTTCATCGATATCTCATACCAAGGTAATCACAACAGATTTTATCTATTCGGTGGGAAAGATGAAAGCTCTGCTGCACTCATTCAAGGGATTACTTTATCGGGTATTATGTTTGATGAAGTGGCTCTTATGCCACGCAGTTTTGTTGAGCAAGCTTTAGCAAGATGCTCTATCAGCGGGTCAAAATTTTGGTTTAACTGTAACCCAGAGCATCCGTTTCATTGGTTTTACACTGAATGGATAAAAAAAGCAAAGGATAAAAACGCTTTATATCTACATTTTTTAATGAAAGATAATCCCTCGCTTTCAAAAAAAATGCTAAATCGCTACCAATCCCTATATACTGGTACTTTTTATGAGCGTTTTGTCATGGGCAAGTGGGTCACTGCCTCGGGACTAGTGTATCCCATTTTCGATTATACTAAGCATGTTTTTAGCGATGAAGTCACTTGCACAAGATATTATATTTCATGCGATTATGGTACTGTCAATCCCACTTCTATGGGTTTATGGGGCGAATCTGATGGTGTGTGGCATAGGCTCCGTGAGTTTTATTATAACTCGCGCCTAAATGGCAATCTTAAAACTGATGAGGAGTATTACGTGCATTTAGAAGAATTAATCTCTGGTTTAAAGATTGAAGCAATAATTGTCGACCCTTCAGCAGCAAGCTTTATCGAATGCATAAAAAGGCATGGAAAATATAAGGCCATATCGGCAAAAAACGAAGTTATAAGCGGTATAAGACGTGTTAGTGATGCATTAAGACAACAAACAATACTCTTTCATTACAGCTGTAAGGACACAATCAGAGAATTCTCACTATATTCTTGGGAAAATAATGTAAAACACGATTATCCCAAAAAAGAAAATGACCATGCGATGGATGATGTTCGCTATTTTGTTAATACAGTGCTAAACCACGATGAGGACGATTTTTTTGTAATGAGTGCAATACGATAAGTCCGAATCAAAATTAATTTGCAAAGGAGGTTAGTTTTGAAACTATTCAGTAAATTTAAAAAGGAAAAGCAAGAACCCGGTATTTTTTGGAACGCTAGAGAAAACGAAAATCCATTCTCAGTTTTTAACAGCTACAAGCCACTTTCTTCACCCGAAATCAAATTGTATGAAACAATTAAAGAAGGAGTTCCCATTGTTGACTCTGCTATAAACAAAACTGTGAGACTGACGGGTGGATTTAAGGTGACATGTGAAAATGAGGCAGTGCAAAATATGCTTGATGAATTCGTACAAACCGTTAATGTATCCGGTGTGGGGATGGGGCTAGATAGTTTTGTTTCCGCTTACTTTGAGAGTCTGCTTACATACGGCAATGCCATCGGTGAAATTATTGTCGGTGAAAACAAAGAATTTTTAGGGCTATATAATGCACCTGTAGAGAATATTGAAGTAAGGCAAACTTCTCCATTAAGCGTTGATTTTTATGTCAACCAAAACGGTGTCGACTATAAAAAAGTGGAGAATAAAGAACTCATTTTGTTTTCTGCACTCAACCCAAAACCAGGCGAAGTAGTTGGAATTTCAGTTTTAAGAAGTTTGCCCTTTGTCAGCATGATATTACTAAAAATATATAACTGCATCGGTCAAAACTTCGACAGGGTCGGTAATATAAGATATGCTGTAACCTACAAGCCAGGCAATGATAGTGTTGAAAAAGCATATGCAAAAGACCGTGCATCGATGATCGCAAAAGAATGGTCGGAGGGAATGCGCGGTTCGGAAAATGGACAAGTACGTGACTTTATTACAGTTGGAGATGTAAATATTAAAGTAATTGGTGCGGATAATCAGCTTATAGATACCGATATCCCTGTAAGGCAAATGCTAGAGCAAATTATCGCAAAGCTCTCTATCCCACCATTTTTATTGGGTCTTTCATGGTCCACTACCGAGAGAATGAGCCAACAACAAACTGACATACTTACCACTGAGCTGATGCATTATAGGAGAATTTTATCTCCTGTCATACTCAAAATTTGCACAGCATATCTGCGTTTAAAAAATGTTTACTCAACTCCTACTATCACTTGGAACACTATTAATCTTAAAGATGAGGTTGAGGCAGCTCAAACTAGACTATACAATGCACAAGCACATGAAATTGAAGTAAAACTAGAAGGAGGGGATTAAAATAAAAGGCAACATTACGAAGGTAGCACAACTTTCCCAAGAGGATTTAAAGCTCATTAACGTGTATACAAGGCGCGAGCATAGCGCAGACGAGCTTTATACATTTAACCTTACTTTGTGTGATAATGAAATCGACAGAGATATCGAATGCTTTAGCACCCAATCTTTGTACGAGCTTGCAAAGTTATTTTTAGGCAAGACGGGTATTTTCGACCATAATCC
Source organism: uncultured Oscillospiraceae bacterium (assembly GCA_964370225.1). GTDB lineage: Bacteria > Bacillota > Clostridia > Oscillospirales > Ruminococcaceae > CAYJII01. Next base: position 29,638 of record CAYJII010000017.1, on the reverse strand, counting down.
AAAGGGTGAAAATCAAACAGCGAGAATTTTTGATACCGCGGTTATAAAAGATGAGTCAAAGCGAAATAGTCAAGGGGAAACTTACCATTATCTGCAAGCAAAAGCTTACATGGTCAAAAGCAAGAAAAACGAGGATATGATTTTGGACATCGATGCAGGTATCAAAAAAGAAGTTAGCATTGGTTGTACGGTACAACATGCATTTTGCTCAATTTGTAACACTGATACCAACAAAAGTTTTTGTGAGCACAAAAAGGGTAAGGTCTATGAGAAGAAGTTATGCTACATAATTTTAGATAAAGCTCTTGATGCATACGAATGGTCATTTGTTGCTGTTCCTGCACAGAAAAATGCAGGTGTAACAAAACGCTATAGCACGGATGATACTAAGTATAGCTTAAAAGGTGACACTGAACAAATACTCGAAAAATTTGCAGTAAGTGACGAAAAATCACAGCTCTCCCCTATCGAAGCATCACAGATTTTAGAGTATATCGAAAAGCTGAAAAACTACGCATCATTAGGTAAAACCTACGCTAAAGAGTTGAGGCAAGATATTGTCAAAATGTCTTTTTTATGCGGAGAAAGTGTGGATAGCAAGCTTTTTGCAAGCATAGTTGAGAAAATGAATATCGATGAACTTTTAGCTTATAAGAAGGCATATGATAAAAAGCTAAGTGAAAAATCACTTTGTTTTTCACAACTGGCTTCACTAAAGGTAGAAAAGCAAAGCGATGAAGACAAACAATTTAAAATATAAAGGAGAAAAAAATATGAGTGTATCATTTAACACAATCGGAGAAGTAACTGCAACATTTAAGGCATCTGGAGACATTTTACAAGGAGAATTAATCGCAATCAACACAGATGGTACTGTTAAAAAAGCTGTCGCTGATGACGAAATCATTGGAGTTTGTGTAAGCGTAAACGACACTTACGTTGGTGTTCAAATTAAAGGCGGAGTAAAAGTAAAAGCCGACTCAAGTTTAAGCACGGGCTACACTGCTATTGCTGCTGCAGCTAATGATCAAGTAAAAGCAGCTTCCACAGGTTGTATGCATCTTGTTTGTGAAGTTTCATCCGGATATGCAACTATAATACTTTAATAAAAGAAAAGAGGTAAAAATATATGGCTATGTACGATAATATTAGACTGGAAAAAGGCATGTATTCCATTACAGGAAAACCATTTAGCAAAGTTTTAGAAGAACTTGACCCTAGCGAAAATTACAAAAACACAAAACTTGAGGGACTCGACGCCTTCCAAAGACAGCTTAAGCGCTATGATATCAAAGTATCAGGTTATAATTCCGACAGCGTGGAAAAATTCTTCTCTACTTCAAATTCAGCTGCTTTATTCCCTGAATATGTTAAACGTGCTGTAATTTCAGGCACGCAAGAAGAGAATATACTAAAAGACATCATCGCTACAAAAACTATGATTGATTCATACGATTATCGTTCAATTTCTTCAGTCCCAACTGATGATGATAAGGAGCTTAAAAAAGTGGCTGAGGGGGCACAAATCCCTTCTACCACAATCAAGACACAAGAAAACTTAGTTAAGTTACATAAAAGAGGTCGTCTACTTGTTGCTTCATATGAGTCAATTCGCTTCCAACGCCTTGATTTATTCACAGTAACATTAAAGCAAATTGGTGCACAGATTGCAAAACAACAACTAAAAGATGCACTTAATGTTTTAGTTGACGGCGACACAAACGATAATCCAGCTGAGGTTATAAGCTTGGCTTCAAGCGCAAATGGGCTTACTTATGCTGATTTAATTAATTTGTGGAGTAAGTTTAACGAATATTCGCTAAACAGTATGATTGTAGACAATGGCGCTATGATGAAGATGCTTGCTTTAGATGAGTTTAAAAACCCAGCAACTGGGCTAAACTTCCAAGCTACTGGCAAACTTACTACTCCAATCGGTGCGAATTTATTTAAAACAAAAGAGGCACCAGCAAACAAAATTATAGCTTTTGATAAAAACTGTGCGCTTGAAATGGTGAGCGTGTCCGATTTGAATATCGAGTACGACAAACTTATCGATAGACAGCTTGAAAGAGCAGCTATTACTTCAATCGCAGGCTTTGCAAAAATCTTTGCAGATGCTACTAAAGTTTTATCACTTGCATAAAACTTTAGTTATACATTGCATTTTATTTATTTTCTCCCTTGAAACTTCAAGGGAGAAAATAACATATAATATGTTAGGAGGAATACTATGGAATTTATTGATGTATTAAACTCATTTATGAATATGTCTAAGTTAACAGCTAAAGAATGCATTGAATATCATCCCATAATCAAAGCAGCTGTATACGAAGTCGAGCAGCGGTTAAAGAGTGGGGTTGATAAAATAAAACATAACGACATTTTAAGTGAGCTTTGTGCAGCAATTGCATATTATCGATACAACATACTGCTCAACACACAAAACAGCGATATTGATATAGCTGATATCAAGGTGAAAATTAACTCATCAAAAGAAATATCTTCTGCAAGACTTTATAAAAACGAGCTGACAGCACTTGCTAAGGATTTGCTTGTTGATAATAATTTTACGTTTGGAGTGATTGAATAATTGGATACATATGTTGTTTTAAAAAAATTTTTTGTAAAATACGGAAAATTTGTTTCCGATGAAACTGGAAAGCATAAAACTTTCGGTGTGATTGTAAAAAGGAATACCGTATCAGAAGAATTAGACGAAGCTAGCCACAGTTCAATTGGTTTCCAGAGCAAGAGTAAAACAATTCTGCTCACTATGATAAACGATTTTATCAAGGAAAACGATATCGTCATCATTGAAAATCAGAGGTATAGAGTTTTCTCTTGCGGCCATCATATTTACATGAAAAAACCGCTATATCAAAGATACGTAATCGCGAAGATTGACAGCGAATGGAGGAATTTGTAATGCTAGTTAGCAATAGTATCGCTGAGGTGAAGGACTATCTCATTACGCTATTAACTCGCGCACTACCCGATGCTCATATAGTGGATGGATACTATACAGGTGAGTTTTCAGGACAAGTAAAAAACCCCACTATATGTGTTCGCCTAAGCAAAGTCAGTGCAAAAGGTGATGCTTTATCATCGGTGATAAGCGACAGTGATGACGCTAATTCATCGGTAGAAACTATTGGCGAAAGTGTAAAGTTAGGGTTTACATTTTATATATTTGCACCAATCAGTTTTAGTGAAAGCGACTGCAACAAAATTTTCATTGCGTTATGTGAAATTTTGCTATTTGATGAGCAATATGCTTTTAGTGACATCGAGTCAAATGAAGTCCATTTTGATGAGGATACCCAGGCATTTATCGGAAAAGTCACCGCAGATCTTAGCATAATTTACACCTATGTTAAGCACTATGAGAGAATCAGCGATTATTCGATAAACACAGAATTAAAATAAACCGTGAAGTTTAAAAATACCGCTTACAATAGCGGCGAAAGGAGTTTTTACTATGATGGATAGTATGCGACCAGGAGTTAGCGCTAGTTATACAATTAATCCAGCAAGTTTAGATACTAGCGGTAGAGGCATCGGATTCATCGCTTTAAACACAAATGCAAGCGATGAACTGCTGCAAATCAATTCTCAACTCAAACTGCAAGAAATACGCTCATCTATTAGCGAGGATATCTTTAACCTAGTGGATGCAATGATGTCTATCACTAATGTAAATGTGCTCATCTCACATATGACAGAAGATAGTGAAAGTGCATTTGTTTTAGCGCTAGAGCGTTTGATTGATAGTGAGGATTTATATATGATTTTACCCATTGGGGACCAGTTAAAGTATACTAATGTGCTAAAATCTGCACTATATGATGCAGCAGCAAACAAAAAGGAGAAAATAGCTATTTTCACTTGTCCAGAGAGCACTCAGCCTAGCACAGTGGCGCAAAATATAAATAGCGAGCGAATTTTACTTGCTTATCCAAAAGTTACAAAGAGCGAGCTTGATGTTGATTTTTCTTCAGCTATACTCGCATCAATCATTACTCGCGGTGGTGACTCTGCTTCAAACTTTAACTCAGAGCATGTTAGTGGTGATTACATCATCGAAAGAACTATGAGCGAAAGTGAAATTAACAGCGCTATATCTGCTGGCGTTTGCATTTTTGAAAAAGTTGGCGAGTTTACTGAGTTAATTCGTGGTGTCACTACTAAGACTTATGATGAAAATTTAAACCCTACTGTAGTCTATAAAAATTTGAGCACCATAATTTTAATCGACGCAATTGTGCCAATGATAAGAAACTCAGTCGAGCAACGAATGCAGTTTTTAGTAAATAGCAAAGCTTCGATAGATTCACTTGCATCACAAATAGTTATTTTACTTAGTGAGTTTGTTGATGACGGATTATTGTCCGATTACGATAACCCCATTTTACAAATTAGTACGGAAGATCCCACTCGCTTAATAATTAATCTATCTTTTACTATTGCTCAGGGCATTAACCAAATCGCTATCACTTGCCATATTTCAGTATAAGGAGGGATATTATGTTAAACATACCTACCAGTAAAGATATCTACATAGAAGTCGACGGAGTTAAAGTGGCTCTTGTTCAATCATATTCAGCTAAGAGCACCAAAAGCTCAATGGGTATAGAAAGCTTTGGGAGCGAGACACCAGTTGCAACGGTTTCAGGCAAAGTCGAGCATGAAATAGAGCTAAAAAAGGTAATTCCGATACTAAGCGCACAGACAACGCATGTAGATTTTTATAATCTGAGTAATTTTAATTTAATGGTAGTTAAACCTGATCATAGGATTGTTTACACAGGTTGCGAGTGGAGCAATATTAGCGAAAAAAGCGAGCTAAACCAGCCTTGTATAGAGAGCATTACACTCTTAGCTTCTAAAAGGATGGTGCTACGATGAGTGAAAAAATTATTATAAGATCAATAGAATATGATATCAAAGAACTTAGTAGTCTTGAAACTTTAGAAGCAATAAATCTTGCTCAAAAATTTAAAGAAGAGATTTTTTCTGACAGTAAAACTAGCGACTATAATGCCGAGCTAGTGGAGGTTCTCTGCGAGTTTTCTGTTTTGTCGTATTATTGTTTGCTCATGGATAATGTCAAGGCTTTTTCAAGCCCACTAAATGTTTTGCAAACGCTTAGCATAGACGATTTATGCGACGTTTATGATACTTATTCAAATTTGAGGACGAAAAAAAACTACGAAAACGACGAGTTTTCATATAACGAAAATTTCTATAAAGGAGGTCAGCTATGAGAATATTCAGTGCAAGTATACAGCGAATATTATCAAAGTCTAATCCCAATGCTAATTACAGCAATCAAGCAAATTTCGACAAAGACGAATTAAGCGAAAAAATAGTTGATACTGAGAAGATTAGAAGCTCACAAGAAAAAATTTTCTCAAACCCTGTTTACGATTACTCACATTTAGAAGAATATGAGCAATATCAAACACGCCGAGAGACTCACTCGCTTGATATGTCAGAATGGTAGGTGAAAAAATGAGTAGTAAATTTCGTTTTAAGGATTACGAATTCAAGTACAATCCTAGAGAGTTTTCTATTACAAAGGAGCGTAATCTTTTGAAGTTTATTGTCCCTGAACAAGAGCATGTCATACAAGATATGGGGTATGAACCAACTGTGATAAGCGGTGTGGGTGAGCTAGTTGGAACTAATATTATGGATGAATATGTGAAAATCCAAGATATTTTCAATGACAATAGTAGCGGATTGTTATTCATCCCAAATTTGTCCCCGATAAACTGTTATTTTAATCGGCTACAAATTACAGGAAGAGCTGGACCTAAGGTTTTAAGCTATAGTTTTGAGTTTGTTGAGAACGCCAAACTAAGCAGCACTTTTTCAAGCACTGCAAGTAAATACTACATCGCTACTGGTGGAGAAAGCCTATCCCAAATCGCCATAAAATATGGCATTGACCTAGACGAGTTAGCGCTTAAAAACACTGATATTACAGATAGCGAAAACATTTCACAGGGGGTGACTGTTTGGCTGTAGTAAAAATCATCGCAAAATCCACAACTGGTGTAACCCATACATTTAAGGAGCTCATAACGATAGTTTATCAGACCGATAGGTTTACTCCTGCCGATATTCTCGAATTTTCCGCACTGGATGATGTTTCAAACAATATTTTCACAAGAGTGTATATGTACATTGACAATACTCTGGTATTCACTGGCATTGTTGATGTGCAAAAAAAACATATCGGGACAAGCGGTCGCTATATCAGTTTTGTTTGTAGACATATCCACAGTGGCATGCTTGATAATGAAGTTCGCCCATATGTCTACACAAAACTATCCTCAGATCAGCTGATTAAAAATCATGCACTGCCCCATGGTATCAACGGCCATAAATTCCCGTACCAAGCTACAGCAAACGAAATCGTCGCCTACAAAGGTGTATCTGACTGGGAGTTTATAAAGCTTTTTTGCAACCTAGTTTATAGAGCGGCTCCTTATGTAGACGGTGATGGATATATCACATTAAGTGGTACAAATACACGGATGCATTATTTTTCAAATGTCGTTGATGGCTACATTAATTTTACTGATGCGATCGTTACTTATGATACATACAGCTTATTTTCACGTGTGTTTATGAAAACAGGAAACGACGATATCGGGGCAAAATACAATTACGTCATGAGCAATGCGCTTGCAAAGCGTTATGAAATTGAGCGCACTCGTTATCATAATTCTTCTAGCGAGTGGCAAAACAATCTTGAACAAAACGCTATCTACTTAATTGAAAACAGCACAATGGATTATCTGGAAATTGAACTGCATCTACCCGACATTTACGATATCAGCGCTGGGGATAGCGCTAACTTTTCGGATCCGTCCGGGAATTTCACTTTTATGTATGTTTCCTCATATAAATTTACTTTGGATGAGACTGGGCAAAAAAGTGTGGTAAAACTGTGGAGCAAGGAGATAATATAAGGAAGGTGAATTATGAGAAAAACATTTACTCAAAAGCTAAAAAATGCTTTTGGCTCACTTTGTAGAGTCACTTTTTCAAATGCAGGACAAGTTAACATTTCATCTGACCTCGATATCAGTAATATTAAAATGCTCAGCTTACCTGGAATTAATACTAAGCCCAAAGTTGGTGATACTGGTGTAATCCTACCGCTTGACGACGGAAGTTTTATATATTTAGGAAATGTGAAGAGCAGTGGCGATACAGTTAGTGGACATATTAAATTTGAAGTTGAAAGTGGAGCGTACATCCTCTTAAAAGAAAATGGGGATGTTGAAATCAACTCAATGATTATCGCACCAGATGGAACAATTCGCTAGAAAGGATGAATTTCGATGGACAATTTACTAGAAAACGGAGACATGGTGTTAAACCAAAATGCAGAAATAATCACTGTTAGCTCTGTTAAAGAAACAATACAGCGCATTCTTATATGCCTTATGATAAAAAAGGGGGATTTCACCTTAACACCGAATCTAGGGAGCAATATCCACTCGGTTGATATTAATACAGTGGATGAATTTACATTGATTGCTATTATCACTGACGCTCTTTCTGGTATAAATGGTGTACTTGTGAGGGATTTAAAGAAAAATATCGATTACCAAAAACAAACTATGGATATTACACTGTTTTTAAATATTGATGGTAGCGATACTGAAATTATTATTAACAACTCGACATGGGGGTAGAATATGAATACTGATAATATTTACGAGCAAATTAAAACTTCGTTTGAAAACGAAACTACAAGCATTATCTACGAGGAGTCTGACATAGCAATTAGGATGAAGATTATCTCGGCAGAAATAGCAAAGCTGTATGACAAACTTAATTTTTGTGAAAAACAGCTATTCCCCGATACCGCTACAGGAGATTATCTTGAGCGACACGGTGCTTGCAAAGGTGTCTTGCGCAAAAAAGCTGCAGCAGCACAAGGAACATTAAAGTTCAGCACAAGCTCGGCAGCTTCGCAAAACATTATCATACCAGCTCAAACTCTCTGCACTAGCTCTAGCGGTAATGGTGTGATGTACGAAACTACAGAGGAAGCTATAATATATGCTGGTAGTACAAATGTGAGTGTTGCGGCTCAAGCTACAGAAGTAGGTTCGCATACAAATATCATCAAAAATAAAATTGATACTATCGCAAATCATATCGCAGGAGTTTTTTCGGTGACAAATCTTGAAAACTTTTCTGGCGGTAGCGAAACTGAAACAGAATCGCATTACAGAACTAGGATACTCGATACATACCAAAATCCTACAAATGGCGCAAACTTTAAATACTTTGAAGATTTGGCTATGTCACATGATCAAGTTTACTTTGCTAAAGCTGTACAGTCTTCATCAAATAATACTGTTACTTTGTATATCAGCGACTATTTTCGATTTACCTCATCGCAGCTCATTGCGCAAGTGCAAGCTCATGTAAATGAACACCGTGCCTTTAACACTCAAATTACAGTAGTAGCTGCAACTCCTATCACTGTGAATGTACAACTAAAGATTTACGTTCGAGCAAACGGGAATGTCGGTAGCAAATCACTCACCGCTTCAAACTTCATCACACAAAAAATCTATGATCACTCAGTTGGTCAAAAATTTAATCCGTACTCGATTGGCGAAGGGTTAAAGGATATCATCGAAGATTATGTTGACATCGAGTTTATATCACCCGAAGGCTCAATAGATATCGCACAAAACCAAATTGCTAATCCTGGTACAGTTTCAGCAATGATTGAGAGGGTGGATTAAATGAGCTCTTTTCAAAGTATTTTTGCTCTACTCAAAGCATGTAAAATATATTCTTTGCACGATAATTCCCTCGTTTTAGCAGAGATGAGAGCTTATGCACTAGCCTTAGACGCACTATATGATAAAGCACAGACTCTACTTGACGACGGATATTATGATAGTCTTTTAGGAGCATACTCACATAAGTTTGAAGCTTTATATGGATTTAGGGTCACAAATCTTGCTTCAGCAACTGCTCAAGAAGAAGCGAGCGCAATTATTGCGCTAATAAAAAAGCGTTTAGCTATCACCAATTCAGACTTTACTGTAGAAGGAATAGCAAAATGTATCGATAGCCTCGGTATTGGCTTTACCTATACCGAAAATCCGCTTTCAAAATATATTGAGATACAACTAATTGGTGACATGCATAAGCATCACCACAGCTCGCTTGATTTACAAGCTATGGTCCGTGCATTACTACCATATCATAGCGACAATGTTATACTTTTCCCATCAGCATAACTGCTATCAAAAAATCTGGTGTAAAAAGATAAAATGCATTATCAGTAAACTGATAATGCATTTTATTAATTTTAATTATGATAATGTTTCAGGAGTAATCATGTCGTAATATTCGTTTGGTTCAAACTCGACTCCCTCAATTTTCTCTGTGATTAAGTCATTTAATGCTGATAGATAATATCCCTCTGTCATACTGTCAGTGTTAGCGTTAATGTAATCTTCCTCTAATGGGTATTTTTTTATGATATGGTAACCATATGAAGTTTCTACTATTTCACTAATTTCGCCTTCAGCTAAAGCAAATGTTGCTTCTTCAAACTCAGCTACCATTTCGTCATATGTGAAGTAGTAACCTTCTTCGTTGCCCACCATTCCAGGATCTTCACCGAATTCTTCGATAAGAGCGTGGAAATCTTCACCAGCTTTTGCTCTTGCTAGTACAGTTTCAGCGAGTTCTCTATCTGCATCTGTTTTCTCAGCGCTTTCAATTAAGATATGATATGCTCTCACATAGTTTTCTGTAATATAAGTCATAATTTCTTCATCGGTGACACTTGCAGTAATGTCATCGATAATTTTTTGTTGGTAAATCGAATTTTTCACAAGATATTCGTACATATCAGGTGAAATTCCTGCGTCCGCAATTGTTTGATCAAAAGCAGATTGTGAACCAGCAGCAGTTACAGCATCAGCTATCGTATTATCAAGCAATTCTTCATCATCTAAAGTAAAAGATAATCCTCTTTCTTCAAAAATGCTGTCGATAGCATACATGCTTTGTGCAGTCTCTAAGCTGATGTCTTTAAGGTTTTGTGCAACAGTTTCATCTTCTAAATAAGTAGGATCGTAATAATTTTTATTTTGCAAATAAATTATTGCAAATAAATCAAAACTAACCTCGTCATCACCGTAAGTTCCGATGTTATCAATCGATGTAGCTTCTCCGTCAATAAGCAGCTTGTTGTAGCTATCCCCTTGAGGAGCTCCAGTGTCTGAGCAAGCAGTTGTGCCTAGCACCATAGTAGCAGCCAAAGCAAGTGCTATAATTTTATTTTTTATTTTCATAATTTACTCCATTTCAGTTTGAATTTACTGTTTACTTTATTATTCTAAACAAAAGCTATATATTTATATATAATGGCAATGTTTTTTCTATAAACTTGATTTAGTTAAAACAGCTTTTTTAATTGTATCACAATACTTAAAATAATTCAAACTAAATATGTTAAATTAACAAAAACTTTATAATATCACTCTACTTTTGCACGCGTTCATTCATATACTCTTTTTTCACATAAACACTCACACTGCTGTCATTCACAGGAAAGTCTGCGCATCCATCACTTCCTACAACAATAGTTGCGCTAGAATTGTTTAGACAGTCCACCATAGTTTCTCCCGCAAATTTTGCACCCATGCACATTCGCAAACTTCCGCCTTTTGAGTCAGTCATTACTACTGCCACACCAGAGTATGTGTAGACATCTTCACCCAAACGTGTAAATCCCACAATCGAGCTATCATCAAAATAATCAATTTGCTCTCCATATGCTAAGTCATATCTTGCACGTATTAAAGTCTCAAATTTTTCACCTAGTGGCGCAATCCCACTGTGAATTATGCCGTATAAATCACCGTAAAATACACATGGAACTCCATCTTCTCTGAGCAATATCAGTGAATATGCATGGAGTTTAAACCAGCTTTCTACAAAGCTTTCTAGTGCTTGAGATGGCTGTGTGTCGTGATTATCGACTATTGTTACCGCTTTTTTGGGCGCTCTTTTACTAAGGTACCCTCAAGTATTCTACTCATATCATAATGCCCACCACTTTTTGATGCGCTATGAAAGTTATAATGCAGTGGTACATCAAATAAATGCATTGAATTTGCAGTTTTATCTAAATAATACTTGAGCGCAGAAAGCGTATTATTCCAGTACTCAGCTACTGTGAATAATTCTCTGCCGGTATAATCTCTCATTTCTTTTAACCACTCGTATAGCTTTGGGAAATTGATATGCTTTACAGCATCAATTCTAAAACCATCCACACCAGTAACATCAATATACCACTTTCCCCATCTCACAAGTTCGCTATAAGTTTCAGCGTTTTGCAAATCAAGGTCTGCGCCCATAAGATAATCGTAATTACCTTTTTCAATGTCCACTTGGTCATCCCAAGATTTCCCCGAAAACAAGTAGAGTGCTTGCGTCGAAGTTAAATTGTCCCAATCACAACCATCAAAATGTGTATGATTCCAAGTAAAATCTGAGTATTTCCCAGCCCGAGCAGAGAAATTAAATTTTGTCCACGCCAAAATTTCTCTTTCCTCAATATAATTATGCCTATCCGAAGTGTCGTACACTTTCGCCATCACAAGTTCTGCTTCGTCCCCACCCATTCTGTGGTTGAATACTACATCTCCATACACCCTAATTCCTTGACTTTGTAGAGTTTTTATCGCAGTGATGTATTCTGATTTTGTCCCATATTTTGTTGGAATTGTACCCTTTTGATCAAATTCTCCTAAATCGTACATGTCATAAACACCGTATCCCACGTCGTTTATCCCATTCATCCCTTTATATGCAGGTGGCAACCAAGCTCCTGTAATCCCCATTTTCTTTAGTGATTTTGCTTTTATGCACACTTCATTCCAAAGCGAGCAATCGTTTAGTAAATACCATTCAAAAAACTGGATCATTGTGCGATTTCTCATGTGATTATCTCCTTAAATTATGGTGTTATCTGTGAAATCTTTTTTTTATCTCCTGCTTAAAAGTTTTGTGTGAAAACAAATATAATCCAAGTGCTATAATCGCACAAATCATAATCGCTATAAACACTCCCCAAGGCTGATTTGATAGTCCAAATACATAAATTGGGATGGGTGTGATGCTCAATATAGTAACAGTTATAATATATCCAAAATATTCCGAAAATAAACTTTTACTACGCAAAGCTAAAACTGTTATAAACAATGTAGTCAGAATTGTTAAAAACGGGAAAACATAATTTGTAGACCAAAATCGCATCCCCAATATTATATCAAGAACTATTACAAAAACCGATAGTAAAACGTAGTTAATAAGCACTTTTGAAGCAAATCTATTCGTGTGTGATTTGACAGCTCCTATCACGCCATTAATGTATAAGAGCGCAGCTACTACTATAGCAGACCAAATGACATCACCATCATCGTAAGTGAAAAAGTTAATATAAAAGCATATTAGCGTTGTCGCAAATAGCACAAACATCGGCACATTCCACAATGGAGAGCGCTTACTTACAATTTCTTTGTACTCTGGATATTTTATTACACTATCACCAGTTCCACTGAACTTTTCCCCACAGAGCGGACATTTTTTTTCGCTATCGAATAAATCAACATCGCAATTTTCACATCTATTCATTGTCTTCCCCCCAGCAGTTTGAATACACAGTCACCCTATCCGACATATGTGCCATTAATGTGGTAAAAAATTTTCTCATCACACTAGCATCGACAATGGATTTTGTGAAATTCACTGTCATCTTATCCCCCACTGTGCAAATAGCACAGTTGATTGGGCTTTTGTGGGTTGGATACATAAAAACCTCTGCATGTTCGATATATTTGTCTACAGCAGTAGGAAAATTAATTTTGCCTATGTTTGAAATTGACATAGTTTTTTTGTTTTCGCTCGTAAAAGTAAAACCAACTGGAAGTATCAAATTTTTAAACAGCAATGGCGTGTGCCTTGTAAAAATATTATTTGATATCGAAACATTAGTACGCGATAAGCTCTCTAAATATTCCTTATCAGCAGATAAACTAAGCTGTTTACATACTTTTTCAATAACTTCACTGAATGTAGTACTAGGCGCAACCTTGCACCCTACATTGATTACACCAAAAAAGTTTTTTAGCGTTTTCGAGCTAAATAAAGTCCTCAAATTTACTGGCACTGCAATAACAATAGGTTTATCAGAATTGCTATTTTTTTGTTTTTCTTCATAAATTGACATTATCATAACAGAAATAATGAATGCAGTTATCGTGCAGTTGTGCTGCTTGCATACTTCTTTTAAAGCACTAACTGACACTATCCCACTTATTGCGGAATATCCGCCTTTTTTAAATTTTTTACCAGATAGCCTAAATGAATTCTTCTGCTTGATTTTTTTTACAGTTCTATTTTTAGTTGATCTTGAGAAATTTTTATTAAAGCTATCCTCTAAGTTTTCTCCGTCAAACTGGTCAAAAAGCAGTACTTTCCCCTCAGGGTCCATGTCACCATATTTTATCACAAGGTAATAATATACAAGTGACTTTAAAAATTCGACTACCCCACTACCGTCAGTTATGGCATGATATGCCTCAACTGATATTCTATTTCCATAATGCAGTACTTTAATGATATACCCTTTATTCTCGTGTGAAATTATTGTTTGACATGGTGTAGAGTCTTCCTCTTGTACTGTAAAACGTAGATGATTTTCATCAAAATAATTCCAAAATACACCTCTTCTTAAGCGTAAAAAAAACAATCTATATCTCTCATATATTAGATTAACCGCTAATTGTAATGTCATAGCGTCAACTTTTTCTTTAAGAATAACTGCAACCCTAAATACTGAAGAATTACTTTTATTTGACACCGCAGGAAACAGCTTAGCGGCTACATCGAGTTTATTGTAATTATCCATATATCGCTTACCTCACTTTATATAATTATACCATATTTTTCTTAACTAAGTAAACAGCATTTTAGATAAAAATGATAGCAAACACTCTTTTATTATAAATAAGAGTGTTTGCTATTATATTATTAGCAACAAAATATATTTTATATCTTAAATTATTATGCTTTTTTTAGGTATTTTTCAAACCAAGACGTCATTTCTTCCAAACGTCTTAGTCTATGTTTTGGTTTCCCGCCACGTGATAGTTCATGGTTTTCACCTCTGAACATGCAAAGTCTTGACTCAATCCCATGATATTTTAGTGCTGTAAACATTTGTAGTCCTTCAGGTAGCCAACAACGATAATCTTCTTCAGAATGTATAAACAACGTAGGAGTAGTCGCTTTATCCGCATATTTCAGCGGAGAATGCCACCATAATTTATCGTGATTTTCCCATGGTGTGGATTGATTTTGGTCACTATTAAAGTAGTATCCGATATCTGTTGTGCAAAATTTTGATATCCAGTTTGAGATGCTTCTTTGAGACACTGCACATTTAAATCTATCAGTATGTCCAATAATCCAGTTTGTCATAAATCCACCGTATGAACCACCTGTTACACCGATGTTTTTATCGTCAATCGCAGGGTATTTTTCTAAACAAATATCAGTAAACTGCATCAAATCATCATAATCAATAGTCCCGTATTTTCCTCTGATGTCTGAAAATGCATCGCCTTTTCCATCACCTCCACGTGGGTTTGAGAAAATTACGAAATATCCAAGATTTGCCCAAGTTTGCATTTCATGGTAGAACACTTCACCGTATACCGTTTTAGGTCCACCGTGAATGTCTAAAATTGCTGGATATTTTTTATTTTCATCGAAATCTACTGGTTTCATAATAAACCCATCAATTTCAATACCGTCATTATTAGTGAATACAAAATATTCAGGCACAACTACATTTTTAGTAGCATAAAAATCTTCATTAAAAGTAGAGAGCTGTCTTTCTTCGTCCACAATATATATTTCCTGCAGCTTTTGTCCTCTTAAACCAACAAAGAAAACATCATCAGAAGCCACTTCGATACAGTCAATGCTGCCACAGTCAGCAGTTAAAATTTTGTGCTCGCCTTTTAAGTTTAGCGTATTGATGAACGAGCTTTTTCCTATAGTTGAAATAAAGTATAATGTGTCACCTATAACTTTTGTAGATTTTCCCGCACCCAATTTGCAGTCAGAACCAACAGAACTTCCAAACCCTGTATCATGCTTAAGCAAAAGGTTTAGTTCCCCGTCTTCAAATAAATATATATCCTTATTTTGGTTGATTCCCAGAATTTTTTTATCAGTCAACGTTAGTATGATTTTGTCCTCAATGAAATCAGCATATCCAATACCATATTCGCTTTGCTCAATTAATGTACTAGTTTCATCTTTGCTGATATCATATATATTTAAGCTATTAAAGCCATCATACATATCTGTATATCTATTCGCAACAAACAGCACTTTATCTTCTTTTATCACAAAGCTGTTTACATCAGTAAGGTTGTCCGTAATCGCTTTTAATGTATCGTTTGCTTTATCATAAATATATAGTCTATTACGCATTTTATTTGTGAAACCTTTACCATTAAACCAAAATGGTATCTCGTCAATCACTTCGTAATCTTTGTTTTCTTTTATCAGTTTAACCGCAGCTTCTCTTTCTTCGCCTTTTAAGCCGTGTAAATCAATACCATTGTTATCATAATTCGCTGTAATTATGTATTTCTCTCCACTCAGCGCCTTTATAGATGTCACTTGCATCGGAATTTTCATAAATTCCTCTGCTTCTCCACCCTCGATATTAATTTTGTAGTACACAGTATAGTCTTCGCCCTGCTCGATTTTTGCTTTAATCGCATCATCTCTTAGCGAGGAAAACATGATATTTTTTGAATCCAGCCATAAAATATTGCCCTCTTTGCCGTTTGCAGTTAATTTTCTACTCTCTTTTGTTTTAGTGTCCATAATCCATATATACGATTTATATGAATTCGCCTCAAAATCAGCTTGTGAAATCACAAAGCCCATATTATTCTCATCAGGCGAAACTGTTAGATTTGACAGATATTTATAATCTATAAAATCTTTGATATTGATATTTCCCATGATTTTACCTCATTTCAGTATAGTATGATAATTTTACCACAAGAAGACGATATTGTCCATCACCAAAACACAAATTTTATAGCATTTCGCTCCAGCTTTCAGCTGTTTTGAGCATCTTTATCCCAAATTCTTTTCTACCAATTGATAACAACACTAGTCCTGTGGAGACTGTTTGTATATATCCCCACTCCCATATTGCTTGCTTGTCCACTCCCGTTAGCGAATGTATGTACTCACAGCGCTCCTGCCCTTTTTTATATGCATTAACTTCATATTCTTCATGCCACTCACGCATCAATACGCCTAAATCACTCGCTTTTTCATACACAGCACCATCTGGGTCAATAAACTTAAAGTTTTCTGCATCGTTTAAATCCTGTAGTATATTCGTAGCGTGCGCATCTCCGTGTATGAGCACACAGTCATCTTCAGAAAAATGCTCATCTCTTGAGTTTAAATAGCTCAGTGCTCTTTTTACTACACGCTCGCTACATGGGTATGATAGGTCTTCCCACGCCTGTGGAATAAACTCTTTAAACCATGCAGTACATTCGCCTCCATATGGCAGTTTTGCGTTGTCTAGTGGTATTTCCCACGCTTTATTCAGCGCTGTGCATATAAGCTTTATCTGCTCGTTTACACTATAACCCATACTTCCAACAGATTTGCCCAGTCTTTCCATCAAATATATTTTATTCTCCTCGTCATACGCATAAAGCTTAGCATATCCATTTCCATTTGCTGCTAATAACGCATTGACGCTATTCATAAAGATACTTCCACCTACATTTTCAGGAATATCTATTTTTACTACGTATTTCTCGCCATTTTTTCCATCTGCATGCGCTACAAAAGCATGCGTTCCACCTTCTAACGCTTCGCCTACTGCTATTTTCCAGTCCATCTCAATTTTCTTAATCAAACCATCAAGCTCATTCAGCCATTTTTCCCCTACTTCTCCTATACTCAAAACCCTTGATACCACTTCATCAGGCAGTTGTCTTTTTATATTCATCTTCCCACATCCTATTATAGTTTTTATGGTATAATTATTTGCTAAAACTATAATATCCCTTTAAATTTACATTGTCAATTAATTTATTCAAATTGTTCAAGTATTATTTCGCTTTCAATTTCTTCTGCGTCCTCAGGATTTTCGCACAACTGTCTTTCCTGAGCGTTGAGTACTAATAAATCTGCAGTAGTATTAAGAAAAATTGCAAGCTGAAATAACTCGTCAGTTTCAAGATTCCCTGTAAGCAGTGCTGCAAAAGAATATGCACATGTTGTAAGCTTTGGAAATTTCGAGCAGCCCTTTTTATTTTTAGAGGGTTTCTTTTTCCCCATAATACACCCCTCCATAAATTTTGTTATACAATATTATATGCTTTTTACCTTAAATTGGTTTTTAAAGGTAAAAAGCATTCTTTATACTAAATATTCTCGCAAAATCTGTAATATTTTTTTTTCTTTTCGTGAAATTTGAACCTGTGTCATGTCAAGCTCTTTTGCTGTTTCTACTTGTGTTTTTTCATTAAAATAGCGCAGTAAGATAAGCTTTTTCTCCTTCTCCTCTAACTTATTTAATACCTGTGCAAGCGATAGCCTATCAGATATTTTTTCCTCTGGATTTTCAACCAATACATCATATTCCTTATTTTCCCCATCGCTTTCCTCGATTGTTAGCGAAAGTGGAGGAGCGGAGGCATTTATCGCTTCTACAATTTGCTCTTCACTAACAGCAAGCTCTTTTGCAATTTCACTGATAATAGGCTCCCTATTAAGCTTTTTTGATAGCTCTTCTCGCATTCTATTAACTTTTATCGATAATTCTTTTAAGCTCCTACTGACCTTAATAGCTCCACCGTCACGAAAAAGCCGCTTGATTTCGCCTAAAATCACCGGAACTGCATAAGTAGAAAATTGCACGCCCCTGTTTTCATCAAAAGCGTCAATCGCTTTGATTAGTCCCACACAGCCAGTAGAATACAAGTCGTCGTACTCTATGCCTCTACCGATGAATTTTCTCGCACAGAGGTGCACAAGCCCCAGATTTTTTTGCGCAAATTCATCGCGACTCTCTTTTTGCCTAATCATTATTTCCCCTAGTGCTAATTTTTTTGTGCATGATAATTGTTGTCCCCTTATTTATTGTGGAATTCACTTTTATCTTGTCCATAAACGTTTGCATCACAGTAAATCCTAATCCAGCACGCTCCTCATTTTGCGCAGTTGTATACATCGGTTCCATCGCCATTTTTACATCCTCTATCCCGCAGCCTTGATCTCTAACTTTTATATACGCTGTCTGCTCCTCACAAATTTTGAGCGTTATGTATATCTTACCGAGCTCGTTTTTGTATGCATGTACAATTGCGTTTGTCACCGCCTCGGACACAGCTGTTTTAATATCATTAATCTCATCAATAGTTGGGTCTAGCTGCGTAAAAAAGCTTGCAATAGCTACCCTAGCATAGCTTTCATTCACCGATTTACTTAATAGCGTAATTTTCGCTTCATTTATCGTCTTCATTTTTTTCTCCTCTTATGAAATTTGTACTAATTTTTCAAGACCAGCTAGCACCATAACTTTTTTTATGTGATTTGGCACATTCACCACTTGCAGTTTTCCACATAAATCTTGCATTAATTTGTATCTCCCCATCACCAGACCTATTCCACTGCTATCCATAAAAGTCACATTCTTAAAATCCAGTACTAGCACTTGTGGCATGTTCTTTTGAGCTTGAGCATCTATTTCCTCTCTCATCGTCTTTGCAATATGATGATCAATCTCCTCGTTTAGATATATGCAAAGTTTTTCGCCTTTTTGCTCTGTCTTCACATTTTCACTTCCTTTTTGTAAGCGTATAAATTATTAAAAAGCTATATAATAAGTTTATCTTAAAACTTATTATATAGCTTTTATCTGCTTTTCCCTGTCGAAACATGGGGTATTAATAATAAACGCAAAAAACGCACCTTTACTAATGTAAAGATGCGTTTAATTATAGTTTTTTTACCAGTCTATATCGATTTCATTACCATTTTTCAAGTTTTCAAACTCTACTAAAACTTTGTCAATATAAGCTGATCTGCCCAAATAGTAAGCGTCTCCGTTTACTTTAATAATCATGTTTCTGTCTTCTACTAAGAACATTTCTACTAACTCTGTTTCTTTTCCTAAGTCGTTCTCTCTATAAAAATATTCGATAGACATAATTGGTTCGCCCTCAGGTTCTACGAAATTCATTTCATCAATAGAAACTGATAGCAGTAGTTGATAGAAATCTTTGAAAAGTTCAGTTTCAAGTGCATCCCCATTTAATGTAGCAGTTAGCTCATCCTCTGCACCCTCTAAATCAAATACATCTTCATTACCTTCGTATGTTAGGACAATTTTATCAACTGAGTTAATAAATGGCAACACAGCTAGTTTTGACATAATGTCGTTAGGGTCATAGCTTATAACAGCAATACTAGCCTCTGAAACAGTGTAAACTACATTGTTATCATTATATAGTAAGTAATACTCATCTTCACTGCCTTCAACTTTTGAACCGACCACTAAATTAACATTTCTCGAATCATAAACCATGTCCACTGTGCAAGTTGGGGCATTAAATCCATACTCTTCCATTTTATCTTGAGCATCAATAGCAACAACTGAATTTGCAGTTAATCCAAACAAAGTAAAGATAAATTCTTCTGCTGATGTTGAACTAACCTCTGCATTTATCGGTGATGACATAATATAAGTATTATATACCGCTGTAAATTCTGCTTCTTCTTCAGTTTGTTCAGGAGCTTTTTCGACTGCGATATCATAGTCTAGATCATTTCTAGTTACATTAAATGTAGTGACATCTGGAATTGCTTCTGTATCCTCGCTATCAAAGCTTTCGATTAAAAGTTTTGATATATACTCATACTGTGATTTAAATAAGCCTGAAATAGTAGAAACTGAAATCGCATAAAGCGCATCATCACCTTCTAGCATAGTGTAGTAGTTCCCACCTTCAACAGTTTCGTTACCAATTTTCAGTGTATATTCATTTGTACCAAAAGTGATAACTGCCTCTGCTCTAGGGTTATCTAGCCCGTACTCTGCTAAGTTGTCCACTTTTTCAAGCACTCTTTCATTTGTATCAATTAAACTTAAATTATTAACTAAAGTAGTATAACTATCGTCAAGTAGAGAATATCCATCTAAAGCTTCATCGCCCCATTTTTCTTCACCCAGCTTAGAAATTGTGTACTCTCCATACTCATTTTTAACTACGATACTTTCGCATGTATTTGCGTCCTCTTCAATAAGAGTGTAGAAAGCTACATCATCTTCAACACTGCCTGCATCGGACGATGTCAGTGCATCACTGTCTTGGTCTTCAGTCGGTTCAAATGTTAGTAGCAGCACCATAACCGCTGCTAAAACTATCACCGCCATAAAACCTATATAAAGCGTTTTTACTTTCTTGTTCATAGATTACTTATTCCTCCTGCGAATCCAAACAACTCCACCTAAAATTAAGCAAGCTACAGGAACTACGCCCATAAAGATAATCGCTACAGCTAAATATTGTACCCATGTGATTTGTAATGACTCTGTAGAGAAGTCAACTGATACGATATTAATTGACTCTTCTTTACCCGCAAGTTTGTTCACGGTATTTATTGTAAGCTCGTTGTTATTATAGCTTGCAGATGTTACAAATACTTCAGAGAACATCGCATCAGAACCAAACACCATTACAGTGGATGTCAGAAGTGTTGTTCCTTCATATTTCATTCTTTGGCCAAGCACTGCTACAGGGTAGCTACTTTGCTCTTCTTGGTATGGATCAAATGTCTCGTCTGCATCATTTGGTACTAAAACAGTAGTATCATTTGATTCTAGTAAAACAGTTGTGCTTCTGTTGTCTTTTTCATCAAATGCTAGTTCAACAGGACGAGTATTTACTGCTAAGAATGGCAGCTCTACTTGTCTTAAATCCTCAGTGTAAGTATCAGTTTCAGCACCATAGGAAGTACCGAATACGAAATTGCTGTTTAAATAAACATTTGCAGGGTCAGTTTCAAATAAGATTCCCTCACCTAAGATAACTCCCCACTCTTCTAAAAATACTTCTAAGTTTGGAAGTTCAGGTTGAGTTACACCAGCGATGTACATTATATTTTTACCGAACTCAGCATTGTTATCAAGGTAAGTATCAAGCTTTTTCAGTTCGTCTTCTGAATAGTCAGTAAGCGGAGATGCAATAATCAACATATCAGCTTCTTGGTCTATTTCTTCAGTCATAATATTTTGTGTTGTAACTTCATAATTGTTTTCTTCTAGAATTGCTGTTAGTGAATCTACAGAAACTTCTTGATGCCCTGTTAGCATTACGACTTTAGTAACTTCTTCGTCACTAACATACATCATAGCACTAGTCATTAATTTTTCTGCATTTGACC
>CAYJII010000017.1:5118-8055 GCA_964370225.1 uncultured Oscillospiraceae bacterium | reverse complement strand
ATAACAGGTTAACATCGAGCAGTTTTGTTCTGTTTTCGCTCTCAACGATGATGCTTGTGCTAGATATATCATACTCAGAGTATTGTTGTGCAAATGTTGGATTTTCTAGTAAGTTAATGTAATTAATATTTACATTATCCGAATATCTAGTATAGTCATTGATTATTTGATTTGCTTGCTCAAATATTTGTCCTGCAGCTATTAAATCATCTTCTGGCATACAGATATATACTTTTATATCTGTTTCAAGAGTTTCAAGAAATTCGATTGACTCTTCATTTATTGTATACATTTGGTTTTCAGTTAAATCTATTTGCGTTGGTAATCTGTCTAATATAATTGATGCGATTACATTAATAATAACAACTACCGCTATTACTATAATAGTACTTATTGTCGCTAATGAGCCATGTTTAAAGCGACGATTATTAAATATTTTATTCATACACTTAAACTCCTTAACTCCAGCGTTTTTTCTCTAATACTCTTACTGTTAAGAAGTTGAACACTACTATAACACTAATGAAGAATATCACGTTTTTAAAATCTAAAATTCCGATTGTGAAATCATTGTATCTTGTCATAAATGATAATTGTGAAAGTACAGTTTGCACCATAGTTATTGGGATTAATGCTACAAGATTATCTAACATCATTATCAAAAACATTGCTGCAAATGCGCCGATTGCTGCTACCATTTGGCTTTCTGTTAAAGCAGAAATAAGAAGCCCTATCGAAATCATTGAAGCTCCAAGCAAAATTATACCTAAGATATTACCGAAAAACATCGACCACTCAGGTGTTGCCATTGAAGCTAAAACTAAGAAAAACACTACAGTTGAAGCAACCGCTATTAAAAATAGCATTAATGCTGCTAAGTATTTACCCCAAACTATTCCACTAAGTGAAATCGGTGCAGTAAGTAGCGCTTGGTCAGTTTTTTGTTTTTTATCTTCACTCAAAAGTCTCATTGTGAGCAGTGGAGTCAAAAACAATACAATTGAAAATAGTGATGTAAATACATACGAAATCATATTTACTTGTGCAAATATCAATGAGGCAAATGCTTGTCCTCCGAAAAAATAAAATATGGCTAAGAAAATATAGCCTAGAGGAGATTTAAAATACGCCCCTAACTCTCTTCTAAAAATCGCTTGCATTATTTGTCACCCCCGTCATTTTCAGTTCCATTATCATAGTCTAAATCATCAATATCATCAGAATCAATGATTTCTTCATCATACTCTAATTCATCAATAACATCTACATCATCTTCAACTACCGAAGTTTTTGCTTTTGGACTTCTGTAGCTATCATTTGTTAGCGTTAGGAAGATATCTTCAAGAGTTAACTCGCTGCTTTTTAGTCCTAATATTGGCCAATTGCGGCTTGCCATTCTTTTAAATACTTCGCGTCTGATATCCACGCCAACTTCTGCTTCTATAATGTACTCAAATACTTTTTTCTCTTTTTCGCCCATTTTTTTAACTTCTACCATTTGAGCAATTGAAGAAAGTACAGTGTAAACTTCTTTTTCTGGACCTTCTATTCTTATAGTATATCTTAAATCCGAGGATAGATTTTTCGATAAGTTAGCCTCGGTATCATCTGCAACAATTTTACCTTTGCTTATAACTATAACTCTGTCACATACTGCTTGAACTTCTGGCAAGATATGTGAAGATAATATTACTGTGTGTGACTCACCTAAATTTTTGATTAGTTGTCTAATTTCAATAATTTGTTTTGGATCAAGCCCTACTGTAGGCTCATCCAAAATTAGAACTTCAGGGTTACCCAGTAGTGCTTGTGCAATACCAACACGCTGTTTGTATCCTTTAGAAAGATTTTTTATTACTCTCTTTCTTACATCTTCAATTTTAACAAGTTTACATATTTCCTCAATATGAACTTTTTTGCTAGCTTCTACCCTTACTTTTTTAAGGTCGTACATGAAATCTAAATACTCATCTACAGTCATCTCTAAGTATAATGGTGGGTGCTCTGGTAAGTATCCAATCTTTTTCTTTGCTTCGATTGGGTTGTCAAGTATATCAAAATCTGCTACACTCGCGGTACCTTCTGTTGCTGATAAATATCCAGTCAAGATATTCATTGTTGTTGATTTTCCCGCACCATTCGGACCTAAGAAACCTAAAATTTCGCCTTTATTTACTGTAAAGGTGATATTTTCAACGGCGGTTTTATTTCCATATCTTTTTGTCAGATTTTTTATCTCTATCATAAAAATCTCCATTCTGCCGCTTCGCATCGGCGCTAATAATTTAATGCTATCCTCTCACCAGGCAATTTGCCTAATGAGAGGAAAATTTTAGTCTTATTTATTTTCACACCATATAAATATAACATTGTTTTCACAAAAAATCCAGTTTTTTTAATAAAAATAACAAACGCACCAAACGACACGATGAAATGTTTTTATTTTTTATCTATAATCACCAATTATTTCTTGCATGTAAATTTATATATTGTTGTATAGTTATACACTTCGCCCGCTTTTAGTATTGGTGATGGGAAAAATGGAATAACCATTGCATTTGGAAAATATTGCGTTTCTAAGCAAAAACCGCTACGTTTTGTGTACGGAGTGTTATTTTTGCCCACTACATCAGGAATCATATTACCTGTGTAAAGTTGAATTCCAGGTTTATCTGTATAAACAGTCATCATTCTGCCTGATTTTGGTTCTAAAACTTCTACAGCCAAAGTCATTTGCTTTTCAGTAGTTTTTAGCACAAAGTTATGATCGTATCCACCTGTTTTACCAAAGTATTCACCGGTGTCCGTATTTCTTTCGCCTATTACGTGGAAATCTTTAAAATCAAAAGGTGTTCCCTCAACTTTTTTGATTTCGCCTGTAGGACAAGCATTTTCATCGGACAAAGGAGTGTAAAAATCTGCATTGAATTTCATCGA
>CAYJII010000017.1:0-5108 GCA_964370225.1 uncultured Oscillospiraceae bacterium | reverse complement strand
TCCATATCTGATTTCGCGTAGTACTCTAATTTAAATTCATTATCATCGCTTAGAGAATACACTATCGAAACTTCAAGATTACCAGGATAACCCTGATCCAAATGCTCACTAAAAGTAGAAAGTTTTAATTTTTCGTTATCGCCATCTTTTATTATTTCAACATCCCAAATTTTAGTATCAAAGCCTTTAGGTCCACCATGTAGATTGTTTGTACCGTCGTTAGCACCTAGTTTGTACATTGTACCATTTAGCTCAAAGCTAGCATCAGCAATTCTATTAGAATGTCTTCCGATAACCGCTCCAAGATAACCACCGTTATTCATATAACTTTCGATGTTATCATAACCTAAAAGTACGTCTGCTTTTTCGCCTGTTGCGTCAGGTGCGCAAAAGCTCACCCATGTTGCTCCATAATTAGTAATTTGTGCTGAAGTTTGAGAATTTGCTATAGTGTATAAATACACCTCTTCATTGCCTACGAAACCAAATCCGCTTTTTTCAATTTTTGTCATTTTAAACTCCTCCTCTATATTATTGCAATAATAAACCATTAACATTATACTAACATATTATCTAAATGTCCATAAATTTTTTTGATACATTTTGTGAAAAATCTATTGACAAACGCACCATATTGAGTGCACTTAGACAAGTTGAGTTCCTAATATAATCTCTTTCAAGCGTCCCTCTGTTAAAATTATACCTCTCGCACCATACCTTTTTATTATGCTCAAGCGCAATATACACAGTACCGACAGGTTTATCCTCCGTCCCGCCACTTGGTCCTGCTATGCCTGTTATCGCAATGTTAAAATCAGCACCACTTTTTTTGCTTAAACCAACAGCCATTTGCGTTGCAACTTCTTCACTAACTGCACCAAATTGCTCTAGCGTTTCCTTTTTCACACCAAGCTCATTAATTTTTGCTTCATTTGCATAGCTGATTATCCCTAGTCCAAATATTTGTGATGCACCAGCTATCCCTGTGATTTTTTGCGCTAACATCCCACCTGTACAGCTTTCTGCAACGGCTATCGTCTTATTATTATCAACAAGCATTTCAACCACTGTTTGATGCAAGCTATCTTTATCTATTCCATAAACCATATCTCCAAGTTCTGCTTTAATTTTTCCAATCATATCGTCTATTGAACTTTCAGCTTTTTCTTTGGTTTTTTCTTTTGATGTAACGCGCACCAACACTTCACCTGTTTTTGCATAAAGCGCTACTGTAGGGTTTTGCGATAAAACTAAATGGCTTATCTTTTCATCAAGGGCAGATTCCCCTATTCCAAATACACGCACATTTTTTGATATTATTGTCTCATCGTTAATCTTTTGCAGATAAGGTTTTACTCTATACTCAAACATTGGTTTTAGCTCTCTTGGAGGGCCAGGAAGTAAAACTGCTGTTTTGCCGTCTTTTTCTATGATAAATCCAGGTGCTGTTCCCCAATCATTATCAAGTACAATTGAATTTTGTGGCACCATCGCCTGCTTGAAATTATTCATAGTAGGCTTTTTATTCGTGTTTACAAAAAATGTCATTATACGTGCTTTTACTTCCTCGCTCATTTCACATTCAATCCCCATAAGCTCGCAAGTAATCTCTTTTGTTATATCATCAGTAGTAGGCCCAAGTCCCCCTGTTAAGAACACAATGTCGCTTCTTTCCAGTGCAGTTTTAAGTATTTGCTTAAATCTATTGTCATTATCTCCAACACTGCTATGGTAAAATACATTTACCCCTAATGCCGCTAATTCTTGTGATAAAAACTGTGTATGTGTATTTTGTATGTCACCTAGAATTATCTCAGTGCCCACACAAATGATTTCTGCATTCTTTTTCACTGATATCCCCCCATTTTATTTATCTTCGTATAGTCGTATTTGTTTTACTTGTATTTCCTCAATTGCTTTTAATATTAGTGGTTCAAAATCAAAAGCATTTTCTGCTTCTTCAACTTGTGAAAGCACTGGATTAATTTTAGGATGCTTCGGTGTAAACACAGTACAGCAGTCCTCATATGGCAAAATCGAAGTTTCAAAAGTATTTATAGCTCGTGCAATCTCAATAATTTCGTTTTTGTCCATTCCAATAAGTGGTCTTAATACTGGCATAGTGCACACTGCATCAGTAGCAGCAATTGCACTTACAGTTTGGCTTGCTACTTGCGCTAAGCTTTCTCCTGTAATTAGCGCTTTTATGCCATATTTTTCACTTACTCTAATAGCTATTTTCATCATGAGTCTACGCATAATTATGGTAAACAGATCTTCTGGACAATTATCTCTTATCGCAACTTGTATATCAGTAAACTGTACACAATGAAAAGTGATACTTCCTGTGTAATCGCTGATTATTGAGCATAAATCCTCAACCTTTTGGAGCGCTCTGTCACTTGTATATGGCGGGCTCACAAAATGTATAGCATGTAACTTTAACCCACGTTTTGCCATCATGTACGCCGCTATCGGGCTATCTAATCCACCTGAAATAAGCACCATAGCTTGCCCTGATGAATTAACAGGCATTCCACCCGCGCCTCTTTCTTGTCCTGAGTGAATATACGCTGCGATATCTCTTATTTCAACAGTCACAGCAACCTCTGGATTATGCACATCTACCTTCAAATGTGGATAAGCTTCAAGTAGCGCACCACCGACTAAATTTTGTATTTCAGGCGATTTGTACTCAAAGTTTTTATCTGCTCTTTTTGCAATAACTTTAAATGTTTTAGCGTAAGGCAGTGTGTCTTTCATGTATTCAATCGCATCTTTAATGATAGCTTCAAGATTTTTTGGTGACACATGTGCTCTTGTAAAAGCAGCAATCCCAAACACTTTTTTCAGGCGTGAAACCGCTTCTTCGAAATCAACATTTTCGTCTTCAAACTCAATATACATAGTCGATTGTGACTTTGTTATTTTGAATTTGCCTAAGTTTTTTAGTCTCCATTTAATATTTTTTGCCAATATATCCTCAAAAGTTCTGCGGTTTAATCCTTTGAGTGCAATCTCCCCATTTTTGATTAGTAAAATTTCCATTATAATCTCCTTATATCTTTAGCAGCTCTTTATCTGCAATATCTAGCTTTGTAAAAAACTGGCTTATGTCCTCTATTGTAGTTTCAGGCGAAAAGCTTATTCGTAGTGCGCAGTCTATATGTTTTATTGGCAGTCCCATCGCTTGTAGCACGGGACTTCTCGCACCTTTAGAACACGCTGACCCTCCTGAAACAAATATTTCGTAATTTTCTAAGAAATGTATGAGCACTTCGCTCTTCATGCCTTCTGCGCTAATATTTATTATATACGGTACTGTGTTTTCTTTTTTCGTGAATTTTATGTACTGCCTCTCACTTGCAAGTGTATAAAAATATTTTCGCAAAACTTCGTAATGCTCATAATTTTCATTTATTAAGGCAGATTTCTCCTCCACCGCTGCTCCTAGCGCAGTGGCTAGTTCAGGGCTTTGTGTGCCAACTCTAATTTTGTTTTGCTGTCCCCCTCCATAAAAAAGCGGAGAAATTCGTACTCCCTTTTTCATATAAAAGGCACCTACACCTTTTGGCGCACCTATTTTATGTCCGCTTACACTCATTAAATCAATCTCTGAATTTTTAAGTTTAATTGGCACTCGCATGAACGCTTGTACAGCATCAGTGTGAAAGAGGCAATTTTTATTCTTCTTTTTAACAGCCTTTGCTATCTCATTAACAGGTATAATCGTCCCTACTTCGTTATTAACCGTCATTGCACTAACTAAAATTGTGTCATCACTTACCGCTTCAAAAAACTGCATCGGGTGATACTCCCCATTTTCATTTGGCTTTATGTAGACCACTTCATACCCTTGTGATGACAAGTGCTCAAAGCATTCTTTCACAGAAGAATGTTCTATTTCGGTAGTTATGATTTTTTTACCGCGCCTATTATGCGCTTTTACTGCACCCAAAATCGCAATGTTATTGCTCTCTGTGCCACCAGAAGTGAAGTAAATTTCGCCTTCATTACAATTTAAGTTTAAAGCAATAGTTTTTTTCGCACTTAAGATAAGTTTCTCTGCATTAAAACCTAGTTTATGCAAACTTTCTGGATTTCCATAAACATCTTGCATGGCATCCACCATCGCAGATATAGCCTTTTGAGAAACTTTTGTTGTTGCGCTGTTATCAAGATATATATCTTTTTTTTGCATTTTTTCACCAACTGTATCCTTTTTTGTATTTAACCATAAATTTAATTATACATCATTTTTTGCTCTTTTTCCAGTAAATAAAAAAATTATTTGAAAATAATGTGTCAATATGTTATAATTATCTATAATTGATAAAAAATATTTCTTATGGAGGCATTAAAATGGAAAAACGCGCTAAAATCAGATTGTTAGTTACTATAATAGTAGTCATTTTAAGCTTAACATTATTTGGCTCGCTACTTTATGTCAGAGTAATCACCAACACAAAATATAGCATGAGCATCTCCAACATCACATATGAAGAAGCAGAAATTGAAATCCCCCAACTTATTATCACTAGTGAAGAGGAATCAGCTCTTAGCGCAGTGTTAGAGCTTGATGAGGTTGTTGATGCATTTGACGCTATCGAGAGCGGTGAGATGCAAGCCACACAACCAGAAGCAGAATTGGCACAGGCAATTTTTGATGAACATATCCCCCATATAGAAGTAATAGACTTCACTATATCCTCGCAAGTAGCAGTTATTAGCGGACAACATAGCGATTTTGATTACGTATTTACTGTAAGCATTGATAACACTGTAAACAAATCCGTATCAGAGCTTGTGTATGAGGAAAACGAATCCTCAGTAGTATATATGAATACTAGCAATACATTTTTCACTAAATCTGTACCGACGCTAGATATCATAGCTTCAATATTTAGCTAAAATAAAAACTTGACCTTTTGGGTGCTTACTCATAAAGAAATATTTTGCCATTAGATAGGATTTGTAGGTGTGCTTACGACTACTCTGCTTGCTTGTACAATTCTTTGCAATATTATTTCCTCTGTGTTATACTTTGCTAAAGATTATTTATATTTGGTTTAGAGCTAATTATACCATATCAACACATCTCATAACAA
>CAYJII010000016.1:36976-52138 GCA_964370225.1 uncultured Oscillospiraceae bacterium | reverse complement strand
CATTGGCAATATGAAAATCCGCACGGCGGCAGGGCTTGCGTATTTTGCACAACTAGTCAATAGCGGAAAGAACTTATTCAAAGGCAGAACTGTAACCCTCACTGATGATATCGACCTAACTGACGCAGGGGTGGTAGGCTACAGTGGCGAGTTAGACCCTGACACAGGCGAATTCGCCACTCTGAACGCAGATAACAGCTGGACTGCTATCGGCACAAATACACTGCAAATGCAATTTGCAGGTACGTTTGACGGACAGGGGCATACCGTGAGTGGTGTATACATAAATGCAGGCTATAGTGAGGGTTTGTTTGGATACACGCTAACCGGATCAGTGATACAAAATGTGGGTGTGATAGACTCCCATATTAAAGGTCTCGATAATGTCGGCGGTGTTGTCGGTTCTAATTATAGTACGGTGCAAAATTGCTATAACACAGGAACTATCAGCGGAACAGGCAACTTTGTCGGCGGTGTTGTCGGTTCTAACAATGGTACGGTGCAAAATTGCTATAATACAGGAACTGTCAGCGGATATGGTCAAGTCGGCGGTGTTGTCGGTTCTAATTATGGTACAGTGCAAAATTGCTATAACAGTGGCGATGTCAGCGGAGTTGGTCTAGTCGGCGGTGTTGCCGGAAATAACAATGGCACGGTGCAAAATTGTTATTTTTTGCAAGAGGGTGAAATAAACAAAGACTTAAGCGGCATAGGTAATGATGGCAATGGAGCAACCAATGATGGCACTTCCCCAAATGACACCGATTCAATGCAATCCGAAGCTTTCGTGACCGAGCTCGATGCTTGGGTAAGCGGTCAATCTAACTCTGCCCTAAGCGGTTGGATGGTGCAGGATAGCGACTACCCTACTTTTGATTATTCTATCAGAACATGGGAGAGTGCCGCAAATGACGCTGTTAGTGCCATGGACCACGAAGCAATTAACTCGGCAGTTTTTGAAATCCGAACTGCGAAAGGTCTTGCATGGTTTATGGAAGATGTCAATGCAGGTAATGACTATGATGGCGTATACGTAAGGCTTACTGGAGATATCGACCTAACTGATGCAGGAGTGACAGGTTATAATGGCACAGGTAATACCATGGATGCATCTGTGAACGCATCCAATAGCTGGCCCGGCATCGGAACAAGCTCTGCACCTTTTTCAGGCATATTTGACGGACAGGGGTTTACTGTGAGTGGAGTATACATAAACGATGCCACAGCAAGCGAAAAAGGTTTGTTTGGATATATCAAAATGCTTAAAGAAGAGGATGATGGTGAAATAGACATCATTAGTGTAGGTACTATCCAAAATGTGAGTGTGAAAAACTCCGATATTTACGGACAAAGCAATATTGGCGGTATTGTCGGACAAAGCGAAGGCGGTATTGTGCAAAGTTGCTATAACACAGGTGACGTAAGCGGAGCAAATATTATAGTTGGCGGTATTGTGGGATATAACAATGGCGGTACGATACAAAATTCCTATAACACAAGTGACGTAAGCGGAAGCGGACAAATTGGTGGTATTGTCGGAAAAAGCAATGGCACAGTGCAAAATTGCTACAGCACAGGCATTGTCAGCGGAAGTGGTGACACTGGCATAGTTATCGGATATAATGATGGTGGCACGGTGAAAAGTTGTTATTTCTTGCAAGAAAACTTAATAAACAGCACCTTTAGTGGCATTGGCAACGGTGATGGTACTGCCGATGCAATGGACACCGATGCAATGCAAAATCCCGATTTCACAGCCAAGCTAAATGCTTGGGTAATGGAGCAACACAATAAGGACTTAAGAACATGGGTAACACAGGATAGTGACTCTCCAACTTTTGGCGCTTCACATTCTTATTGGAGTGAAGTGGGGCTATCAGCAGTAGAGAGTGTAGACTACAGTATGGACAGTAACGGAAATGTAAAAGTCCATACCGCAGTAGGACTAGCGTGGGTTGCCGAGCAAGTAAACAGCGCAGCTAACCAGTTTCATGAAAAAACAATAACATTGACAAATGACATTGACCTTATGACCGCTGGCGTGATAGGCTATAACGGTGATATTGACCCTGACACAGGCGAGCTTGCAACTGTAAAAGAGATGAATAGCTGGCCTGCTATTGGTTTTTTTCATTATAACTTTGCCACTGAATCAAGTATTGTAAATAGGGGTTTTCAAGGCTCGTTTGATGGGCAAGGTTTTACCGTAAGCAATGTATACATTAACAGCACAGGTAGCTATAAGGGTTTATTCGGGTATGCTGTAGATGCTAATATCGCCGGTCCGGGCGAAAATCCAATTATGGTCGGAGGCACAATAGAAAATGTTGGCGTAATAAACTCGCATATAAAAGGCGATGTATTTGTCAGTGGTATTGTCGGGGAAAGTTTTAGCACAATAACTAACTGCTATAATGACGCAACAGTTATCGGAAACGATTATGTCGGTGGTATTGCAGGAAACATACAGTTTGGCTATCCGATATCAAATTGCTATAACACAGGCGATGTCAGCGGAAATATTATAGTCGGCGGCATTGTTGGATATAATTCTAGCACAATACAAAATAGCTATAATATCGGTGCTGTTAGTGGTGAAACCAATGTAGGTGGTCTCGTAGGCACGAACAGCGATGATGTAAAAAACAGCTACAACAGTGGTAACGTCAGCGGAACTACAAATGTTAGTGGTACTATCGGAAACAACTCAAGTAATTTATATGAAAATATCTACTATCGTGAGGGAGCAGTTATAAGCGGATCTGCGGTAGAGCATGGCATAGCAAAAACTGAGACAGAACTCAAAAGCATGGAGTTTTTAACAGAGCTCAACGACTGGGTGTTTGCTAACAAAAATACTATAAGCGGACTATTTCATTGGGATAACCTAGGCGGTACTATCACACCAGTCGTAAGAGCGAATGGATACAAACTAACAATAACAGGCTCAGACGGAATTCCTTTTACTCAAATGGGGTTTGCAGAAGATATTATAACTCTTGTTCCGGAGATTCACTCGGACAAAGTGTTCGATAGCTGGACTATAACACCGAGTACTGTAGTTATCACGGATAACGATTTTACAATGCCTCATGAGGATGTTACAATTGTCGGCAATTATAGGGATTTATTGCCACAAACTTTAAGCTTTGCGCAAGAAGAAGTGAAAAAGACAGTGGGCGACGATAAGTTTACAAACGCACTAACAGGCGAAAAAACTACTGTAACATACACGAGCACTAACGAAGATGTTGCGAAAATAAATGCGCAAACAGGTGAAGTTACAATAATGTCAGCAGGAACTACAGAAATAGTAGCAACAGCTAGCGCAGATAATACTTATATTGAAACATCGATTAGCTATTCACTGACTGTGGACTCTGTAAAAGCGCTCACATACGAGGATATAACGGACTATGTTGCATCGTTTAACGGAGAATTTGATGAGCTTGCGAAAATCTACTTTGACGGAGTAGAGCTTAAACTAAAACAAGTAAATGCAGACACATACGAACTATATGGCTACCCCGAGGGAAGCAGTACAATTATTGGTAAAGCCGAAAGAGGAAGCATTGTAATAACTTTGTACGAGGAGTTTTTGAGAACATTACCTGAGGGTGACTATAACTTGTCGGTGACCTTTAACGGAGCGACACTCACACCAGTCGGTACAACTGTAGTGAATGTACCTGAGGGCGCACCAGAACCAGAAGTGGAGCCGGAAGAGGAAACAGACGTTCCGACAACGGGTGATGATAGCAATGTTGCATTGTGGGTGACATTTCTGTTTATTAGCGTAATAGGGACTGCAGTAGTAGTAAAAAAGAAATTAGTAAAATAAACTGAAAAAGCAAGGTTTTAGGGTAGTACACCTAAAACCTTGCTTTTATTTCCATGATACATAATATGTTGAGGATTTAAATATTAATTCTTTATAGCTGATGAAAATATCTTTCAATTTCAGCTAACACTTTCATCATTCCCCTTGTGAGAAATTTATTTTTATGGTAGACAAGGACATATTTTCGCTCAAATACGCAGTCTAAAACACTCAGTTTTTTTAGTTTGCCGCACTTCATCTCACTTTCAACAAGCTCCGATGGGAGAATTGCAATACCAAGCCCCAACTTTGTGCAATCTATTAAACTTTTTGTGCTTGTGCTCTCAATTGCAGGGGTAGCATTATATCCAAATGAAGCGAAAATCATGTCTGTCACTGTTCTTGTCCCGCTACCTTTTTCGCGCAATAATAGTTTTTCTTTGTACAACTGATCTATAGAGATATCATCTTCGTTAAGATAATCAGGTGTACATAGCGCATACATTCGCTCGGAATAAAGTGGCGTGATACAGTAATTTTTAGTCGCAGTAACATTGTCTAAAATAGCAAAGTCAATTTCGTTTTGTACAATCATTTTTTCTATATGTGCAGCATTATTTACAAAAGTAGAAACTAATACTTCGCTGGAGTTTGTTTCTAGTTGTTTTAATATAGTTGGCAAATATGTTTCTCCCACTGTGGTGCTTGCTCCAAAGCGACATCTGCTGTAATTCCCGTTTAAGCGAATAGTTTGGATTGATTCGTCAAATTGCGATAGAACAGTGTTTGCATACTGCAATAATACATTACCAGTCTTTGTGATGTAAATGCGCCTATTCATCCTCTCAAACAATTTTTTGTTGTAGAAAGCTTCCAATTCTTTTATAGCTAAACTGACAGCGGGCTGCGTCATATTAAGCGAAGATGCTGCCAAAGTTATGCTCTCCAATTTGCAGACCTCACAAAAAATTTTAAAATGTTTAATTGTCATGATTTCGCTCCAATACATATAAAAATTAATATGCATAACATATTAACATATGAATAGATTTATGTCAATATAAGGAGTATACTATAAGTATGTATTTAAGAAAAAAGAGAATATTGGAGGAATAAATATGAAAAAACCAAATATATTATACTTTATAATGGATGATTTTCCACTTGATGACATAGGCTGTTACTATGGAGATGGGCGAGTATTAACACCAAATATCGACAAACTTGCGCAAGATGCAACAGTGTTTGAGCGCGCATACTGCTCTTCTACCGTGTGCACTCCGTCGAGGTACTCGCATATTACAGGGCATTACGCAGGAAGAAATACTGACAAAAAATTCTTAGGCGAAAACCCTGTTGGCGACATTTCGAAAGTTAATTTTAATGTAGTGGTAAATGAAAACATACCGTCACTGACTAGCATACTAAAAGATAACGGTTATCAAACAGGTTACTCTGGGAAATGGCATTGTGGAGCTCCTTTAGAAAGTTTAGGGGTACCGCATTTTGATGCTGATGAAGATATTAATACAAAAGAGTGCAATGATAAAATCATAGCGTTTCAAGATATAGTTCAAAACCAAGTGAAAAAAACCTTAAAAGTCGATTATGCTAAAAGCATTGCCTGGGGAAATATTGATGAATTACCACTAAATAAGCTAAAGCATCATAACTTAGAATGGATGACAAAAGGCTCGCTTGAAATGCTCGATGCATTTGATGATAATAATCCTTTTTGTCTATATATGGCAACATCATCTTTCCACGGACCTTTGCATCACCTATCCTTGCTTGAAGCAGATGCAAGGTATACATGGAGTGGGTATGATGAAACTTTGGAAGAAGTAGCAAAAAAAGAACGTGAATACATAAAGAATACCTTAATAGAAAATAAAATGGAACTTAATCACCATACAGTCGGTGCGTTATGGTCGGATTACCAATTCGGGAAAATAATAAAGCGCCTAGAGGAAAAAGGTGTGCTTGATAATACCATTATTGTTTTTTCTGCTGACCACGGTATTGAACCTGGGAAAGGTTCTTGCTTTGAAATGGGAGTGCGCATTCCGATAATTGTTAAATGGGCTGATGGCTTTGCAAAAGGAGAAAGAGTGAACACCGCTATTCAAAATGTGGATTTGCTCCCCACTTTGCTGGGAGCTTGCAAAATAGATAAGCCCACAAACGCAGTATTTGACGGAGTGGACATAAAAAAACTTTTAAATGGAGAAGTGAGCAGAGATAGTCTGTATTTCGAAGCAGGATTTAACCGCGCAATAATAAAAGGCGACATGAAATACATCGCACTTCGCTATCCGAAGCGTGTAATTGATGGACTCAAAAGCGGAGAAAATTCAAAACTTCCCAATTGTATGGATATGCCAAGACAACATCAAGCCACAATTACAAGGGAGTTTTATAAGGACGCTTATGAGCCCGACCAACTATATGACCTTAAAAATGATATTTATGAGTCTAAGAATTTAGTTAATGACGCTAATTATCAAGCGGAATTTAACGAGCTTAAATCAGAGCTCCAAGCTTATCTTGATAGTTTTTCCTCCCACCCATATAATTTAAACGATTACTCCTTGCAAGAACTTGATAACTACGAGGAGTTAAAGTCAAACCCAGAAGTTATGGGGATGGACGAAATCGAGTGGTGGAGTCCTAAGGATACA
Organism: uncultured Oscillospiraceae bacterium; assembly: GCA_964370225.1. GTDB lineage: Bacteria > Bacillota > Clostridia > Oscillospirales > Ruminococcaceae > CAYJII01. Next base: position 45,637 of record CAYJII010000016.1, on the reverse strand, counting down.
ATATCAATCAGAGAGAGAATGGATAATATACTACATAATGAACTTTACTAATTATAAAATAAGTGAATATAATCTATATTTTGCTTGATATTATTAAGAAAATTTGTTAATATTAATTTAGGTAGATAAGCACATTAAATTAAGTGAGGTAAAATATATATGTTCGACATTATCATGCTGGTTATATCCATTATCATATTTGTTATAAGCCTAGTTTGGGTTATAGTGTCAATAAAGAGAGAGAATAATGTTTCAAGAAAATTGATAGGTAAATCGATAATTTACATTGCATTTGCACTGTTTCCACTGTACTTTGTAGGGAACATGTCTGCACAAGGTGGGATTTTTGATACAATTATATCATCTTTTTTAGGTGTAATTAGAGTTGCTTCAGGCGAAAATTCGCTAGCAGATACGAGGGAAACCGTCGGCACACTAAATGGGATTAGCGGATATTTTGTTGCAAATTATACCGCTACGTTGCATTTTGTGTTTGTATCTTTAGTATTAGGATTTGTAGCGGGACTGTTTAAAAATTTTTACGCAAAGATTATTTACAATTTTTTTGACAAAGGAAAACTTTATGTTTTTTCAGATTTTTCAAATAGGAGCATCTTATTAGCAGAAGATATTAGGCAGCAAATGAAAAATAAGTGTGCTATAGTGTTTTTAGGTGAGCTTAATTTGCAATCTGATGCACACAATGACTATGCTCAAAGGCTTTCGAAAATAAATGCATATATTTTCAACTGTACAGTGGATGAATTGTATCTACACAAAAGATATCTCAAATCAAATGTCTATTTCTTTTTATTAAAGCAAAATGAAGAAGAAAATTTGAAAGATGCATTAATATTAGCAGATAAATACGAAAACAATATTCCTGGTAAAAATGATAAAACGAGCAATGATCTACAAAGTTGTAAACAGGAGATATATGTGTATTTGCTCAACACATATGATGAGACTATAGCGATTATTGATGCTATAAAACACCCACAAAATAATGCTATAAAAATGAATTTTAGAATCATTAATGAAAGTAGAACGCTCATATACTCTTTGTTTGATGAAAACCCATTGTTTTTATCAGCAAAGGATGATAAACTCAAAATTTTAATAATCGGCGGAGGTAGACTCGGAACTGCAGCAGCAGAAATTGCCGCATGGTGTGGCCAAACTGTAAAGATTAAACCACAAATCATTGTTGTAGATAAAAATACAGAAATAGAAAAACAGTTTGAGCTAAAATATCCTGAGCTTTCAGCAAATTCCACATCAGAATTTGCAAAATCAGAGTGCTGTGTAAATTTTTATACATGTGATGTCTTTTCGGGAGAATTTGCAAATATTTTGCGAGAACATCCAGATGTTGGGTTTGTCATTTGCACATTAGGCGATAACGAAACTAATATAAAAGTAGCGTTAAAAACAACTCAAATTTACGAGCAACTTTCTTATACAAATGAGAGTAAAGATTTAGTTAATCCTAATATGCAAACTCATGTGTTTGTTGACGACCCGTTCTTATTTGATATTAGCAGTGAGCTTAAGTTTGATAATAAAAATGATTGCAACATTATCCCATTTGGTAGCTATAAAAAACTCTATACACAAAAAAATATTATCTCTCACTATCTAAATCGCTTAGGGATGTCTGTCAATAGATTTTATGAAAGAGATGGAGTAAAAGCTGATATCCAAAAAGCTATGGGTGATGAAAAAGAAAAACTTATCAAAAAAACACACGATAGGGCGGATGACAGCTATAACAGCAAGGAATTTTTTAGAGTATCGTCAATGGCAGCAGGACTGCATTTTAAATATAAAATGTATTCAGCTTTATGCGAGCTTAATAGCGAGATTTTTCCGGCAGAATTATGGCGTAATAACCCTTCTAGCGAAATGATTTTTAAGCTCAAAAATGCTTTATCTGATGAAGGTGTTGTGGAAGAATTATCCATTCTTGAACATCGCCGTTGGAATATCTATATGCGCTCACAAGGCTGGGGTGCAGCTTCTTTTGAAATGGCTGACAATTGGTATGGCAAAGAAGCCAACACTTGGAGGAATTTCACAGCTAAGCTTACAACTTGTTTAGTTGCGTGGGATGAACTTGATGATGTGGACAGATGGCTTAAAGAAAAACATGGCGTAATTAAAGATTTTAAGGAAGTAGACCGAGTTTTAGTGCGTGATATAGGCAGCATTTTAGCGCAAGTCAATGAGATTGATATTATAAAGTAATAAAATTAATATAAAAAACAGTGGACAGCGTTTTTGCTGTCCACTGTTTTTTTATATTAATTTGCTGAGATACTTAATTTTTCCTCTTTAATTTCTATTTGCCTTTGGATTTGTTTTGATTTTTCCATATATTCATTTGCTTTATTGGTGTTGCCCATGTCCAAATATAAGCGGTGCAGTTCGTTATAGCAAACTGATAATCTGCAATAATCATCAATATCATCATACTCAGCTATCATATTGATAAGATGCCCTATAGCCATATCATATGTTTGAACTGCTGTATCTATTGAGCCAAAATTTGCACTGCATTCAGCCCAAAGCATAAATGCCTTGATTATATCCAACGCATAAGTTTCCACCCATTTTGCGCGGAAATCAAACAAATATTGTATCATCTCAAATTTAGCGCCGATTAATTCAGGGTTTTTATCAAGTGAGTTAACAATAAACTCGTAGGTGCTGTCTTGAAAATAAACTGCCCACCCTTCGAAATCATCAAGCTTCTCTGTGTATAGCGCAACAAAATCTTCAAGCTGTGATACTATAATATTTTGAACGTCCACTACCTCGTCTATGTTTGAGTTATCCAGATGAACAGTTAAAATTTCGCACAGTAGATTAATATATGTTTCCAATGAGCACATACTCATACACGCTAAAGCTCGTTGTTGTAAAAGTTCAGCAGAATTCCAAAGACTTTGTATTTGCGCCTCATATGAATCTTCATAATAATTACACAGGCTCTCCAGATAATAAATATCTGCCTTTATCCTTAATATTCTGGAGTCATCAAAATCCTCCTCGCAAACCGCTATGAAGTCTAGCATTGAGCTAGTAAGTGGTTTAATATTCACAATTTCTTTGATTTTAATGTACTCTATTGCCCTAAAGAAAGTAAGTGATAATGTTGCAATAACGTATTCAACATCTAAGGTTTCATCGATTTTATTAACTAAATGTGTAGTCATCATTTCAAATAGCACACCTGCAGATTTCAAGCTACCATGTGCCAATAATATTGATGCCATATGAAATTCTATTGCACTGTAAATGTAAGCGTCAAACTTCCCTGCTTCACACAATTCAGTTATTGCTTCATGGAATAACATGAATCTGTCAGTCGACCCTTGGATATCATCGCTATCAAACTCGGGGAAAGAATATTTTAGGAGATATTCAGTTGTTGGGGGGATATAGTAAACCATAGAATCCCTAATTGCATCAAATTCAAACTTTTTGATACAATTAAATATTTTGCTTATTTTGATGTAATTTACAGCGTCGTCATCTTCTTTATGCTCTTGCTGTACACTACCATATTGCGCTAAATAAAACTCGCCTATTTCTAGCAGTTGAGCTTTATTTTCATCGCTAATATTGTATTTTTCTACTACATGCATTATGCATGTGTAAATTGTTGCACAGAGCTTAATGTATGTATCTGTTTGAGTAATAGTTTTTGGGTTTTCAAGCAATTCGTTTAGATTACAAATTAAAGTGAAGTATTCATCAAACAAATCTTTTTGAGGGTCTTTCTCAGCGATACTATCTAGTAAAACATATTGCTTTTGTAAAAATAAGCTGAGTTTATTAACTGTACTTATTGGAGATATAGTATCAAAGAAATAATCATATAATCCATAATATTCTTCTATATCGCCCGTTTTTTCTAACCCTTTAATTATAGAGTCCAGCAGATTAATTAGATTTGTATGATTCTTTTCTTCAATCAAAGAGCAATTAATTTCGTCATTAGATTTTAATGAAAAATTGGCATTCCCGGTAAGATGAGCAATGTACTTGCTCACTAAAGTAAATGCCTTTTCATTTTCTCCTAACATAATATATGAATAGCATAAGTTATTAAAAATATCGGCTAAAGTATAAAAAAGATAATTATTCGTATCGATGAAAAATTTATCAGATAACTGCTCTGCGTGCGATATTGCTTTTTCATACATTTCATTACTTGCATATGAGAAAACATAAGAATGACTTATCATAATTTGCATCATGGTTTCATCATTATTATTATAATCTTTGATAATAGGTATTAAACTTTGTGCAAACCCAATTGTATCAAGCGCATATGAGATATCATTAACGACTGTTATATTGGTGCTAATATAAGAAAATGCTTCGTCAGCAAATGTTATATCATTTGTTTTTTCATATTCATCTTTAAGTACATTGATTGCTTTAATACAATATAATTCTGATTTTTCATACTCATACGCAGTACTATAATTTTCTTTGCAAATCGCGTACAAATGGTGCAATGACATTACATCATTTTCAAATGTATATATATGCTCTAACTGTTGTTTAAGATGTTCCAGTTTCATTAAGATAATGTCAGTGCTCACATCTGATAGTTTATCAATAATGTAAATCATAAAATAATCTTTAAGCATGTGTAACTGATCCACACGCTGTAAAATATATATGGGCTTGTTGTTATAAAGAGATAATGCTAATTCATATTTTTCCTTAGCTTTGCCTAACTCCATTTGTTTGAAGGAATAAGAAGCATAATTTCTTAATGTGCTTATATATGTATTTATACAAATAAGAGGGCAATTTTTTCTATCGTATTTATCATATATATCTTTTGCAAGGGAGAGCGCTTTCTCAAAATGGAAGTGTGTTTTCTCAGCCTGTGGTTCCACCGCTTCAAGCGCAGTAGCGACAATGCTATGCTGTGTAATCAAGAGTAAACGAGATGAAATTAAGTCGTTATCTGCGAGTGATTTCTCATAAAACTCAATGGATTTTTCTCTAAACTGAATATTGCCCGTAAGCCCACCGTAAATATTATACAAGTCGCCTAACCGTTGTAAATAATTTGAATTGCAGTTAATGGAGCACAATTCTTCGAATGTATCTATAGCTTGTTTTACATAGACAGTTTGCTTTTTAGGGTTATGTAGTTTTTCATAGGTAGAACTTATTGATATGTATAGCAAACCTAATGAGGATAATGAGCTTTCGTTTTTATCTGTTTTAACTCTGTATTCATATGCTTTTTCAGCTTTTGTGTAGTGCACAAGTGCTGATTCATAGTTTTGGTTTGATATATCAACCTTGGCTTTAATATCAGTTATTACATCTTCATACACGCTGATATTTACATTAGGCATAACACTTATTTTCTCGTAAAGAGCAATAATTTTATCGTAATATTCTAAGTAAGCAGGATTACTCTTACTAATAAAAATGGAAAGGACTGAATCGTAAAAATTAAACAGCTGATCATAAGCTTTAAAGCTATTGGAATTATCAACGTAAACTTCAAACATCTCTACTGCTTTAGTTAAATTTGTATAATCTCCTTGCAATGAAATTTTATTGCTAATATAGTAATAATCACGATATGCTAATGCCAGTGAATACATTGAGTGGATATCATTATTCTCTTCGTAAGCTTTCTCTGAATAATGCTTTAGCTTTTCGCATTCTTCCAGTGCCAAATTATTGGAGTCGATGCTAGAGTAAAATTTATAGAGATATGCACTGTTTTGTGCGAGCAAATAGTAATCTATTTTCGCGCCTTTGCTTTCGTGCAGTTCATATAATATTTCACTCGCTTTATTGAAATGTTCCAGAGCTTTTTCGTTATCGTGACTAAACTGGAAATATTCGCCCATGCGCCATAATGTAGGGATATATGTATTCGCATTTTCGAATGAATCATCTTCCTCGTATTTTTTTTGTGCATAATCCATCATTTTAACGCAATAGGTTTTGTATCTCTCATCAGTTGTAGACATCATAGAAATGAGAGTATCCAACTCTGCGATTGCAGTTGTTATTGTGAGTTCGCTCTTTTCATATAACTCTATCAGTTTAATTTGGAATGCTATTTGGTTATCTTTGTCATTAATCGCTGCAAACATATATGTGTATGTATAATAGCAACTGAGCAAAGTGAAATTGTACTTATCCGAGTTTAAACTAATTCTTTGGATAAAAGGCGCGAGTAAATCATACACTTTTTGCGAAATTTCAAAATGCTGTTTTGTGGAGTAATCCCACATTGTGGTAAAGATAATATTGCATGCATATGCTAGAGTTTGATCGTCTGATTCGCTTTGTAATACATTTAAGAGCCAACCGATATTATCAAGCTTTGATATATATAACATTTCATTGGTGACAGTGCTTGCGATATCATATATATCATCATTCTGTAAAATTTCTCCGTATTTTGCGAGAGTATCTATAACTCCATCGGTAACTTTACTTAAAAATGCGTAGTACATTAGCTCTTGAGCTTTTATACTATCATCAAATTGCAAGGAATTGTATTGCTCGAATAAAATTTTATTTATCCTGTCTTGGTCAGTCAGCTTCATTATCCCTAGACGAAGACTTTTATGAGTGAAGTTAATTCTACCATCTTCCCTTTGCGAGAAGAATATAGATAGGTAGTTTAAAAAACGCGATAAATCAAGACTACTCCAATTTAAGTTTAGTCTTGAAAATATTTGTTCAATATCATTTTGGCGGAGACCGAATCGAGTACTTGCAATCAGCTGTAGTATTAAATCACATTGTTCTTTTGCGATTTTTTCACTGCCAAATAAAAGCACTTGTGCGGACAATTCCTCAAGATTGTTGCTACATTCTCTCACTATTGTAGACATATAACTGCTGATTGCGCCCATGTCATTGCCCAAACTTGCAATTTTATTAAAATCGTTGCTATCGAACATCAATAGTCTTTGAATTAATAACTGTAAGTAAAAAGGATTGCATGAATTTTCCTTTTCTATAATAACATTAATTGTCTTTTTATCAACTTCTTTCCCTGCTGATTTTAGTATGCCAGCGATAATATGTCTTTTTTCATCGTCGTTTAAATTCGGTATCTCTAGCGTTTCGCTGGTGTATTTATATGTATATGGGATATTAAAATCGCACTGGCTTAAATGGGATACAACTACGGTAACTAAAGGCGAAAGATGAGACGGGAGCCAAGCGTAATTATCGAGCATGGTATTTTGAAGCAACTGATCTAATGCATCTACAAAAATAATGAGCTTTTTACTATACATTTTTTCATACTCGTTTGTTAGCATGCCAAATAAATATGATAAATCCTCAGCGCTGTCATTTTTGTTGTACACATAATATTCTGACTTGCCTAGTAGTTTTTCTAGGTAATATATTACTTGGAGCAAAAAATCCTCTATTGTACTGCTTTTTAAACTGTTTGCGCTAATGAATGTGAATACATTAGCATCATTGCAAAAACGCTCAGCGAGCTTGCATAGTACCGAACTTTTACCACTTCCCGCTTCGCCTTTTACAACCACAAGCTTGTTTGATGGGTTTGTAACAGCTAGGGCGTAGGTGTCTATAAGTTCTTCTCTTGCAGAGAATTGTCTGCATTTACCATCGATATAAAGCTGTATATCCTTTTGCTCACGCTCCTGCCAAGTGAGTGTTTCAAGGTTAGCGTATTCTTTATCTATCAGACCTTTTATATCGCTTAACATCCTGTCTTTAAACTCGTCAAGCTGTGTAAGTTTGCGTGTTTCAGCGTTCCATTTTCCGCTGTAAAAAAACACACGCTCTCCGAAACGTTCCTTTATATTTTGCTTTAGCGCATTAAGCTTCGTGTAATATTCGGGGTTTTCACTTTCGTACACTGTTCGGTCTTCTTCGCTCATTTCGTCATAAGGCAAGGCTTCTCTAAAATAAAAAAAACAGTTTTCAGGCACCGAGTTTTTTGATAACGCACCATACTCAATTTCAAGCGCGGTAACACTTTTTATATCAGTATCAAGCTCAAACTCTTTGTCTTTCACGCTGTTGATAAGTAAATCCTTATCGGGCACCCAACCATATCGCTCACCCAAAAGAATTATCATATATGGCTTACAATAATCGATTTCATTAAGACAAACATCCAAAACTTTTTGCGAACCTTCTTGTGAATCTAGGTCCTGCGTGTTAACCCCCCAACGTAAATCCACAAAGCGAATTTCCTCAGCAAACTTCCTCATATACGAGTTTAACTCAGGCACAATCTCTGTTTGTATAATATCTCTTTCAGAATGCATGTCCTTAAATGTACTGGAAACAAAAATTGATTTCATAGCAATTACCTACGCTTTCCTACTTAAATTATAACTATTACTATAAATAATAGCATAAAACTATATAAAACGTCAATTTTATATATAGATTTCATGTATATTTCACGTATTCAAGCTGCTAATACTGACGTGTTTAATTAGTATGAAATCTAAGTGATAAAGGTAGTTTAAATCGCACAATCGTCGAGTGTATATAGGCTACTATAAAAATAACCATAGCTAATTATTGCTTTTTATGTTAAAATAAGTTTATTTAAAGCCGTAATTAAATAATATCGCACTATAAACAGGAGAAATTTTGCAAGTG
>CAYJII010000016.1:0-36912 GCA_964370225.1 uncultured Oscillospiraceae bacterium | reverse complement strand
TTATTCAATAAATACAATTAACAATAAAGTTTCTATATCAAATAAAATGGTATCTGAATATATTGCAAGGGACATTGAGGAGAACTTAGAAAATGTGAGTAATGTGCTTGTATCTATAATTTCTGGGAATGAAGAGTATGCTATGTTATCAAATGAGTTAACGCGATTACAAGCTCATTTGTCTGCGCATGAGCTAATAACTGAACTTAAAACAAATTTTCAGTTACATGAGCTTATTTCAGCTACTTTCACATATAGTATTGCCGCTAATTCGCAGCGTGATTATTTTTTTGCAGACTTAGAATACAATCAAAAGCAAAATATTCGACAATATATAGAAAATGCAGTAGAAAATGATTTGGTTAACTATAATATGGGATGGCAGTACGAGTCATTTAATGGAGTGCCATATATTTTTAGATTTGTAGGTTGGCGTGGGAATTACGTTGCAATCATGGTAGCGGTAGATAACTTGATTTCCAGCGATAAATGGGATACTGAAAATGAAAGCATACCATTACTTTCAACCAGTGATAATCTACCGATAACAGAAATTGATTTTATTGAAAAAAATAATATTAATTTGAGCAACGATTCAAGTGCATTTTATTTTTCAGGCTCTCCGACAAGCTATATGATTACAGGAAATAATATTAATAACACTGAGCTAAAATTAATGATTCTAACAAATAGTGGCTTTTTTGCTTCGCTTGATTCAATTCATGTACTGCTTTTTGTTTTATCCTTATTAGCAGTATTGATAATACCGCTTATAGCTTTGCGGTTTTGGGATATTTATATTAAACCAATTGAACAAATGACGGATACAATGGACAAAATCAGAGCAGGAGACATTGAAATAAAAGCAGAAGTTGACAGTAATATTCACGAATTCACTCAAATGGCACATACATTTAATAGTATGATGAGCCAAATGAATAATTTGAAAATAGAAGCGTATGAAAATGACTTGAAAAAAGAAAAAGCTAAATTTAGGTATTTACAGTTGCAAATACGACCACATTTCTTTTTGAATATACTAAAAAGTCTATATGCACTCTCCCAGACAAAGCAAGAAGAAAAACTAAAAAAAATGATACTGGCTTTTTCTCACCATATTAGATATATTTTTACAGATAACTTAGGATTTGTTTTGCTGTTTAGAGAGCTAAAACATATTACTAATTATATTGAAATTCAAGGAATTAGTGCAGAAAAACCTCCTATATGCAAAATAAATGTAGATAAGCGACTTGAAAAATTGTCCATACCACCATTATCTGTCCAGACCTTTGTTGAAAACTCCATAAAACATGCGACTACTGATGAAAAAGCTTTGGAGATTGAAATTAATATCAGCTTGCTCGAGAGTGATGGGGAACAATATGCAGATATTACTGTTTGCGATAATGGCCCAGGTTTTTCTGAGGAGGCATTAGCTGCACTGGGCATAATTGACAGTAATTTATATAAGGATGAGCATATCGGTATATTTAATGTGATTAACCGTTTAAAATTAATTTATGGCGAAGGTTTAATATGCGCTTTTTATAATGGTGAATTTGGTGCAATTTCTGAACTAATTATCCCAATAAAAGCTAATCATATTGAGACTGATGAGGAGGAATAAGAGTGAATGTGCTAATTATAGATGATCAGCCCGAAGTAGTTGAGGGTACGATAAAGGGCGTAAACTGGGATGAAATCGGCGTTATGAACGTTTACGGCGCATTTCATGTCAACAAAGCAAAAGATATTTTTTTGAAAGAGGAGATACATCTTTTGCTCTGCGATATAGAGATGCCAGAAATGAATGGATTTGAATTTTTAGCATGGGCAAAAGAGATAAAAAGTGATATAGCCTCTATTTTTCTTTCTGCACATGAAGAGTTCTTATACGCTAAAGAAGCCGTGAAAATGGGTAGTTTTGATTATATCACTCAGCCTGCACCATATGAGGAGGTGCAAGCAGCAGTGAAAAATGCACTCGAAAAAATCCAAAAAAATCGTGAGAATTTAAAACAGATTGAGGAATATAAGAAAATACAGCGTGAAAATATTAAACTAAGCGGAGTGGAGCAAACGAAGCTAGAAGGCAACGAATCGGCAATATCCATGGCGATAAATTATATCAAACAAAATTTAGATAAAGACTTTTCGCGCGGAGATATAGCTAGCAAAGTTTTTTTGAATCCTGAATATTTGTCGCGTAGGTTTAAAAAAGAAATTGGGGTTTCGTTAAACGAATACATCATGAACGAAAAAATGAAAGTTGCGCAAACTCTTCTTTCACAAACTAATATACCGGTAGGGCTAGTTGCTACAAAAGTTGGGTATACTAATTTTTCGTATTTTTCACAACTATTTAGAAAACACAGTGGTTTTTCACCGCTGGAATATAGGCAATTGCATAAATAATCATAGTGAAATGTCAAATAATTGTACGATTGCCGATAAAAAGTCACATTATTAACAATTTGTGTCACTTTATTTGCAGATTATTTTCATGTTGTTTTGGTATAATTATACATGAAAAAGAGAAATGCAAATAACTTTTTTATCGGCGAAAACCAAGCAAAATGAAAGAAAGTTTGGAAAAAATTTCAAACTAAATGTTTTGTGCTATTCTTATCATAAAAATAGCACAACAAAAAGAGAGGAATGGTTATAATGAAAAAGAAAATTATATCGCTTTTACTTGCTGTAATTATGATGGCATCATTAGCATCTTGTGCTCCAACAGACACTGATGGCGACACTCAAACAAGCGGTAGCGACGATGCAAACAATTCTAGTTCCGATGAGGAAAGCAGTCTGCGTGAAGATGAGCTAGTTACACTTGATGTGGTAACAATGGCGTCAGGAAAAGCGGATGCAGATGTAGCTTTAGTAGAAGAGGCTATGAATGCGATTTTAGAAGAGAAGTTTAATATTAATGTTGATCTTACATTCCTACCATTTGCTACTTATGCTGAACAAACAACTTTAATGTTATCATCTGGTCAAGATGCTGACATTCTACCAGTGTATATGATACCATTGCCAACAGCTGCAAATGCTGGTCAAATTTTACCACTTGACGACTTGATTGAGCAATATGGATCAGGGATTGTAGAGCAAATTGGCGATTATATTGAATGTGGACGTGTTGGTGAAGATTTATATGGAATTACAACTGGACGCGACCTTGCTAGTTCACAAGGGTTTGCAATGAGAAAAGATTTAGTTGACAAATACGAAATTGATTATGAAAATATTAAAAGTTTAGAGGACCTTGAAGAAGCGCTGACAATCATAAAAGAAAATGAAGATAATATATGGCCTGTAGCGGTTTCGTCAGGTGAAAATATAAGAAACTGGGGTTGGGACCCACTAGGTGATGATATCGTAAACTTAGGAGTTCTTCCTGATATGGCACAAGAAACAACAGTAGTAAACTTATATGAAACAGAAGAATACGAAGAGCTTGTTACTACAATGTACGATTGGATGCAAAAAGGATTAATTCAAGCAGATGCTGTTAACTCAACTGAGGTTGCAAGCTCATTAGTTCAAGCAAACACTGCTTTTGGTTATTTTACAAATCTAAAACCTGGATATGCAGCAGAGAATACAGCTTCATTGGGTGTTGAAATAGTTGTTAGCGAAATTTTACCTGCACTTGCTAGTACAAATAACGTTTCTCGTGCAACGTGGACAATTTCAAGTTCGACTGAAAATCCTGAAGCAGCAATGAAATTATTAAATGAATTATATACAAATCCAGAAATCGGAAACTTATATATGTACGGTATCGAAGATACGCATTATCAAGTAACTGAAGAAGGTGGAAGCTCAAACGGCCAAAGTATAATTGACTATGCAGATGGTGTTGATGCAACAACTTCAGGATATAGAAAAAGTGGTACATGGTTAACGCCTAACCAATTCATCGGACATACATGGAATGGTTCCACTCCTGATTACTGGGACGTAACAAGAGAATTTAACAACACTGCAACTCAATCAACAGCATTTGGCTTTACATATGATTCAGCTAATGTAAATAATGAAGTTACTGCTTGTACAAATGTTGTAGCTAAATACAATAAAGCGTTGCTTTGTGGCGCATTAAATCCAGAGGAAGCTTTACCACAGTTTATAGCTGAGTTAGAAAGTGCTGGAATCGATAGAATTATTGATGAAAAGCAAACTCAACTTGACGCTTGGTTAGCTACTCAATAACCTATAAAATTAATATTAGCTTGTTATGTTTGATATAGCAAGTAAAGAGAATTATGCATTGAGGCTAATTGGCTTCAATGCATAAATATTAAAGAGAGGAGTAGTTTAGATTTGGCTAAAGAGAAAATACAAAATACTGTTAAAAGCAGTAAAAAACATGTGTTTTTAAAGTGGTTGCCACTTTATCTGATGTTTTTACCAGGTGGACTTTACCTGTTGTTAAATAACTACGCTCCTATGATGGGACTAATAATTGCATTTAAAAATATAAATTGGAATAAAGGTATTTTAGGAAGCGATTGGGCAGGGCTTAGCAATTTTACATATTTATTTAAGACGCAGGATGCTTTTGTAATCACTAGAAATACAATACTATATAATCTAGCATTTATTATTTTGGGGACTCTTATTGCTATTGCAGTGGCGATAATTTTAGGAGAGCTTACCTCAAAAAGTCTAAAGCAAATGTATCAAACAATAATATTATTGCCATATCTAATTTCGATTATTGTAGTAAGCTATTTGGTGTTTGCTATGCTAAGTAGCGAAACAGGCTTTTTAAATAATACATTGTTACCTATGTTAGGGATAGAACCCATAGCGTGGTATACTGAATCTGAATATTGGCCAGGCATACTCATTATAGTGAATTTGTGGAAGTCATTTGGTTATAACTGCATACTTTATTATGCTACACTTGTAGGAATAGATAGAGGGTACTATGAAGCAGCTGAAATAGATGGGGCAAATAGATGGCAGCAAATAGTACATATAACATTACCTGGGCTAATGCCGACAGTAATCACATTAACACTAATGGCGATAGGAAGAATTTTCTACTCAGACTTTGGATTGTTTTATCAAGTTCCTATGGACTCGGGTCCATTATACGATGTTACAAACACAATAGATACATATGTTTATCGTGGACTAGTTAGATTGAATAATGTAGGAATGTCCTCTGCTGCAGGATTTTATCAATCAGTAGTTGGTTTTATATTAGTTTTGCTTGCAAACTTTACAGTTAGAAAAGTAGCTGGCGAAGATAATGCACTGTTTTAATGGAGGAATAAATAATTATGGTAAAAAAAGATAGAGGCTTTCAGCTTTTTGCTAATATTTTAATGATTTTCTTATCATTATGCTGTCTACTTCCTTTTGCTTTGCTGATATTATCTTCATTTACAGCAGAAGAGGCATTAATCAGAGATGGGTATTCATTTTTCCCAGCTGAATTTAGCATAGAGTCGTACGCATATATGTTTAAAAATAGCGCGCAAATTTTTTCTGCATATGGCATTACAATATTAGTTACAGTAATAGGTACGGTAGTTGGACTTTTTATAACCGCATTAATGGCGTACCCGCTATCGAGAAAAGATTTACCTGGAAGAAACAAACTAGCTTTCTTTGTATTTTTTACAATGCTGTTTAATGGGGGGCTAGTTCCGACATATATAATGTACACACGTTACCTAGACATTAAGAATACTATATTTGCACTATTAATACCAGCTTTACTTGTTAATGCATTTTATGTTATTATGATGAGGACATATTTCACTACAAATATACCAGATGCAGTTATTGAAGCGTCAAAAATTGATGGTGCGGGAGAGTACAGAATTCTTTTTAAAATAGTATTACCAATGAGTACACCGATGATGGCAACTATGACATTATTAATCGGACTGGCTTATTGGAATGACTGGAGAAATGGTTTATACTATATACAAGATCAAGATTTATATAGCATTCAAGTGCTTTTAAATCATATGTTACGGGATGTTCAAGCTCTAAAGAGTGGGATGGATTCAGCAGCAGCTGCGGAAATAGCACAGACTATGCCAAGTGTTAGTATAAAAATGGCAATTGCAGTTGTAGGTGTTTTACCTGTTTTAGTGATATATCCATTTTTTCAAAGATTTTTTGTAAAAGGAATTACAATAGGTGCGGTTAAAGGCTAGAAAAAATTTGGTTTAGATTCGAAATGTCAGAATAAACATTAGTATGAAAGGAAGAAACATTATGAATAAAATTGGAATTCAACTGTATTCGTACACATTTGATTGTGAACTAGATTTTCTTGAAAGAATAAAAACGAGTGGAGAAATAGGGTTCAATTTAGTAGAGTTTGCAGGTGGTTACGAAAATTTAACAGCTGCTCAAGTGAAAAAAGCGCTTGAGGAAGCAGGCGTTGAAGCGCTATCTTCACATGTTCCGTTGGAAAAAGTTGAGGAGCAAATTGAGTTTTTAGCAGAAGTAGGCGTAAAGTATATTATTGTACCATACGCTCCTTTTGCAACAAAAGAAGAAGCGAGAGAACTTGCAAATGATTTAAATGATTTGGGTAAAAAATGTTCAAAATATGGCATGAAAATGGGGTATCACAATCATACGCAAGAGTTTCATGTAGATGATGGCAAATATTTGCTTGATTGGTTAATTGAGTATACTGATCCAAATTATGTTGTGTTTGAATTTGATTGTGGATGGGTTACAGCAGCGGGTGTTAATGCAGTCGAGTACATTAATGCAAACAAAGGTAGAGTCAAATTAATTCATATAAAGGAAAATGCAGGCGAATTAGGCGTAACTCCACCAGTGTCACGACATAGCACAGAACCTACACCAGTTATAAAACGCGATGCAAACGGTAATCGAATTTTAACAGAAGAAGAACTAAAACAAAGAAATTTACGCAATAGCGTAAACGTTGCACAAGGACAGGGGAATGTTGACTGGAAAGCAGTTAAAGCAGCGGCTGATGCACAATCTGATGAAGATATAATTTATGTTGTTGAACGTGAATATAGCTATAATGAACCTAAAGAAAGAGTAGTTTGCTTAAAAGAAGATTGCACTTGGATTAAAGAAAATCTATAATGGTTTGTAAGATTATAGTTTTATCTTTGGGATAACACTGATTAGTGTAAGAATTTTAACTCTTGAGTGATGATTTATAGAGTTGTGCGATACAAAATAAAAATAAGGAATAGCAATTATTATTGCTATTCCTTATTTTTAAGTGTATGATAAATGTGGGATTTAAATTTGTCTTTATTTATAATTAAGTACAGTGAAAATATGTAATATCAAAATAGTATAGTTTCATTATCATTATAGTGTAAGCCTTAATTATGTTTTAGATGTATAATTCACATATAGGACAAAATTTATTTTGGCTTATATTCTTTAGGTAGTTTTTTCATATATCTTTTGAAAAGCCGATTAAAGTGGCTTAAGTTATTATAGCCGAGTAAAAAAGCGACTTCAATGATTTTTTTATCCCCTACCTGCAATAACTCTGCTGCTTTAATCATCTTTTTATTGTTAATGTAATCAACAGGAGTTCTACCTGTTGTTTTTTTGAATAAACGACAAAAATGTTCGTTACTTACACATAATACTTGGCTCAAAGAATCCGTGCTCAGTGGCTCATATATATGCTCGTCAATATATCTTAAAACATTTTTTACTTGTGATATATTTCGTATCTGGCTTTGAGTTAATGGTGAAGATTTAACTGAATACTCAAATAATATTGCAAAAATAAAGTATAGATGCCCTTTGATTTGTAAAGTAAAGGTGCTATTGGATTTTGCATAAAGACTGGCTATCGAAGTAACATGATTATATATTATTTCATTATATGTGTTTTGTTCTTCTAGCACTGTGGGAAGAGATATTTCTTTACATAGCAATGGGGAAAAGTATGTGGTTTGATCTATATCGTGGCTGAGGTTTACAAGCAATGATATATCGAATACAACAGAAGTATAAGCACATTCATTTTCACACAGAGCGATGCATGAATGCAGTTGGCGGGAAGCGATAAAAACAAATTGCCCTTCCTTTAGCTTATAAACTGAATTATCAATATTAACACTGATTTCCCCCTGTGTTACTATAAGTATTTCGTATTCATGATGCCAATGCGCATCTAAAATAACGTCACCCTTATTACAGCGGCGATAATTGTCATATGATGCTAATGGATATTCAGTACTACCATGTCGTGTTCCATACACGTTAGTTTCTTCAAAAGTATTGTCGTGCTGATGATTTAGCTGATTTTTTTCAGACAAGGTGTCAACTCCTTAAAATATCATTAAAACGCATTATACCATGAATATTATTATTATGCAAATTTACATGAAAGGATGTGTTTGTCATTAAAATAAGATACCAGACGCGATTACTACAGTATGATTTTAAGTTGATAGTTACTAATGGAGTTTGTACGAACTGTGTTAATGACAACAGTGCACTAAAATTGTATGATGATGGGGTGAAGGTCAATGAAAGTTAAAAACTCAAAACTGATAATATATTTTATTTTCTTTGTATTTTTAGTTTACGGATGTATAGAAAGTGCCAGGACAGCTACTATATCTTCTGTAATAGAAGAAAATGGACTAACGTATGCACTTGGTGGAACAGTTATCACTGCATACTTTATTGGTTACACAATATCAAATTTTATAATGGGAATTGTAGCGGCAAAAATAGGAAGTCGAAAAGTGCTGGTTATAGGATTTGTGTTTTTTCTTATAGGCACAATATTATATATTATTGGAAACATAGCGATATTGCTTGTAGGAGCATTTTTTACAGGAATTGCAGGCGGGGCAATAGCTGTATCGGGAAACCACATAGTAGTGCAAGCAGACCCGGAAAACAAAGGGCGCAACTTAAACTGGACATCACTTTTTCATAGCATTGGTTCCATGGTAATGCCATTTTACTGCTCATTTTTGTACGCTACTAGCATTAGCTGGAAAATAGCGTATATAACAATACTTCCGTTTATTGCGGTTGCAATTATCTTTTCTTTTATTATTGCGTTTAATAAAAAAGACAAAAATATACATACAACAGAGACGAAAGACAATGCTCAAGTCAAAAATAAACTGCCAGTTAGTAAAGGACTTGTGCTGTTATTAGGAGTAGTGTTCCTATATGTTTTCAGCGAGGTGGGAATAATTACATGGCTAGTAGAGTTTCTTACAACGCAAAAAGGAGTTTCGCTTGAGAGTGCTTCTAGATATTTGTCTGTATATTTTATGCTTGTAATGGCTGGGAGATTTGTTGGTGGTGTTATTATTGATCGCATTGGGTATGAAAAAAGTATAATAATAATGGCGTTTCTTGCAATAATAACAATTGCGATAGGTATAATTACGCATGAGTTTAGCGGAGTATTACTTGCGTTATCGGGACTATTTTATGCAACAATTTACCCTACTGGTATCGCGATAATATCCACACTAGCTCCAAATAACACGCAGCAAGCTATAGGCATTTATTGCGCTAGCGGTGGAATTGGAGGAATATTAAGTGGTTACTTAATGGGGACAATAGGCGATATATTTGGGATGTCGGTTGCGATGTGGTTGATAATATTGTTTTTAGTTGGGGTAATTATATGTGCTTTTGCAATTAGCTATATAAAAAGAAAAGCAGTGTGAGAAAATCATACTGCTTTTTTAATTTGAAATAAAATATCTTTATTTTGATTAAAACTTAAGCATTGAGACGCAGCGATCAAAATAATTTCTAAGAATTATTCTAAAATCATCCTTGCTGATATCGTAGCTAATCTTTATCTTTACTGCATCAGAAAGTCCAGCGAAAATGCTGCTAGATATAATAGAGGACATCATATGAAGTTTATCTTCACTATCAGTACTAGGATGTCCGCTTCCGTACAAAATTGTTTTGATGAGCATGTAAAGCCAAGTGCGGTAGTTCTCATTAATTTCATCGTCGTTTAGCAAAATTACAGTTTCATATTTATATTTATCTTCAATTTCTACCATACAATCTGCTAATTGGAACAAAATTTCTGTGAGCGAGTTTTCGTCCTGTACTACACTCACAGGAGGAGAAAGTATATCACCACTATTGCATGACAATATCATCAGAATTCCATCAAGTTGCTCTAAAACAGGGGAGATAATTGCGTTTGCAATATCCTTTTTATTTTTGAAATAGCGATAAATATTACCCACAGTCATCCCAGCATCCTTAGCGATTGCACGCATTGATGTGCCAGAAAACCCAATTTCTACAAATTGGGTTTTAGCTGCATATAATATTTTGTTTTTTTGCTCTTCTTTTAATACTTGTGCCATAAAATCTCCTAACTATTCAACGCTCTTAAGCGATTCTATCATGTCAATTTTTTTGAGTTTTGATAACATAAATCTATTAACAAAAATAGAAAAAATAAATGTCAGTATCACGGAAAACAGCATGCTTTCAATTGATACAAGGCGGATAAACATGATAAAGTCCATCTCTACTTGAGTGATGATAAAATTATGTGCGAATATTCCAAGCACCACACCAAAAATTGCGCCGAAAATAGTTAATACCATGTTTTCTTTAAAGATATAATCTTTTGTTTCCTTGTGGTTGAATCCTAAAACTTTTAGCGTGGCAATTTCACGTTTTCGCTCACCAATGTTTATGCTTGCTAAATTGCCGAGCACCACAAAAGCTAAGATTGCAGCGGACACGATGATTACGACAACTACAATGTTCATGCTCGTGGTAATATTATCAAAGCTTGAGGTAATACTGCTATTTAGTGTAATTCCACTGACAAAATCCATGGCTAAAACTTTATCTTGCAGAATATCTTCGTTTAAATCAGTTTTTATTTGTATAGAGTTTTTTGTAGCTTCTTCACCGAATAAAGATTCATAATTTGCACTGCTCATATAAATTTCGTGATTTATATATTTTTCGAATATGCCGCCAACTGTAACAGTAGCTTTGGTTTCGTCTTGACTTTCTATTGTGATTTCCTCAGAGATTTTCACACCTAAAAGCTGAGCTAGTTTTTCGCTTAATAGCACAGTATTCTCATCAAGACTATATGTTTCTTCACTTCCTCTAGTTCTTGTGAGATTCATTTGTTGCAGCTCATCATTGCTATCGTACACAGCAATATATGCTACAGCATCACTGTCTCCAAAAGTGACGTTTGAAGAATAGTTTGCCATCAAAACACTGCTTACATCGGAGCTTAAAGCGTTGATATTTTTTTGCGCTTCACTTGCTTGTGTAGCGCTAGCATCTTCGCTAATGCTAGCAACACCTGTATAAAGTGTCAATTCACCATACTGGAGAGAAGCAATGCCACTAATAGAGTCTCTCATACCAAATCCACTGACTAAAAGGCAGGTGCAACCAGCTATACCGAAAATTGTCATAAAAAATCTCTTTTTATATCTGATGATGTTTCTTGCGGTAACTTTTGATGTGAAAGACAGTTTGTTCCAGATAAATGTAATTTTTTCTAAGAATACCTTTTTTCCTGCGGTCGGAGCTTTTGGGCGCAGTAAACTGCTCGCGACTTCTGAAGTCTCAATTCTAATTGCACTGTATGTGGTTAACCCCATTAACAGTAGGAAAATGGCAATTGCAATAATCATATTAAAAATTGGGAAATCGTAATTAATTGGCGGCAAATTATACATTATGCCCCATGTAGTATACACAATCTCGGGGAATATCAATATGCCGAGTATAGCACCACTTAGACCGCCTATTAGAGTTGCGCTAAGTGAATATATTAAATATTTGCCAGCACATGCAAAACGGCTATATCCAAGCGCTCTGAGCACTCCTACTTGTCCTCTTTGTTCATCTATCATGCGCGTCATGGTTGTAAGGCAAACTAGAGCAGACACCATGAAAAAGAATACGGGGAAGATTAGCCCGATAACTTGCATTTGTGTGACTGTGTCTGCGTATGTTGACATAGAATAGTGCATATCCCTATCCAAAATGGTCCATTCGCCAATCCCCATCGCATCAATCTCTTCTTTTGCGATTATAAGCTCGTCCCAAGCTTCGTCAAATTCAGTCTCTGCTTCAGTACGCGCATCGACAAGCTCAATCTGTGCTTCTTCGAGTTCGACACGCGAATTTTGTAGTTTTTCCAGCTCAGAATTGAGATTATTGATTTCTGTGTCTAATAGTGATTTTTGTGCAAGAATTTGTGGACTAGCGGCGCCACTATCAATTAGTGAATTAATCTGACTAATGGAGTTGTCCAGCGTAGCTTTCGCTTCATTTAAGTCATTTTCTGCCTTTTCTATATCGCTAAATCCATTTTTTATATCTTCGTCTGACTGTGCCATTTCAGCCTCAAACTCTAAAACAGCGTCATTATACTCGTCAAGTCCACTTTGATACTCGTCGTTTGCTTCTGATATAATTTTTTCTGCTCTCATTAGCTCTTGTGTTTGTGCCAATTCCTCGATACTATCTTCATCGTCAGCGAGCATAGATTTATACTCATCACTGAAAGAATTGAGTGGGATAGCTTCTGCGCTCAAAACATAAGCGACAGTGTAAAAGTCTGTTAGGAATGCATCCTCAGGCACATAAATAAAAGTGTTTAACATCAGATTGTTGTGAGTGCTCGAACCTTTTTCTTGGCTCATATAGTTTGGTGTGGTCACAACGCCAACTATAGTGAACTCAGTTTCTGCTAAAATTTCATCAAGCTCTCCTGTAGCCTTTTTAATTGTAACAACATCACCGATTTGTGGAACATCATAAAGCCCACCATGCACTTCCGCTAATGCTTCGTTAGGTGCAGTTGGATAACGACCTTCGATAAGATTAACTTTGTTGATATTACTATTTTCACTGAAGGATTCCACACGAAAAACATAATTTGTTTCGCCAAAAGTACCCTCTGCATCGATGAATTTTGCGCCTTCTGCACTGATGTTCTCGTCAATCGAGTTGATAGCGCTTATATCATCGTCATCGAGTCCATAATTAGCATAAATTTGAAAATCTGAAAAATTGTATTCATCGATGTACGCATCAACACTCTCACTCATTGCTGCGGATATTGAGAGCATTCCTGAAAAGAAAGACACCCCCATAAATACGATAAGAAGTAGTGTCAAATATTTCCCAAGCGACAATCGTATGGTTCTAATGGTCTCTAAAAGTAATTTATTTCTCATAATTACCACTCAATCTCTTCAACGGTTTTAGGGCTATCATTTACTTGAACAGAAGATATTTTCCCGTTTTTCACTTTAATTACCTTGTCCCCAAGTGGGCAAAGTGACAGATTGTGGGTGATTAGCACCACAGTCATATTGAATTTTTTGCAGCAATCTAGTAGCAGTGAAAGTATTTGCTTGCTCGTTTCGTAGTCAAGCGCACCTGTAGGTTCGTCGCAAAGTAGCAGTTTAGGATTTTTCGCTAGAGCTCGAGCTATCGCCACACGTTGTTGCTCTCCACCTGATAGTTGTGATGGGAAATTATTTTTTCGTTCGCTTAAGCCAACTTGATCCAAAATATCGTTTACATCAAACGGATTTTTTGAAATTTGTGTTGCTAGTTCTACATTTTCTATCGCTGTTAAATTTTGCACCAAATTGTAAAACTGGAACACAAAGCCGATGTCATACCGTCTATAATCAGTTAGTTCCTTGTCGGATGTAGCATGTATTTTTTTATTGTCTACTGTGATATCACCCGAAGTAGCGATATCCATACCACCTAAAATATTGAGAATCGTGCTTTTACCAGCGCCAGAAGCGCCTGCAATTATCACGAATTCGCCTTTTTCAATGCTGAAATCAACCCCGTCCAAAGCTTTGATATCCACCTCTCCAACATGGTAAGTTTTTTTAACATTTTTAAAATTTATATAACTCATATTCCCTCCAAAAAATTATAAATGAACATATGTTTACTAATTATAAGTATACATATGTTCATTATTATTGTCAAGCGCAATGACGGAGAAATCATATACTCACTGAGAATGCACAAAATAAGTTTAAAATAGATTTGTATTAAGTATTTTTGTATTTATGTTATAATTTTGCTCAAAATAGAAGTAGAGAGGAGTTGTAATAATGTCAATTATTAAAAAAGTTTATGCGCGAGAAGTCATTGACTCGCGAGGAAATCCTACTATAGAAGTTGAGGTGACTACTGAATGTGGCGCGTTTGGGCGTGCTATTGTACCGTCAGGTGCATCCACGGGCGAAAGGGAAGCGCTGGAGCTGAGAGATGGCGACAGTAGTCGTTATCTTGGAAAAGGTGTTGTTAAAGCGGTTAATAATGTCAACGAAATCATCGCAACTGTTGTGAAGGGATTGGATGCTACCAACCAAAATGCTGTGGACAAAGCTATGTTAGATCTTGACGGGACAGATTTTAAATCAAAACTGGGTGCAAACGCAATCTTAGGGGTATCTATAGCTTGCGCTCATGCTGCGGCAGATTATTATGGTATGCCACTATACCAATACTTTGGAGGATTTAATGGCAAAACTTTACCTGTTCCGATGATGAATGTCATTAACGGTGGTTCTCATGCGGATTCGACAGTTGACTTCCAAGAGTTTATGATTATGCCAATTGGCGCAAAATCTATTAAAGACGCACTAAGAATGGGTGCTGAAACCTTCCACAAATTACGTGAGGTGTTAAAGAAAAAAGGTTATAATACTAATGTAGGTGACGAGGGTGGGTTTGCTCCTAGCTGTAACGGAGGAAACGAAGAACCGCTTGAGCTTATCGTTGAAGCTATTGAGTTAGCTGGATATGTTCCTGGGAGTGATATTTGTATCGCACTGGATGTCGCTGCTTCTGAATTCCACAACAGAAAGACTGGTATGTACGATTTAAACAAATCAGGGCATGGCTCAAAAACTACTGAAGAAATGATTGATATGTATGCTTCATGGTGCATAAAATACCCGATTGTATCAATTGAGGACGGAATTGGTGAAAGCGATTGGGATGGTTGGAAAAAATTAACGGACCGTCTCGGCGATAAAATTCAATTAGTTGGCGATGATTTATTTGTTACTAATCCTAAAATTTTAGAAGAGGGTATTGCAAAGGGAATCGCTAACTCAATTCTAATCAAAGTTAACCAAATCGGTACGCTAACTGAAACTTTTGATGCTATAGAAATGGCTAAAAAAGCGGGTTATACTTGCGTAGTTTCACATAGATCAGGCGAAACTGAAGATGCTACAATTGCTGATATTGCAGTAGGTTTGAATGCGGGACAAATTAAAACAGGTTCAATGAGTCGTACTGACCGTATTGCTAAGTACAACCAGTTAATCCGTATTGAAGACAATTTGGGCGAAATAGCCGAATATCAAGGAGCTAACTGCTTTTATAATGTATAGCTTTTGATTAATTATTTAAAAGACTTACACATTTACGACAAAATACTGTTCGGAAATTTGTGGATATAGCCTATAATTTATTATTACATGCGACCGATATAAATATAGATAAGAATTTTTATGGAGGTGCAATTTTGATGACGGTGAATAATATTACGTCGGCGTATCCTACAAATCTGCAAAGCTATAGCGTTAGCGCAAATGAAACAGAAGTTGCAGCTTCAAATATTAGGTCAGAGGACTCGGTGGAGAAGACGACACTTAGTAGTAATGACCTCGGGGCGCTTAAAGCTATCGAGGATGTAAAGCGCTTTGCACAAACGCAAAAGGTGAGCATGGAAAGGCAAAAAGCGTATCTCTTGCTTGAAGGGAAATGCCGCAAAATCTATAACAACATGGTGTCTGGGAAACTAGTTTCTACTAGGGATAGACGCTATCTGCTTGAAAATAAGCCTGCGCTTTTTGCGATTGCAGAGAATATGGGTAAGAAAAAGGAAAATCCAATTGAAGCTGAAAAAGTTATAAAAAAGTATGAGAATATGCGAGAAATAAACAGTGCATCTCAAATGTATAACTCACAAATTCAGCTTCTAGTATAAAGTTTTCCACATAAAAAAGCTGTTGCAGTTTAAAACTGCAACAGCTTTTAATTTTATTCTTAGAATAAGCTTCTTCTTACATATGTAGTATGTAGGATATCATGAGCTTTGTGGCTGCCTGGTTCGCCTAAGAAATCATTGTATAGAGTAATGATAGATGGGTTTGTATGAGATTTTCTCAATGGCATTGAAGCGTCCATATCATATAGAGTTTTAGCTCTGATAGATTTTAGGTCAATGAAGTTTCTAACACTTGCAGGTTGAACAGGTTGTCCACCGCCGTTGATACAACCACCTGGGCATCCCATGATTTCGATAAAGTGGTAAGTAGATTCACCAGATTTAACTTTGTCAAGTAATGCACTAGCGTTGCTTAAGCCAGAAGCGATTGCAAGTTTAACTTCTAATCCGTTAACGTTGTATGAAGCTTCTTTAACGCCTTCCATACCACGAACTTCTGCAAAGTCAAGTTTAGCTAAATCTTCGCCAGTTAGTTTTTCTACAGCTGTTCTTAGAGCAGCTTCCATAACACCACCGGATGCACCGAAGATAACGCCAGCACCAGTAGCTTCGCCCAATGGTGAGTCGAAAGTTTCTTCAGGTAGGTTTTTGAAGATTAAGCCAGCTCTGTCGATCATTCTAGCAAGTTCTCTTGTAGTTAGAGCAACATCACAGTCGTTAATTCCTTTACCAGCTGCTTGTTGGTCTTCTCTAGCAACTTCGAATTTTTTCGCTGTACAAGGCATGATACCAACAACGAAAATATTTTTAGGATCGATGCCCATTTTTTGAGCATAATAAGTTTTTGTTATAGCACCAAACATTTGTTGTGGTGATTTACAAGAAGAAAGGTTAGGTATGAAATCAGGATATTGTGATTCACAGAACTTAACCCATCCAGGGGAACAAGAAGTGATAAGAGGTAATACACCGTCATTAGTAACTCTGTGTAGGAACTCGTTAGCTTCTTCCATTATAGTAAGGTCAGCTGCAAAGTTAGTGTCAAACACTTTATCAAAACCAAGTCTTCTTAGAGCAGCAACCATTTGTCCTTCAACATTTGTACCGATTGGGTAGTCAAATGCTTCGCCTAAAGTTACACGGATTGAAGGAGCTGTTTGTACAACAACATATTTGTCTGGATCAGCCAAAGCAGACCAAACTTTATCTGTATCATCTTTTTCAGCGATAGCACCAGTAGGGCAAACAACGATACATTGTCCGCAAGATACACAGCTAGTTTCGCCAAGATTTTCTTCAAAAGCACATCCGATATGAGTGTCAAAACCACGATTATTAGCGCCGATTACAGCAACTTTTTGGTTTTGTTTACATACTGCAACGCAACGACGACAAAGAATACATTTATTGTTATCTCTGTACATGTGCATAGCTGAATCGTCGTAATCATATTGTTTGTTTTCACCTTCGAAACGACATTCATCGTCAACTTTGAACTCTTTACATAGTTTTTGAAGTTCACAGTTTCCGCTTCTAACACAAGATAGACATTTTCTGTCATGGTTAGATAAAATTAGCTCAAGAGTTAATTTTCTTGATTTAAGAACATTAGGAGTATGAGTCATAACTTCCATGCCCTCAGAAACAGGGTGAACACAAGCAGTTACAAGGCTTCTAGCGCCTTTAACTTCAACAACACAAATACGGCATGCACCAATCTCGTTAATATCTTTCAAATAACAAAGAGTAGGGATATCGATTCCAAATTCACGTGCTGCTTGCAAAATTGTGTAATTTTTTGGCACACTTATAGGCATACCGTTAATTTTTATATTTACATTTTCCATTTAGGTACTCTCCTATCTTATTTTTTTACAATTGCATTAAATTTGCACTTTTCAACGCAAGCACCGCACTTAATACATTTATTTTTATCAATGACATGTGGATTTTTAACTGATCCTTCGATTGCATTTACTGGGCAAACTCTTGCACAAATAGTACAACCTTTACATTTGTCAGCGATTACATTGTATGTAACTAATCCTTTACAAACGCCAGCAGGACAAACTTTATCCACGATGTGGGATTCGTATTCTTTTCTAAAGAATTTTAATGTAGATAAAACTGGGTTTGGAGCAGTTTGTCCAAGACCACATAATGAATTGCTTTTAATGTGGTAGCACAGTTCTTCTAATTTATCGATATCTTCCAAAGTAGCAGTACCCATAGAAATTTTATCTAGCATTTCATATAGACGTTTTGTACCGATACGACATGGAGTACATTTACCGCATGACTCATCAACAGTAAATTCTAGGAAGAATTTAGCGATGTCAACCATACAAGTATCTTCGTCCATTACGATAAGTCCGCCTGAACCCATCATTGAACCGATTTCGATTAAGTTATCGTAGTCGATTTCAACATCAAAATGCTCAGCAGGGATACATCCGCCTGAAGGACCACCAGTTTGAGCTGCTTTAAATTGTTTTCCATTAGGAATACCGCCACCGATTTCGTCGATAACAGTTCTTAAAGTAGTGCCCATTGGGATTTCAACAAGCCCTGTATTATTTATTTTTCCACCTAATGCGAAAACTTTTGTTCCTTTTGAACGCTCAGTTCCCATAGCAGCAAACCACTCAGGACCATTAAGGATAATTCTTGGGATATTAGCATAAGTTTCAACATTGTTTAAAACAGTAGGTTTGCCCCATAGACCTTTAACAGCAGGGAAAGGAGGTCTTGGACGTGGCTCACCCCTGTTACCTTCGATAGAAGTGATAAGAGCAGTCTCTTCACCACAAACGAAAGCTCCAGCACCAAGTCTTAATTCCATATCGAAATCAAAGCCTGAGCCGAAAATATTTTTACCAAGTAAGCCATATTCTCTTGCTTGGTCGATAGCAATTTGCAAACGATCAACCGCGATTGGATACTCAGCACGGATATAAACATAACCTTCTGTAGCGCCGATTGCGTATCCAGCAATAGCCATAGCTTCGATTAGTACGTGTGGGTCACCCTCAAGTACAGATCTATCCATGAATGCACCAGGGTCTCCCTCATCCGCATTACAGGCTACATATTTTTGGTCAGCATCATTAGCTGCTGCAAATGACCATTTTAGACCAGTTGGGAATCCTCCGCCGCCTCTGCCACGAAGACCACTGTCTTTAATTGTGTTAATTACATCTTCAGGAGTCATTTCTGTTAAAACTTTTCCTAAAGCTTCATATCCATTATATCCGATGTACTCATCGATGCTCTCAGGATTGATAACACCACAGTTTCTTAAAGCGATACGATTTTGTTTTTTGTAAAAATCAGTTTCGTTTAAGGATTTAATTCCGTTGTCAACAACTGTTTCGGAATATAAAAGACGTTTAACTAGACGACCTTTTAATAGATGTTCACTAACAATCTCAGGGATATCATCAACTTTTACTAAAGAGTAAAAACATCCTTCTGGATATACAATCATAATAGGACCTAAAGCACATAGACCAAAGCATCCTGTTCTTATTACTTTAACTTCTTTGTCAAGACCTTGCTTTGCAATTTCTGTTTCCAAAGTAGAAATAATTTGTTCACTGCCTGAAGAAGTACAACCGGTACCGCCACAAACTAATACGTGAGAACGAAACATATTAACCACCATTTCTCCGGCGAATTTATTATTTTTCTTATATTAATAATATTACAGTCACCGGAACTGCAATATCTAAGGGATTATTTGCTTAAGCTACCAATAGTATATTCGTCAACAACATTGCCGTTAACAACATGGTCAGCGATAATTCTTGATACTTTATCAGCTGTCATTTTAATATAAGTAGTTTTTTCTCCGTCTGGAGTGTGGATTTCCACAACTGGTTCATATTGGCAAATGCCGATACAACCTGTTTGTGTAACAGAAACATTGCCTAAACTTCTTTTAGCTACTTCATCGCTAAAAGCGTTAAGTACAGGTCTTGCACCAGCAGCAATTCCACATGTTGCCATACCCACAACTATTCTGATTTTATTATCTTCGGTATCACGAACGTTAACCGACGCTTGCATTTTTTCACGCAAAGCTTTTAATTCTGCTAAACTTTTCATTAATGTGAACCTTCCTTTACATATTTTCAATCTGTTTAGAATTTTCGTCAATAAATTCCTTGATAAAATTAATCACTTCAACTTCATTAATCTTAAACCCTTCAAGCAACACCTTAACCTCACGGGTATCAAGTGCAAACTCATTTTCATTAAATTTGTAATTATATACAAAGTCAATATCAGGATTAAGTGAAATTAAAGCAGTCATTGTTGACGTCATGTCTCCGAGTGGCATTAAATCAATATGATCAAGCACATATTTAGTCATTACAGTAGTTCCCACACCAACTTCGCTAGATATTTTAAACTCTCCACCAGTCATTTCGGCAGACATTTTAAAAAATGGAATTCCAAGCCCCACAGCACGTGTGGTTCTCGTGGTGAAAAAAGGATTTTCTACTTGAGAAAGTTTCTCTTTATCCATACCAACTCCGTTATCTTCGATAGTTATGCTCATGTAATTTTGCGCTGTCTGCTTATCCACCGAGATGGTGATAAGACTTGCCTTCGCGCTAATGGAATTTTGTGCGATATCAAGTACATTCAGCGACAATTCTTGCATGCAAATACCCCTTTATATAAATATGTAGTGACATAATCATTGACACATCACTCTCGGACATTTTAAACCATGTATTTGTTTAAAATATCTTCAACATCATCAACTGTAATTTTACCGTATACATCTTCGTTTACAGTTAAAACCGGAGCTAGTCCACACGCGCCGATACAACGACATGCTTCGATTGAAAATTTACCATCTTCAGTACATTCTCCGCTTTTTAAATTTAATTTTTGAGCCAATCTGTCAAATATGTCGCCTGCACCTTTAACGTAGCAAGCAGTACCTAGACATACAGAAACATTGAATTTACCTTTTGGATATAAAGTAAATTGTGAGTAGAAAGTAACTACTCCGTATACTTCTTCAAGTGACATTCCTAATCCTTTTGCAATAATTTTTTGTACCTCTATTGGTAAGTAACCATAGATATCTTGAGCTTTTTGCAGTACAGGCATTAATGCACCTTTTACATCCTTACATTCTTCAAGAACAGCATAAAGTTTTGCTTCCTGTTCTTTAGTACCGTTAAAAGGCAAGACTTTCCTTTTTTCAGCCATTTTCCAACCTCCTTATAATTTGAAAGCTTTGTTATGTTTTTAACAATAATGATTATAAAAACACATGCTTTCAGTCACATTTTATTATAACATTTTAAGAGCGACATTTCCACCTTTTTATTTGCAAAACTCTAATAAATTAAAAATTGTTTTTTTGTCGAACTTTACTAAAAATATCGAAATTTAACTATAATTTAACATATTGAAATACTATCTATGTTAATGGTATAATAGAGTAGTAAAGCGTGAAAGCTTTAACTCAGTGATTTTTATTTTTATTGCCTTTTAAAAAATGGCGGAACGGAGAATTATATGAAGATAGAAGATGTAAGAGATATTCTAAATTGCGATGTGATTTGTGGAGAGGAATATTTAGACAGAGAAATCCAAACAGCATGCGGTGCTGATATGATGAGTGACGTACTCGCTTATGTAAAAGAGCAATCCATACTTTTAACAGGGCTTGTTAATCCGCAAGTTGTAAGAACGGCTGATATGATGGACATGTCATGCATCGTTTTTGTTAGAGGAAAAACTCCTGCAGAGGATATTGTAAAGCTTGCCTGTCAAAGAGAGATCGTTTTGATGTCTACAAACGAGAGAATGTTTACAGCGTGTGGCAGATTGTGGGAGAATGGTCTTAGAGGAGGCGATTGTTAAGCTATGGCAAATACAGTTAAGCTACATTACTTAGTAGACGGCAACGATTTTACACGTGCGGGAGAAGCTTCTGCTGAAGTGAAAAAAACACTTAGAAAGCTAGGAGTATCCTCAGAGATTATCAGAAAAGTTGCAATTGCTCTTTACGAGGGCGAAATTAATATGGTTATACATGCAGATGGCGGACAAATTGAAGTTTTGGTATCGCCTGAAAAAATCACGATGCATTTAAAAGATACAGGAAAAGGCATCGAAGACGTATCACTTGCTATGCAAGAAGGCTACACTACTGCTCCTGACGAAGTTCGTTCATTAGGATTTGGCGCGGGAATGGGTCTGCCTAATATGAAACGTTATAGTGATGAGATTGAAGTGAATTCCACGGTCAATGTGGGAACTGATGTTTACATGACAGTATATATAGAAGATACATCAAAAACTGATTAGATATAATTCTTATATCTGCGAGAGGTTGATATTAATTGAACGAAAAAAAATTTTTTCACTCGGTTACTTTGGACAAAGATAAATGCATGGGTTGTATTAACTGCATAAAACGATGTCCGACCGAGGCGATAAGAGTTCGTAATAAAAAGGCTGTGATAATGTCAGAGCGCTGTATCGACTGTGGTGAATGCATAAAGGTATGTCCTCATCATGCGAAAAAAGCGACATTTGACCCATTATCCATGCTAGATAAATATAAATATAAAATAGCTTTGCCAGCACCGGCGTTATATGGTCAGTTCAACAATCTCGATGATGTCGATATTGTGCTTAGAGCTTTGATAGACATGGGGTTTGATGATGTGTACGAAGTTTCAAAAGCGGCAGAGATTGTATCGGACGCCACGAGAAAGCTAATAGCTAAAGGCAAACTTAAAACTCCGATAATAAGCTCTGCTTGCCCTGCGGTGACAAGGCTTATTCGTGTGCGTTTTCCAGGGCTAATTGAGCAGGTTTTGCCACTACATGCACCTGTTGAGGTGGCTGCGAGACAAGCGAAAAGACTTGCGGCAAAGAAAACGGGCATTCCAATCGAAGAAATTGGTGCGATATTTATTTCGCCATGTCCAGCAAAAGTTACAGCTGCAAAAATGCCACTTGGGACTAGGAAAAGCGAAATTTCTGCTGTGCTCTCCATGAGCGAAGTGTACACAAAACTTTTAAAACATATGAGACGACCAGAAGCGAAAGTAGAAACAGTACCCACACAAGAATCTTTAGTGCAATCGGGTAAAATCGGGGTAGCATGGGCATCAAGCTCAGGCGAGGCTGCGGCTTTGCTTAACGATAACTACTTAGCTGCAGACGGGATTGAAAATGTTATCCGTGTACTAGAAGATTTAGAAGATGAGAAATTCTCAGACTTGACATTCATTGAGCTTAACGCTTGTAACGGAGGATGTGTTGGAGGAGTACTCACAGTAGAAAATCCGTATGTTGCAAGGACTAAGCTTAAACGCTTAAATAAATATTTACCTGTATCATTAAATCATATCACGGAAATTACTGAAGAGATGAAGTGGGATGAAACTCTTGAGTTTCAACCGATACTTGAGTTGGATACAGATATCAGTATAGCGCTACATAAAATGAGTGAGATGGAACAAATAGAGGAGTTATTTCCAAAATTGGATTGTGGTTCGTGCGGTGCGCCATCGTGTAAAGCGCTTGCAGAAGATATAGTAAGAGGCCATGCGCGCGTGGAGGACTGTATATTTAAGTACAAAGAAAATGTTGCAAACCTAATTGAAGGTGTGCAAAAACTTGAGACATATATTCCAGCGAGCTTGCGTGATTTAGAGAAAAATAAGATAGGAGTAATACTTGATGACACCGATTGAATTTGCTAAGAAAAACGGACTCACCGTAGCGGTTGAGGGCGAGGGGAACGAAAGAGAAATAAAGGGAGTATATTGCTGTGATTTGCTTAGTATAGTTATGGGTAGAGCGGGCCAAGACAATGCATGGGTAACCGTAATGGGGAACATTAACTCTATTGCTGTTGCGGTACTATCCGATGTTTCTTGTATAATATTATCTGAAAATATGCAACTTGATGATATAGCAAAACAAAAAGCAGAAAGCCAAAATGTTTGTGTGCTAACAAGCGAGTTATCCACATTTGAACTTGCTTTAAAAGTTCACGAGCAAGTATAAGTGATGAAGTATTATTACGATTTGCATATTCACTCATGCGCCTCGCCATGTGGGGATATGGATATGACACCAAATAATATAGTGAATATGGCTGTATTAAATGAGCTTGATATTATTGCTGTTAGTGATCATAATAGCGCTAAAAATCTGCCTGCAATAATGAAACTTGCACAGGAAACCGAGCTTGTAGTCGTACCTGCAATAGAAGTGTGTACGAGTGAAGAAGTTCATGTTTTGTGTCTGTTTTATGAACTTGAGGACTGCATGAAATTCAGTGATTATCTATACGAAAAATTGCCACCGATTATGAATGAAGCGGACATTTTCGGCGAACAAGTCGAGATGAATGAGCGTGATGAAGTGGTGTCGCATATAGACAAACTTTTAATAAATGGCGCAGATGTGAGTATCGATGATGTTATTGATTTAATGGGTGAGTATAATGGGCTTGCAATTCCAGCACATATAGATAAATCGTCGTATTCGATTATCTCAAACCTTGGATTTTTGCCTCCTGATTTATATATCCCATGCGTTGAGGTGAAAAATCCGCCATATGACTGCGGTTTTGAGGGCAAAGTGATTACAAACTCCGATGCGCATTATCTTGAGCATATCGCATATAAAGCTAGCACGATTGAGCTTGAAGAGTTATCAGTAAAAGCGTTGATTGACGCATTAAAATAAGAAAAGGACACTACTTACTTAAGTAGTGTCCTTTTTGTTTGTAAGTTTTTGATTAGACAACCTTATTTACTAGATAGTAAATTTTCTACGATTTCAGGAAGTTTTAGCAAAGCTTCATCAATTTTAGTGTTATCGCCCACACCAGCCATAGCATTGTCAGGACGTCCACCACCGTTTGAGCCTGTGATCATAGCAGCTTCTTTTACAATTTTGCCTGCATGTGCACCTGATTTTACAGCTTCCTGTGTACATATGCATAAGAAATTGGATTTTGCTTGTGACATGGAAACCAGCATGATAATAGCAGCTTCATCAGCAGCTTTTTCTTTAGCTCTGTCGCCCATTGCTCTTAAAGCATCCATATTAGCGTCGCTTACTAGTACGCTGAATATTTTTATTCCTTTTACTTCTTTTGCGTTATCTCTCAAACCAGAAATTTGAGTGTTTGCGATAACAGTGTTAAGTCTTTGTATTTCACTATTTTTATCTTTTAGCTCCTGCACTAAATTATCGCATTTTTTCACGATATCAGTAGGATTTGATAATTTTAAACTAGCTGCTGCTTGAAGCAGAGTACTGTTTGTGTTGTTAAGCAGTGATAAAATCTCCATACCAGTTTTTGCTTCAATACGTCTAACTCCAGAAGCGATAGAAGATTCAGAAACAATTTTAAACAGACCGATTTTTGCTGTATTATCAACATGAGTACCACCACAAAGCTCCATGGAATAATCCCCAACGCTAACTACACGCACAACGTCGCCATATTTTTCGGAGAACAATGCCATTGCACCAGCTTCTTTTGCTTCATCGATGCTCATTTCTTTGACAGAAACATCGATTGCTTCCATGATTTTCTCGTTTACTTGAGTTTCCACTTGTGCGATTTCCTCAGCAGTCATAGCCTCAAAATGGGAGAAATCAAATCGCATGAGATTGCCGTTAACAAGTTGTCCTGCTTGGTGAACATGGTCACCGAGTACGTTGCGTAATGCTGCTTGAATTAAGTGAGCAGCAGTATGATTTTTCATTGTAGCTTGCCTATTTAGCTTAGTTAGCACAAGCGATACTTCGTCACCAACGCTGATTTGTCCGCTTTTTATATCACATGCATGGATTGTAATTCCAGTTTGAGTTTTTTGTACATCGATAACCTCTGCGTTAAAATTATCATTTGTGACACAGCCTTTATCAGCCGCTTGTCCGCCGCCTTCAGCATAAAATGGAGTATTATCAAACACGATAGTTGCAGTTTGCTCATTAGTAGCAGAATGAACTTGCTGGCCATCAACGATGATAGCAAGAACTTTTGCTTTGCACTCAAGCTCGCTATATCCCACAAACTCAGGAGTGACTCCGCCAAGGTCAAGCTCTTGTTCTACCCAACCAACTGAGTCCATAGAAAGTCTAGCGTCTCTAGCGCGTTTTCTTTGCTCAGCCATAAGTGTATCGAATACTTCTTCATCAATTGTTATGTTTTTCTCAGCGACGATTTCGCGAGTCAAATCAATTGGGAAGCCGTATGTGTCATATAGTTTAAATGCATCTTCACCTGATAAGACAGTTTTGCTTGATTTAATTAAAGTCTCTATCATATCATTTAATATTTCAGAGCCTTTACCTATAGTCTTATTAAAATTATCTTCCTCAACCTTAACTGATTTTACGATGAAATCGAGTTTTTCCATAAGCTCAGGGTAAGCAGTTTCATTTTCTTTTGCTACTGTTTTTACTACTTCGAATAAAAACGGCTTATTAACACCAAGAAGTCTGCCATGTCTTGCAGCACGTCTTAGCAGTCTTCTTAGTACATAGCCTCTGCCTTCGTTAGAAGCAGTAACACCATCGCCGATTAAGAAAGTTGTACTTCTGATATGGTCGGTGATAACTCTAAGAGAAACGTCAGTTTTCTCGTCTTTTTTATACTCAACATTTGCAATTTCGCAGATATGCTTCATAATATTTTGTACAGTATCAACTTCAAATAGGTTATTAACACCCTGCATAATGCAAGCTAAACGCTCAAGTCCCATACCAGTGTCGATATTTGGGTTTTCAAGCAAAGTATAGTTGCCATTTCCGTCGTTATCAAATTGGCTAAACACCAAATTCCAAAACTCAACATAACGGTCGCAATCGCAACCAACTGCACAAGTAGGTGAGTCACAGCCGTTTTCTTCGCCTCTATCAAAATATATCTCTGAGCAAGGGCCAGATGGACCAGCGCCGATTTCCCAGAAATTATCTTCCTTGCCAAGTTTTACTATTCTATCAGCAGAAATACCTGTTTCTTTTATCCAGATATCGCGAGCTTCGTCATCTTCAAGATATACTGAAACCCATAGTTTATCCACAGGAATTTCCATTTTTTCTGTAATAAATTCCCATGCCCATTTTATTGCTTCTACCTTGAAATAATCTCCGAAAGAAAAGTTTCCGAGCATCTCAAAATATGTCCCATGGCGAGAAGTTTTTCCTACTCTTTCAATATCGGGAGTTCTAACACATTTTTGACATGTGGTAACTCTTTTATTTGGTGGGGTTTGTTGTCCTAAGAAAAACTTTTTCATAGGTGCCATGCCAGAGTTGATAAGTAGTAAGCTATTATCACCTTGTGGCAGTAGGGGATAGCTCTTTAGTCTTGTATGAGCCTTGCTTTCAAAAAAGCTTAAAAACTCGTCTCTAAGTTCGTTTAATCCAGTCCACTTCATATAAAAATCTCCTTTAAAAAATACATATAGATTATGATTTCTGCAAATAAAAAAAGCCAACACCCCAAATATGGGACGAAGACTTAACATTTCCGTGGTACCACCCAAATTATGGTGCATAAGCACCATCACTTGATTTTCTTTAACGCAGAAAGTACGTTTAATTCATCATTAAATAAGCTCCAAGGCGGCTTTTGTACAGTAAATATTGGAGCTCTCAGCAATATGCCCCATTCTCTGAAATACATACTTTTACAAATTTTCTCTTCACAGCTAATCATATATTTATAAACATTATATTAATATTTATCCAATATGTCAAGTGCTTTATTAATTTTACCCCAATTATTATTAAGTTTTAAAGAATATGACAATTCTTCTTGAAAAACAAACGACCAAATGTTATAATTTAATAAATTAATTTCTAATTAGATGAGAGGACTTGACTTTATGAGTTTTGATTTCGATTTATACGGTTGTAACGTATTTAGCGACACTGTTATGAGAGAGAGATTACCCGAGGAGACATACGCACAATTAAAAGCGACTATCGATGCAGGCGAGCCTTTAACTTTAAAAATTGCTGCTGTTGTTGCAGATTGCATGAAAGATTGGGCGATTGAAAAAGGTGCTACGCATTTTACGCATTGGTTTCAGCCTTTAACTAACGTGACTGCTGGTAAGCATGATAGCTTTATTTCACCTGTTGAAGATGGAAAGATTATGCTTCACTTTTCAGCAAAAGAGCTGGCAAAAGGTGAACCTGATGCGTCATCTTTCCCTAGTGGAGGACTGCGCAACACTTTTGAGGCGCGAGGATACACTGTTTGGGATTCTACCTCCCCGGCTTTTGTAAGGGATGGTACTTTGTATATCCCAACAGCATTTTGTTCGTATACAGGGGAAGCACTGGACACAAAAACTCCATTGTTACGTTCGATGAAAATTATATCGGACTCAGCACTAAATTTACTGCGCTGTTTTGGGGATACAAAAGCGACTAAAGTTTTATCCACAGTAGGTGCTGAGCAAGAGTACTTCTTGATTGATAGAGCGCTTTACGAAAAACGTCTTGACCTTAAAATTTGTGGAAGAACTCTTTTTGGCTCACCACCACCAAAAGGGCAAGAAATGGATGACCATTATTTTGGCAGAATAAGACTGCGTGTGGGTGACTTCATGCGTGACCTTGACCACGAGCTATGGAAGCTTGGAGTGCCAATTAAAACCAAGCATAACGAAGTTGCGCCTACTCAGCATGAGCTTGCACCTGTGTTTGACACAGTGAATGTTGCATGCGACCACAACCAGTTAACAATGGAAATGATGCGCATTATCGCTAAGAAAAATGGACTAGCTTGCCTATTGCACGAAAAACCATTTGATGGCGTAAACGGCTCGGGTAAACATAATAACTGGTCCATCTCAACAGATACAGGCGAAAATTTATTAGAACCAGGTAAAAACCCATATAAAAACATACAGTTTTTAACTTTCCTTAGCGCAATAATTACTGCAGTGGACAAGCATGCCGACCTTTTAAGGCTATCTGCGAGTATTGCAGGAAACGATTACCGCTTAGGAGCAAACGAAGCTCCTCCTGCGATTATTTCGATATTCTTAGGCGAGCAGTTAACAGATGTGCTAAAAAGTATCGGCTCAAATAACAAAGTGTCTTCATCACCTACTGATGCGCTTTCAGTTGGGGTTGAAACCTTACCACAACTACAAAAAGACGATAGCGATAGAAACCGCACATCACCTTTTGCTTTTACAGGAAATAAATTTGAGTTCAGAATGGTTGGATCTTCTGCATCCATCGCATTTGCAAACACTGTGCTAAATACAATTGTTGCACAAACTTTGGACGAGTTTACAGCTAGAATTAAAGCTTCAAAAGATTTTGACACTGAAATAAGAAATATCATCAAAGACACATTGAAAAACCATGGAAGAGTTATTTTCAATGGCAATAACTACACAGATGAGTGGGTTGCAAAAGCAGAAAAAAGAGGTCTACCAAATCTTAAAAATACAGTAGATGCAGCGGGTGTGTACATTGATGCTAAGAATATTGAGTTATTTAAAAATAGCAATGTATTAACAGAAATTGAGTGCCATTCACGCTACGAAATAATGCTTGAAAATTACTGTAAAATCATAAATATCGAAGCAAAAACTGCTTTAGAAATGGCAAATCGCCAAATCTATCCAGCGGTAATTTCGTACTTAGGCGAGCTGTCTAAATCATATAATGCACTGAAAAAGGTCACAAAAACCGACAATAATGCACTGCATAAATTGATTACAGATATTTCCGCCCTTAGTCAAAAAATAGCGAGAAATTCTGAAATTCTTGAAAATACAATTGAATGTGCTAATTGCAAAAACACATATGATTATGCGGTATATTGTAGAGATTTAATCCTGCCACAAATGAACAAGCTGAGAAAATATGTTGATGCTACAGAGCAAATAGTACAAACAACAAAATGGCCAATGCCAAGCTACACTGACTTATTGCATAGAGTATAAAATGATTTTTTATTAAGGAGATAGTTTGAGTCTTCAAACTGATTATTACTATGGTTAAAAAAGTTAAAAAAGCGATTATTCCAGCTGCTGGTCTGGGGACACGAGTTTTACCAGCAACGAAATCTATGCCAAAAGAAATGCTACCGATTGTGGATAAACCTGCAATTCAGTACATTGTTGAAGAAGCTGTAAAAAGTGGTATAGAGGAAATTTGTATAATATTAAGTCGCGGCAAAGACATTGTTGTCGACCATTTTGACCGCTCTCCTGAGCTGGAGGACAGACTTTTGGCTTCGGGGAAACACGATGTGTTAAGTGAGATGCACGAAATCTCAAATTTAGCCAATATCATATATGTGCGTCAACAGGAGCCAAAAGGGCTCGGACACGCGGTTATGTGCGCTGAATCTTTTGTTGGTGGAGAGCCATTTGCGGTGCTGTATGGCGATGATGTTATCGTGAGCGACTATCCCGTTTGCAAACAGCTGCTTGATCAATACGAAATCCATGGCAAGGGTTGTGTTTGCATGAAAGAAGTGCCATTTGCAGATGTGACAAGGTACTCGTCGCTTAAAGTAGAAAATATAAATAATAATGTATATTCAGTATCTGATATGGTAGAAAAACCTGCTACAAAAGAGCTTGCTTTTTCGAATTTTTCCATTTTAGGACGTTGTGTGCTTCCACCTGAAATTTTTGGGATTTTGCACACGCTTCCAACAGGCGCTGGAGGGGAGTATCAGTTAACCGATGCTATGAAAATACTTGCCGTGCAAGAAGGTATGATAGGCGTAGACTTTATTGGAACAAGATATGACATGGGCAATAAGCTTGGAATTTTACAAGCAATCGTCGAAAACGGACTTTTGCATAAAGAAATAGGCGATGACTTCAGAAGTTATCTAAAATCAATCGCCGCTACTCTCTAAAAGTATTCATCATCGGTAAGTTTTGCTGGAATATGCTTGAAAAATT
Source organism: uncultured Oscillospiraceae bacterium (assembly GCA_964370225.1). Lineage (GTDB taxonomy): Bacteria > Bacillota > Clostridia > Oscillospirales > Ruminococcaceae > CAYJII01. Next base: position 5,970 of record CAYJII010000016.1, on the reverse strand, counting down.
TGCTGTCAGGATGAGCAGGGATATTAAAATTATAACCCAGTCGATTCAATTCCTGCATTTTAATAAGCGTTAAATTTATGTCGCAGTCCATCATATTTGAGATTTTGACGACATCATATCCGTTTTTTGCGAGAGTGATGATTTCGTCAGTATCAAGAAGAAGGTGGGCTGCGAATACGTTTGCCTCATATTCTGTGTCATTTTTCATATTAAAGAGCACAAATTCTCGTAAGCTATCTTTTTTAGCTAAATCTCGATGGAAAATATCGTGCCCTAACTCGTGAGCAATAACCATTCTGCTTAAGACTTCATCAATTTTGTTGTTGACTATAATAAATCTTTGGCGATACTTGTATGTGTAAAGGCCAAGCAAATTTTTAAAATAATCCACATATAATATTTCGATATCAGAGTTTGTAGCAATAACAGCAGGGTCTCTGGTACCATGTTCTTCTACTAAGCGATTTGCTTTTAAATAGATTTCTTTAGAATTTATCATAACATTGCTCCGTTTCATGAGGTTATATTACATGATATTATATACTAACTTAGATGCGATAGATAACGATTGTTATTTATCGCTTTTATTTTTTGCGTATTTTTGGTTTTTCTCTTTCGCTTTCCAATATACGTCCTGCATAGCTTTCATAACGCCATCCATATCCTCTTCGCTCAAATCGCCGCCAGCAAAGAGTCCGCCCATCTGATAAACGAGCGCTTGTGCTTGCTTTTTGCCATTGTAGCCATATTTTTCTGCCGCATGCGATATAAACTCATCGTTCTCATTATGTAAATAATCCGGATTGACGCCTAGAATTTCTGCTAAAACCTTGTAGATTTCGCGTTTTGTTGGATATGTGCTACCGCTTTCATAATTTGTGATAGTTTTAAGCGAAGTTCCAGCCGCTTTTGCTAGTTGAGCTTGAGTCATTCCGCTTTTTTTGCGATATTTTTTAAGTTTTTCTCCAAATTTCATATTTACACTCCATTCTGCCCAGATTTTGGTACAAAAATATAAATTAAATTTCCTATTTTAGTATTTTGCGCAAATAAATTACGCTAAATACTAAAAAATTAATTGACATACGTAAATAAATTACGTATAATAAAAACAAGCAATCGTTTTACGTATTTTTATTATACACCTAATAAATTATTATGTCAATAGGAGGAAAAAGGATGCATGAACGCCAAATACTTCATTCAGATTTGAATAATTTTTATGCTTCAGTCGAGTGCATGTTAAACCCCAAGCTCAAAAATGTGCCTGTTGCTGTTTGTGGGAAAGTTGAGGAGCGTCATGGCATTGTTTTAGCAAAAAATCAACTCGCAAAAAATTGTGGGGTTAAAACTGGCGAAACAGTCTGGCAAGCACGGCAAAAGTGCAGGGAAATGGTAGTGGTGGAGCCTAAATTTGAAAATTATATCAAATACTCAAAACTAGTTAAGGAGATATATTCGCGCTATACGGATTGCGTGGAGCCGTATGGTATGGATGAGTGCTGGGTTGATGTCACCGGCAGCGGACTTCTTTTTGGAAATGGGGAGTGTATTGCCCATAGAATAAGAGAAGAGGTGAAAAGTGAGCTGGGGCTCACTGTGTCCATTGGAGTGAGCTTTAACAAAATTTTTGCAAAACTAGGTTCGGACATGAAAAAACCTGATGCAGTCACTGTGATATCTAAAGGGAATTTTAAAGAAAAAGTGTGGAGCTTGCCGGTGCGAGAACTTTTGGGAGTGGGCTCGTCAACAGGGCGCGTATTAAATAAATTTTTTATCAAAACAATAGGGGAGCTTGCGAACACAGATCCCGATATTTTGGCGCATCACTTGGGTAAAAACGGAATTCAGCTATGGCGCTATGCGAATGGGCTTGATTTTTCTGAAGTGATGCATACAGAATATTTATCGCCGGTTAAAAGCATCGGACACGGAATAACAACGGTTAAGGACTTAGAAAATAACGCGGAAGTCTGGCATATTATTTTGGAATTAGTGCAGGATGTGGCAAAAAAACTACGTAAGCAAAGTAAATGCGCTAAAGGGGTTTCTATTACAGTAAAAGATAACATGCTGGCATCCAAACAATTTCAAACAACATTAGAAGTTCCGACAAAATCTGCGCTCATACTCGCAAAAGCTGCATATGACTTATTTGTAAAGCAGCATATTTGGGAGAATAATATACGTGCTGTGAGCGTCACTGCGATCAATTTAACGGAGGATATAACCAGCGAGCAAACGAGCTTGTTTGTGGACACGAGAAAGATAAATAAGCTAGAAGCGCTAGATTGTTGCGTGGATGGAATAAAAAATAAGTATGGGAAGAAGAGTATCATGAACGCAAGTTTGTGCATGGATATAGGATTCCCAGAAAAAGAGAATGATATTAGGATGCCAACAGGGATGACTACAGTCATATAAACAGTAAAGTAGTAACGTTTAACTTGATAATTGCTCCAAAATGCGACCGAAACTATTGACATGATGATGTTAATAAATTACAATGAAAGTATATATAAAATGTTAATAGGGGGTGTGTTTTTGGAGAAGGTTAGCAATAAGACACTGAAGACAAACAATATTTTAATCATTGTAATTTTACTTTTGTGGACGATAGCTTCTACAGTGTTTTTTATGTATACGACGCAAGATAATGCTGTTAAAGATTTTGAGGACACACTTGAAATAGTTGCTGTAAGCAATGCAGAAGCAGTATGTAATGCGTTTGATAAATATATAAATATAATGCAAATATCGGTAGATTTTTTTAGGAATGCAAACTTTGAAACTGAGTATTTTGAGCAAGCATTTAACGACTTAGTTGAAATTGATGATTTTTCAAACATCGCGGTAGTTTTGCCAGATGGAGTTTCCTATGTCACAAATAGTGAAACTTTAGTAGTTGCTGAGTATGAATTTACAGAAAAAATGCAAGAAGGCGAAATCTTTATTAGCGATGTGTACTACGATGTTCATTTGAAAACAAATTCAGTTTCCGTGAATGTGCCTTTATACAATGACGAAAACGAATTTGTGGCATATATAATCGGGATTTTAAAAACAGAAACTCTATCAGAAAATTTTAATGAGCAATTATATGATGTAGCAGGATATTACCAAGTAATTGATATTAATGGTAGTTATGTGGCACTAAGTGACTCAGAAATTATGTTTGCTGGAGATGACATTTTTAGTGAAATTATTAATTCACTTGACTTTCTAGATGGGTATAGTGCAGACGACTTACTTAATTCTTTTATAACAAGAGAATCAGGGCTAACAAGATATAAAGAAGATGATGAAATTAGGACAGCTTATTATGCGCCTGTTGCGGTGAATGATTGGATAATTTTGTCGGCTATTCCGCAAGATATCATTTCCAAAAAGATAAACGAAAGTGTTAGTGGTACTATTATATTAATTACTAACATAGCGATAATGTTCTTGTTTTTATTAATATGGGTGTACAACTCACAACGTGCGCTGAAAAAATATGCACAACAAAGTGAAAAGAATTTAAGATTTGTGAGTGAAAAGACAAAAAAATATATCATAGAATTTGATTTTTTGCGTCAAGAAATTAAAATTTCTGGTAGATTGCCGAAGGTGTTTGGAACAGAAGATTCTACGAATGTTGTACCAATGGCAGATTTATTTGAGCTGATAAGCGACGAAGATAAAGCGATGGTGGCGGAAAGTCTTGACAAGCTGAGAGAAGGCACGCAAATTTCTGATTTTAAACTGAGGATAAGGCGAAACAATGGTAAAATTGTTTGGTGTATGTTTTCAGGTGCTCTTGTTGAAAGTGGCGAATATGTGCATCAAGCACATAAGGCAATAGGATTTATTGAAAATATTGATGAACAGGAAAAAGAATCGGCATTATTAAAAGAAATGTCTCAGATGGATTTGTTGACAAAAATATACAATAAAGGAACAACAGAAACTTTAATTGAAAATATTATTGTAAATTCGGTGCCTAGTGAAGATAAGCATAGTTTGGTGATAATTGACCTTGATAATTTCAAGTCGCTCAATGATACTTTTGGGCATCAGTTTGGCGATGAAGTGATAAAAGAAATGGCAAATTTCCTTAAAAAGTTATTTAGGCATAATGATATAGTAGGACGAATTGGTGGAGATGAATTTTTTGTTTTCATGAAAGATACTTTTTCCGAACAATTAGTGACCGACAAATGTCAAACTATCTGTGATTACTTTAATAAATCGTATGAGAAAAATGGGAAATCCGTAAGGATATCATCGAGTATAGGGGTTGCATTTTATCCTAAGCATGGTGATGTATTTGAGGATTTATACAAAAATTCAGATATAGCGTTGTACCATGCAAAAAAACTTGGAAAGAATAATGTACAGTTTTATAATGGTAGCACCGATATCGATTATGTATCAAATAGGACGGATATTGAGAGTCAAGGTGCTGATATAGAAGAATAAAGCACAAAGCTATAACCCGTGTTAAGTGGTTATAGCTTTGTTTTTGCAGTATAGGTTAAGTTTTGGAAAAATCCTCTTGATTTTAGGAGATTATTATAGTATAATATATTAGCGTCAAATAGAATTTGATATAATATTTGGAGATGTACCCAAGTGGCTGAAGGGTCCGGATTCGAAATCCGGTAGGTCGGTTTTGCCGGCGCAAGAGTTCAAATCTCTTCATCTCCGCCACCAGCTTGAAGCTGGACACATTTACCGATTTAGTTTACACTAAGTCGGTATTTTTATGTCGTAAATTTATTACAGCTATTTTAACCAATGCATATAGTCGAGAAGCCTCGACACGCAAATCGCGTGCTGAGGTTTTCTTTTTTGTCCAAATGCAATGCTTGCGATTAAGATGTTCTAAATAAGCACACCTGACATAAAAAAGACAGCCTTTAAGCTGTCTTTTTTTATGAGCTCCAATCAATCAGCACAAGCGTACCAGGTTTCTTGGGAGGTGACTCTCAGCCGTGTAACAAAACAGTCCACTGGACTGTTTTGTTACACGGCTTTGTCTTCGTCCGCACCAAGTTACACTGGAACCAATTTACCTTTTAGCATGTGCTGGAGGGTGCTTTTTATGCCCGAAATTATGGTATGCACTTTGCATAAGCAAGCCTAGTAAATGACGTATTTAAGAACACGCTCACATTTGTGGGGATGTCCGTTTTTTGTGCAAATGCATTATATTTCAATTGACTTTGTGTATTTTTTTATGATATAATACACATAAGTATAATTGTATAAAATTCACTAAAATATAGGAGGCTTTATGAAACAGAAAAAATTTGCAAACAAATTTTTATCGGGGCTAATTGCCATTAGCATGCTCTTAACACTTGTATTCCCAGCATTTACGGTAAATGCGGCGGTGATACCGGGGAAATATGTTGCCCTTGGTGACAGCATTCCTGCAGGTTATGCACCAGAAGGTCTAAGCGTAGATAGTTTTGTTGCACTTATTAATGAAAGAGAGGGGATTGAGGCTACTAATCTAGGTGTTTCGGGGATAACATCCGCAATGCTTAAAGCAGCAGTAGTTGATAGCTCCACATATGATGAGAACATTGCAGACGCAGAGTTTATTACCATAACCATCGGCGGCAATGATTTAATGGCAGTGTTTTATACCCTTGTTGCAACTCAGCATGGTTCATTAACGGCTGCAGAAGTGGCGACGAAATTGGCGGATAGTGATCCAGTAACACTGAACGCAGCACTTACGGTTATCAATGGTGGTTATGACGCTGTATCGGCACAATTTGAAGCAGCAGGCGATTTAGTAAAAACTAATATTCAAGCTACAATTGATAATATTAAAGTCATAAATCCTGATGCTAAAATATATGTAACTAATCAATATAATCCATATAAAGGTTTGACATATACGCTTTTTAGCACTACGTATGACATCGGTGCTTTTTTTGAAAGCGGAGTGACGAATGCTCTTAACCCAAAGATACA